>NZ_JBICUB010000002.1:0-769130 GCF_043197935.1 Micromonospora sp. NPDC048930
GAGCGTAGACAACTCTGATGATCGATTCCCGTGCCTGCTCGCTACATCGGAGTACCCGCCTGTCCGTATCTTGGATGCCTACTGCCGGTCGCTCTTATCGTTCCATCCCCGTTCGTTTCGGAGGGTTCGGCGTCATCACGGCACCGTACTGCGGTGGGCGGTCCCGCACCACAGCTGCCGGCCCGGACACCCGGCGTGGCGCGCCCTGGGCCTGCGGGTCAGCCGGAACCGGACCGGCCGTGCAACCATGATCCCCCGGGCGTGCCCCTGCCCGCCACCACCGAACGTCCGCCAGGAGTACGCGTGTCCGACGTCGGCCCGACCGCCGTGCTCCCGCGCCGCCCCCTGACGGTGGGCGAGCTGCTCGACTCGGCGGTCCTGCTGCTGCGCGGCCAGGCCCGGCTGCTGGTCCCGCTCGGCGTGCTGCTGGCCCTCGGTGAGCAGCTGCTGCTCCACCCGCTGCGCGAGCTGGCGGCCGCCCGGCCGCCCGAGTGGTGGTTCCACGCCGACCGGTTCGGCTGGTACTGGCTGCTGCTCGCGGTCGGGGCCGGGACCGAGGCGGTGATCATCGCGCTGCTGGGCAACCCGGCCGCCCGGGGCGCCGGGGCGGCGCTGCTGGGCCGCCGGGCCGGCGTCCGCGAGCTGCTCCGCGACGCCCGCTGGCCGGCCACCCTGCTGTTCGCGGCAGTGGTCGGGCTCACCGTCTGCCTGGCCGGGCTGGCCGGTCCGGCCTGGTTCGTCGCGTACGGGCTGCTGGGGGCGGTGGTGCCGGCGCTGGCGGTGGACCGGGTGCCCGCGTACCGGGTGCCGGGGCGGGCACTGCGGCTGGCGGTCCGGGCCGGCGGGCGGGCCGCCGGCATCCGGCTCCTCGGCTACCTGGGCTGGTGGCTGACCCGGCTCGGCATCGGCCTCGGCCTCTGGTACGGCCTCGGGCTGCTCGGCCTCTTCGACCTCGACGCGTGGGCACTGCCGGTCGCCACCGTCGCCTGGGCCGGCGTGAACGCGGTCGCCTACCCGGCGCTGGCCTGCCTCGACGCGGTGCTGCACCTGGAGACCCGGATGCGCACCGAGGGGCTGGACATCCGGCTCTCCCGCGCCCCGGCCGGCACCCCGGAGCCCGTCCTGCTGGCGGTGCGGCGGTGAGCCGGTGGTGGACCGAGGCGGTGGCCGCCCTGGGGGACCTCGTACCGCTGCCGCTGGTCGCCCTGCTCCTGCTGCTCGCCACGCTGCTGATCGGGCTGGCCTGGTACTTCTTCCCGGCCTGGGTGCCCCGCCGACTCCCCCGGCTGCCCCGGCTGCGCCGGCCGAAGCTGCCTCGGCCGCGCCGGCGCCGCCCGAAGGCACGCCCGGCGGAGGAGCCGCCCCCGGTGCCCGCGCCCCGGGCCCCGGAGCCGGTGGCGGCCGGCCACGCCAGCCTCGCCGACCGGCTCGCCGCCGAGGGCCGGTACGCCGAGGCGGTCCGGGAACGGCTCCGCGACATGGTCCGCGAGCTGGTGGAACGGCGGGTGGTGGAGCCGCGCGCCGGGATGACCGTCACCGAGCTGGCCACGGCCGCGGCGCAGGTCCGGCCCGGGACCCGCCCCACCCTGCACGCCGCCGGGGCGATCTTCTCCGACCTCTGGTACGCCCAGCGCCCCGCCACCCCCGCGCACGACCGCCGGATGCGCGACCTCGCCACCGACCTGCACCGCGAACTGGCCGGGGAGGGGGAACACCGGTGACCGCCACGCTGGACCCGACCCGCCCGGCCGCCCCGCCCCGACGCCGGCACCGGCTGCTGATCCCGCTCGGGCTGGCCGTGCTGCTGATCGTGGTCACCCTGGTGTTCCACGCCGTGGACCAGCCCGACCCGGACGAGCGGGGATTCCTGTCCCCGGTCGCCACCGGCCCGGACGGGGGCAGCCGGCTGGCCGAGGCGCTGCGCGGGCAGGGCGTGACCGTACGCCGGGAGACGGACACGCTGCGCGCGCTGCTGGCCACCGAGCCGGGGCGGGCCACCCTCTTCGTACCGGCCCCGGAACTGGTGCACCCGGCCACCCTCGAGGCCCTGACCCTGTTGCCGTCCGGCAGCCGGCTGGTGCTGGTCGACCCGCCCCGCCGGGTCCTGGCGGCCATGGGCGTCCCGCTCGTCCCGACCGGGAGCCGGTGGGCCGCCCGGGTCACCACCCCGGACGCCGACGGCCACCCCTGTCCGCTGGCGGAGGCCACCCGCGCCGGCCGTGCCGCCGCCGACCACCAGCGCTACGCCGCGCGGGCCGGCGGGACGGCCCGCCGCTGCTACGCCGGCGGCCTGGTCCAGGTGCCGTGGAGCACCGAGGTGGTGGTGATCGGGGCCAGCGACCCGTTCCGCAACGACCGGATCGACGAGTGGGGCAACCGCGCCCTCGCCACCGGCCTGCTCGGCGGCCCCCGCCCGCTGGTCTGGCTCGACCTGCCCGGCCCCGCCCCGGCGCCAGAGGGTCCGAGCTGGTCGCCGACCCCGGGCGACGGCCCCGCCGGCGGCGGCGACGGATCCGGCGACGGCGGGCGCGCCGACGACCGGGCCGGCGCGCCGCCGCCGTGGGACAACCCGCTCTGGGACGCCTTCCCGGCCTGGTTCTGGGCGCTGCTGGTCCAACTCGCGCTGGCCGGCCTGCTGGTGGTGCTCTGGCGGGCCCGCCGGCTCGGCCCGCCCGTACCGGAGCCGCTGCCGGTGACCGTCCGCTCCGCCGAGACGGTGCTCGGTCGGGCCCGGCTCTACCGGCGGGCGGGCGCGCGGGGACCGGCCGCCGACACCCTTCGTGCCGCAGCGCTGGCCCGCCTGCTGCCCCGGCTCAACCTGCCGCCCGACACCCCGCCCGCCGACGTCGCCGCCCGGGTCGCCGCCCACACCGGCCGCGACCCGGAGCAGGTGGCGCGGCTGCTGCACGGCGACGAGCCGACCACCGACCAGGAACTGCTGGCGCTGGCCCGCGACCTGGACGCCCTGACCCGTACCGTCGTCCACCCGACCGAAGGAGACCCCCGGTGACCGGACCCGTCATCGCGCCGGCCGTCGCGCAGCCCGACGCCCGTGCCGCCCTGCACCGGCTGCGGGCCGAGGTGGCCAAGGCCGTCGTCGGGCAGGACGCCGTGGTCACCGGCCTGGTGCTCGCCCTGCTCTGCCGGGGCCACGTGCTGCTGGAGGGCGTACCGGGGGTGGCCAAGACCCTGCTGATCCGGACCGTGGCCACCGCGCTCGACCTGGAGTCCAAGCGGGTGCAGTTCACCCCCGACCTGATGCCCGGTGACGTCACCGGCTCGCTGATCTTCGACCCGCACACCGCCGCGTTCACCTTCCGGGAGGGACCGGTCTTCACCAACCTGCTCCTCGCCGACGAGATCAACCGCACCCCGCCGAAGACCCAGTCGGCGCTGCTGGAGGTGATGGAGGAGCGGCAGGTCTCCGTCGAGGGCGAGCGCCGCCCGCTGCCCGAGCCGTTCATCGTCGCCGCCACCCAGAACCCCATCGAGTACGAGGGCACCTACCCGCTGCCCGAGGCGCAGCTCGACCGGTTCCTGCTCAAGCTGACCGTGCCGCTGCCCAGCCGGGACGAGGAACTCGGCGTGCTCCGCGCCCACCACGCCGGCTTCGACCCGCGTGACCTGCGCGCGGTCGGCGTACGCCCGGTGGCCACCGCGGCCGACCTGGCCGCCGCCCGGGAGGCGGTCCGCGGGGTGTACGTGGCCGAGCCGGTCCTCGGCTACATCGTGGACCTGTGCCGGGCCACCCGGGCCGCCCCCGCGCTGGAGCTGGGCGCCTCGCCCCGGGGCGCCACCGCGCTGCTCGCCACCGCCAAGGCGTGGTCCTGGCTGGCCGGACGCGACCACGTCACCCCGGACGACGTGAAGGCGGTCGCCCGGCCCACCCTGCGGCACCGGCTGCGGCTGCGCCCAGAGGTGGAACTGGAGGGGGTGACCGTCGACGCGGTGCTGGACGCGGTGCTGGCCACCGTGCCGACGCCCCGATGACCTGGCGGGCGGCGCTGCTGCTGGGCGCCGGGGCGGCCACCCTGCCGGTCTGGCCGGCGCCGTTCCTCGGCGTCGTCGTGATGACCGCTGCGGTGCTGCTGCTCGTCGCGCTCGACTGGGCCCTCGCGGCGCCGCTGCACGCGCTCACCGCCACCCGCACCGGCGACCGGGCGGTCCGGTTGGGCGGCACCGCCACCGTCACCCTGCACCTGGCCAACGCCTCCGGCCGTACGCTGCGCGCCCAGGTGCGCGACGCGTGGGTGCCCTCGGCCGGCGCCCAGCCCGACGTACCGCCCGGCACGATGCTCACCGTCGACCCGGGCGGCGTCGCCACGCTGCCGGTCCGGCTCAGCCCGGCGCGGCGCGGCGACCGGCCGGCGGGGGTGCTGACCGTACGCTCCCACGGGCCGCTGCGGCTGGCCTTCCGGCAGCGCGCCGGGCGACCGGCGACGCCACCGTGGACGCTGCGCGTGCTGCCCCGCTTCGACTCCCGGCGGCACCTGCCGGAGAAGCTGGCCCGGCTGCGGGTCATCGACGGCGTGCAGGTCACCCGGGGGCGCGGCCACGGCACGGAGTTCGACACGCTACGCGAGTACGTGGTCGGCGACGACGTCCGGTCGATCGACTGGCGGGCCAGCGCCCGCCGCTCCGACGTGCTGGTGCGTACCTGGCGGCCGGAGCGGGACCGGCGGCTGGTCTGCGTGCTGGACACCGGGCGCACCTCGGCGGTCCGGGTCGGCGACGAGCCCCGGCTGGACACCGCGATCGACGCGGCGCTGCTGCTCACCGCGCTGGCCGCCCGGGCGGGCGACCGGGTCGACCTGTTCGCCGCGGACGCCGTGCTGCGGGCCACGGTGACCGGCAGCGGCCGGCCGGCGCTGCTCGCCCGGCTGGTGGACGCGGTCGCCCCGCTCCAACCGGCCCTGGTGGAGACCGACTTCGAACTGGTCGCCGGGGAGGTGCTGCGCCGGGAACGGCGGCGCAGCCTGGTGGTGCTCTTCACCGCGCTGGAGGCGGGCGCGCTCGGCGAGGGGCTGCTGCCGGTGCTGCCCCGGCTGGCCGCCCGGCACCGGGTGGTGATCGCCGCGACCCACGACCCGGTGCTGACCGGGCTCACCGTCGCGCCGCCGACCGCTCCGGACGACGCGTACGCCGCCGCGGCGGCCTGGCGGGCGCTCGCGGAACGGGACCGCGTCCGGGCCGCCCTGTCCCGGCACGGGGTGACCGTGGTGGACGCCCCCGCCGACCGCCTCGCCCCGACGATCGCCGACACCTACCTCCGCCTCAAATCCCTCGGCCAACTCTGACCCGCCACCCGCGCCCGCGCCCGCGCCCGCGCCCGCGCCCAGCGTCCGCACTGTTTCACGGAAACAGTGGCTAACCAGAGGGAAATGGCCACTATTTCCGTGAATCAGCTGCCATTGGAGAGGCGGCCACGGGAGAGGCGGCCTCCGGAGAGGCAGCCATGGGAGAGGCGGCCACGGGAGGCGCGGCCGTGGGGGTGGGGGGCGCGGGTCGGGTGGCGTGGCGGCCGAGGAGGAGGGCGTACGCGAGGAAGGCGAGCCAGACCGTGGCGCCCACGGCCACGCGGACGGCGACCGGCAGTGGCGCCGGAGTCACGAACGCCTCCAGCAGCGCGGAGACCGCGAAGAGCCCGACCAGGCCGGCGGCCACCACGATCGCGGAACGTCCCGCCTCGGCGACCGCCCGACCCCTGCTGAGGTGGGCGGGCGGCGCTATCCACGCCCACGCGGTACGCAGCCCGACCCCCGCCGCGACGAAGATCCCGGTGAGTTCCAGCAGCCCGTGCGGGGTGATCAGGCCGAAGAAGACATCCGCCCGGCCGTACGAGATCATCACCCCGCCGACCACGCCGATGTTCAGCGCGTTCTGCCAGAGCAGGTAGAACACCGGGACCACCAGCACCCCGGAGGCGAGGCACTGCGCGGCGAGCCAGGCGTTGTGCGTCCAGAGGTGGAACGCGAAGGTCGGCGCGGCGAACTCGGTGTAGTAGCCGGCGAAGCCGGAGTTCACGAGGTCCTTGGCGGCGTCCTCGCCGATGAACGCCCCGGCGGTCTCCGGGTGACCGGCGACGAACCAGATGAGGAAGCCGCTGAGCGCGCTGAACCCGGTGGCGACCCCGCACCACCAGGGCCAGGCCCGGTAGAGGGCGGCCGGCAGGTCGGCCAGGAGGAAGCGGCGGACCGCGGCCCAGGACGGCCGGGGCCGGCCGGTGATCCGGGCCCGCGCGGCCAGCACCAGGTGCGACAGGCGGCTGACCAGCGCCGGGTCGGGCGCGCGGCTGCGCAGCGCGGAGAGGTGGGTGGCGGTGCGCTGGTAGAGCATCACCAGCTCGTCGACCTCGGCCGCGTCCAGCTTGCGCCGGCCGGTCAGGTGTTCCAGCCGCCGCCACTCGGCGCCGTGCTCCGCCACGTACGCGTCGAGATCCACCCTGCACCCCCGTTCGGCGCTAATGGTGTTCACTGTCGGGGTGCGCGCGCAACCTCCCCCACCGGTCGGTTGGGCCGACGCCGGTCTGGTCAGCGGCGAGGCGGTCGCGCTGGACGTGCGGGCGGCCCGGCTCGGCTCCCGGGTGCTCGCCCTGCTGATCGACCTGCTGGCCCAGCTGGTGGCGGCGCTGCTGCTCTTCTCCGGCCTGTCGCTGCTGGTGCTGTCCCTACCGGGGGTGGACGAGGCACTGATGGGAGCGCTGGGCACCCTGGTGGTGATCCTGGTGCTGGTCGGTTACCCGGTGCTGATGGAGCGGTTCGTCCGCGGGCGGACGCTGGGCAAGCTCGCCGTGGGGCTGCGGGTGGTCCGCGCCGACGGCGGACCGGTCGGCGTCGGCCAGTCGCTGACCCGGGCCCTGGTGGGGGTGGCCGTGGAGTGGCCGGGGCTGGTGCTGCCGCTGCTGAGCTGGGCGGCGAGCGTGACGGTGATGCTGAGCGACCCGCGCGGACGCCGGCTGGGCGATCTGGTGGCCGGCACCCTCGTGGTGCACACCCGCGGCGCCGGGGTGTGGCGTCCGCTGCCGTCGCCGGTACCGCCGCTGCTCGCCTGGGCGGCGACGCTGGACCTGACCCGGGTGGACGACGGGCTGGCGCTGGCCGTCCGGCAGTACCTGGGCCGGGTGCACCAGCTCGCCGAGCCGGACCGCACGCTGCTGGGGCGGGGGCTCTGGGCCGAGGTGTCGGCGCGCGTCTCGCCGCCGCCGCCGTGGGCCGCCCCCGAGCCGGCGTATCTGGCCGCGGTGCTGGCCGAGCGGTACCGCCGGGCCGCGTACCGGCTGGGACGTACCCGGGCGGCCACCGCCACGCTCTGGCCGGAGCTGGCGCCCGCGCCGGTCGCGGCCCCGATGCCGGTCGCCGCACCGGCCGCGACCACGTTGCGGCCCGCCGTTCCCACCCAGCCCCATCCGGTACGCGGGCAGTCCGCCCCGCTCGACGCCGAGCGCTGACGCGTTCGCGAACAGCCCGGCCCGACGAGATCGCGCTGGCCGGCGAGGCCCGCCGGTCAGGAGAAGAGCGCGCGGCCCCACCAGTCGGCGGCGTCGCGGACGCCCGGCGGGCAGGCGAAGAGCGCGCTGGAGATGTGCCGCAGGTACTCGTTCATCGCGTCGTTGCGGGCGAGCCGGGTCTGGATCGGCACGAACTGCCGGCGCGGGTCCCGCTGGTACGCGATGAAGAACAGCCCGGCGTCGAGCCGGCCCAGCCCGTCGGAGCCGTCCACGAAGTTGTAGCCGCGGCGCAGCAGGTGGGCCCCGTTGTTCTGGTCGGGGTGGGCGAGCCGCACGTGCGCGGTCTCGGCGATCACCGGCGTGCCGCCGTCACCCTTGGCGGCGAAGTCGGGCTCGTCGAACTCGGCACCCTTGCCGAGCGGCGCGCCGCGACCCTTGTTCCGGCCGACGATCTGCTCCTGCTCGGCCAGCGGGGTGCGGTCCCAGGTCTCGATCAGCATCCGGATCTTGCGGCTGACCAGGTACGACCCGCCGGCCATCCAGTCCGGCCCGTCGCCGGGCTGGACCCAGAGCTGCTCGCGGAGCAGGTTGGCGTCCTCGGCCTTGAGGTTGCGGGTGCCGTCCTTGAAGCCGAACAGGTTGCGCGGGGTGGCCTGGTCCCGCGACGTCGACGAGGTACGCCCGAAGCCGAGCTGCGACCAGCGGACGCTGACCACACCCATGCCGATCCGGGCCAGGTTGCGGATCGCGTGCACCGCCACCTGCGGGTCGTTGGCGCAGGCCTGGACGCAGATGTCGCCGCCGGAGATCTCCGGCTGGAGCGCGTCCCCGGCGAAGTGCGGCAGGTCGGCCAGTGCGGCCGGGCGCTTGTCGGCGATGCCGAACCGGTCCCGGCCCTGCGGGTCGCGGAACAGCGTCGGGCCGAAGCCGACGGTGAGCGTGAGCTGCGACGGGGGCAGGCCGAGCGCCTCGCCGGTGTCGTCCGGCGGGGCCTCCGGCACGCCGTTGACCGCACCGATCAGGCCGGCGTCCTTCCCGGCGGTCATCCGGGCCGCGGCGGCGGTCCACTCCTGGAGCAGCGCGACCAGCTTCGCCCGGTCCTTGGTGATCACGTCGAACGCGACGAAGTGCAGCCGGTCCTGGGCCGGGGTGGTGATGCCGGCCTGGTGCTCGCCGTGGAACGGCACCGCCCCGGCGGCCGCGTCGTTCGCGGCGGCGGGGTCACCGCCGCCGACCAGCGCGGTGGCGCCGGCCGCGACGCCGGCCACGCCGGCGACACCGACCCCGGCCAGTGTGATGGCCCGCCGCCGGGACATCGTGGTCCCGGGGGTGGCCGCCGTGCTCTGCTCGCTCATCGCGTCATCTCCTCCACCCGGCCGTCAGCGGGCGACGGCCGCGGCAACCTTGCTGATCGGTTCGGCGAGGGCGTTGATGCTGTCCGACAGCTCCTTCAGCTCGGCCTTGCTGAGCTGGGTGTGCAGCTTCCAGCCGTCGCCGGCGCGGTGCTTGCCCAGGGCGGCCTCGACGTTGGCGAACTCGGTGTCGAGCTGCTTGACCAGCTCGGGCGCGCGCTGCTCCAGCGCCGGACGCAGCGCGGCGATGGCCGCCTTCGAGCCCTCCACGTTGGCGCTGAAGTCCCAGAGGTCGGTGTGCGAGTACCGGTCCTCCTCGCCGGTGATCTTGCCGCTGGCCACCTCGTCGAGGAGCTCCTTGGCACCGTTGGCGAGCTGGAGCGGGTTGAGCTTCTCGGCGTTCGCCCTGGCCACGATCTCCTTGACGTCGGCGAGCAGTTGGTCGGCGATCGCGCCGTCCTTGCTGACGTCGCCGGTCGTCCAGAGGTCCTTCTCGATCCGGTGGAAGCCGGTGAACTGCATCCCCTCCTCGATGACCTCCTCCCGGCCGTCGATCTTGGGGTCGAGGTCACCGAAGATCTCCGCGACCGGCTCGATCCGCTCCCAGTAGGTGCGGGCCACCGGGTAGAGCGCCTTGGCCTTGGCCACGTCGTTGGCCTTGACCGCGGCGACGAACTCCTCGGTCTTGGTGAGCAGGGCGTCGGTCTGGCTCTTGACGTACCGCTGGTAGCTGGCGGTGGCCTCGCTCAGCGCGGCGTCCGGCGCCACGCTCGCGGCGGTGCCGTTGACCTTCAGCGCGCTCCGGATGCCCCGGCCGCTCATGCCCGGCTTGCAGGCCGTCTCGTACGTCCCAGCGGGCAGTTCGACGTGCAGCTCGCGGCTCAGGCCGGGGGCGATGTTCTCCACCTCGCCCATCACCCGGTCACCGGCGGCGAAGACGTAGAACTCGTTGACCTTGGAGCCGGAGTTGGTCACTTTGAAGGTCACCTGGCCGGCCGGGACCTCGGTCGTGCCGACCTCGCAGGCGCTGTCGGTGGCCTTGACCACGATCGGCCCGCCGGCCTTGGCATCCTGCTTGTCGTCGCCGCCTCCGCACCCGGCCAGGCCGGCGACGACGACGAGCATCCCGGCGGCGGCGGGCACGACGAATCGAGTGGTACGCATCGGTACGGTTTCTCCTCGGGAAACGGGCGGTCAGGCGCGCTGCGGCGTGGTGGCCGGGGCCTCGGTGGCGGCCGGCTCGGCGGGCTTCGAGACCTCGGCGGAGGTGTCGGCGGTGGCGGCCGGCTTGGCGGGGGCGGCGGGCTTGGCCGGCTTGCGCAGGAAGAGCACCAGCACCGGCACCGCGTACGCCACCCAGGCCACCACCTCCAGCACGCTCGGCGTGGCGGTGATGTTGAACATGCCGCTGAGCAGGGCCGAGTACCAGGCGCTCGGGTCGAGCACCGACGAGATGTCGAAGGCGTGGTTGTTCAGGCCGGGCAGCACGCCGGCCTCCTGGAAGTCGTGCACGCCGTACTTGAAGATGCCGGCGGCGACCAGGATCAGCAGCGCGCCGGTCCAGGTGAAGAACTTGCTCAGGTTGAGCTTCAGGGCGCTGCGGTAGAGCAGGAAGCCGATCACCACGGCGGTGGCGATGCCGCCGACCAGTGCGAGGATCGCGTTGCGGCCGGCGCCGCCGGCCGTGCTCTGTGCGGCGGAGTAGAAGATCAGCGCGGTCTCCAGGCCCTCCCGGATCACCGCGAGGAAGGCCATGCCGGTCACCGCGAACGCGCCGACGGCCAGCGCCTCGGACAGCTTGCCCCGCAGCTCACCGGCGATGCTCCGGGCGGCCTTGCGCATCCAGAAGATCATCCAGGTGACGAAGACGACGGCGGCCACCGAGGTGACGGCGTCGAAGAGCTCGCGCGACTCCGAGGTCTGCAGCAGCGAGGTCGAGGTGTACTCGATGAGCCAGCCGAAGAGCACCGAGAGGGCCACGGCCGCGCCGACGCCGAGCCACACGTGCGGCAGCCGGTTGCGTCGGTTCGACTTGACCAGGAACGCGACCAGGATGCTGACCACCAGGGTCGCCTCCAGGCCCTCCCGCAGGCCGATCAGGTACGTGGCGAACATCGGTACTCCGTCATTGGTTAGGCACGCCTCAGTTAACTTAGGGCAGCCATACCTTCCTACTGATCCGGGCCGCCGTCAAGTCGTTCAAGGCAACGTCACCCGGATCGTCGGCAGCCGGACACCCGCTGGTCAGCCCAGCTTTCCGCGCCGGTGGCGAGGGTCACCAGGGCCATCCGGCCCCCATCTGCCCAGCGGCAGCCGGCGCGGCGCGCCGGGGTCGGCGGAGGGCCCGCGTACGCGAAAGGGACCGGGACGGCCGCGCGGCGGCCGACCCCGGTCCCCTCCGGGCGTGACTCAGTACCGGTAGTGCTCCGGCTTGAACGGACCCTCCTGCGGCACGCCGAGGTACGCGGCCTGCTCCTTGCTCAGGGTGGTCAGCTTCGCGCCGAGCGCGTCCAGGTGCAGCCGGGCGACCTTCTCGTCCAGGTGCTTCGGGAGCACGTAGACACCGACCGGGTATTCATCCGTCTTGGTGAAGAGCTCGATCTGCGCGATGGTCTGGTTGGCGAACGAGTTCGACATCACGAAGCTCGGGTGGCCGGTGGCGTTGCCCAGGTTCAGCAGGCGGCCCTCGGAGAGCACGATGATGGCGTGGCCGTCGGCGAAGCGCCACACGTCCACCTGCGGCTTGATGTTCTCCCGGGTGACGTCCGAGCGCTTCGCCAGGCCGGCCATGTCGATCTCGTTGTCGAAGTGGCCGATGTTGCCGACGATGGCCTGGTGCTTCATCCGGGCCATGTGCTCGTTGGTGATGACGTTGAAGCAGCCGGTGGCGGTGATGAAGATGTCGGCCTGCTCGACCACGTCGTCCAGGGTGGCGACCTGGTAGCCGTCCATCGCCGCCTGGAGCGCGCAGATCGGGTCGACCTCGGTCACCACGACCCGGGCGCCCTGGCCGCGCAGCGACTCGGCGCAGCCCTTGCCCACGTCGCCGTAGCCGAGGACGACGGCCATCTTGCCGCCGATCAGCACGTCGGTGGCGCGGTTGATGCCGTCGATGAGCGAGTGCCGGCAGCCGTACTTGTTGTCGAACTTGCTCTTGGTCACCGAGTCGTTGACGTTGATGGCCGGGAAGAGCAGGGTGCCGGCGCGGTGCATCTCGTAGAGCCGGTGCACGCCGGTGGTGGTCTCCTCGGTCACGCCCTTGATGCCGGCGGCGATCCGGGTCCAGCGCTGGCCGTCCTCGGCGAGCGAGCGGTGCAGGAGCTTGAGGATGACCGCGTACTCCTCGGAGTCCGCGGACTCGACCGGCGGGACCACCCCGGCCTTCTCGAACTCGACACCCTTGTGGACGAGCAGGGTGGCGTCACCGCCGTCGTCGAGGATCATGTTCGGGCCCTGCCCGTCCGGCCAGGTGAGCACCTGCTCGGTGCACCACCAGTACTCCTCCAGGCTCTCGCCCTTCCAGGCGTAGACCGGGACGCCGGCCGGGGCCTCGGGGGTGCCGTTCGGGCCGACCACGATCGCGGCGGCGGCGTGGTCCTGGGTGGAGAAGATGTTGCAGGACGCCCAGCGGACCTGCGCGCCCAGCGCGACCAGGGTCTCGATCAGGACGGCGGTCTGGATGGTCATGTGCAGCGAACCGGTGATGCGGGCGCCGGCGAGCGGCTGGGCGTCGGCGAACTCACGCCGGATGGCCATCAGGCCGGGCATCTCGTGCTCGGCGAGCTGGATCTCCTTGCGCCCGAACGCGGCGAGCGACAGATCCGCCACCTTGTAGTCGCCCTCGGCGAGGGTGCTCGGCCGGGCCTCGGACGACGCGCCGCGGGGGGCCGCCGGGAGGGTGCTGGTCATGGAAGCTCCTGTCGAACGATGTGGTGCGCAGCCTTCCACCTTACGCTCGCGACCCGGTCGGGCCGTGCCCGGTCGGCGGACGGCGGACGGCCCCGGACGGCGGACAGCGCACGGGGCGGTCGGTGGTGAACGGACTTTCCGCCCACGACCCGGCCGCCCCGTGCATCCCCCCGGTTTGGTTCCCCGCGCGTCACCGGACCTTTCGTCGCGACAACGCTGCGTACCCATAGAGTCACATTGTGCGACGGGCGCGTCAAGCTATTTCGGGAAAGTCGGACTTGCCAGCGCCGGTGGGTTCGCGCCCGTCAGCGCAGCCCGCAGGTGGCGACGTACGCCTCGCCCTCACCGCCGATGACCAGCGGGCCGCCGGCCGCGGTGCCCACCGCCGCCTGGCCCGGCCCCAGGGTGACCGTGCCCACCCCGTCGTCCACCGCGAGCTTGCCGGCCCGGCAGAGCACCACCCGCGGGCCGGGCAACGCCAGCCGCACCCCCGCGTCGCCGGCCGCCACCTCGACCCGGTGCAGGGCGAAGTCCTCCACCGGCACCGGCCAGGTCACCACGCCCGGCGCCACCGGAACCGGGGCCACCACCGGCTCGTCGAGCACCTCGAACCGCAGCACCCGCAGCAGCTCGTCCACGTCGACCCGCTTCGGCGTGAGGCCGCCGCGCAGCACGTTGTCGCTGGCCGCCATGATCTCCACACCGGTGCCACGCAGGTAGGCGTGCAGGTTGCCGGCCGGCATCCAGATCGCCTCGCCCGGCGCCAGCCGGACGTGGTGCAGCAGCAGCGCCACCAGCACCCCCGGGTCGGCCGGGTAGTCGACCGCCAGGGCCCGCGCCAGCACCGCGTCCGGGCCGGCGACCTCCGCCGTCAGCACGCTCGCCACCAGCCCGGCACGCTCCGCCTCGGGCCAGCTCAGCAGCCGGCGTACGGCCTCCCGCAGCCCCGCCGGCCCGGTGCGCAACGCCGCCACCACCGGCTCCAGCGCGGGTACGCCGAACGCCGCCAGCGCCGCCGCCGACTCCGCCGGGTCGCGGAACCCGCAGAGCGCCTCGAACTCGCTGAGCGCGACGAGCAGCTCCGGCTTGTGGTACGGGTCGACGTAGTTGACCCGGCCCGGATCGGCCGCGTGCCCCGCCCGGGCCTGGTCGGCGTCCGGGTGGGCCTGCAGGCTGAGCGGGGCGTCCGCGGCCAGCACCTTGAGCAGGAACGGCAGCCGGGTGCCGAACCGGCCGACCAGCCGCTCGCCCAGCCAGTGCCCCGGCTCGGCGAGCAGCAGGTCGGTCAGGTTCACCGGGCTGCCGTCCCGGTCCACCGTGGCCGGCGCGCCCGGATGGGCGCCCAGCCACAGCTCGGCCTCCGGCCCGTCGCTCGGCACCGGACGCCCCTGCAACTCGGCGATCGCCGTGCGGGAGCCCCAGGCGTAGTCCCGGATCCGGCCCTGCAACAGCTCCACGTCAGCTCCCGGGCCGCCCGGGGAGCTGGCCCGGCTCGGTCTGCGACTCGGGGACGGCGGTGTGGGACGCGCTCCCGGTGCCCGCCCGGTCCGCGGCGGCGCTGTAGACGTCCGGCTCCAGGTAGATGACCCGGGCGATCGGTACCGCGGAACGGATCCGCACCTCGACCGCGTTGATCCCCCGGGCCAACTGCTCGACGGTGTCGCACGGCCGCGCCGCGATCTTCGCGGCGACCATCAGCTCCTCCGGCCCCAGGTAGAGCGTCTTCATGTGGATGATCCGCTCGACCTCGGGGCCGTCGATGATCGCCTTCTCGATCGCCGCGACGTCGTGCACCTCGGCGCCCTCACCGAGCAGCAGGCTCTTGGTCTCGACGGCGAGGATGATCGCGATGGTGACCAGCAGTAGGCCGATCATCGCCGTGCCGGCCGCGTCCCACTTGCCGTTGCCCGTGGCCAGCGTCATGGTCACGCCGAAGAGCGCGAAGACCAGGCCGACCAGCGCGCCGAGGTCCTCGAGCAGCACCACCGGCAGCTCCGGGGCCTTGGCCCGGCGGACGAAGCGCACCCAGGACTGCTTGCCCCGGGTGTGGTTGGACTCCTTGATCGCGGTACGGAACGAGAAGGACTCCATCGCGATCGCGATCACCAGGACCGCCACCGGAACCCAGTGCCAGCTCTTGATGGCGTGTGGGTCGGCCCACTTGTGGTACGCCTCGTACAGCGCGAACAGGCCACCGACGCTGAACAGCACGATGGCGACGATGAACGCGTAGACGTAGCGCTCCCGGCCGTAGCCGAACGGGTGCTGCGGGGTGGCCGCCCGCTTGGCGCGCCGGCCGCCGAGCAGCAGCAGGCCCTGGTTGCCGGAGTCGGCGACCGAGTGGATCGACTCGGCCAGCATCGACGAGGAGCCGGTCAGCAGGAACGCGATGAACTTGGTGACGGCGATGCCGACGTTCGCCGCCAGGGCGGCGATGATCGCCCTCGTCCCACCGTTGGCGCTCACGCCGCCGCCTCGCTTCGCTCGCTCACTGGTTGGCCAGCTCCTTCATCTCCGTGATGGCCGGGACGGCCATCGGGTCCAGCCCGTGCGCCAGGGCGAGGTAGACCGACGCGAAGTCGGGCACCGCCATCAGCGAGGCGAGCCGCTCCAGCGCGGACCCGCCCTCGGCGGTCACCACGTCGCAGCGCACCCCGCGCCGCTCGGCGAGGGTCTGCACGGCGTCGGCCCGGCGCTCCTCCACCGCGAGGGGCTCGTCGGTGTCGTCCTCCGCGTTGAGCCCGCCGTCCCGCAGCAGCACCAGCCGCAGCCGGGTGGTGTCGCCGCCCGCCTCGTCCGGGTCGGCGAAGATGTCCCGCTCCCCCTCGGCGAGGCCGCCGAACACGCCGTCGAGCAGGCCGACCCGGCCCCGACCCGCCTCGCCCAGCGCCCCGGTGACCACCGGGTAGCGGGCGTTGGCGGAGAGCGTGTCGCCGAACCGGCGGGCGGCCACCGTGGCCAGCGGGGACGAGCCCCAGACGATCGGGATCGAGCCGGCCAGGCCCAGCGCGAGGGACTTCGCCGGGTTGACGAAGGACTCGGCGGTGGGGCGGCACCGGTCGGCGTCCGCGTCCAGCCGGGCCGCCGTCTCGGCCAGGTCCGCCTCATTGACCTTCACCAGCCCGAGCGTACGGGCGGCCAGCAGGACCGGCACGGTGAGCGCCCAAAGGCTGGCCCGGGCCGGGGCCCGCCGGGGCACCGGGATGAAGGGCGCCCGGGCCCGCTCGGCCACCGACTGGAGCTGCGAGTCCGGGGCGCCGACCGCGACCAGGCGGGCGCCCCGCCGGTGCGCGGCCTCGGCGGCGCCCAGCGCCTCGGGGCTGCGCCCGGAGGCGCTCACCGCGATGACCACGTCCGCCGCGCCCACCCAGCCCGGCACGCCGGCGCTGCGGTGCGGGATCACCGGCACCGGGCAGCGCGGCCCGGCCACCGTGGCCAGCACGTCACCGGTACGCCCGGCGGTGCCGATGCCGGCGATGACGACCGCCCGGGGGCGGCCCTCGTCGGCCAGCACGGTCAGGTTCGCCTCGGCGGCCAGCGCCGCCGACTCGCGCACCTGGGCGCCTGCGGAGGCGGTGAACCGGAGCATGCCGCCCGGATCCTGCTCGGCCAGCAGATCGGGGTTGTCCAGCAGCGACTCGTCGGCGTGCCGGTGCCCGCTGACCCCGGCCGTACCCTCCATCACGGCTGCGTCGCGGAGCCGCCGCGGGCGTCCTCCGCCGCGGGCCCGCCGCGCGCCTCGTCCAGCAGCAGCACCGGTACGTCGTCCCGCACCTCGAAGATCCGGCCGCACTCGGTGCAGGTCAGCGTCTGCGCCCGGGCGTCGTAGTCGAGCGGGGCGTGGTGTGTGTCCGGGCAGGCGAGGATCTCGAGCAACTGCGGGTCCAGGGCCACAGCGCGGCTCCTTCCACGTATGCGGTCTCACCGGTCGGCGGTGCCACCCGGCGCAGGCGATCTTATCGGCGAACCGGCACCGGCACCGTGGTCGGCACCAACGGCACCGGCCAGCGGCGCGGAGACGGGTCGTCGCCACACTCCGTCACCGTAACGCCCCCCGAGCGGCGGGACGCGGGCTCAGCGGGGCGGGCGGGGTAGCACGCTGGTGGCATCCGGGCCGGCGGCGGGCGGCTCGCCACCCGGCCGGTCGGTCGTGGCGGCCGGCCCGCCGTACACGTTGCCGGCCGGCCGGGGCGGCACGGACCCGCCGTAGACGGTCGGGGTGGGCGGCTGCTGCCCGTACACCTGTCCGGCGCCGGAGCGGTACGTGGTGCCGCCGGCGCTGCGCGGCAGCGGCATCTGCGGGTAGCCCGCCTGCTCGTCCACCTTCTCCGCGCGGTTGCGCCGGACCAGCAGCGCGATCAGGGCGGCGCCGACGAGCACCAGCAGAATGCCGAACCACATGATGGGGGAACCTCCGGAGGAACTGTCGGCCGCGGCGGAGCTGGCCCCGGCGGCCGGGTCGAGCGCGGCGGCCACGGCCGAGCTGGTGTCGTCGGCGCCCGGCGGGGTCGCCTCGGCGCTCGGGGTCGGGGAAGGCTTCCGGGTCGGCGTCAGCGAGGGCGACGCGGCCTTCGCCCCACCCACCACCCGCGCCGCGGTGGCGGCCCGCCCGATCAGCCGGCCGACGGCGGTGGTCGCCTCGCCGACCACGGTCAGCCGACCGCCGGGCGCGCCGGCCAGGAAGGCGACCCGGTAGCGGACCGTCCTGCTCTTGCCCTCGCAGAGGGTCGGGTCGGCCGGCGAGGTACGGGCCGTGGCGACCGCGCCGGAGCCACCCGAGAGCGGCACCGGCCACCACCGGCCGTCACTGTTCACCTGCACCTGGACCTGCTCGGGCCGGACGCCGTCCAGCCGCAACCCCAGCCCGGTGCGGAGCATGACGCAGCCGTCGGTGCGCTTGCGCACCTCGACCGCTACGGTGCCCGGAGACCCGCCGACCGTGAAGCTGCTCGCCGCGCGCACCTCCACCCGGTCGCCGTCGGCCAGCGCCGGGGACGCCCCGACGGCCAGCAGGCCGCCCAGCATCGCGCCGACCGTGGCCACCCGCGTCGCGTGCCGCCTCACCGACATCCCCACCTCACCGAATCCACCCCTGCCGGGTCCGCCGGTAGGGTACTACCGGGCCGGAGTGACCCCCGCCCATTGAGCGCTCCGCATGTGTGCCGCGACACCCCGGAGCACCCCGTCCATCATCGAGACGGCTCCCGATGCCCGCATGATCACCTTCCCCTGGCGGTCCGGCGGTCCGGCGGTCTTCCTCGGGCGGTCGCGTTCCGCGCGGCGGGAGTCAGGCCGGGGCGGCGGCCAGGGCCTGGCGGCACAACCGGTCGGCGGTGCGGGTGGTCTCGGGCAGCCGGTACCGCGGCGTCAACGCCAGCACCCGGTCCACGGCGTTGTCCAGGCCCATCCGGTGACCGACGCTGACGAACACCGGCTTGACCCCGTCCCGGGTACGCAGCACCCGGCCGACCACCTCACCACCGTCCCGCAGCGCACTCCAGTCGCCGCGCAGCGGACCCGGCTCCACCCACTCGCCGACCAGTGGCGTCTTCCCCACCCCGAGCGCGGGCAGGCCGGTGACCAGGCCGAGATGGCAGGCCAACCCGAACCGGCGCGGGTGCGCCAGCCCGTGCCCGTCGCAGACCAGCAGCTCGGGCCGGACGGTCAGCCGGTCCAGGGCGTCCAGCAGCGCCGGCAGCTCGCGGAACGCGAACAGCCCCGGCACGTACCCGAAGGCGGGGCGGCCCACGCTCACCGCCTCGTCGACCACGGCCAGGGTGGCGGCGTCGAGCACCGTGACGGCCGCCGCGAGCCGGTCACCGCTCTCCGCGTACGCCACGTCGAGGCCGGCCACCGTCGCGGGCGCGGTCGGACCCGGCCCGACCAGATCCACCCGCGACCGCAACTCCTCCTGTACGCGCAGCGCCTCCGCGACGTCGGCCGGCGGCACGTACGGAACCCGCCCGGGCGTGGCCGCCCGGGCCGGCTGCTTCCCGCGCCCCTGGGCTCCCTCGGTCGGGTTGCCGGGCGTCACCGCCGGCCCGGCCGCCGGCCGGCCCGGCCGACGGCGACCCCGAAAGCCACCCCGAGGCCGATGCCCAGCGCGATACCGGCGACCCCACCGATGGTGAGCCATCCGATCACCAGCCCGAGCAGAACCCCCACCACCCAGAAGGAGACCTGCTGCCGATTCGGCGAACCTGTCATCCGCTCACCGTAGCCAGCGACGGTCAGCTCACGGCTGTGCTCCCGCGCCCGACTCGGTCGCGGCGCATTTCGGGTGGCCTGCGGTCAGGAGGTGGCGGAGGCGATGGTCGGGTCGGCGCCGGGGTCGCCGGCCTGCTGCAACTGCTCCTCGAACATCACGAACGTCCTCCGCCGGATGCCCGCGATCAGCGCCTGCTCCTTAGGTGTGGGGTAACGGCGCTCCGTCCGAATGGTGTCCTGAAGCGCCTCCACGGTCTTATAGAGAACGAAGACAGGCCCCTCCCCGTCCAGATGCCGGCCGCGCTCCTGCTCGGTGAGCCAGATGAAATCCTCCCGAGAGATCTCGTAGATCTCCTCTCCACCGCCGGCGAAGAGGGCTTTGTCGATAAGGTTGTTGGCCGGCTCCCAGCCGCCGGTGTCATCGGACAGACGCCATCCGGCAACACCGCCGTCAGGTGTCTCGACAAGCTTGACCGAAGAGCCGTAGTACTCGAAGAACCTGGGCAGTCTTCTCATACCCGTCACTCCTGCCACCGCTTCGACATCCTTTCGAGTCCCTCGTCAAGCGCTCTCTGGTAGGCGTCCTGCGCCCGCCGGAGCAGGCCGTCCCGGATCGCCTTCTCCACCTTCGTCAGAGGCTGTCCATCGGACTCTGACAGAGTCTCTAGATCCCGCCGGACCTCGTACAGGGCATGCTCCCACCTCGCCACGCGCTCCACCGAACGGAGCTGCAGCCGCAGTTCTGCAACATGCCCGTTCGGCATGTCCAAGTTGACCAACACGTCGCGATACCCACTGCTCTGCGGCGATCGGAACCGATCCTTGATGCTGAGTACTCGCACCGTCGGATCACCGGCCAACTGACTCAGCGCTCGATAGAGGTCGTCGAGATGGTCGAATTCCACTTTCGCGCCAGCCATATCCTTCAACTGAGACGCGTCGTTGCGATACTCGATCAGCTTGTCCATCACCCGCTCGCGCTTCTTCGGCTCGGTTCGCCAGCCCGGGTATCCGCAATCACCCGCGACCTGGGTCGCAAGGTGGTTCAGCTGCAACTGTGCTTCAGCCGCATCGGCGTAGAGCTTCTCAAGGTAGGCCAGCCGGTAGCCTTCGTCATCCTTGCGAGCCTGGTCGAAGCCGAGTTGCAGGGGTCGCTGCCTACGGCTGCGCAAGGCAGCGCTTATTGCCTGTTGTTCGGAGGTCAGCGGCGTCGGAGCTGGCACCGGATCCTGATCGCAAGTCAACGCTTCCGGACCCAACTCGGCTATGTCCCGTAGGACGTCACCGAGAACATCGATCGCCTCCTGATCACGCGCCAACTGATGCAGCGTCACCGGTCTGGCGAGCAGTGACTTCGCCAATTCCGGGGTTGAGAGGACCATCTGGGCCAAGTCGGGATGTTGCGCCAGTCGGCGCACCAGCGCCTCCGCCAGCAGCGGTTCACCGCGTGGCGGCGCCTCCCAGGTCTGGTCGAGCATCTGCTGGACCCGCGGTTCGCCGAGCAGCCGCGCCACATCGTCGGCCGCCGCCTCGTCCAGTCCCGGCTGCAGCCGCCGCAGCGTCGGCGCGTCGACGTGTTGCGCCAACTCGACCGGCGTCACCCCGGCGGCGAAGACCTCCTCCAGGCTTCCGCTGGCGGCAACCGCGTCCCGAACGAAGAGCCCGGCGGCTATCCGCTCGGCGTGGGCGTCGAGGTGGGCCTTCCGTACCGCGTCGTTCGGATCAGCGGCGGCCACGCTGCCGGTCGGTGACGTGTCGCCGCCCCGGTGGAACGTCGTGTCCTCGCCCAGCAGGTACACGTGGTTGAAGTCCGGCGGATCGCCCTCGCCCTCGTACGGCCTCGGCGGCTCCGGCGGCTCCGGCGGCTCAGGCGGCTCAGGTCGCTCCCAGAGCGGGGGCAGCACGTTGCAGACACCCGGCGGGCGGTTGGCCAGCGGCATCGGTTGGCCGTCCGGGCCGAGCACCAGCGCGTCGATCCCGACCATGTTGTGCGGGTGGGGCACCCCGCTGTGCGTGTAGAGCGGGCGGTCCCAGACGGCGCCGTTCTGGGGGTCCACGTAGAGCACGGTGCCGTTCTGGTTCAACGCCACCCAGGCGTGTGAACCGCCGCCTTCGTAATGTGTGACGAGGAAGGCGTAGCTGCCGTGCCCACCGCCGAGCAACTGCCAGTGCAGGTCGCGGTAGCCGCGCTCGACCCGCTGCCGCGCCTCCAGGGGAGTCATCGGCTCGGGCCCGATGGACAGGTCCTGGAAGCAGCCGCCGGTGACCTGCTCCACCCGCATCGGCCCGTCCAGCTCGCCGTCGACCGGCCTGAGGACGTCCCCTTGCAGGTAGCCGTCGAAGGTACGCGGTGCGGCGACCCGGGGCCGGCCGTGCATCCAGGTTTCGTAGAGCGACAGGGTGCAGTCGAGGCAGTTGATCCCCCGCGTCGCGTCCGCCTGCGGACCACCGTCGTTGGCGAGCTGGAACCAGCCTCCGTACCGGGGATCAGCGGTACGCACCACGCTGCCGTCCGGGTTACGCGGCATCTGCCGCTCCAGGTCGGTCTGATGCAGCGCGAGCGGCGGTCGCAGGCCACCGCGTATTCCGTAGCGACGGGAGCGGTCGATCGGCGGCGGGTGTCCGTCACCGGTCAGGGCCGAGCGATCCGACGTCTCCACCGCACCGAACGCCAGCTCGGCGACGTCGTCATTGATCCGGTCGAAGTCGGACGGTAGCTCGATCCGCACCTCGTCCGGCACTACCGCACCCGCGAGCACCTGCCGGGCCAGTTCGCGCAGCTCGTAGCTTTCCTTGCTTGACTCGTACGCTTCCCGGCGATACCGCTCCGCGAGCAATTCACGGCCGGCACGCCTGCATTCCGCGGCTTGAGCGTCCCACTCGTTGGCCTGCACTTCGTGGTAGTCGGCACGCTCGTGAAGCCACTCCGCTCGCTGCTGGCGTCGGTTCTCCTCGTACCACTCCCGTTGCGACTGGAAGT
Organism: Micromonospora sp. NPDC048930; assembly: GCF_043197935.1. NCBI lineage: Bacteria > Bacillati > Actinomycetota > Actinomycetes > Micromonosporales > Micromonosporaceae > Micromonospora > Micromonospora sp. NPDC048930. The sequence continues at coordinate 21,896 of NZ_JBICUB010000002.1, forward strand.
AGCTCTGGTAGCGACGTCTGTCGAGGCCTTCCCGGTCGGCGGCGAGACGGGCGGCCCGCTCCTCGGGAGTGCTCCGGCGCGGCGGTAGCGGATCGAACGGCCCCGGCAGGGCCGGCGACGGTTCGTGCGCGGGACGGTGTGGTGCCGGAGCCAGCGCCTCCAACTGGGGAAATCGGGGATTCGGGGTTGGCCGGATGTCCGGGCCGGTCACCGACGGGCCCGGGGCCAGGTCGGCGGCGGGTCGCGCGTGCGGGTGAGGCGAGGGCGCGGTCAGCGGCCCGGGTTGCGGCGCCACCGGGCCGGTCGACAAGCGATCTGCGGGGGTCGGCGATGGCCCGTTGGGCTGCGGGGCGACGGGCAGGATTCCGCTCGCCACCGTCTGCGTCGCGTTCGCCTGGGCCGGAGTCGGCTGGCTCGGCGTGCCGAGGTCCGCCGTCGAGGGGGTGTGAACGGGGCCGAGTCTGGGGTCGGTGGCCACGGGATGAGTGGCCGGGACGGGCGACTCGACGGTCACCGAGGAAAGCGTGGGGCTGGCCAGCGCCTCGTCGCGAAGCCGGTGCGGGCCCAGGTCTGCGTCCGCCCGCAGCGAGGGCGGCACGAGGTCGGTCGCCGATGAATCCGGTTGGGAAGCCGGCTGTCGGTGCTCCGCCGGAACTCCCTCGGCGGGCGGGGCGTCGGCCACCGCAGCGGAATGATGAACGGGATCGACCTGTCCGGCGGTCGCCGGCTCGAGCAGGCCGGGCGCCCGCTGGGTCGGGATGGTTCCGGCCGCGTCGCTGACGTCGGGCGGTGGCAGGGTGAGGTCCACCGGCTGCGCGGCGAGACCCGCCAGCTTGCCGTCGAGGCGGTGGTGCATCGCCGCGTCGGCCTGGCCGGTGGCCGACCCACTGACCCCGGAGGCCGCGGCCCGGGCCAGGTCCTCCAGCGATACCCCCTGCCCGGTGGCCAGACCGGCGGCGCTCTCGGCCAGGGTCTCGCCGGCCATCTCCCGGCCGAGGTGCTCGCCGATCTGCGTGAAGCGTCCGTGCGCGTGCCCGCCCAGGCTGGCGAGGGGGGCCGCCGCGCCGCCGGCGAAGCCGCCGAGCCCCGACATCCCCACGTCGGTCAGATCCAGGCCGTCGCGGCGGCCGGTGGAGTTCTGGTACGCCTGCGTCGCAAGGTTGGTGCCGGCCTCCTGCCCGGCCTCGACGAGGCCGCCGACGACGGCGCGTCGGGCCAACCCGCGTGCACCGCTCTTGACGGCCTCCTTCGCGGCCCGCTCACCGGCCTCCTTCAGCCCCTCCTTGACGGCCTTGCGGGCCAACTGCGCCACCAGCCGCTTGAAGATCTGCTGTACGGCGATCCGGCTGGCCGTGGTGGCCGCACCGACGGCTGGCGAAGCCACGCCGGCGGTGACCACGGTCAGCACCGCCAACGAGAGCAGCTCGACGACCAGGATGCCCAGCTCGATCCAGGCCTCCAGCTTGGCGCCCTCGATGTCGCAGCCGCAGGACTCGACGACGCTGCCCAGCTCGCCGGTGAAGGCGAGCACGGCGTGCAGCGGAGCGTCCTCGCCGTCCGCGAGCTTGTGCCAGGCGATGTCGAAGGTCTCCGCCACCAGGCCGACACCGCCGTAGCCGCTGCGCACCTCGTCCGCTGCGGTGGTCGCGTCGTTCCGCGGAATGCCGAGCACGTCCGCCACGCCGTACCACTGGTCGGCGAGGTCCCAGACCGCCCGCTCGTTCCCGTCCGGCCATTCCACTCCGACGACCCAGTCGAGCGCCTCGTAGATCCAGCCGGGAACGTCCCAGGGGCAGTAGTCGAGCGGATGCGGGATCGGGCTGGGCAGCAGAGTCACGCGCGGATCCTCCGAAGGTCAGCGCCAGTGCCGATGCGGGTTGCGGTGCTGGTGCGGGATCTCGCCGAGCTGCTGGGCGTTGCTCTGGTCGGTCTCGACGGTGGCCACCACCGAGCGGACCACGTCGGCGCCCAGCCGTTGCAGGGAACGGCCCAGGACCTCCCATGCCTTCAGCAGCGTCTCCTCGTAGCCGCGGTACTGCTTCTCGAAGGCGACGCCGATGTCGTCGCGGCCCCATGGTCGCTGGGCACTCGCCTCGGCGATCGCGTCGCCGACCTCGCGCCGGGAAGCGGTGACCGCTTCCCCCGCCAGGCTCAGGTCGGCGCCGCCCCGGCGGGCACGGTCAGGGTCGAGCCAGATCTGCCCGTCGGCCACCGCCGTCACTCTCCACTGGACAGCACGGCGTCCGCCCTGCCGAGCAGGGCCCCGAAGTCGTTCGTACGCAGGAACTCCACCGACGGCGAGCCGGGCGGCAGGTAGCTCGCCACCAGCTCGCGGGTGGCCGCCACCGCGGCGGCGGAAGCCCGCAGGACCGTTGTGGTGATCTTCCGGCTCAGCGCCTTGGCGTCCCGGTCGTGGAAGACCGCAGCCGAGACGTCAACGCTGATCAGCTCACCCCGGGCCCCGACCACCGCGGTGACCTGCCCGTCGTCCGAGCGCTCCGTCACCCGCAGCTCCGCGAGCTTGTGCTGGAGTTCGTCCAGTCCGGAGCGAAGTCGCTGGTACTGGCCGTACACCTCGTCGAACCGCGCACGCAGCGCGCGATTGGCGTCCCGGTCCGCAGTCTCGGCCACCGCCGCCCTCCCCGTCACCGTCGGTAGGGCAGACCATACCGGGCGCCACCGAATCCGTGGGGTCCGGTAGTTTCAGGCTGTGATCGAGCGACAGCAGGCCGAACAACTCGGAGCCGTCTGGGCACAGCGGGATTCCGAGCGCTTGGGATTCCCGTGCACGCCGCTCGTTGAGGAGTTCGACCTGGGTTACCTGATCACCTCCACCGTGTCTCCGGACGTCCGCGCCCACCCCGGTGACCTGCCCACGACCGTTGTGGACAAGGAGACCGGCGAGGTGTCGACCTGGCCGCGCCTGCCGTTCCCCGCGGTAGTGCAGCTCTTCCGCCAGCGCCGGCCGCCCGGGCCGCGCGCACCACGCACGGTCGACCCCGCCAGCCAACTGCTCCGCGAGCTCAGCCGGCTCCCCACGCCCGGTGCCGCCGCGCACCTCACCCTTGACGGCCGGATGCACGTGGCCCACGGCGCCAAGGGCGACGTCGAGCTGCACCATCACCCGCTGGTGCGGTCCTACCTGGACGATCTGTCTCCTGGTCACCTCGTACGCGGCGGCGAGCGGCACGCCGAGATGATCGTCGTCTCCGACGTGCTGCACGAACGGGACCACCAGAGGGCTGCCGACGGCCTAGCCCCGCTTACTCTGCAAGAGGCCAAGGGAATGCTCCGTAACAGCCGGATCGAGTTCTTTCGGATTCGTGAGGCGGGCGACGCGTTCGGCGGGCCGGCGAAGCTCCCCTGTGACTCGTGCATCAACTTCCTGGTGCACTTCAACGCGCTGCCCTGGTCGGACCTCGCGTACACAGAGGAGTGGCTCTCGGAGCCACAGGTCGATCCGGAGCCCGGGCGCTTTCCGCGTCACGTCGCCGATGCCTTGGTGCTTGCCGGCTGGCGTCCTCACTTCGGCAACGAGGTACTGGCCGCCGCCGCCGTCCGCGAGGTGGCCGCCGTGGCCAGCAGGAGACACTCGCATGCGGTGTTCCCGGCCGCCGTGTCGGCCCTCACGGCGTTCCCGGGGCTCATAACCGGACGCAAAGGCCCGGGAGCCCAGGTCTGGATATCTCGCTTCAACATCCGTCCACCCCACATTGCGCACACCGCCGACACTCTCGCGGACTTCGGCGGGGTGCTCGGCGTACGGCTCTTCCCCCTGGGCACCGAGCGGGGGGACAGCATCATCGCGGTTGACGAGCACGGCCGGATCTTCGCGCTCGACCAGGCCGGCGAGTGGTTCCTCGGCCCGGACATCGACGCCGCCCTCACCACCCTGCTGCTGGGCCGGGCCCCCGCGCGGGTACGCGACGACGGCACCTGGTGAGTGCCGTCAGGAGCCGAGCTGCCGGGCCATGTCCTGGTAGAACGACACCGCCTCGGCCAGCGGCACGGCCTGCCGCGACACCACGGAGAGGTCCTTGCCCTCCTTGCTGAACGGCGGCGGCCAGGCGCTGATCGCCTGATCGAGCGCGAGCGCGGCGACCTCGGGCTGCCAGCCGGGCCAGCGGAGGGTGTCGTAGAAGTCGGTGAGCGACCCGGCGAGCACGGCGTACAGCCAGTCGGCGTACCCCTGCTCCAGGTCGAGCCAGCCGAGGTCGTCGGGCCCGAAGTAGTGCACGGTCGGCCTCGCCCCGGGCTGGCCCTGCGCCCAGGCGAACCGGCCGCCCAGCACGTCGTACCCGATGACGACCAAGCCCTGGCCGGGGTCGGACTCGGTCGCCACGTCGGGCAGGCCGGCGTGCCCGCTGCCGAGCACGCGCAGCCAGCCGTGGTCGACCAGCAGACCGCCGGTGTTGGCCACCACCGCACCGAGCCAGGACCGCGTGGTGATCTCCAGTGCGGCCAGGCAGGCCGACGCCCGGGCCGGCTCGGCGGGCAGCACCTCGACCGGGTACGGCGCGGCGGCGACGGCCGCGGCGACCTCGTCCCACGCTGACTGCTCCACGCGCCGAGACGCTACAGCGCCAGCCCGGTCAGCACCATGACCCGCGGCTCGGTGTAGTCCTCCATCGCGCTGCGCAGTCCTTCCCGCCCGACGCCGGACCCCTTCACCCCGCCGTACGGCATCTGGTCGGCCCGGTACGACGGCACGTCGCCGACGATCACCCCGCCGACCTCGAGTGTCCGGGCGGCGGCGAACGCGACATCCAGCCGGTGGGTGAACACGCCGGCCTGCAACCCGTACGCGGAGTCGTTGACCGCGGCGAACGCGGCCTGGTCGTCGGTGACCGGGGCGACCACCAGCACCGGCCCGAAGACCTCCTCCCGGGAGACCTTCGCGGAGGCCGGCACGCCGGACAGCACGGTCGGCGGGTAGGTGGCGCCCTCCCGGCGGCCACCGACCTCGATGGTGGCCCCGGCGGCGACCGCCTCGTCCACCCACGCCTCGACCCGTTCCGCGGCTTCGACGGAGACCAGCGGCCCGACGTCGGTCAGCTCCGAGGTCGGGTCCCCGGTGCGCAGTTCCTGCACCGCGGCGACCAGTCGGGGCAGGAACCCGTCGTAGATCCATTCGTGCACGTAGACCCGCTGCACGGCGATGCAGGACTGCCCGGCCTGGTAGTTGGAGAAGGTGGCGATGCGGTGCGCGGCGAAGGTCAGGTCCTCGTCGGACGCCCAGTCCTCGCAGATCACCGCCGCCGCGTTGCCGCCCAGTTCCAGGGTCACGTGCTTCTCCGGGGCGGCCCGCCGGATGGCCGCGCCGACCGGCCCGGAGCCGGTGAACGACACCACCGGCAGCCGCGGGTCGGCGACCAGTTCGGCGGCCCGCTCGTTGGGCAGCGGCAGCACCGAGAACATCCCCTCGGGTAGCCCGGTCTCGGCCAGGATCTCGCCGAGCAGCAGCGCCGACAGCGGGGTGGCCGGCGCGGGCTTGACGATGATGGGCGCGCCGACGGCGATCGCCGGGGCGACCTTGTGCGCGACGAGGTTGAGCGGGAAGTTGAACGGCGCGATGCCCAGCACGGGGCCGCGGGGCACCCGCCGGACCAGCGCGATGCGCCCGGTGGCCGCCGGGTCGGTGTCGAGGCGTTGCAGCTCGCCGGAGAAGCGCCGGGCCTCCTCGGCCGCCCACCGGAAGGTGGAGACGGCCCGTCCCACCTCGGCCTTCGCCCACTTGACCGGCTTGCCGTTCTCGGCGGTGATCAGTGCCGCGACCTCGTCGGCCCGTTCGGCGAGCCGGCGGGAGACGTGGTCCAGGGCGGCGGCCCGGACGTGCGCGGGCAGGGCCGCGGCCTCCGCGGCCACCCGGGCGGCTGCCGCGACGGCGGCTTCGACCTGGTCGGGCGTGGCGAGGGTGGTACGCCCCACCGTCCGGCCGTCGTACGGATGGGTGACGGTCAGCTCGTCCGCACCGTGGGCGGGGCGGCCGGCGACGAAGAAGGCTCTCGGCTCCACGTTCGGCAGCGTAGACCACCCCGGCTCGCGCGGAAACAGTTGCTCAAACCCTTGTCTGCCGCGAATTCAGTAGCCAAGATGGCAGTCAGATTGCGATAACCTCCGCTGACTCTACCCCCGGCCACCCCTCGGAGACTTCTGATGAGCGATCAGCAGCAGCTGCGCAACTTCGTCAACGGCGAGTACGTCGACCCGGTGGACGGCGGCTACGCCGATCTGGTCGACCCCTGTACGGGCGAGGTGTTCGCCCAGGCGCCGGTCTCCGGGGCGGCGGACGTGGACGCGGCGATGAAGGCCGCCGCCACGGCGTTCGAGAGCTGGCGGGACGCCACCCCCGGCGAGCGGCAGAAGGCGCTGCTCAAGCTCGCCGACGCGGTGGAGGCCCGGGCGGCCGAACTGGTCGACGCCGAGGTACGCAACACCGGCAAGCCCCGCCAGCTCACCGCCGACGAGGAGCTGCCGCCGGCGGTGGACCAGTTCCGCTTCTTCGCCGGCGCGGCCCGCCTGCTGGAGGGGCGCTCGGCGGGCGAGTACATGGCCGGCCACACGTCGTACGTGCGGCGCGAGCCGATCGGCGTCTGCGCCCAGGTCACGCCGTGGAACTACCCGCTGATGATGGCGGTCTGGAAGATCGCCCCGGCCCTCGCCGCCGGCAACACGGTGGTGCTCAAGCCGTCGGACACCACGCCGGTGTCGACGCTGCTGCTGGCCGAGATCGCGTCCGAGTTCCTCCCGCCGGGCGTGTTCAACGTGGTCTGCGGCGACCGGGACACCGGCCGCGCCCTGGTCGCCCACCCGACCCCGCAGTTCGTGTCGATCACCGGCTCGACCCGGGCCGGCATGGAGGTCGCCGCCGCGGCGGCGCCCGACCTGAAGCGGACCCACCTGGAGCTGGGCGGCAAGGCCCCGGTGGTGATCTTCGACGACGCCGACATCGCGGCGGCGGCTGAGGCGATCGCGGTCGGCGGCTACTTCAACGCCGGCCAGGACTGCACCGCCGCCACCCGGGTCCTCGCCGGCCCCGGCATCTACGACGACTTCGTGGCGGCCCTCGCCGAGCAGGCCCGGAACACGAAGACCGGCGCGCCGGACGACGAGGACGTGCTCTACGGCCCGCTGAACAACGCCAACCAGCTCACCCGGGTACGCGGGTTCGTGGACCGGCTGCCGGACCACGCGAACGTCGAGACCGGGGGCTCACAGGTGGGCGAGCGCGGCTACTTCTACGCCCCGACCGTGGTCTCCGGCGTACGCCAGCAGGACGAGATCATCCAGGACGAGGTGTTCGGGCCGGTCATCACCGTGCAGCGCTTCTCCGACGAGGACGAGGCGGTGCGCTGGGCCAACGGCGTGGACTACGGCCTGTCGGCCTCGGTCTGGACGAAGGACCACGGGCGGGCGATGCGGATGACCCGCCGCCTCGACTTCGGCTGCGTCTGGGTGAACACCCACATTCCGTTCGTCTCCGAGATGCCGCACGGCGGCTTCAAGCACTCCGGGCACGGCAAGGACCTCTCGGTCTACAGCCTGGAGGACTACACCCGGATCAAGCACGTCATGCACAACATCGAGGGCTGACCAATGGCATCGTCCGACGAGCTGCACAAGCGCCGGGGGGCGGCCGTCGCCCGGGGCGTCGGCAGCACCATCACCTCCTACGTGGACCGCGCGGGTGGCGGCACGATCACCGACGTCGACGGGCGGGAGTGGATCGACTTCGCCGCCGGCATCGCGGTCGCCAACGTGGGCAACTCCGCGCCCAGGGTGGTCGAGGCGGTGAAGGCGCAGGTCGAGCGCTTCACCCACACCTGCTTCATGGTCGCCCCGTACGAGTCGTACGTGGCGGTCTGCGAGCAGCTCAACGCGCTGACCCCGGGCGACTTCGAGAAGCGCTCGGCGCTGTTCAACTCGGGGGCCGAGGCGGTGGAGAACGCCGTCAAGATCGCCCGGCACGCCACCGGGCGGCCGGCGGTGGTGGTCTTCGACCACGCGTACCACGGTCGGACCAACCTGACCATGGCGCTCACCGCGAAGAACATGCCGTACAAGCACCGGTTCGGGCCGTTCGCCGGGGAGATCTACCGGGTGCCGATGTCCTACCCGCTGCGCGACGGCGGGCTCGACGGGGCGACCGCGGCGGCCCGGGCGATCGAGATGATCGAGAAGCAGGTCGGCGCCGAGAACGTGGCCGCGCTGCTGATCGAGCCGATCCAGGGCGAGGGCGGTTTCGTCGTACCGGCCGAGGGGTTCCTGCCGGCGCTGCGCGAGTGGGCGACGGCCAGCGGGGTGGTCTTCGTCGCCGACGAGATCCAGACCGGGTTCTGCCGGACCGGCGACTGGTTCGCCTGTCAGCACGAGGGCGTCGAGCCGGACCTGATCACCCTGGCCAAGGGCATCGCCGGCGGCCTCCCCCTCGCCGCCGTGACCGGCCGGGCGGAGCTGATGGACGCGGTGCACGTCGGCGGGCTCGGCGGCACGTACGGGGGCAACCCGATCGCCTGCACGGCGGCCCTGGCCGCCATCGAGACCATGCACGAGCTGGACCTGGCCGCCGCCGCCCGGCGGATCGGCACCGTCATGGTCGACCGGCTGCGCGCGATCGCCGCCCGCGACCCGCGCGTCGCCGAGGTACGCGGCCGGGGCGCGATGCTCGCCGTGGAGATCGTGCAGCCGGGCACCCTCACCCCGGATCCGGCCGCCACGGCGGCGATCTCGGCGGCCTGCCACGCCGCCGGTCTGCTCACCCTCACCTGCGGCACGTACGGCAACGTGCTGCGCTTCCTGCCTCCGCTGGTCATCTCGGACGACGAGCTGGCCCGTGGCCTGGACATCCTGGACGCGGCCTTCGACTGATCGACGGTCAGCCGGTATACGTGGAACACCATGGGTCCCTTTCCCCCCAGGAGCGACCCATGGTGTTCCACCCCGGCCCTCCCCAGGGCGCGTCACCCGCTGCCCTGATCAGAGGCAGATCCAGCAGTACGCGTGGACGCCGTCGGCAACCGCCCGTCGGGCCACCCGCCGCAGCTCCCCCACGATCTCGGCGACGAGCTTCGCGTCCGGCTCACCCATCCACTCCTCGGCGGTCCGCCACGCCGCGGCGACGTCGTCCATCCGCTCGTCCTGAAGCGCCGCAAGCTCGCTGACGAACGCTGGCTTGAGCCGGAGCAGGTACGGGCCCTCGTCGTCGTTGCCGTCGACCCGCGCCTCGTCGGTGGACAAGTCCTCCACCGCCAGGTCGAGGTCGCCGTGCCTGATCGCCGCCCACAGCCTGCCGACCAGCACCGTCGGCTCGAGGAACTTGCACCGGAGCGGGGCCAGCTCGTCGCCGGGTCCGGTGTCGGTGGCGGCCAGCGCCTGCTCGGGACTCGCCGCGAAGTAGTCGGTCAGGATGCCCACGGCCGAGACGGTACGGCCTCCCTCCGACACGTCCGATCCTCCACAGGGGCTTCGTTCACGGCTGTCCTGTTCTATAGTCCTACTGTCGTAGGACAATAGAAGGGCGTCGCGTGATCGAGTTCGTACTGGACGGCCGGTCCAAGGTGAACACCTATGTGCAGCTGATCCAGCAGGTCAAACAGGCCCTGCGGGTGGGGCTGCTGACGCCTGGCGACCAGTTGCCGAAGGTCCGCGACGTCGCGCAGTCGCTGGCCATCAACCCGAACACGGTGCTCAAGGCGTACCGCGAGCTGGAGATCGAAGGTCTGGTCGAAGGACGCCCCGGCGTCGGCACCTTCGTCCGCCGGACCCTCGCCGGCTCGTCGCTGGCCGATCAGACCGAGCTTCGCGAGGAGCTGGTGGCCTGGCTGCACCGCGCCCGCGCCGCAGGACTCACCCCGGAAGACGTCACCGCCCTGGTCGAGACCACCATGCGGGCCGGCACGACGCGCGCCGAACCCGCCTCAGCAGGATGAGAGGACAGCCGATGGAGATCGCGCTGGAGGCCGAGCAGCTCGGCAAACGGTACGGAAGGACCTGGGCGCTGCGGGACTGCTCGCTGCGCCTGCCCGCTGGGCGGATCGCCGCCCTCGTCGGCCCCAACGGTGCCGGCAAGAGCACCCTGCTGCACCTCGCGGTCGGCCTGCTGCGGCCGGACGCCGGCGCGGTGCGGATCTTCGGTGAAACGCCGTACACCAACCCGTCGGTGCTGCCCGAGATCGGCTTCGTCGCCCAGGACACCCCGCTCTACCGGGACTTCACCGCGGCCGAGCTGGTGGAGCTGGGCCGCCGGATGAACAAGCGCTGGGACGGGGCGCTCGCCCGCAACCGGCTGGCCCAGCTCGGCATCCCGCCGAAGCTTCCCGTCGGCAAGCTGTCCGGCGGCCAGCGGGCGCAGGTCGCGCTGGCGCTCGCGCTCGCGAAGCGGCCCCGGCTGCTGCTCCTCGACGAACCGGTCGCCAGCCTTGATCCACTGGCGCGCCGGGAGTTCCTGCAGTCGCTGATGGGCAGCGTCGCCGACTCCGAGACGACCGTGCTGCTCTCCTCGCATCTGCTGGCCGACCTGGAACGGGTCTGCGACTACCTGGTCGTGCTGCAGGCCGCCCGGGTGCACCTGGCGGGCGCGGTCGACGACCTGGTCGCCGCACACCGGCAGCTGGTCGGGCCCCGGCACGGCGGCGAACCGATCGAGGGGGTCGAGGCCGTGGTCCGGGCGAGCCACACCGCCCGGCAGTCAACGCTCCTGGTCCGTACGGGCGGCGATGTCCTCTCTCCGGAGTGGACGGTGCACGAGGTGACGCTGGAGGACCTCGTGCTGGCGTACCTCGCCGAGGGCGAGACCACCACGAGCCACGCGGCCTGGGAGGTGCCGGCATGATCTGGCTGGCCTGGCGGCAACACCGCAAGCAGTTGCTCTTCACCCTCCTCGCTTTCGCCGCGCTCGCGGCCCTGATGATTCCGATCGGCCTGTCGATGCGGCACAGCTTCACCGAGCTCGGGCTGCCGGACTGCGTCAGACAGCTGGCGCGTTCGCAGCTCGACCCGGTCACCGCGAACGACTGCGACTCGGCGTTCCGGCAGTTCACCAACCGGTACCAGAGTTTGAACCTGGTGGCGGTCCTGCTCGTCGTCCTGCCGGTGCTCGTCGGTCTGTTCTGGGGCGCCCCGCTGGTCGCCCGGGAGGTGGAGCACGGCACGCACCGGTTCGCCTGGACGCAGGGCGTCGGCCGGACGCGGTGGGCCCTGGTGAAGTTCGGCCTGGCCGTCGCCGTCACGGTGACCCTGGCAATCGGCTACGGACTGGGCATGGCCTGGTGGGTCAGTCCGCTGACCCAGGCCGCGCACGAGGGCCGCCTCGGCTTCATCGTCTTCGACCTGCAGGGCATCGCCCCGATCGGCTACACCCTCTTCGCGGTGGCGCTCGGCATCTTCGCCGGCACCCTCTGGCGCCGGATGCTGCCCGCCATGGGCGTCACCCTGGCCGCGTTCATCGGGGTCCGGGCGGCGGTGGCGATCCTGGCCAGACCGCACTACCAGCCCGCCCGCACCCTCACCTTCCCGATCGAGGGGGCCGAACCGCTGCAGGAGGGCCGGGGCAACTGGGTCCTCGCCAGCGGCGTGCGCAACGCCGACGGAAAGATGTTGGCGGCCGACACCCGGATCATGTGCCCGACGGGCGGCCAGGCACCGGATGGCCGCCGCTGCGGGGCCGACATCGGTGCCGGACCCGGCGCCTACAACTGGGAGCTCTACCAGCCGGCCGACCGGTTCTGGTTGTTCCAGGGCATCGAGACCGGCATCTTCGTCGCCCTCGCCGCGCTCCTGCTCTACCTGGCTCTCCGCCGCGTCCGCCGCATCGCCTGAACCTCCCCAGGTGGAACACCATGGCGGTCATCGCAGCCAGGAGACCTCCATGGTGTTCCACCTGGGGCAGGGCGCGGGGCGCGCCACCTGACCCGGTGGCCCGCGCGACGCCCGCCGACCCGGCGCAACCGGCGGTATCGGGCGGTGTCGGCGCGCGGAGCGCGGCCGGCGGCTCAACCGAGCAGTTCGACCACGTTCCGGCGGACCACGTTCTTGCCGGGCTCGCGGATGAGATCCATCGCGGCCGCGTTGAGCAGGAGGCAACTGCCCGAGGGGCCGGTCACTGTCACGGTCACCGCCTTGCCGTTGTCCAGGTTGGTCACCCGCAACCGGGTCCCCGCCGGGAACTGGCCGCTGGTCGCCGTCGGAGCGCCGGCCTCGCCCGAGAACGTGATCGGACCGCCGCACACGGTCCGGCCGGCCGCGGCGCCCGGTTGAGCAGCGGCGCCCGGCTGAGCGTTGCCCGGCCGGGCCTCGCCAGCGCCCGGCCGGGCGGGCTGGGCCGCCGGCCCGTCGAGCCGCTCGACCACGTTGCGCCGGATCACGTTCCTGCCCGGCTCCCGGACCACGTCCATCGCCGCCGCGTTGAGCAGCACGCAACTGCCCGACGGCCCGGTCACCGTCACCGTCGCCGCCTTGCCGTTGTCCAGGTTGGTCACCCGCAACCGGGTGCCCACCGGGAACCGGTCGCTGGTCGCCGCCGGCGCCCCGCCCTCGGCCGAGAACGTGACCGAACCCTGACACACGCTCTGCCGGGCCGGCGTGGTGTCGGCGAACCCGAACCCGGTGCCGACCGCCACCACCGCCGCGGCGACCACCGCCACACCACCCGCCAGTACGTGCTTCCGCTGCACCCTCACCGCAACTCCCGTCGTCCGTCGGTCTGACGTACGCCGGTACGGCGTGGAGCGCCGCATCGTTCACCGCCACCCCGCCCGGGTGGCGGATTCCGGGCTTTTCGCTACCGCCCGTGACACCACGGACCGCTCCGGGTGGTGGCGCCCGCCCCACCCCGACCGGTCCACCCGTCAGTCGCGCCGGATGCCAAGCGTGCTGCGCTCGGGCAGCATTCCGGTGGCCACCACCGCCTTGGTCACCGGGGCGACGAGCTGGGCGAACCGGCCGACGGCGGGACCGAGCGCCCGCCACGGCGCGGCGGCCAGTTCATCCGTACGCCGCTCGACCTCGTCGCGGAGCCGGCGGCCGGCGTCGGTGGCGACGCCGTCGGCGTCGACCAGACCCCGGGCGGCGAGCCGGTCCCGGGCGGCGGCCCACTCCTGTCCGGTCCAGCGCCGGCTGGCGAAGACCTCCACCGGCGCGGCGCCGACGGCGGCGAATGACACCAGCGCCTCGGTCGGGTCGAGCCCGGCGGTGAGCAGCGCGGCCACGTGCCCGTCGCCGCGGTGCTCCCGCAGGATGGTGGCGGCCTGCCAGAGCGCGAGGTGCGGCGCGTCCGGCCAGGGCAGGTCGGCGTTGGCCGCGGCCAGCGGACGGGCGGCCAGGTCGGCGGCGTGGACGGCACGCCGGGCCAGCACGGCCGCCTCGGCGAGCCCGGGCGAGTCCACCCGGTCGCCGAGCAGCCGGCGCAGCGCCCGGTCCACCCCGGACAGTCGGGCGGCGAGGACCTTCGCCGGCTCGGCGGTGGCCCAGATCGCCGGCACGTACTCGGCGACCATGCGGGGGCTGAAGCTGTAGTAGGTGGCGGCGACCAACGCGGGTCCGGCCGCGCCGAGCGGTGCCGACCGGAGGGCGAAGTAGCCGGGCCACCGTTCGTCGGTCGGCAGGCCGAGCGCGGCGGCCTCCTCGGTGAGCTCGGGCGCGTAGTAGACCAGCGCGTGCACGGGCTCGATGAGCTGCCACATCTTCCGGACCATCGTCAGTTCCACGGCCGCCTCCCAACACCGTCATCTTGTCGATGTCAAGTTTGACCGGGCAGCGCCAACTTGTCAATGACAAGATGGGCCCGGCGCATCGCCGGGCCCATCTTGGGGAGAACTCAGATGTCGTTGTGCCAACCGCGCTTGATCGCACCGGCCGGCCGCGGCTCACCCTTGGCGAGCACCCGCCAGAACCGGTCCGGCTCCGCATGGTCGCGGAGGGACAGCTCCACGCCGACGCGTACCCGCCGGTCGTCGGGCACCCAGGCGACCAGGTGGCGGTGACCGCTGACCAGCTGGAGCTGCACCAACATCCGTTCCCGCGTCCCGACCATCACGACCGCCCTTCCCGTGCCACCGGCGCGCGCCCTGCGAGCCGACCAACAGGATGGGCAGGGATCCATCCCCGGGCAACCGGTATTGGCGATCAGCGGTGAGCTGGGTCACCATGGTCGCGAGGAGGTCGCCGATGGCTGACCCGTGGCTCGCCCTGGAATTCGGCGCCGATCCGGCGGAGCGGATCGCGCAGGTCGGTGCCGCCCACGAAGCGTTCCTCACCGCCGGCACCACGTCCGACCGGGTCCGGGACGTGGTCCGCCGGTCCTGGGAACGGTCCGCGCTGCTCGACCCGGAGACCACCGCCCCGGTCGACCTAGCCGACGACGCCCTGGAGAGCTACCGCGCCGCCCACCCCCTCGCGCGGGTGCTGCCCCTCTTCCGCGACCTGCTCGGCGGGATCGCCCAGGACGGCGCGCACCTGATGGCGGTCTGCGACGCGTACGGGCGGCTGCTCTGGGTGGAAGGCCATCCCGGGGTGCTCCGGCACGCCGAGCGGATGAACTTCGTGCCCGGCGCCCGGTGGGACGAGACGCACGCCGGCACCAACGCCCCCGGCACCGCCCTCGCGGTCGATCACAGTGTGCAGATCTTCGCCACCGAACACTTCGTCCGGCCGGTGCAGCGCTGGACCTGCGCCGCCGCCCCGATCCATGACCCGATCACCGGCCGGCTGCTCGGCGCCGTCGACATCACCGGCGGCGACCACCTGGCCACCCCGCAGAGCCTCGCCCTGGTCCGGGCCACCGCCCGGGCCGCCGAGGCGTTCCTCGCCGGCGCCGCACCCGCCGACCCGGACGTGCTGCACGTCGCCGCGCTCGGTCGGGACGAGGCGGAGCTGCGGTTCGGCGGGCGGCGGATCCGGCTCGGCCGCCGGCACAGCGAGCTGCTGGTGCTGCTGCTCGACCACCCGGAAGGCCGCACCGGCGAGCAGCTCGGCATCGACCTCTACGGCGACGACCGGCTGCACCCGGTCACGCTGCGCGCCGAACTGTCCCGGATGCGCCGGGCGCTCGGCGAGGAGCTGCTCGACTCCCGCCCGTACCGGCTGCGGGCGGCCGTGCGCGCCGACTTCCGTACCGTCACCGAGCTGCTGGAACGCGGCGACCCGGCGGGGGCGCTCCAGGCGTACCCGGGGCCGTTGCTGCCCGGGTCGGACGCTCCGGGAGTGACCCGACTGCGCCGCCTCGTGGACGGGCAGCTGCGCGCGGCCGTGCTGGCCACCGCGGACCCGGCGCTGCTCGCGGCCTGGACCGCGACGCCCGCCGGCGCCGACGACCTCACCGCCTGGCAGGCCCTGGCCCGGGCGTTGCCGCCGGGCGCGCCCCGCCGGCCCCTCGCCGTCGCGCGCGCCCACCAGCTCGCGCAGGAGTACGACCTGCCGCGCGCAACGTTGCTGCAACGTCGCGGAAACTAACGTCCCCCGCCATCCACCACCAACGGACGGCGGAGGTACCCATGGCGCGCTACGACGCCCCCACCCACTGGCAGTCCCGCTACGACCACTTCATCGGCGGCGAGTACGTGAAGCCGCACGGCGGCCGGTACTTCGAGAACCCCACCCCGGTGACCGGGCAGACCTTCTGCGAGGTGGCCCGGGGCACCGCCGAGGACGTCGAGAAGGCCCTCGACGCCGCGCACGGCGCCGCCGACGCGTGGGGCCGCACCTCGGTCGCCGAGCGGTCGCTGATCCTCAACAGGATCGCCGACCGGATGCAGGAGAACCTGGAATCCCTGGCCGTCGCCGAGACCTGGGAGAACGGCAAGCCGGTACGCGAGACCCTGGCCGCCGACATCCCCCTGGCGATCGACCACTTCCGCTACTTCGCCGGGGCGATCCGGGCCCAGGAGGGCTCGCTCGGCGAGATCGACGACGACACCGTGGCCTACCACTTCCACGAGCCGCTCGGCGTGGTCGGGCAGATCATCCCGTGGAACTTCCCGATCCTCATGGCGGTGTGGAAGCTCGCCCCGGCGCTCGCCGCCGGCAACGCGGTGGTGCTCAAGCCGGCCGAGCAGACCCCGGCGTCCATCCACTACCTGCTCTCGCTCGTCGCCGACCTGCTCCCGCCCGGGGTGGTGAACGTGGTCAACGGCTTCGGCGTCGAGGCGGGCAAGCCCCTGGCGTCCTCGCCCCGGGTGGCGAAGGTGGCGTTCACCGGCGAGACCACCACCGGGCGGCTGATCATGCAGTACGCCAGCGAGAACATCAAACCCGTGACGCTGGAACTCGGCGGCAAGAGCCCGAACATCTTCTTCGACGACGTCAGCGCCGCTTCCGATGACTTCCGGGACAAGGCCCTGGAAGGCTTCACCATGTTCGCCCTCAACCAGGGCGAGGTCTGCACCTGCCCGTCCCGGGCGCTGATCCAGCAGGGCCACTACTCGGACTTCCTCGCCGCGGCGGTCGAGCGGACCCGCCAGGTGCGCCAGGGCCATCCCCTCGACACCGAGACGATGATCGGCGCGCAGGCGTCGAACGACCAGCTCGAAAAGATCCTGTCCTACCTGGACATCGGTCGCCAGGAAGGCGCGAAGGTGCTCACCGGTGGCGAGCGGGCCGATCTGGGTGGCGAGCTCTCCGCCGGGTACTACGTGCAGCCGACAATCTTCGAGGGCGACAACTCGATGCGGATCTTCCAGGAGGAGATCTTCGGCCCGGTGGTGTCGGTGACCTCCTTCGCCGACCTGGACGACGCCGTGAAGATCGCCAACGACACCCTGTACGGCCTCGGCGCGGGCGTCTGGACCCGGGACATCAACACCGCGTACCGGGCCGGGCGGGCGATCCAGGCCGGTCGGGTGTGGACGAACTGCTATCACGCCTACCCGGCCCACGCCGCCTTCGGCGGGTACAAGCAGTCCGGCATCGGCCGGGAGAACCACAAGATGATGCTGGAGCACTACCAGCAGACCAAGAACCTGCTGGTCAGCTACTCCCCGAAGAAGCTGGGCTTCTTCTGATGAGTGACCCCGTCACGCTGACCCCCGCAGCGGCCGACCTGATCCGGTCGCTGCGGGGGCAGCACGGCCCGATCATGTTCCACCAGTCCGGTGGCTGCTGCGACGGCAGCGCCCCGATGTGCTACCCGGCCGGCGAGTTCCGTACCGGCGGGTCGGACGTCCGGCTGGCCGCGCTCTCCGTGGACGGCGTGCCGGAACCGGTGGAGTTCTGGATGTCGAGATCGCAGTGGGAGCTGTGGAAACACACCCGGCTCACGGTCGACGTGGTGCCGGGACGGGGCAGCGGCTTCTCCCTGGAGGCCCCCGAGGGCGTCCGCTTCCTCATCCGGTCCCGGTTGGCCGACTGAACGGCGTTGCCGGTGGGCGGGCCGGTCGGCCCGACCACCGGCAACCGTCCGGCTAGCCGACGCTGAACACCGCGTTGTCCAGCTCACCGCGGAACTGGTCGTTGTTGGTCAGGCCGGAACCCTTCGCGCCGACCGTCACCTTGCTGGTGTTGCTGATGTCCATGCTGGCGTCTTCCGGGGCGGTCACCGACGGGTTGGCGCCCACCGTGATGCTCAGCACCGTGCCGCGCCGCTTGCACTGCACGAACGTCCAGCCCTGGTCGGCAATCGAGATCTTGGACGAGAGCAGAATGCCGGTCCAGGAGCCGTTCCGGAAGCCGGCGATCCGGCAGGCCGGGACGCCGTTGTCCACCTGGAGCTTCCACTGGCTGCTGTTCTCCGAGTAGAAGCCCTTCTGCACCAGGTTCGCCCCGGCGGTGACCTGCCCGCTGCTCAGCTTGACCATGGCGCTGATCGTGAAGTCCAGACTGCCCGGGTTCAGGTTGGGCGCGTCCGGCACCTGGATCACCGCGCTGCCCGAGGCGGGGAAGGCGAGCGCCGGGCTGCTGCCCGTGCCGTTGGGCCGGGTCGCCCGGGAGATGCTGCCCGGGTCGCTGACCGCGATGCAGCCCGAGTCGCCCGGGGTGGCCACGTCGGCGAAGCACCCCGACGTCCAGGGCCCCGGCTCGACCTGCCCGGTCGGCGTGGCGTCGAAGTCGAGGCGCAACTGCTCGGTGGCGGCGTACGCGGGCGCGGTGTCCACAAGCACGGCGGCGGCGAGAGTGGCGACGCCCAGGGCGACGGCGGACATGGTTCGACCCATGAAGGTCCTCCGGAGATCGTGCCGCGGTCCCCCGTACGGCCGCAGCGTCCCCACATGATCACTTTCGGCACGACCACTGTCAATGTCCCGCCCGCTAACGATTGCGCGAGGCACGGCATCCCGGTGCGACGCTCTTCGCGAGACTGACGCGATTCAGGTCGACGGGAGTCAGGCGATCTGCCGGAGGTCATCGCCGTAGTCGAAGATGATGCGCAGCTTCGCACCGAGTGCGTTCGCGTACCGGCTGAGGGTGGCCACCTCGTTCACGTCGAGGTCGCCGTTCTCGATCTGACTGACCCGGCCGGGCGTGACGCCCATGAGGTCGGCCACCTGCCGCTGGGTGAGCCCCAGACGCTTGCGCTCCTCGGCGAGGTGGAAGGCACTCACCCACGCCTCGGTGCGAGCCCGCTCGTCCTCGTACGCGGCGTCGTCCCCGCCCAACTCGGCGCGAACCTCGTCCCAGTCGTAGAACTCCGTCACGGCTCCCCCCTTCGCTCGCGCTCATTGTCGAGCCAAGCCTTGTACGCAACCTCCGCGGTCGGGATGTTCTGCTCATACCACCGGGTCCAGCTTCCCGCCTTGTTCCCGGCGACGAGGAGCACAGCCTGCGACCAGGGGTCGAAGACGAACAGCACGCGAATCGCGACGTCTCGACCCGAGCGAGGCCGAAGTTCCTTCAGGTTGCGGATGCTGCTGCCGCGGAGCGTGTCCACGAGGGGCCGCCCCAGCCCGGGGCCGGCCTCGGCCAGTTTGTCGACGGCCACCCGCACACTCTCGTACGAGGCGGGGTCGCTGCGCCGCAGCTCCCTCAACCAGTGGCGAACCTCGCCGGTGACCCGGATCGACCAACGCCCCCCGGCAGCACCCATGCATCAACTATAGCTCGGACTAAACCTGGGTGGGGGTCAGCGGGCGTCGAGGAGGGGTTGGCGGGGGTTCCAGGGTGGGCCGCCGGCGGCGTCGCGGCGGCGGCGGGCGATGGCGGACAGCGCCTCCAGCACCACCCGGTTGCCCAGGTACGCGGTGATGTCGGCGTGGTCGTACGGCGGCGCGACCTCGACCACGTCCACCCCGACCACGGGCAGCTCGTAGCAGCAGCGCCGGACCGCGTCCAGGAGCTGCCGTGAGGTCAGCCCACCCGGCTCCGGGGTGCCGGTGCCGGGGGCCATGCCGGGGTCGACCACGTCGACGTCCACGGAGAGGAAGACCCCCTCGCACTCGTCCGTGGCGATCCCGAACGCCTCGGAGAGGCAGGAATCCAGCCCGCGAGCCACGATCTCGGTCATCTCGTACGAGCGCATCCGCTGCTCGGCCATCCAGGACAGGGTCTCCGGGCCGGGCCAGTAGCCGCGCAGGCCGATCTGGAGGAAGCGGTCGCCGCGTACCGCGCCGGACTCGATGAGCCGGCGCATCGGCTGGCCGTGCCCGTGCAGGGAACCGAACTCGATGTCCCCGGTGTCGGCGTGCGCGTCGAAGTGCACCAGCGACACCCGGCCGAAGCCGTGCTGCCGGGCCACCCCGGTGGCGTCCGGCAGGGCGATGGAGTGGTCGCCACCGAGCACGATCGGGATCGCCCCGGCCGAGGCGACCGCGTGGACCGCGGTTTCCAGGGCGGACAGTGAGCGCTCGATGTCGCCGGAGAACATCTCGACGTCGCCGGCGTCGTAGACGCGCAGGTCCTGCAGGCCGTCCACCCGCAGGGCCAGGGACGGGCGGGAGCCGTCGTGGGGCAGGTAGCAGGCCTGCCGGATGGCGGACGGGCCGAACCGGGTGCCCGGCCGGTGCGAGGTGCCGCCGTCGAAGGGCGCGCCGACGATCACCACGTCGGCGTCGGCGTACGTGACGGGCTCCTCCAGGGTGCACGGCGGCACCCCGAGGAACGTGACGTCGGGGCCGAACATCGGGCCGTAGCGGGTCACCGCTCCTCCATTCCCCACGGCGAGCCGTAGCCGGTCAGCAGGTCGAGGAAGGGTACCGGGGGCAGCGCCTCCGGGCCGAGCACGCCGACCCCCGACCAGGCGCCGGTGGCGAGCAGCTCCAGCGCGACGACCGGGTTGACCGCGGTCTGCCAGACCACCGCCTGGTGGCCGTACTCCCGCATCGACCACTCGTTGTCGACCACGTGGTAGAGGTACACCTTCCGGGGCCGGCCGTCCGGACCGGTGCCGGTCACGTACGTCCCGGCGCAGGTCTTGCCGCGCATCCGGTCACCGAGGGTGGCGGGATCCGGCAGGCTGGCGGCGACGATATCGCGGGGCGAAACCGAGGCGCCGCCCACGCGCACCGGTGAGGTCGAGTCCAGGCCGAGCTTGTGCAGGGTCTTCAGCACCTCGATGAACTCCTCGCCGAGGCCGTACTTGAAGGTGACCCGCTTCGCCTTGACCCAGCGCGGGATGAGCAGCACCTCCTCGTGCTCCACGTTCACACACTCCACCGGGCCGATCCCGTCCGGAAACTCGAAGACCTCGGGTTCGGAGAACGGCGCGGTGGTGTACCAGCCCCGGCCGGCCTCCCAGATCACCGGCGGGTTCAGGCACTCCTCGATGGTGGTCCAGATGGAGAACGACGGGGCGAAGTCGTAGCCGTCGACGGTGAGGTTCGCGCCGTCGCGTACCCCGATCTCGTCGATCTCGGTGAAGAGTTCGTCGGCGGCGTAGCGGGCGAAGACGTCGGAGAGGCCGGGCTCGACGCCGATGCCGCAGAGCGCCAGCCGGCCGGCCTCGGCCCACCGGTCGGCCGCGGCGAACTGCTCGTCGCCGAGCTTGATCCCGGTCTCCGCGTACGGCGCGGTCGGGTGCGGGCGGGACAGGGACATCGCCATGTCCAGGTAGTCGGCCCCGGCGGCGAACGCCCCGTCGAAGATCGGCATGACGAAGCGCGGGTCGACCGCGTTGAGCACGTGGGTGATCCGGTGCGCGCGGCAGAGCGCGGTGACCGCCTCGGCCGAGGAGGCGTCGAGTTGGGCGGCGACGAAGCGGTCACCGTGGCCGGCGACCGCCCGTCCGGCGCGGGCGAGCTCGTAGTCGGCCACCACCATCGTGTCGAAGAAGGAACGGCGGGCGGCGATGGCGACGGCGGCGGAGCCGACGCCACCGGCGCCGACGAGCAGGATGCGCATCAGGAATCGAACCCCAGTCCAAGACGATCGAGAGTACGGAGCCACAGGTTGCGCCGCCCCTCGCGCGCGTCGGCACGGGCGAGCGACCAGCGGGTGAGGTTGATACCGGCGGCCCGGAACGGCTCCGGCGGGAACGGCAGCGGCTTGCTGCGGACCAGGTCGAGCCGGGTCAGCGGGGTCTCCGCGCCGCCGAGCAGGTCGAGCATGACCTGCGCGCCGAACCGGGTCGCCCCGACGCCGAGCCCGGTGAACCCGGCCGCGTACGCCAGCCGCCCCTCGTAGGCGGTGCCGAAGAACGGGCAGAACCGGGTGCAGGTGTCGATGACGCCGCCCCAGCGGTGGCTGAACCTGATGTCGGAGAGCTGCGGAAACGTGGTGAAGAAGTGGTCGGCGAGGGCGCCGAAGGTGGCCCCGCGCTGCTCCAGCGAAGGGGCCATCCGGTTGCCGTAGTGGTAGACCGCGTCGTACCCGCCGAAGAGGATCCGGCCGTCGGTGGTGATCCGGTAGTAGTGGAACTGGTTGCCGGTGTCGGCCAGCCCCTGCCGGTTCGCCCAGCCGACCGCCGCCCGCTGCGCCGGGGAGAGCGGCTCGGTCATCAGGGCGTAGTCGTAGACCGGCACCAGCCAGGCGCGCAGCCGGCGCAGCAGCGGCGGGAACGCGTTGGTGGCCAGCACCACCTGCCCGGCCCGGACCGCCCCGGGCGCGGCGTCGGGTCCACCGGCCGTCGTCGCGCGCAGCGCCCCGCCGTCGCGACGCAGGCCGGTGACCCGGGTGTGCTCGTGGATCCGTACGCCGAGGTCGAGCGCAGCGCGGCGGAGTCCCCAGGCCAGCTTCGCCGGGTCCAGCATGGCGACCCGGTCCCGGTCCCACATCCCGCCCAGGTAGGTGGGCGAGTCCACCTCGGCGCGCACCTCGTCCCGGTCGAGCAGGCGCACGTCGTGGCCGTACCGGCGGGCCAGCTCGGCGTCCTCGGCCAATCCGGCGAGCTGGTACGGCTCGACGGCCACCGCCAGCTCGCCGGTGCGCTCGAAGTCGCAGTCGATGCCGTGCTTCGCGACCGTGCCGGCGATGGCGTCCAGGTTCTCCCGGCCGAGCCGTTCCAGCTCGTCGATCTCGCCGGGGAACCGGTCGACCCCGTTGGCCAGGCCGTGGGTGAGCGAGGCGGCGCAGAACCCGCCGTTACGCCCGGAGGCCGCCCAGCCGCAGGTGCCCGCCTCGACCAGCAGCACGTCCCGGCCGGGGTCGGCCTCCTTGGCCAGCAGGGCGGTCCAGAGCCCGGAGTACCCGCCGCCGACCACCAGCAGGTCGGCGCGGTGCGGGCCGGCCAGCGGCGGCAGCGGGTCGGGGCGTTCCGGTCGGTCGAGCCAGTACGGGACGGGCGCGGCGTCGGCCAGCGCCCGGCCGGTATGCGGGAGTTTCATGACGCGTTCTTCGGCGCGCCGACGGCCGCGACCGGGGCCACCAGGGCCGCGCGCCGGGCCTGGCGCCCCCGCAGCATGCTGATCCCGACCGCCAGCAGCGCGATCGCGAACATCGCCGTGCCGATCACGTTGACCTGCGGCGGGATGCCCCGCTGGGCGGCACCCCAGACGTACATCGGGAAGGTGACGGTGGTGCCCGAGTTGAAGTTCGTGATGATGAAGTCGTCGAAACTGAGCGAGAAGGCCAGCAGCGCGGCGGCCACGATGCCCGGCAGCACCAGCGGCAGGGTGATGCGGCGGAAGGTCTGCCACTCGCTGGCGTACAGGTCCATGGCGGCCTCCTCCAGCCGCCGGTCCATCCCGGCCAGCCGGGCCTTCACGGTGACCACCACGAAGGAGACGCAGAACATCACGTGGGCGATGACGATCGTCCAGAATCCCAGCGGCACCTGGGCGGAGACGAAGAGCGCGAGCAGCGAGGTGCCCATCACCAGCTCGGGAGTGGCCATCGGCAGGAAGATCAGGCCGTTGATCCCGGCCCGCCCCCTGAAGCCGTGCCGGACCAGGGCGAACGCCATCAGCGTGCCGAGGATGGTGGAGACCACCGTGGCGATCAGGCCGATCTCCATGCTCCGCACCACGGCATCGCACATGTCGGCGGTGGCACAGGGCTGGGTCCAGTTGTCCAGGGTGAACTCGTGGAAGTCGTAGGACAGCCGGCTGGAGGGCCGGTTGAAGGAGAGCCCAGCGACCACGACGATCGGCAGCGAGAGGTAACCGAGGACGAGCAGAGCCACGCCCAGCACCCACCGGTCGGCGATCCAACGTCGCATCACAACACCTCCTCGGTGCCGGCCTTGCGCAGGTAGACGAAGACGATCGCGAGGATCGCCGCCATCAGCAGGAACGACAGGGCGGCACCCTGCGGGTAGTCCGTCCGGACCAGGAACGCCGAGTCGATGACGTTGCCGATCATGTACTCGTTCGGAGTGCCGAGCAGCTCGGCGTTGATGTAGTCGCCGGTGGCCGGGATGAAGAAGAGCAGCGTGCCGGCGATCAGGCCCGGCATCGACAGCGGCAGGGTGACCTTCTGGAAGGCGCGCAGCGGGCTCGCGTACAGGTCGCTCGCCGCCTCCAGCAGCCGGGAGTCGAGCCGCTCCAGGCTCGCGTACAGCGGCAGCACCAGGAAGGGCAGGAAGTTGTACGTCAGGCCGAGCACCACCGCGAACGGGGTGGCCAGCAGCCGGCCGTCCGGCCCGAGGAGGTGCACGTCGCGCAGCAGCCCGACCAGCCAGCCGTTGTCCGACAGGATGGTCTTCCAGGCCAGCGTGCGGACCAGGAAGCTGGTGAACTGTGGCGCGACCACGGCGACCAGCAGCAGGTTCTTCCACCGACCGGCCTTCTGCGCGATCGCGTACGCCAGCGGGTAGCCCATCAGCAGGGCCAGCACCAGCGCGATCCCCGAGTAGGCGAACGACCGGACGAAGTGCGGCCAGTACGCCTGCAGCGCCTCCGGATAGTTGCCGAACGCGAAGGTCATCGCGTAGCCGGTGGAAATCGATCCGCTCGGGTCGTAGAGGCTGGCCGCGGCGAGCTGGAACAGCGGCAGGGCGAAGAAGACCAGCAGCCAGGCCGCGCCCGGCAGCAGCAGCAGGTACGGCAGCAGCCTGTGCCGCCCCCGCCGGGGCGCCGGCGACGCTGCCGGCTCCCCCGACGAGGTCGGTACGTGAGCCAGGGCGGTCATGACGCCACACCCACCGGCGGTTCGTCCAGCAGCGGGCTGGTCTGGTCGTCCTCGCCGGACTCGCGCGGCAGGACGAAGGCGTGCCGGGGGTCCCAGTACGCCGTCACCGGCGTGCCGACGGGCAGCCGCCCGCCGACTCCGCTGTTCGCGGCGAACACCGACAGTTCGCTGCCCCAGGCGGTCCGCACCAGGTACTGGGTGCTCACCCCGACGTACGACGCGTCGGTGACCACGCCGCCCACGTGCTGGTAGCCGCCCGGCACCCCGGCCGGGCCGGCGGCCAGGTGCAGCTTCTCGGGGCGTACCCCGAGGAAGACCGGCCCGTGGTCGACGCGGGCCCGGCCGGCGGGCACCGAGTAGCGCGAGCCGTGCGCGGTGACCAGGAGGTCATCCCCGGTGCGCCCGGCCGCCTCGCCGGCGAGCAGGTTGGACTGGCCGAGGAAGTTGGCCACGAACGCGGTGGCCGGGTACTCGTAGAGGTCGGCGGGGGCGCCGAGCTGCTCGATCCGGCCGGCGTTCATCACCGCGACGGTGTCGGCCATGGTCATGGCCTCCTCCTGGTCGTGGGTGACGTGCACGAAGGTGATGCCGACCTCGGTCTGGATCCGCTTCAGCTCGATCTGCATCTGCCGGCGCAGCTTCAGGTCGAGCGCGCCGAGCGGCTCGTCCAGCAGCAGCACCTGCGGGTGGTTGATCAGCGCGCGGGCCAGCGCGACCCGCTGCTGCTGCCCGCCGGAGAGCTGGGCCGGCTTGCGCCGGCCGTAGCCTTCGAGCTGCACCAGCGCCAGCATCCGCTCGACCTGGTCGGTCACCTTGCGGATGCCGCGCCGGCGCAGCCCGAAGGCCACGTTCTCGTGGATGTCGAGGTGCGGGAAGAGCGCGTAACTCTGGAACACGGTGTTCACCGGCCGCTTGTACGGCCGCAGCCCGGCGATGTCCCGGTCACCGAGCAGCACCTGCCCGCTGGTCGGTTCCTCCAGCCCGGCGATCATCCGCAGGGTGGTGGTCTTGCCGCAGCCGGACGCCCCCAGCAGGGCGAAGAACGAGCCCTGCGGGATGGTGAGGCTGAGGTCGTCGACTGCGGTGAACGCGCCGAACCGCTTGGTCAGGTTGGCCAGCCGCAGATCGCCGGCCGGTGTCTCGTGTCCCATCGTTTTCACGCCCCGATGACCTGCTGGAACTTGGTCTCGTAGTCCTTCTCCTGCTTCTCGTCCAGGGCCATGAAGACCTTGGACTTCGAGAGCATGGCCTCATCCGGGAAGATGAGCGGGTTGCTGGCCAGGTCCGGGTCGATCTTCTCCATCTCGGCCTGCGCGCCCTTGACCGGGCAGATGTAGTTGACGTACGCGGCGAGCTTCGCCGCCACCGCCGGGTCGTAGTAGTAGTTCATCAGCTCTTCGGCGTTCGCCTTGTGGCTGCCCTTGTTGGGCACCAGCATGTTGTCCGACCAGAGCATCACGCCGGACTCGGGCACCACGAACTTGATCTTTTCGTCGTCGAAGCCCAGCTGGATGACGTCGCCGGACCAGGCGATACAGGCGACGATGTCGCCCTTGGCCAGCTCGGTGGAGTACTCGTTACCGGTGAACTTGCGGATCTGTCCGGAGTCGACGGCCCGCTTGAGCTTGGCCAGCGCGTCGTCGAACTGCGCCGTGGTGAAGTTCGCCGGGTCGTGGCCGTTGGACTGGAGCAGCAGGCCCATGGTGTCGCGCATCTCCGACAGCGCCGTCACCTTGCCCTTGAGTTCGGGCTTGGTGAGCAGCTCGTCGACGGTGCGGATCTCCGTGGTGTGCTTGCCGTTGTAGGCGATGCCGGCCAGGCCGGACTGCCACGGGACGGCGAGCTGGCTGTCGGGGTCGAAGGAGCGGTTGCGCAGCGACGGCAGCAGGTTCGCCTCGACGTTGGGCAGCTTGGCCTTGTCCAGCTTCTGGACCCAGCCGAGCCGGATCATCCGGGCCGCCATCCAGTCGGTGAGGACCATGATGTCGCGCCCGGTGGGCTGACAGCCGGCGAGCTGGTTCTGCACCTTGCCGAAGAACTCGTTGTTGTCGTTGACGTCCTCGGTGTAGGTCACCTGGATGCCGGACTTGGCGATGAACGCGTCCAGAGTGGGGCGCTTGGACTCGTCCTTCTCGTCGACGTCCATGTACTGCGGCCAGTTCGAGAAGGCCAGCTTCTTCTCCGTGGCGGAGAGATCCTCGCTCTTGCAGCCGGCCTCGGTCTGCTGCGCGCCCTTGGTGCCGCAGCCGGCCAGGGTGCCCGCCGTGGCGAGCAGGGCGGCCGAGCCGAGGGTGCCGGTGAGCAGACCACGCCGAGTGAGCGGCCGAGAGGTTCTACGCATGTGACGACTCCTAGGGGGGTCATCGTCGGCGGCGGGACGGGGGTGGCACGCCGGCGGGAGGGTCAGTGGCGATGGACGACTGATCCTGACATGAGGTGACCTCCCTTACAAGGGATTCCGTTGCCGGAATAGCTTCAGGCGACGAAATACGCCAGACTGCCTCGGGGCACTACGCTCAGCGCCAGAGAATCGGACATGGGGAGCGGACGATGGCCAACCGGCAACTGGAGAACGGGAACGGCACCCGCCGTGTCACGGTGCGTGAAGGAGCCAGTCACGCTCTGCTCGATGACGTGGCAAAGCAGATCATCGAGCAGCTCCAAGAGGACGGCCGGCGCCCGTACGCGACCATCGGCAAGGCGGTGGGCCTCTCCGAGGCGGCGGTCCGGCAGCGGGTGCAGCGGCTGCTCGACGCCGGGGTCATGCAGATCGTCGCGGTCACCGATCCGCTCCAGCTCGGCTTCCCGCGCCAGGCCATGATCGGCCTGAAGACCGACGGGGACCTGGAGACCGTCGCCGACCGGCTGGCCGAGTTCGAGGAGATCGACTACGTGGTGATCACCGCCGGCTCGTTCGACCTGCTGGCCGAGGTGGTCTGCCGCAACGACGCGCACCTGCTGGAGATCCTGCAGAAGCTGCGCGGGGTACCGGGCGTGCTGTCGACCGAGGCGTTCGTCTACCTCAAGCTGCGCAAGCAGACCTACAGCTGGGGCACCGCCTGACCCCCTGGTACGAAATCCGTTGCAGTGGTTAACAGCTCTCGCTGAATCCGTTGCCGAAGGCCGTCGCCACTTGCGTTATCAGCATTGGTTGTGCGATAACCGTGGGCAGAGCGGCCGGTGTCACCCCTGACCGGCCCGAGACCCGATGGGGCTGACATGGCCAACGCCACCGACCACCTCTGGATGCACTTCACCCGGATGGCCAGCTACTCCGCCGGCGAGGTACCGACGATCGTGCGCGGCGAGGGCGCGTACGTCTGGGACTCGCAGGGCCGCCGCTACCTGGACGGACTCGCCGGGCTCTTCGTCGTCAACGCCGGCCACGGCCGGACCGAGCTCGCCGAGGCGGCCGCCAAGCAGGCCGGCGAGCTCGCGTACTTCCCCCTGTGGTCGTACGCCCACCCGACCGCCGTCGAGCTGGCCGAGAAGGTCGCCTCGCTGGCCCCCGGCGACCTGAACCGGGTCTTCTTCACCACCGGCGGCTCCGAGGCCGTCGAGGCGGCGTGGAAGCTGGCCCGGGCCTACTTCAAGCGGACCGGCCAGCCGAACAAGTACAAGGTGGTCAGTCGCTACATCGCCTACCACGGCACCTCGATGGGCGCGCTGTCGATCACCGGACTGCCCGGCATCAAGAGCGACTTCGAGCCGCTGGTGCCCGGCGGCATCAAGGTGCCGAACACCAACTTCTACCGGGCCCCGGAGCACGGCGACGATCCGGAGGCGTTCGGCCGGTGGGCCGCCGACGAGATCGGCCGCGCCATCGAGCGGGAGGGGCCGGACACCGTGGCCGCGGTGTTCCTGGAGCCGGTGCAGAACTCCGGCGGCTGCTTCCCGCCGCCCCCCGGCTACTTCCAGCGGGTCCGGGAGATCTGCGACGCGTACGACGTGCTGCTCGTGAGCGACGAGGTGATCTGCTCGTGGGGCCGGCTGGGTGAGTACTTCGGCGCCGTCCGGTACGGCTACCAGCCCGACATCATCACCACGGCCAAGGGCATCACCTCCGGGTACGCCCCGCTCGGCGCGATGATCGCCAGCGACCGGCTGATGGAGCCGTTCCTCACCGACACCGGCATGTTCGCCCACGGCGTGACCTTCGGCGGCCACCCGGTCTCCTGCGCGGTGGCCCTGGCCAACCTGGAGGTCTTCGCCCGCGAGGACCTGGTCGGGCACGTCCGGGCCAACGAGGGCGCCTTCCGGTCCACCCTGGAGAAGCTCACCGACCTGCCGATCGTCGGCGACGTCCGGGGCGACGGCTACTTCTACGGGATCGAGCTGGTCAAGGACAAGGCGACCCGGGAGACCTTCGACGACGCCGAGTCGGAGCGGCTGCTGCGCGGCTTCCTCTCCACCGCGCTCTTCCAGGCCGGCCTCTACTGCCGCGCCGACGACCGTGGTGACCCGGTGGTGCAACTCGCCCCGCCGCTGATCGCCGGGCAGGAGCAGTTCGACGAGATCGAGCAGATCCTGCGCGCCGTGCTGACCGAGGCATGGTCGCGCCTCTGACCGGCGGCTCAGGGCCGGACGGGGCCGGGACCCAGGGGTCCCGGCCCTCTCCCGTCGGCCCGGCCGCCGTCGAGGCCCCCGTTGCGGAAGGTCCGGCCGCCGTCGGCGGCACCGACCGGACCCGGGTACGCCGCCTGCCGGACCTCGCCGTCCACGAGCGGTCGGCCCTGCACGCCGTGCTCGACGCCGGTCGGGTCGCCCACCTGGCCATCGCCGACCGCGACCAGCCGTACGCGCTGCCCGTCGCGTACGCCCGGGACGGCGAGCGGGTGCTGGTGCACGGCTCCACCGGGAGCCGGCTGTTCCGGCACCTCGCCGCCGGCACGCCGGCCTGCCTCACCGTCACCCTGCTCGACGGCCTGGTGCTGGCCCGCAGCGCCTTCGAGTCCTCGATGAACTACCGCTGCGCCATGGTGCTCGGCCGGCTGGTCGCGCTCGACGGCGCGGCGAAGCTGGCCGCCCTGGCACGCCTCTCCGAGCACCTGCTCCCCGGACGCTGGGCGCAGATCCGGCCGCCGTCGCCGAAGGAACTGGCCGCCACGCTGGTGCTCGCGCTGCCGCTGGACGAGTGCTCGGTGAAGGTCAGCTCGGGCCCGCCGGACGATCCCGAGGAGGACCTCGACCGGCCGGTCTGGGCCGGAGTGGTGCCGGTCGTCGAGGCGTACGGCACCCCGCAGCCCGATCCCCGGCTGCGCCACGACCTGCCCCCACCGGAGTGGTGATGCGCTACCAGGAGCTGTCGTACTGGCTGTCCAGCGTGGACGAGCCGCTGACCCCGCGCCCCGGGCTGGCCGGCGACACGGACGCCGACGTGGTGATCGTCGGGGCCGGCTACACCGGGCTGTGGACCGCCTACTACCTCGCCGAGGCGGACCCCGCGCTGCGGATCGTGGTGTTGGAGAAGGAGATCGCCGGGTACGGCGCCTCGGGACGCAACGGCGGCTGGTGCTCGGCGCTCTTCCCCACCTCGCTGCCCGCGCTGGCCCGCCGGCACGGCCGGGACCGGGCCCTCGCGATGCAGCGGGCCATGCAGGAGACCGTCCGCGAGGTCGGCCGGGTGGTCGCCGCCGAGGGGATCGACTGCGACTGGCGGGCCGGCGGGACGGTGGTGCTGGCCCGCACCGACGCCCAGCTCAGCCGGGCCCGGGCCGCCGTCGCCGAGGCCCGCGAGCACGGACTCGCCGACGAGGACCTGGTGCTGCTCGACGCCGCCGAGGCCGCCGACCGCTGCCACGCCGAGGGGGTACGCGGGGGCACGTACACCCCGCACTGCGCCGCCGTGCACCCGGCGAAACTGGTGCGCGGCCTGGCCCGGGCGGTGGAACGCCGGGGCGTACGGATCGTCGAGCGGACCCCGGTGACCGCCCTGCGCCCGGGCGCGGCGGTGACCCCCGCCGGGGTGGTCCGAGCGCCGGTGGTGGTCCGGGCGACGGAGGGCTTCACGCCCGCCCTGCCCGGGCAGCGGCGGGCCGTCGCGCCGGTCTACTCGCTGATGGTGGCCACCGAGCCACTGCCCGCGTCGACCTGGGCGCAGATCGGGCTGGGCGAGCGGGAGACCTTCTCCGACTACCGGCACGTCATCATCTACGGCCAGCGCACCGCCGACGGCCGGCTCGCGTTCGGCGGGCGGGGCGCCCCCTACCACTTCGGTTCCCGGGTCCGCCCCGGCTACGACCGGGAACCCCGGGTCTTCGCCGCGCTGCGGCGGGTGCTCGGCGAAATCTTCCCGGTGCTCGGGCCGGAGGTGCCGGTCAGCCACACCTGGGGCGGGCCGCTCGGCGTCGCCCGGGACTGGGCCGCCTCGGTGGGGCTCGACCGGAGCACCGGCCTGGCCTGGGCCGGCGGCTACGTGGGCGACGGCGTCGGCACCAGCAACCTGGCCGGCCGTACCCTCGCCGACCTGATCCGGGGCGCGGACAGCGAGCTGACCGCGCTCCCCTGGGTCAACCACCGCTCCCCGCGATGGGAGCCGGAACCCCTGCGCTGGCTGGCGGTCAACGCCGGCCTCAAGGTCATGTTCTCCGCCGACGAGGCCGAGGCCCGCACCGGCCGTCCCTCCCGCCGCGCCGCCGCCTTCTCCCGCCTCCTCGGCCACTGACCGCCCGCCGACTCTTGTCGATCAAGGAGTTTGCGTCGGCTGCGGCACGGATTCTGACGCAAACTCCTTGATCACCGGCGCTGGGTGGTCAGTGGTTGGGGGGGATGACGCGGAGGTGGCCGCGGCGGCCCTGTTGGGGGGCCTGGGGGGCGGCCTGGGGGTCTTCCGGGGGACGGGGCGGGGCGGGGCGGGCGGCCTCGCGGACGGCCTCGGCCAGGGCGACCAGGTCGTCGGTGGTGGGCGGCGGCGGCTCGAACTCGCCCTCGTGCCGGACCACGTCCCAGCCGCGCGGCGCGGTCAGGTTGCGGGCGTGCGGCTCGCAGAGGTCGTACGTGTGCGGCTCGGCGAAGGCCGCCAGCGGGCCCACCACGGCGGTGGACTCGTTGTAGACATAGGTCAATGTGGCGACCGCTTGCCGGGGGCAGCCGTTACGGGAGCAGCGCCGTGGTGACCTCACGGCGGCAGGGTATCCCCATTACCGGGTCCGGCGCACCGCTTCGCGTTACGACACGCCCGTCATGGTGATCACAATTCGTCCGATCGGTTCACCGGCACGCCGTCCCGGCGGCGCAACGACAGGCGGCCAGGTGGGGCGGGCTACCCTTTGCGTCATGACGAGCCCGGAGAACCGCCGCCCCGGCTCCGGCCGGCGCACCCACCGCGACCGCCACGGTCGCGGGCTGCGGGGGCGGCTGGTGCCGGCCACCGTACCGCTGGCCCGGACCAAGGCCGAGGTCTTCGACGACCTGGTGCTGGACACGGTCGAGACGCTGGAGCGCCGGTTCGCCAAGGAGCTGGCCGGCGTCGAGTTCGCCGTCGAGGACGTCCCGCCGGACCTGAACGTCTACGACTCGGACGTCCTGGAGGACGGCGAGGTGCCGCTCGCCCGACTGCTGCCCGGCCGCCCCGGCCGCCAGGAGGTACCGCCGCGGATCGTGCTCTACCGGCGGCCGCTGGAGTTCCGTGCGATGGACCGCGAGGACCTCGCGGATCTCGTGCACGACGTGATCATCGAGCAGGTGGCGAACCTGCTCGGGGTCGATCCCGACGAACTGGCCTGAGCCCGGCCCCCGCCGACTCAGGCGCTCGCCCGGGCCCGGGCGGCCCCCACCGCCCCGGCCCGGTACGCGTCAGGCGGCGACCCGCCGCTTGAGCTTGCGCCGCTCCCGCTCCGAGAGCCCACCCCAGATCCCGAACCGCTCGTCGTGACCGAGGGCGTATTCCAGGCATTCCGTCTTGACTTCACACCGCGAGCAGATGCGCTTCGCCTCGCGGGTCGAGCCGCCCTTCTCGGGGAAGAACGCCTCCGGGTCGGTCTGCGAGCAGAGCGCCCGCTCCTGCCACTCCGGCGCGTTTCCGAGCAGGTCGGCCACCTCGAGCTGGCCGTCCATCAGATGCCTCCTTGTCGCGCACCGGCGTCATCGCCGCTGCAACCCCCCACGCGAAAGGCGTGCTTGTCCGTCCGCACCCAATTTGTTGCGTTCCGGCCGAACAACCCCATTCAAATTACACGCGTGTAATGCGTGCGCCGTCAAGCCGAACTTGATAATGGAGTCGTCCTCCCGACACGTTCCGGACGACCATCCGGGCCGCCCGAGCCTCGCAACCTGCCCTATCGATTCAGACCCCGGACGAGTAACGCCCTCTCCGGCGAGTTGCCCGAGATTTTCGCCGTGGCGCACCCGGTACGGACCCGTTCGGCGGCCCCCGGTGGAGGCTCCGGCGGGCCGTCCCCGGGCGGCCGTCGCGATACCGTCCAAGATCAGCATGGTGGTGGGCAAAGGTTAACCCGGCCGGCACGCAACCGCCCGTCGAGGCCGGACATGCCGCCGGCGCCCCGTCCACATGCTGGACGGGGCGCGACGGCGGGCAGCGCGCGTACGGTCAGGTCGCCCCCGCGGGCGCGCTGGTCGGCCAGACGAATTCGGCGATCGCGCCACCGGTGACGGAAATCGCCCCGGCGGGTGTGCGCTCGTCCCACCAAACGGTATAGAGACCGGCCGCCAGATCCGGGTACACCGCACTGTGGAACACCCCGTCCCGGACGTGCCGCTCGCGTACCGCCGAGTGGGTGCGTGGCCCGTCCCCGTCGGCGCGGCTGATCTCGATCTCGCGCCCGTGCAGTTCCCGTCCCGTGTAGACGACCAACGCGCCGGAGTCGCCGCCCAGGTCGAGCACGACACTGCCGCTCTCCGACGGCCCCAGTTGGTGCTGGTGCACGGCCGGCCCCTCAGGACTTCCTCGCCGGCGGGTTGTTGAACCCGTCGTACGGCGTGCCGAGGAACGGGAAGTCGCCGAGGAACGGCGCGGTCACGTCGGCCGCGCTGAGCCCGGGGGTGACCGCCGCGGCGGCGGCGTCCGGCTTGAACGTCTTGTCCACCAGCGGCACGGTGAGCCCGGCGATCGCCCGCAACGCGATGCTCACCACGTCGTCGCCGACCCGCCGGCCGTTGGGGAAGCCGGCCAGGTCGCCGCCGAGCACGCCGAACCGGTCCGGCTTGCGATTGGGGCGGATCGCGGTGTTCAGCCGCAGCATGTCGGCCTGGAGGTCGCCGGTGGTGTTGGCGAAGCCGTCGATCAGCCCGGCCGGGATGCCGGTCAGCAGGATCGCCACCAGGTCGGCCCGGGGCTTCCGGGACTTGTTCAACGCGTCCAGGCTGGGGAACACGCCCGGGTAGAGCGCGGGCAGCAGGGCGGCCAGTTCGGGGTGCTCGACGAACTGGGCGAAGCGCTTGTCCTCGGTGGGCGGCAGGCTGTTCCACAGGTCC
The DNA here is from genome assembly GCF_043197935.1 of Micromonospora sp. NPDC048930. Classification (NCBI taxonomy): domain Bacteria; kingdom Bacillati; phylum Actinomycetota; class Actinomycetes; order Micromonosporales; family Micromonosporaceae; genus Micromonospora; species Micromonospora sp. NPDC048930. The sequence continues at coordinate 55,754 of NZ_JBICUB010000002.1, forward strand.
TTCCTGGACATCGGCACGACGACCTCGTTGAACAGCGGGTTGCCCAGCCGGGAGACCTGCGTGAAGGGGCCGGCGGCGGTGTCCGCGGCCACCCGGTCGCCGAGCACCCGCACCTGCTGCCGGGAGGCGGTGGTCCACACGCCGATGGTGGCGGCCCGGTCGGCGTAGCCGTACCGGCTGGCCTTGCGGCGTACCCGGCTCAGCGGCACCTGGACGGCGATGCTGTGCACGTTGGTCCGGTCCAGCGCGTTGACCGGCTCTCCCTCGGTCTTGAAGATCTTCTTGCCGGCGACGTGGAGCTGCTGGAACGGCCGCAGCGTACCGAGGTCGAAGATGGCGCCCAGATCGACGAAGAAGCCGTCCGCCCGCTGCCCCGCGAAGACCTTCTCCCCCGTCGACAGCCGGTACGTGGCCTGCCGGACGAGGTCGTGGTATTTCGGCGTGGAGAGCGGACCGACGTTGCACGGCGGGCAGGGCAGTTTGTGCGCAAGCACCCGCTCCCGCCCGTCCGCGACCCGGGTCAACCGGTAGAACTGCCGCCGGTTCCAGTTCTTGCTGTCCAGCGACTCGATCGGTCCGGTGTTGTAAAGAAAACTGTTCGGATTCGTGATCTCGGTGGTGAATTCGAACCGGTAGGTGACATCCGGATAACCATCACCATCGTTGTCGATGTGAATCTCGTACCGGACGTCGTCGCCGAACTCGAAGAAGTTCGGGCCGCCGGACGGAAGCTGCACCGGCACGTAGTTGGCGATCAACGTGACCGTGTCCGGGTGGTCGGGACTGACGAACGCGTACAGGTCGGAACTGTCGGCCACCGGATCCTTGGCTATCTCCGGGGCCTCACGGTGAGAGGACATGACGGACCACACCTTCGTCGGAAAAGAAGAGGTCGAGGGAAAGAGCGGCGGTCAGCGTCGACCGGCAGCGCGCACCAGCCGGTCCGCCAGGGCCCGGTCGCGTACCTGGATCCGGGTCGCGCCGACGAAGACGTCCATCGCGCCGGAGGCCGCGTCGCGGAGGTGGACCACGATCGGCTCGTCCCGGCGGCCCGCGGAGGGCGCGTTCTGTGCGGCCGACAGGCCCGGCACGGTGAGGGCGGCGGCGCCCAGGGTGGCGCTCGCGGCGGCGGTCAACGTCTGCCGGCGGGTCAGTCGCGGCCAGGGCCGCTTCCGCTGATCACTGGTCATGGGCAACCTTTCCGGGCCGGCGCCGCAGCGCCCGCGGTGGGCGGGAGACCCGGACGCCGCCGGGTGTCCCGAGGGGGTCACCGGCGGCGGCCCTCGCCGCAACCGCCGCCGGCATCCACTGGTACGGCCGGCGGCGGGGAAAGGTTCGACGTCAGGCCGGGGCGTGACCGTACGCGGTCGTCCGCTTGCGGGCCGGTCGACCGGCCGCCGCCGCGATCGCCCGGAGCTGCTCCTCGGTCCGGGCCGAGCCGTTGCCCGAGCCGGCCATCCGGGAGATGGTCTCCTCCATCAGGGTGCCGCCCAGGTCGTTGCAACCGCCCTTGAGCATCGCCACGGTCCCCTCGTCGCCGAGCTTCACCCAGGAGCACTGGATGTTGGCGATCCGGCCGTGCAGCAGCAGCCGGGCCATCGCGTGCACCGCCCGGTTCTCCCGCCAGGTCGGCCCGGGACGGGCAATCCCGGCCAGGTAGATCGGCGCGTTGGTGTGTACGAACGGCAGCGCCACGAACTCGGTGAAGCCGCCGGTCCGGTCCTGCACCCCGGCCAGCACCCGGAAGTGGGCGAGCCACTGGCCCGGATGGTCCACGTGGCCGTACATCATCGTGGAGCTGGACCGGATGCCCAGCTCGTGGGCCGTGCTCACCACCTCGACCCAGGCGGCGGCCGGCAGCTTGCCCTTGGTGAGCACCCAGCGCACCTCGTCGTCGAGGATCTCCGCGGCGGTGCCCGGGATGGTGTCCAGCCCGGCCTCGCGGAGCTGGAGCAGCCACTCCTTCACCGGTACGCCGGCCTTCGCGGCAGCGGTGACGATCTCCATCGGGGAGAACGCGTGCACGTGCATCTCCGGCACCCGGGCCTTGATCGCCCGGACGATGTCGGCGTACCCGGTGACCGGCAGCTTCGGGTCGATGCCGCCCTGGAGGCAGACCTCGCTGGCGCCGGCCGCCCACGCCTCCTCGGCCCGGTCGGCCACCTCGTCCAGGGAGAGCCGGAACGCGTCCGCGTCGGTCTCCCGCTGGGCGAAGGCGCAGAACCGGCAGCCGACGTAGCAGACGTTGCTGAAGTTGATGTTGCGGTTGACCACGTACGTGACGTCGTCGCCGACCGCGTCCCGGCGGACGTCGTCGGCGATCCGACACAGCTCGTCCAGCGCCGGCCCGTCCGCCCCGAACAGCGCCAGCGCCTTCGCCTCGTGCGCCGGATCGAGCAGCGCCGCCGGGTCGTCGGCGGCCAACCGCAGGCCCGCCGCCAGGTCACCCGCGCCCAGAGGTACGCCGCCCGCGGTGACCCGGCCGGCCACCGCCGACCAGTCACCGTAGACGCTGTCGAAGTCGCCGCGCCGGTCCCCGGTCCGGCCGGTGGTGTCGATGGTGACGTGCAGGTCGGTCCGCCCACCGAACACCTCCTCCGGCTCCTGCCAGGGCCGGCCCACCGGACGGGCCGCCTCCACGGCGAGCCCGGTCTCCGGGTCCGCGAGGGCGGTGACGTGCGGCAGCAGGCGCGGGTCCAGCCACGGGTCGCCGGCCCGCACGTACTCCGGGTAGATGGTCAGCCGCTCGCGCAGGGTGAAGCCGGCCTGCGCGGTGTGCCGGGCCAGCTCGTCGAGCTGCGGCCAGGGGCGCTCCGGGTTGACGTGGTCCGGGGTGACCGGCGAGACGCCGCCCCAGTCGTCGATGCCGGCACGCAGCAACAGGTCGTACTCGCCCTCGATGAGGTTCGGCGGGGCCTGGATGCGGGCCTTCGGGCCGAGCAGGATCCGGGCCACCGCCACCGTGGCGGCCAGGTCGTGCAGCTCCGCGTCGGGCATCCCACGCATCGCGGTGTCCGGCTTGGCGCGGAAGTTCTGCACGATCACCTCCTGGAGGTGGCCGTACTCCCGCATGCTCCGGCGGATCGCGAAGAGCGCGTCCACCCGCTCGGGCAGGGTCTCCCCGATGCCGATCAGGATGCCGGTGGTGAACGGCACCCCGACCCGGCCGGCGTCGTCGAGCACCCGGAGCCGGACGGCCGGCTCCTTGTCGGGCGACCCGAAGTGCGGGCCGCCCGGCTCGGACCAGAGCCGGGTGGCGGTGGTCTCCAGCATCATGCCCATGCTCGGCGCCACCGGCTTGAGCCGTTGCAGCTCCGACCAGGAGAGCACGCCCGGGTTGAGGTGGGGCAGCAGTCCCGTCTCCTCCAGCACCGCCACCGCACAGGCGCGCAGGTAGTCGAGGGTGGAGTCGTAGCCGCGCTCGTCCAGCCACCGCCGGGCCGCCGGCCAGCGCTCCTCCGGACGGTCCCCGAGGGTGAACAGCGCCTCCTTGCAGCCCTGCGCGGCGCCCTCCCGGGCGATCGCGAGGACCTCGTCCCGCTCCAGGTACGCGGCCGGCAGCCGGTGCGGCACCGTGGCGAAGGTGCAGTAGTGGCAACGGTCCCGGCAGAGCCGGGTCAGCGGGATGAAGACCTTCTTGGAAAAGGTGACCACGCCCGGCCGGCCGGCCTCGCGCAGCCCGGCGTCACGCACCTCACCGGCCACCCGCAGCAGCTCATCCAGCGCCGCGCCGCGCGCGGTCAGCAGGGCGCTCGCCTCGTCGACGTCGAGCGCCCGCCCGGTCGCGGCCCGGCGCAGCGCCCGCCGGACACTCGCCTCCGTCGGGGCGGCCTCGGTGCGATCAACCATCCGCCCAGCCTAGGCGCTGGACCACCCACGCCCACCCGACCCCGTCATCCGCGCCGCAATCCGGGCACCGCGACACCCCGCCGGGTGGCCACCCGTTCCCGGAAGGAGTGGCCACCGCGACGTCCCGCATGGCCACTCGTTCCCGGAAGAGTGGCCATGCGGGACCTCCCGCATAGGCACTCGTTCACGGAAAGAGTGGCCTCCCGACGTGGGGAAGCCACTCTTTCCGTAAATCAGTCGCCTCGCCGCGCGGCGCGCGGCGCGCGGTGCGCGGTGCGCGGTGCGGCGCGGCGAGGCGGGGTGGTCAGCGGGGGTGGTTCGGGTCGTCGCGGTCGAAGCGCTGGGTGCGGTCGTTGTCCTGCGGGGCCGGCTGGCCGAACTCGGCCGGCTGCCGCGGGATGGCCTGGGTCGGGTCCGCCGACGGCGGCTGACCGAACGGCGGGGCCGGGTGCGGCGCGCCGAACGGTGGGGCGGACTGCGGGGCGTGCGGCGGCGCGGCGTTGAACGGCGGGGCCGACTGCGGCGGGCCGTACTGGCCGGGCACCGGGTAGCCGCCGGGCTGGTGGGGCTGGCCGCCGGGGGCGTACCCACCCTGGCCGGGGGCCGGGTAAGCGCCCGGCTGGCCGGGGTAGCCACCCGCCTGCTGCGGCCAGCCCGGCTGGGGCTGCCCGTACACGCCGGGCTGCGGCTTGGGCTTCGGGACGTAGTAGAGGCGGCGCCAGATGTGGAACACCACGAACGCCGCGATCGCGAAGATGGCCAGCCAGGCCACCCGGATCAGCATGCTGAGGAAGGCGTCCAGCACCTCGCCATCGGTGAGCCGGCCGAAAAGCGCGATCAGGAAGGTCAGCGCGCCGAACAGGGCGGCGAAGGCGTACTCGCCCAGCGCCGCCTGGGTGATCAGCTTCGCTCGGGGCAGCACCGGGCTCACGTGGGTGGCGAGCAGGACGGCCAGCAGCGGCAACGCAGCCGACTCGAGGCCGATGAAGACGAAGAAGGTGCTGCTCGCTCGGCCGGTGAAGGTGCTGTAGTCGTCCATCGGCACCAGCAGCCGGAGCAGGCCGACGAAGAGCAGCACGGCGTTCGCGCCGAGCAGGACGAGCGCGGCCAGTTCGCGCAGTGGCTTGGTCACCTGGCTGGCCTGCGTCGCGTCGCCGGACGCGGGCTCGGCGGGGCTGGTCACGAACTCCCCCTGGGGACGAAAACGGACAGTTGCCGACGTGAGCTTCTCTGATCAGCTTAAGGGACGTCTCGTAACCCCGGCCTCTATCCGTTGAGGACGGTCGTCGATGATGCCTGGGTGCAGGTAATCTCCGCAGCTCGGGCCGAGTGGATCTTCCCGTTCACCGGGCTGACGCCAGCCCAGTTCCGCCGGCTGGTCCGGCTGGTCGCCGAGCGTGGCGGGGACTCGATCGCCGACGGCCGGCCGGGCCGGCAATGGGCCCTCGACCTGTCCGACCGGGTGCTGCTGGTCGCCGCGTACTGGCGGACCAACCTGACCATGCGGCAGATCGGCCCGCTGTTCGGGGTATCGCACTCCGCCGCCCACCGGGTCATCGACACCCTCGGGCCGCTCCTCGCACTCGCCCCGATGCGGCGGCGGCCGGTCGACCAGATCGCGATCGTCGACGGCACCCTCATCCCGACACGCGATCACCGCCTGGCCGCGGCGAGCAAGAACTACCGGTACTCGACGAACCTGCAGGTCGCCATCGACGCCAGCACCCGCCTGGTCATCGCCCTCGGCGACCCGCAGCCGGGCAACCGCAACGACACGATCGTCTACCGCACCTCCGGCATAGACCAGAAGCTCGCCGGGCGCCCGGTCATGGCCGACGGCGCCTACCGCGGAAACCCCGAGGTGATCATCCCGTACCGCAAGCCCGCCGACGGCAGCGACCTGCCAACCTGGAAGGAAGACCTAAACCGCGAACACCGCACCATCCGCGCCCGCGTCGAACACACCCTGGCCAGGATGAAGAACTGGAAGATCTTGCGCGACTACCGCCGCGCCGCCCACACATTGACCGATGCTGCTTCCGGCATTGCCAACCTGCACAACATCGCTTTGACCTGGTGACCGAGAAGCCCGGCGCAGGCAACCACTCCATCCAGTTACGAGACAGCCCTTAGTGATCCTGGGCCGGGTTGAGTTTCCGGGATCGTTTCCCATCGTGGTGGGGTCGCGTGGGCGTGGAAGTGGAATCCCGCGCCCAGTGCGGCTCCTCGGGGCCGGTGGCCGGTGGTGGGTGTGCTGATCGTTGTCACGCTCTGGTGCCGGTGGGCTGCGCGGGGCAGCTTCCGGTCCGTTGGTGCGTGTCCCTCCGGACGCTTGCCCGCCAGGCCGTGAGGCCGGGTGGGGGAGGGTGCCCTGCGTCGCCTGGGCGCGGGGCGTGGTGGCGTGTGCCGGGTAGGGCCGGTCTTCGACCGCTCCTCCCGGCTGGTCCTGGTGGTGGGGGTGAGGACGGCTGTGGCTTCGAGGGGGTCCACGACTGAGCGGATCACCATCTGCCCGCTGGTCTTGTCGGTGACGGTCTTGGCCTGGTGGGTCAGGCCGCGGGCGGCGATGCGCCGCCATGCACCCTGGTCGCGGTCGCCCTGCCAGCCGCAGCTTTCCGTGGGGCAGATGGCCCACTTCCAGCCCGCCATGGTCGGCTTGTCGGGCGCTTTGCGGTGTTGCAGCGGGGTCAGGCATTGCGGGCAGTGTTTGGAGGTGTTGCGGGCCGGGACGGTGACCACGGCGATACCGGTCTCGGCGGCGAGGTGCCGCATCCGGTCGACGATCTGCCCGCGGACCTGCTGGGACAGTCGCGTGTTCAGAGTGGCGCCCATGCCCCGTGCTTCCAACGACCGCAGGTCTTCCACATAGATCACGCTCGCCCCGGCGGCGATCGCCTGGTCCACGGCCCACCGGGCGGCAGCCCACGCGAGCGCGTCGTTCAGGTTCGAGCGGCGCTCCGACACGTGCCGGATCTCGCCGCGCAGCACGGCAAGCTTGCCGACGAGTTGATGCTGCGAGTCGACGCCGATGAGCCGCACGTACTGGTCGGCCTTGGCGTGCAGCCGCTCACTCTGGCGGCGCAGGCGGTGCTGCTTGGCGAGAACCCCGGCGGCCCGGAACTGGCCAACCGCCCTCAACCCGGTGATCCGCCCGTCGGTGTGCAGTCGCAGGGCCCCCGCGCACAGCAGGGTATTCAGGCCCCAGTCCACGCCAAGCGCCACCCTGTGCCCGGCGCGCCGGACCTTCGGCACCGCATGGCTGTATGCGACATCGGCGCGCACCGTGCCGCCGGTGACGGCCAGGGTGGGCAGGTGCAGCACCGCCGAGGCAGGAACCGTGGGCGGCAAGCTGATCCGGCAGGCCACCCACGTCCAGTCCCGATACCCTCGCGGATCCGCACGGGTGGGCAACTGCAAGCGCAGCAACGCCCTCCCGGGATCAGTGTCGCAGCGCTCGATCGTGGCCTGCTGCCTGTCACACGCGGCCAGCAGCAGCATCCGCGCGACTCGCGGGACGCCTTCCAGCTCGAACACATCCACCGGCAGCCGGCCATGCGCGGCGAGGAACTTGACGGCCTGCCGGGTGCGGCCCTTGATGACGCTCGACGGCAGATGCTCCCCACCCGGGACCGCCTCGCGCACCTGCGCCCACTCCTGCCCGGTGCGCATACCCGGGTAGACCGGCCAGGTCGCCACGATCCCCGCGGTCAGCTCAGCCCGCCACTTCACCGACCGAAGAGCACGTCCCGCCTGCTCCTGCGCCATCCGCACGACCCGGTCGTTGACCTTCACACCCTCCGCAGTGGTGACGGTCCAACCCAGGCGCCGCAACGCCATCCACGCGTTCGACGGCAGTTTTCGGCCACCCGCATCCACGCCGCAGGCCAACACCTCCACATCCACGGCGTTCCAATGCTCAACCAACAAGCCGGAAACCATGCCCGCCACCAGATCGGCACACCAGCCGACACGCTGCGCAAGCACCGCCCGGGACAGCACCTCGCCGGTCTTCTCATCCACACCCGCACGCACAAGACTGCGGGCACACGCAATGCGGGTGGTCACGCCCTCGGCCAGCGGCAGCTTCCCGCTCACCAACTCACCGCCTCGACAACGATCCAGGAAAGCCCCCGCTCACGCCCGACCCACGTCACCGGAACACTCCCCGAAACCCGAAGAAACATCACCGGGAAACCCGAAACGCCTCACGCCCCTGCGGAAGCCGAAGAGGTTCCACACCGTCAAACTATGATCACTGAGGATTCCTAATCAAGCCGGTCAGCCTAGTCTCTCCAGCCGGCACCCGATCGACGGCCGCGCGTGCGGAAGGATGGACGTCATGCGCATCGTGGTTCTGACCGGCGGAATCGGGGGTGCCCGGTTCCTGCTCGGGGTCCGGGCGTACGCCCGGGAGGTGGGGGCCGAGGTGACGGCCGTGGTCAACGTCGGCGACGATCTGCTGCTGCACGGGTTGAAGGTCTGCCCCGACCTGGACAGCGTGATGTACACGCTGGGCGGCGGCGCCGACCCGGAGCGGGGCTGGGGCCGGGTGGGCGAGAGCTGGACGGTCAAGTCGGAGCTGGCCGCGTACGGCGCCGAGCCGACCTGGTTCGGGCTGGGCGACAAGGACATCGCCACGCACCTGGTCCGTACGGCGATGCTGAACGCCGGCTATCCGCTGTCCCAGGTGACCGAGGCGCTCGCCACCCGCTGGCAGCCCGGCGTACGACTGCTGCCGGCGACGGACGACCGGCTGGAGACGCACGTGGTGGTCGACCTCGACGGCGGCCAGCGGGCGATCCACTTCCAGGAGTGGTGGGTGCGGTACCGGGCCGACGTCCCGACCCACCGGTTCGTCTTCGTGGGGGCGGAGACGGCGAAGCCGGCGGCCGGTGTGCTGGAGGCGATCGGCGCGGCCGACGTGGTGCTGGTCGCGCCCAGCAACCCGGTGGTGAGCATCGCCCCGATCCTGGCCGTGCCCGGGCTGCGCGAGGCGGTGACCGACGGGCCGGCCCCGGTGGTCGGGGTGTCCCCGATCATCGGCGGCGCCCCGGTGCGCGGCATGGCCGACCGCTGCCTCGCCGTGCTCGGCGTGGAGTGCAGCGCGGCCGGGGTGGGCGGCCTCTACGGTGGCCGGTCGGCCGGCGGCCTGCTCGACGGCTGGTTGGTCGCGCCCGAGGACGAGGGGACACTGGTGCCGGACGTGACGGTACGGTCGGCACCGCTGCGGATGACCGACGAAGCGGCCACGGCGACGATGGTCCGGGCCGCGTTGGAGCTGGCGTGAGGCTGGAGATCCTGCCGGTGCTGGGCATCGGCGACGTGACCGAGGGCGACGACCTGGCGGCGGTGATCGCCACCGCCGCGCCGTGGCTGCGCGACGGCGACGTGCTGGTGGTGACCAGCAAGATCGTCTCGAAGGCGGAGGGCCGGCTGGTCGACGTGCCGGCGGACGGCCCCGAGCGGCTCGCCGCCCGGGACGAGGTGCTCGCCGGGGAGACGGCCCGGGTGGTGGCCACCCGCGGCGCGACCCGGATCGTGCAGACCCACCACGGCTTCGTGATGGCCTCCGCCGGGATCGACGCGTCGAACGTGGACAAGACCCGCCTGGTGCTGCTGCCGAAGGACCCGGACGCGTCCGCGCGGGCGCTGCGGGCCGCGCTGCGCGAGCGGTACCACCTGGACGTCGCGGTGATCGTCAGCGACACCATGGGCCGGCCGTGGCGCAACGGCCTCACCGACGTGGCCCTCGGGGTCGCCGGGATGCCGGCGATCCGCGACCACCGCGGCGAGATCGACCCGTACGGCAACGAGCTCCAGCTGACCCAGCTCGCGGTGGTGGACGAGCTGGCCGGCGCCGGTGAACTGATCAAGGGCAAGTGCGACCAGGTGCCGGTCGCCGTCGTCCGGGGCTACCCGGGCGTGGCCGGGGCCGAGGACGGCGAGGGCGCCCGCGCCCTGGTCCGGGACGCCACGCTGGACCTTTTCTCGCTGGGCACCGCCGAGGCGAAGGCCGCCGGGTTCCGGGAGGCCGCCACCCTGGCCGAAGGCCCGGGCGCCGAGCCGGCCGACCCGGCTGCCGTCGACCGGGCGATCGCCGCGGTCGCCGAGGTGGTCGCGCCCGGCACCGTCTTCACCCACGTCACCGACGAGGAGGTACGCGCCGGCCTGGTCGCCGGCGTGCCCGGCTGGCCCGAGCAGGCCACCGGGCTGGTGCTGGGCGCGCCGCCGGCCCCGGTCGGTCCGGTGGAGCTGGTGCGGTTCGGCGCCGATCTGCAGCGGCTGCGTACCGCGCTGGCCGCCGAGGGTGTCCCCTCCGCGCTGCTCCCGCCACCGGCGGGCAGCACCGCCAGCGCCGCCCTGGCGATCTGACCCCCGAGCCGCAGCAGGGCGGCGGGCGGCGCGCGCGGCGGGCGGCGCGGCGTCAGGCGTCGAGGACGGCGCGGCCGAGCGGGGTCAGGGTGTGCAGCACGGTGTTGCGGTCGCGGTGGCTGACCAGCAGCCCGGCGTTGCGCAGCACGCTGGCGTGCTGGCTGGCCGCGGCGGCGGAGATGTCCAGCCGGCGGGCCACCTCCCCGGTGGTGCAGCCGTTGTCGGCGGCCGCCAGCACGGCGGCCCGGGTACGCCCGAGCAGGGCGGCGAGCGCCTCGCGGTCGCCGTCCGGGTCCCGGGAGACGGCGAGCCCGCCGAGCCGGTCGACCGGGTAGACCAGCACCGGGGGCAGCGTCGGGTCGAGGAGGGCGACCGGGATCCGGGCACAGAAGAACGACGGGACCAGCAGCAGGCCGCGCCCGTCCAGGCGCAGCTCACGGGTGTCCGGGTAGTCGAGCACCTCGAGGACCCCGTCCGCCCACCGCATGCTGGGCCGCAGGCTGGCGAGCAGCCCCTCCGGTCCGCCGTCGAGCATGGCCCGGGCGCGCCGTGCCCGGTCCGCCTCCACGGCGGCCTGGATCCGGGTCCAGTACGGGGCGACCGCGAGCGCCTGGTAGCGCGCCATCGAGTCGGTGAGGTGCCGCAGCACCTCGGGCTCGCCCCGGGCCAGCGCGTCGGCCGGGGCGGGCAGGCTGTTCTCTTCGGCCAGCACGGTGAGGTCCCGGCGCAGCATGCCGATCGGGGTGCCCCGGACCGCCGCCAGCCCCGCCTCGAACCCGTCCCGCGAGGCGTACGGGGTGAGGAAGTCGGGGAAGTAGCCGCGGGGCGGGTTGAGGGCGAAGAGGAGCCGGAACTGCTCGGAGCCGCTCTCCGTACGCAGGGCGCGGGCCACGGCCCGGCGCCACTCGAGCATCAGCGGTTCCCGCCCGCGACCCTGAAGCAGGTGCAGGCTGAGGACCAGTTCCCAGACCGGGTCCGCGGCGGAGGCCACCCTGGTGCGCAGGATGTCCTCGCTCGAGAAGATGATCTTCAGCATGGAGCGCTCTCCTGGGGGCGGGCAGAGGGATTACCCACCTCCCCTGGCACTGTACCCGCCGGCACTAATCTCCACTTTTAAGCGTGAACTGAAAAACCTCGACGGCGATCTGAGGGGTTGGGCACACTACCGTTGCCCGGCGCGGCCGGCGGTGCCACCACCGGTCCTGGGCAACCGGGCGACCGGGCGGCACCACGAGGGTCTGCGGCTTCCTCCGCAGGGGTGCCCCCGGTCGTTCTCCCGGCACCCGCCGGCTCAGCCGATCCAGAGCGCCACCCGGTGGTCCTCGTCGGTGACGTAGAAGCAGCTTCCGTCCAGCTCGGCCAGCCCCTCCACGTGGTGGAACGGCGCCAGTTCGGTTACCAGCTTCCCCGCCACCCGGGCGTCCGGCGTCGGCTCCCACCGGAAGGCGACGTGCCGCGAGGTCACCTCGCCGCCGTGCGGATGGTCGTCCAGCAGCACCGAGCCCTTGCCCAGCGCGTCGATCGAGCCGATCACCGCCGCGTACCCGCCGTCGGGGGTGGGGGCGACCGCCCGGAAGCCGGTCAGCGTGCCCGCCGGGGTCACCCCGGTCAGGGCGTACGCCCCGACAGCGCGGGGCGAGCCGTCCGACAACTCCAGCTCGGCGCGTCTGACGCCGCGCCGCGACCTGGAGCCGTCGTCCACGAACATGTCGGCCACCCCGGCCAGCTCGACCAGGATCGGCTCCCCCTCGGCGGTCACCGGGAACCGCAGCCCGAGCAGCACCGTCCCGGCCGGCGTGAACGCCGCCGCCTCGACGTTGACCGGCAGGTCGTCCTCGGCGAGCCGGGTCACCCAGCTCTTGGCCCGGGCGGTGCCCCGGGCCAGGGTCTCCACGATGAACCGGTCCCGGACCCGGTCCCCGGCCGGCAGCGTGCTGAACGGCGCGGCGGCGAGCGCGTCATTGACCGCCCGGTGCAGCCGGAACCGGTTGCGCACCACCTCCAGCGGCAGCGTCCCGGCGGCGGCGTCCGCCTCGCGGAACCGGGCCACGAACGCCCGGCGAGGGCGCAGCGGGCCGGCCTTCGAACCGAACTGCGAGCCGAAGACGTACACCCAGCCGTCGTGGTGGGCGAGCGCCTCGCCGTCCTCGGTGCGGCCGTTCTCCCGGCCGGCGTCGGCGGCCACGTGGTGCGCGACCCACTCGCCGTCGTCCCGCTCCAGCAGCAGGGCCAGGCAGCGTTCCACCGGTCCCTCGTCCAGCACCGTCCAGAAGCCCCGACGGGCGCGGTGTGCGCGCAGCAGCGCCGGGGAACAGACCGGCAACAGGTCGCTCGCCTCGTTGCCGGCGACGACGAACTCCAGGAGTCGCAGGGTCACCCGGCCAGGGTACGGAGCGACCGCTCGTAGAGTGTCCGGGTGCACACCGACCTGGGGACGTACGCCGACCTGCACGCCGACGCCGTCGCGGTGCTGAGCCGCTGGACGGCGACCAGCCCGACCGCCGCCGCGAACCGGGACCGGACCCTGGAGCTGCTGGCCGCCGGGCCGGTGGCGATGAGCCGGGAGCACCGGCCCGGGCACGTCACCGCCAGCGCCCTGGTGCTCGACGCCGACGGCGCCCGGGTGCTGCTCTGCCTGCACGGGAAGTTCCGCAAGTGGGTGCAGCTCGGCGGGCACTGCGAGCCCGGCGACCGGACGCTGGCCGCCGCCGCGCTGCGCGAGGCCGCCGAGGAGTCCGGGATCACCGGGCTGGTGGTGGACCCGGTGCCGATCGACGTGGACGTCCACCCGGTCGCCTGCCAGGGCGGTTCCCTGCACTACGACGTCCGGTTCGCCGTGCTCGCCCCGGCCGGGGCGATCGAACGGGTCAGCGACGAGTCCGAGGCGCTGGGCTGGTTCCCGCCGGACCGGCTGCCCGAGCCGCTGGCCGACGGTACCGTCCAACTCGTCGCGCCGGCCCTGGCCACGCTGGCCCGCCGCGCCGCCGGCTGACCGGCGGCGCGGCGCACCCGGTCAGGTCAGGCTCTCCTCGCCGCGTTCCTTGAGCTCGTCGACGACCTTCTTCACGTCCTGCGCGCGGTCCCGCGGGCAGACCAGCAAGGCGTCCGGGGTGTCCACGACGATCAGGTCGTGGAGGCCGACGGCGGCCACCAGCCGGCCGGACTGGGGCACCACCACGGTGCCGGTGGTGTCGTGCAGCACCACCCCCGGCTTGCCCTCGCCGCCGAGCACCACGTTCCCCCGGGCGTCGGCGGGGAGCACCTCGCCGAGGGTGTGGAAGTCGCCGACGTCGTTCCAGCCGAAGTCGCCGGGCACCGTCGCCACCCGGCCCGCGGTCGCCGCGCCCTCCATCACCGCGTAGTCGACGGAGATCTTCGGCAGGGTCGGCCAGACGGTGCCGAGGACGTCGTCCTGCTCCGGGGTCCCCCACGCGGCCGCGATCGCGGTGATCCCGGCGTGCAGGGCCGGCTGCTGCCGGGCCAGCTCCGCCAGGAAGACGTCCACCCGCCAGACGAACATGCTGGCGTTCCAGAGGTGCCGGCCCGAGCGGACGTAGACCTCCGCCACCTCGGCGGCGGGCTTCTCCTTGAACTCGGCGACCGGGCGCAGCGGGCCGTCACCCACCGGCTCGCCGGTCTCCAGATAGCCGTAGCCGGTCTCCGGCCGGGTCGGGGTGATGCCCACCGTCATCAGCAGCCCCTGCTCGGCGCCCCGGATCGCCTGCCGCACCACCTCGGCCCACCGGGCCGGGTCGCCGATCAGGTGGTCGGCGGCGAACGAGCCCATCACCGCCGCCGGCTCGCGCTCGGCGATCACCGCCGCCGCCAGGGCGATCGCCGCGCAGGAGTCCCGTGGCGAGGGCTCGACCAGGATGTTCTCCTCCGGCAGGCCAGCCAGTTGCCGGGCCACCGCCGCGACGTGCGCGGCCCCGGTGACCACCAGCGTGCGCTCGGGTGTGGTCAGCGGCGCCAACCGGTCCACCGTCGCCTGGAGCAGCGAGGCCGGGGTGCCGGTCAGCGGGTGGAGGAACTTCGGATGGCCGGCACGGGACAGCGGCCACAACCGTGTGCCACTGCCTCCCGCCGGGATGACGGCGTAGAACATCAGCACATCATGCCCGAACCGTCATGCTACGGACGCGGGGTCGCTAGGACGGGCATCTGACATTCAGGAACGGGCCCGGCTCCACGCGGCGATGTGCACCTCCGCGCTGGACTCCCAGGTGAACTCCTTGGCCCGGTCGAAACCGGCCTTGGCCAGGGCGAGCCGCCGCTGCTCGTCGTCCAGCAGGGCGGCCAGGTCGGCAGCGATCTGGTCCGGGTCCTCGCTGGTGTACGCCACGGCGTCCCCGCCCACCTCGGGCAGGGAGAGCCGCGGTGTGGTCAGCACCGGCGCCGCGCAGGCCATCGCCTCCAGGATCGGCAGGCCGAACCCCTCACCGTACGACGGGTAGGCGGCGACCAGCGCCCCGCCGAGGAAGCCCGGCAGGTCGGCGTAGCGGAGGTAGCCCGGACGGAGCAGCCGCAGGTGCGACGGGACCTCGGCCACGGCCCGGTCGATGTCGTCGTCGTGCCCCTGGCCACCGGCGATCACCAGCGCCGGCGGGTTGGTCCGGTCGGCCACCGCGCGGGCCCAGCCACGGATCAGGTTGGGTACGTTCTTGCGCGGCTCCTTGGCCCCGAGGAAGGCGATGTAGCTGCTGCTGCCCAGGCCGAGGCGGGCGCGGACGCGGGCCTTCTCCTCCTCGCTCGGGGCGTGGAAGGCGGCCTGGTCGACCCCGTGGTAGGCCACGTCGATCCGGGTCGGATCGGCGTCCAGCAGCCGGATCAGCTCGTCCCGGGTGGCCTTGCTCGGCACGATCACCCGGTCGGCGCGGCGCAGCGAGGTCTTGATGGCGCTGCGGAAGAACGTCCGGCGGGACTTGTCGTAGTGCTCCGGCTCGGTGAAGAAGGTCGCGTCGTGCACGGTGACCGTCACCGGACAGCCGGCCCGTAGCGGGCAGGTGTAGAAGGGCGAGTGCAGCACCTCGGCGCCGACCTGCTGGGCCAGCAGCGGCAGGCCGGTCTGCTCCCAGGCGAGCCGGGCCGGACGGTGCGCGACCGCCGCCGGAGCGGGGATCACCTCGGCCCCGGGCAGCATCCGGGTGTAGCGCTCGAGATCGGTGCGGAGGCTGACCACGGCCAGGTCCACGGCGGACCCGCAGACGCCGCCGAGCGCGCCGAGCAGGCCGTCGACGTATCTACCGACGCCGCCACGGTCGGCGGGGACACTCGTGGCGTCGATGAGCACGCGGGGCGGGCGACCGGCGGTCACGGGGCGACTCCTCAGGCTGGCGGGTCTGTGGGGAACAACACTGTCGGCAAGCCTACGCCGGGCCGGGGTCCCGACGCTGACTGCGACCCGACGGTACGCCGACTTGTCGTTGTCATCGAGTACGGGCATCGACCGCGTATCGTTCGCGCCGATGGCCGACAACATTGCCCGGGTGTTCGCCGACGCGATCGCGACCGACCCGACCCGACCCCTGCTCACCTGGTACGACGACGCCACCGGCGAGCGCACCGAACTGTCCGGCGCGACGCTGGCGAACTGGGTGGCCAAGACGGCGAACCTGCTCGTCGACGAGGTCGCCCTCGCCCCCGGCGACCGGGCCGCCGTGCTGCTGCCCCCGCACTGGCAGACTGCGGCCGTGCTGCTCGGCTGCTGGTCGGCGAAGCTGACCGTGCTCGACACCCCGGGCGACGTGGACGTGCTCTTCGCCGCCGCGACCGGGGCGGACGCGGCACAGCGGTGGTCGGCCGGCGAGCGGTACGTCCTCGCGCTGGACCCGTTCGCCCTGCCGATGCGGGCGGTGCCGGCCGGCTTCGCCGACTTCGTCACCGCGGTCCGCGGGCACGGCGACCACTTCACCCCGTACCCGCAGGGTGGCGAGGCGGACGCGGAGCTGCTGGCCCGCGCGGAGGCCCGGGCCGCGGAGCTCTGCCTCACCCCCGGCGACCGGATCCTGGTGGACGCGACGGCCTATCCGGACCCGGCCGACTGGCTCCTCGCCCCGCTCACCGCCGGCGCCACCCTGGTCGCCTGCGCCAACCTCGACCCGTCCCGCCTCGACGCCCGCACGGCCACGGAAAAGGTCACCCGCACCCTCGCCTAACCCCCACCCCCCGTCCCCTCCCGTCCCCGGGCGAGGCCCGCCTCGGCGATCTTGCACCTTGGGTTGGCCTTTTGCGGCTTTGCGCCTGTTTAGCGGGCACCGCAAGTGCAAGATCGCCGGCGCGCAGAGCGCGGACGGCGCGGGGGCGGGGGGCGGCGGTGGGGTGGGGTGGGGTGGGGTGGGGTGGTCAGGCTGGGGTTGGGTGGTCTGACTCGGCGCGGCGCTGGGCGAAGGCGGCGAAGGCGGTCAGGGAGTCGGGGTTGGCCAGGGCGCCCTTGGCCGCGGCGCTGTCGACCGGGGTGCCGGTGAGGATCTTCTTGACCGGCACCTCCAGCTTCTTCGCCGAGAGGGTGCGCGGCACGGCACGGACCTGGTGGATCTCGTCGGGGACGTGCCGGGGCGACAGCGCGGTACGCAGCTCGCGGCAGATCTTCTTCCGCAGCTCGTCGTCGAGCTCCAGCCCCTCGGCGAGCACCACGAACAGCAGCAGCTCGCCCGCCCCGCCCTGGTCGTCCTCCAGGTGCACGACCACCGAGTCGACCACCTCGTCCAGCCCTTCGACCACCGAGTAGAACTCGGCGGTGCCGAGCCGGACGCCGCCCCGGTTGAGGGTGGCGTCGGAACGGCCGGTGATCACGCAGCCGCCCCGCTCGTTGACGGTGATCCAGTCACCGTGCCGCCAGACGCCCGGGTAGACCTCGAAGTACGCCTCCCGGTAGCGGGTGCCCTCCGGGTCGTTCCAGAAGCCGACCGGCATGCTCGGCATCGGCTCGGTGATCACCAACTCGCCCAGCTGGCCGATGACCGGGGTGCCGTCGGCCGAGCGGGCCTCGACCTTGGCGCCGAGCGCCCGGCAGGTGATCTCCCCGGCGTGCACCGGCAGCAGTGGCACGCCGCCGACGAAGCCGGTGCAGACGTCCGTGCCGCCGGAGAGCGACTGGAGCTGGAGGGTGTCGCCGACGTTCTCGTACACCCAGGTGAAGCCCTCGGCGGGCAGCGGCGCGCCGGTCGAGCCGACCCCGCGCAGCGCGGAGAGGTCGGCGATCGCCTTCGGGACCAGGTTGGCCTTGCGGCAGGCCAGCAGGAACGGCGCCGAGGTGCCGAAGTACGTGGTGCCGGTCTCGGCGGCCAGCCGCCAGAGCGCCCCCAGGTCCGGGTGGCCCGGGTTGCCGTCGAAGAGCACGATGGTGGCGCCCACCGCCGGTCCGGAGACCAGGAAGTTCCACATCATCCAGCCGGTGGTGGTGAACCAGAAGAACCGGTCGGACGGGCCCAGGTCGTGGTGCAGGGCCAGCATCTTCAGGTGCTCCAGCAGGATGCCCCCGTGGCCGTGCACGATCGGCTTGGGCAGGCCGGTGGTGCCGGAGGAGTAGAGCACGTAGAGCGGGTGGTCGAACGGCACCGGCGTGAAGGTCAGCGGCTCGTCCGTCTCCGCCGCCAGCTCGGCCCAGGAGATCGCGCCCTCTGGTGGGGCACCGGCCGGATCGAGGTACGCGATGCCGACGGTGTGCGCCACCGACGGCAGCGCGGCCCGGATCGCGGCCACCTCGCCCCGGCGGTCGACCGGCTTGTCGCCGTACCGGTAGCCGTCGACGGCAACCAGCACCTTCGGCTCGATCTGCTGCCAGCGGTCGGTGACGCTGCGGGTGCCGAACTCGGGGGCGCAGGAGGAGAAGATCGCGCCCAGGCTGCTGGTGGCCAGCAGCAGCACGAAGGTCTCCGGGATGTTCGGCGCGTACGCCGCCACCCGGTCGCCCCGGCCGACGCCGAGCCGGCGCAGCCCGGCGGCCACCCGGCGGACCTGCTCGCGCAGCTGCGCGGCGGTCAGCGTCTCCGGCGCGCGGGTCTGCCCGTACGCGACCAGCACCGGGTCGTCGTCGCCCCGGCCCGGCATCCGCAGCACGTTCTCGGCGTAGTTGAGCGTCGCCCCGGGGAACCACCGGGTGCCCGGCATGGCCCGGTCGGCGAGCGTGGCGGTCGGCGGGGTGTGCGCGATCACCGCGAAGTAGTCCCAGATCGACCGCCAGAAGGCGTCGAGGTCGGTCACCGACCAGCGCCACAGCGCGTCGTAGTCGGCGAACTCCAGCCCGCGGTGCTCGGCCAGCCAGCGCAGGTAGTCGCCGATCCGGGACCGCTCACGTACGTCGGCCGGCGGCGTCCACAGCACGTCACCCACTGCTCCACCCTCCCTGAGGCCCCGTCACGACACTGTGCATGGGCCGTGGCGCCATCTTGCCCTACCTCGCCAGGCCATTGTCCGCACCGGGTGCCGCCGAGGGGGCGTGGCCGGGCCACACCCCCTGGCCCTGGTATGTGTGGACCGGCCCTCAGCCGGCCCGGTGCGCCTGGATGGCCCGGCGCCGCGCCAGCCGGTGGGCGCGGCGGATCTCCGCCTCCCGGTAGCGCCGCTCGTCCTCCGCGGTCTCCGGCAGCACCGGCCGGACCGGCCGGGGCGCGCCGCCGACGTCCACCCCGACGAAGACCAGGTACGCGGTGGCCACCCGGACGGGCTCGTCCTCGGCCGAGTCCCAGCGCTCGGCGACCACCTTCACCCCCACCTCCATGGAGGTGTTCCCGGTCCAGTTCACCTGGGCGTGGGCGTGCACCAGGTCACCCACCCGGACCGGCTCGGAGAAGACGATCTCGTCGATCGAGGCGGTGACCGCGGTGCCACCGCTGTGCCGGGCGGCGGCCGCCCCGGCGACGTCGTCGACGAACTTCATCAGTACCCCACCGTGCACGGTCCCGTACAGATTGACATCGACTGCGGTCATGATCCGGCTGAGCGTGACCCGCGAGTAGGAGGTCGGCTTGCCGGCCGGCCCGGTGGAGGGGTGATCTGTCATGCCAGAAACGGTACGGTGCGCGGATGCGACATCTCTGGAGCTTCCTCGCCGGGTTGGTGGTGGCGCCCGTCACCTGGGTGCTCGTCACCCTCGGTCAGGACGGATCTGGACGCACCATCCACCGCTGGGTGGATCTGGGTACGTACAGCACCCCCAACCTGATCGAGCCGGCCGTCTACCTGGGCGTCGCCGGCATCCTGCTCGGCCTGCTCGCCACGCTGCGCTTCTCGCCGTCCGGCCCGCTGGTGGCCGGGCTGCTGCTGGTCGTCCCGTACCTCGGGATGTTCGTCGCGCCGTTCACTGTCCGTGACTGGATCCCCGAGAGCTGGAAGCTGCTCGGGGACCCGATGCCGCTGCGCCAGCCGCTGGAGAACGGGACGCTGTTCCTGATCGGCATGCTGCTGCTGATGGCCGTGTTCAGCGGCCAGCGCTGGCGGCAGTGGCCCGGACGGCCGGCGACCGAGGCGGAGCTGACCCCGGTCGACAAGCCGAGCGAGAGCCCCGGTTCGTTCGGCGACTGGCCCGCGACCGACCCGAAGAAGGACGCCGCCACCGCCCCGCTGAGCCTGGGCCATCCCGACACCACCCCCACCGAACCCCTGCCCCGCCGCACCGCCGGCGAGTCGCCCTGGTCCGCGCCCCCGCGCGCCGGGCGACCGGAGGGCACCACCGAGATCCGTTGAACAGCCGCGGGCGGGCCGTGACCCCGGCCCGCCCGCCCGATCATCGCGCCGGCGTCAGCCCTTGAGCAGCTGACGGGCCATGACGATGCGCTGCAC
Source organism: Micromonospora sp. NPDC048930 (assembly GCF_043197935.1). NCBI lineage: Bacteria > Bacillati > Actinomycetota > Actinomycetes > Micromonosporales > Micromonosporaceae > Micromonospora > Micromonospora sp. NPDC048930. Next base: position 75,755 of record NZ_JBICUB010000002.1, read on the forward strand.
CTGGTTGGTGCCCTCGTAGATCTGGGTGATCTTGGCGTCCCGCATCATCCGCTCGACCGGGTAGTCGCGGGTGTAGCCGTACCCGCCCAGGAGCTGCACCGCGTCGGTGGTGATCTCCATGGCGGCGTCCGAGGCGAAGCACTTCGCGGCGGCGCCGAAGTAGGTCAGGTCCGCGTCGCCCCGCTCCGACTTGCCGGCGGCGGCGTAGGTGAGCTGGCGGGCCGCCTCCAGCTTCATGCCCATGTCGGCGAGCATGAACTGGATGCCCTGGAAGTCGGCGACCGGCTTGCCGAACTGCTTGCGCTCCTGGACGTACCCCTTGGCGTAGTCCAGCGCGCCCTGCGCGATGCCGACCGCCTGGGCGGCGATGGTCACCCGGGTGTGGTCCAGGGTGCGCATGGCGGTGGCGAAACCGGTGCCCTCGGCGCCGATCATGCGGTCCGCCGGGATGCGCACGTTGTCGAAGTAGACCTCGCGGGTGGGCGAGCCCTTGATGCCGAGCTTCTTCTCCGGCGCGCCGAAGCTCACCCCGGCGTCGGACTTCTCCACCACGAAGGCCGAGATGCCCTTGGACCGCGCTGTGGGATCGGTCACAGCGAAGACCGTGTAGTACTCGGAGACGCCGGCGTTGGTGATCCACCGCTTCACGCCGTTGAGCACCCAGTGGTCGCCGTCGCGGACCGCCTTGGTGGTCATCGAGGCGGCGTCGCTGCCCGCCTCGGGCTCCGAGAGGCAGTACGAGAACATCGCGTCCCCGGCGGCGACCGGGGTCAGGTACCGGCGCTTCAGCTCCTCGGAACCCGCCAGCAGCAGCGGCATGGTGCCGAGCTTGTTCACCGCCGGGATCAGCGAGGACGAGGCGCAGGCCCGGGCCACCTCCTCGATCACGATCGCGGTGGCCAGCGCATCCGCACCGGCGCCGCCGTACTCGACGGGGATGTGCGGGGCGTGGAAGTCCGCGGCCCGCAGCGCGTCGTACGACGCCTTCGGGAACTCACCGGTCTCATCCGCCTCGGCGGCGTGCGGAGCCACCTTCGCCGCACACACCTCACGGACCGCTTCCCGGATCGCGTCGTGCTCCTCGGGCAACCGGTAGACGTCGAACGACTGCTCTGCGGCCATGTCGGCCCCTCTCCTTCACCGCTAAGATGCGCAGTCTGTGGCGCCCGGTGGCCGCCGACTGCCGCAGACTGAAGAATAGCCACCAGGGTTCGCCAGACATTACCGGCGGGTAGGCTCGCGCCGGGCAGGCGTGGCCATCTCACAACTACCCTCACACGTAGACGACAAGGTCCCCTCGGTGTCCGGCCCTGGCGCCGGAGCAGAATGCGACGCAAGGAAGCGCCGCCAGTGCGAGCGGAGAAGACAGGCGTGACCATCCCGTACCCGAACACCCAGCCGGTACCGGCCATCGCGGCGGTGACCCCGCCCTCGGGCGCGGCCCGGCCCCGCGTCACCTTCCTCGGCACCGGCTACCTCGGTGCGACCTACGCCATCTGCTACGCCGAACTGGGCTACGAGGTGCTCGGCTTCGACGTCGACGCGGACAAGATCGCCAAGCTGAACGCCGGCGAGGTCCCGATCCACGAGCCCGGGCTGGACGAGCTGCTCCGGCGCAACCTGGCCGCCGGCCGGCTGCGGTTCAGCACCGACATCCAGGAGACCGCCGACTTCGGTGACGTGCACTTCATCTGCGTCGGCACCCCGCAGCGGGCCGATGGCATGGGCGCCGACCTGTCGTACGTCGAGGCCTCGGTGACCAGCCTGGCCCAGCACCTGACCCGCAAGGCGCTGATCGTGGGCAAGTCGACCGTGCCGGTGGGCACCGCCGAGTGGGTGGAGCAGCTGGTCGGCAAGCACACCCCGGCCGACCTGGGCGTCGAGGTGGCGTGGAGCCCCGAGTTCCTCCAGGAGGGCTTCGCCGTCGACGACGTGCTGCGGCCCAACCGGATCGTGGTCGGGGTCAAGAGCGAGTGGGCCAACGGCATGCTCTACGCCGCCCACAAGGGCGTCTTCGACTTGGCCGCCACCGAGGACCGCGAGGTGCCCCTGGTGGTCACCGACTTCGCCACCGCCGAGCTGGTCAAGGTCGCCGCGAACGCCTTCCTGGCCACCAAGATCTCCTTCATCAACGCGATGGCCGAGGTCTGCGAGGCCGCCGGCGGCGACGTCACCCAACTGGCCCGCTCGATCGGGTACGACCCCCGGATCGGCAACCGCTTCCTCCAGGCCGGCCTCGGCTTCGGCGGGGCCTGCCTACCGAAGGACATCCGGGCCTTCCAGGCCCGCGCCCAGGAGCTCGGCGCCGGCGAGGCGCTGCGCTTCCTGCACGAGGTCGACCTGATCAACCTGCGCCGGCGCACCCGGGTGGTCCAGCTCGCCGCCGACCTGCTCGGCCGCCGCTCCGGGCCGGCCGGACCGGACCTCTCCGGCACCCGGATCGCCGTGCTCGGCGCCACCTTCAAGCCCAACACCGACGACGTCCGGGACGCCCCGGCGCTGGCGGTCGCCGCGCTGCTCGACAAGGCCGGCGCCGAGGTGCACGTGTTCGACCCGCAGGGCATGGAGAACGCCCGCCGGGCGGTGCCCGAGCTGACGTACGAGGCGAGCATGACCGACGCGGTCCGCGACGCCGACCTGGTCTGCGTCCTCACCGAGTGGGCCGAGTTCCGCAACGCCGACCCGGTCGCCCTCGGCGAGCTGGTCAACGGCCGCAAGGTGGTCGACGGGCGCAACTGCCTGGACTCCACACTGTGGACGCAGGCGGGCTGGGAGTACCGCGGCATGGGCCGCCCCTGACCCCTGGACACCTCGACCGGCCGTGGCGCATCGCCACGGCCGGTCCTTTTTGTGCTCCGAACGCGCCGGCAACGGTCGAAATCCGCGCTCCGCCAAGGCATGCTGCGACAGTGGGGGTCCGTACCACGGGCCGGCCGGACGGAGGAATGTCGTGCAGACCTTCAGGTGCGCCTCGTGCGGACGGGAGATCAAGCCGGCCGTGATCTGCCCGTACTGCGGGGCGGACCAGCCACAGTGGGCCGAGCACCTGGCGGACATCGAGCGCTCGATCGCCGAGATGAAGGCGCGCGACGCCGAGATCGCCCGCGAGCAGCGGCAGATCGCCGCCAAGATGCAGGCCGCCCTCTTCCAGCGGGACATCCTCGCGCACGCCGGTGAGGAACGGGTCAAGCAGGCCAGCCGGCCCCGCCGGGTGCTGCGCCGCCGGCCCGGCCGACGCCCGCCGACGGCCACCACCGGCGCGCCGCCCCGGGTGCCTCGGCAGGGCACCCCGCCGCCCGGCCCGGACGACCTCCCGCCGCCGTCCCGGACCAGGGCGCAGTGGCTCGACGTGGACGACCCGGAGCACCCGCCGGAGGCCTCCTCCCGCGAGGTGCAGAACATCCCCCTCGGGCTCGGCGCGCTGCTGCTCGGCGTCGCGGCGGTGGTCTTCGCGGCCGTCGCCACCAGCTCGATGGACGCGCTGGCCCGGCTCGGCGTGCTGCTGGTCGCGACGGTGCTGATGCTGCTCGCCCCACCGGTGCTGGCCCGCCGGGGGCTGACCTCGACCGCCGAGACGATCGCCGCGGTGGGCCTGCTCCTGCTGCCGCTGGCCGGATACGCGCTCTGGGCCGTGGACCGGATCGGCGGCGCCACCTCCGGGCCGGCCTTCGCCGGATCGATCTTCCTGATCACCACCGTGGTCTCCGTCGGGTACGCGTACGGGACCGGCCTGCGCGCTCCCCGTTTCGCCACCGTCCTGGCCGCCCAGCCGGTGCTGCCGCTGCTGGCGTACGAGCGGATCACCGGGCCGGCCGGCTGGGCGCTGGTGCTCACCGTGGTGGCCGTCGTCGACCTCGCCCTGGCCCGCTCGGCGGTGGTCGTCGAGCGGCCGGTCCGGCGGGACCTGCCCACCCCGCCGGCCGAGCCCGCCCCGCCCCGGCAGCGCTCGGCCGACGATCGGCCCGAGGCGGACCCGGAGGAGTCGGCCGAGGTGCTCGGGGCAGAGCCGGCCGACGGGGACCCGGCGGTCCGGCCGGCCCGTCCGGTGCCGTGGCTGCGCGAGCTGACCTGGCTGCTGCACGGCGTTGCGGTCGCGGTCGCGTTGGCGTACGCGGTCACCGCGCTGCTGCGCGCCGACACGGTGCCGGCCGCCGCCGGCGCGGGCAGCGCGCTGCTGCTGGCCGCTCTGGTGGGGCTGGCCGGCACGCTGGTGCTGCGCCGGCCGCCGCTGCCCGACGTGGGCGCCGGCCTGGTCACCCTGGCCGTGATCGGCGCCCTGGGCCGGGTCGCCTCGGTGGCCGTTCCCGGCCGGTCGCTGCTGCTCATCGCCGCGGTCATCGCGGTCACCGGGTTCGCCGTCCGGGCCGTACCCCAAGCGGCCCGGCGCGGCCCGCAACTCGCCTCGGCGGTGGCGTTGACGGTCAGCGGCCTGGTGGTGGCCGGCGGCGCGCTGCGCGCCGGGCTGGCGCCGGTCCGCGCGTCGCTGCCCGCCTGGTCGGCGGACCTGAGCCGGTGGCCCGCCGAGCTGGCCACGGCGGTCGGACCGACCGGCTGGCAGCTCGCCGCGAGCGCCCTGCTGCTGACGGTCGCCGCGGTGATCGCCCTGCCGCCGGAGATCCGGCGCGAGTTCGCGGTGGTCGGCGCGGCGCTGACCGCGCTCGCCGTACCGGCCTCCCTCGGGCTGGGCTGGGCCGCCGCCTGCTGGCCGATGCTGCTGACCGCGGTGGGCATCGGCGTGCTGGGCCTCAACGCCGGCACCCGGCGCGCGGCGGTGGTGCACGCGGCCACCGCCGCCGGGCTGGGCCTGATCGGCGCCGGTGCCTCGCTCGCCCGGCCCGCGCTCACCGCCGCCGCGCTGACCCTGCTCTTCCTGGCCGGCGCGTTGGTGTCGCTCGCGCCCCGGGTCCGGATCGCCGCCGCCGCGGCCGACACGGTGTGCGCCTGGGCGGCCGGCGGGGCCGCGTTCGCCCTGCCCGGGGCGGTGGCCGCGTTCGTCGCCGCCACCGAGCCGGCCGTCCCGGCCGTCACCCCGACGGTGCTGCGTGAGGTCACCGTCCCGATCCTCGCCGCGAGCTTCCTCGGCGTCTGCGTCACCCTCGGCTACGCCGCCCTGGTGCAGGTCGCGCAGCGGCACCTCAGCGTGCCGCACACGGTCGGCACCGTGCTGGGCGCGGTCGGGGTCGCCGCGGCCGCGTTCGGGGCACCGGGCGCCACCGCCGCCGACGCCTGGGTGGGCGGCCTGCTGCTGCTCGCCGCCGCGCTGCTGGCGCTGGCCCCCAGGATCGACGCCGGCCGCCGCTCCGACCTGTCGCTGGACGGCTCCGACCTGGCCCTGGCCGCCACCACCGCGGCGCTGATCGCCACCCTGGCCCGGATCGCCGCCGTGCTAGCCCCGGGTGGTCAGCTCGTGGTGGCGGCCGCGCTGGTGCTGGTGGTGGCCGTCGCCGCACGGGCGATGCCCGAGGAGTGGCGGCGCGGTCCGATCCTCGGCATCGCGGTCGGCGGCACGTTGATCGGTCTGATCGCCAGCTGGAGCGCGCTGCGCGGCGGCGTCGGCGTGCTGGCCACCCCGGGTCCCATCTGGGCCGGTGACCTGAGCGGTTGGCCGGCCGCCCCGACCGGCGGGGCCACCTGGCAGGCCCCGGTCGCGCTGGCCCTGCTGGCGGTGGCCGCCGGCATCCTGCTGCCGCCGCCCTGGAAGTACGACGTCGCCGGGGCGGCCGCCGTGCTCGCCACCATCGGCGCCCCGGCCGCCTTCGACCTGCCCTGGTGGTCGCCGGTGCTGGTGGGCGCCATGGTCGCCACGGTCTTCGGGACGGCGGCGGTGGCGGCGGTGGACCCGCGCGCCGCGCTGTCCCGGGCCACCGTCGCGGGGGTGGTCACCCTGCACGCCGCCGGTGCCGGGCTGGTCCGCCCGTGGACCACCGCACTCGCCCTGGGCAGCATCGCGCTCATCGGGGTGGTGGTGGCGGCCCTGGCCCGGGTGCTCGCGCCGGCGCTGATCGAGGACGTACGTACCGAGGGGATGCCGGCGCACCTGGTGCAGGTGGGCGGAGCCGCGGCGGGCGCCGCCCTGCTCGCGCTGCCCGGGGCGGTTGCCGCCCTGGCCGCCGAGTCCGGGCGGTCACCGCAGGTGGTGCTCACCGCCGCGCTGGCCGCGTCCAGCATCGGCCTGGCCGCGGTCGCCACGGTCCGCCGGCAGGTCCCGCAGTACCTGCCGTACGCGAGCGTGGCCGTGGTGGGCGGTGCCACGATCAGCGCGGTCGCCGCCGTGCTCACCCACCTGCCCTCCGGGGTGTACGCCGCCGCGGCGGCGCTGCTCGGCGTGCTCGCCGAGCTGGTCCGGGCCGCCACCGTCCCGCCGGCCGGCTCCGCCCAGCCGGTACGCCGCTGGTCGGTGCTGCTGAACGGGGCGCTGCGCCGGCTGCCGGACGACGGTTCGGAACTGCGCTGGCGGGTCAGCCCGGCGGCCGGGGCGCTGGCCGCGGCGGTGCTGCCGGTCGCCCTCGCCCTGGTGACCCTCGCGCCGCCGCTGCTGGTGGCGCTGGTGGAGCCGATGCGGGTGCTGCCCCGGATCTGGCAGGGGCCGCCGCCCGGGCTGCTCACCCCACCCGCCGAGGCGGTGGACCCCACGCACGTGCTGACGGCGCTGCTGCTCACCGCCACGGCGGCGCTCGCCGCCACCGGGTTCAGCGGCGGCCGGCGGTCACGGGCCGTGCCGGTGGTGCTGCCGGGCGCGGCCGTCACCCTGCTCATCACGCCGGTGGCACTGGGTCACGGCTGGCCGGAGAGCGCGCTGGCCGGGCTCGCCGTCTTCACGCTGGCCATGCTCGGCCTGGCGCTCACCCCGCCGCCGCCGCTGGCCGAGCCGGCCCGCTCGCTGCGGGTGACCCGGGTGCTGGTCTTCGCCATCGGGCTGGCCGCCGGGGGCGCCGGCCTGGCCGGCAGTCTCGCCACCCGGGAGCTGACCCTCTTCACGCTCGGCGGGGCGGTCGGCGTCGGCGTGGTCGCCGCGCTCTTCGGCACCACCCAGCGGGCCCGCATCCTGGGCTGGCTCTTCGCCTCGCTGATGGCCCAGCTCTTCGTGCTCACCCTCGGGCTGGTGGCCGGGCTCGCCGCGGTCTGGTCGGCGTTCGGGGTACTGGCGGTCGGGGCCGCGCTCCAGGTCGTCGCCGCCACCCTCCCCCGGCTGCGCCGGCCGGAGGCGTACCGGGAGGCGGCCACCGTGGAGTGGAGCGGCTACGCCGCCGCCCTCATCGCGCTGGCGCTGGCGTACGACTCGCCCCGGCACATCGCCGCGCTGCTGGCCGCGTGGGGTGCCGTGCTCGGCGTGGCGGCGGGCCGCCCCGGCCGGCGGCCGGTGGAACGGCGGATCCTGTTCTGGTCCGTGGTGGCCTGCGAGATCAGCGCCTGGTGGATCCTGATGCGGGTGGCCGACGTGGCGCTGCCCGAGGCGTACACCCTGCCGTTCGCCCTGCTCGCCCTGCTGGTGGGGGTGCTGGAGCTGCGCCACCACCCCGACCAGTCGAGCTGGGTGGCGTACGGCCCGGCCCTGGTCGCCGCGTTCCTGCCCACGCTGGCGATCGTGCTGGCCACCGACACCAGCATGCTGCGCCAGGTCCTGCTGCTGCTCGGCGCCGTGGCGGTGCTGATCTTCGGCTCGACGACCCGGCAGCAGGCGCCGGTGATCGTGGGCGCCACGGTCACCGCGATCGCGGCGGTGCACGCGCTGATCAGCCTCGGCCCGTGGCTGGTGCTGATCCCGGCTGGCTTCCTCCTGCTGGTGCTCGGCGCGAGCAACGAGCGCCGCCGCCGCGCCCAGGAGCGCCTGCAGACCGCGCTGCGCGGCATGAGATGAAAACGGAGGGCCTGGCGTCCGCCGTCGGGGGCGGGCAGCGGGTGCCGGGTCCCCGGCCAGAGGCGGGCGGGTGGTCAGAGGGAGGCGCGGAGGGCGGCGTCCTTCTCGGCGACCAGGTTCTCCAGGCTCGCCTGGTAGTCCGCCATCCGCCTGAGCAGGACCGGGTCGCTCGCGGCCAGGATCCGCACCGCCAGGAGCCCGGCGTTGCGGGCGTTGCCGATGGAGACCGTGGCCACCGGCACGCCGGCCGGCATCTGCACGATGGAGAGCAGCGAGTCCATCCCGTCCAGGTGCTTGAGCGGCACCGGCACGCCGATCACCGGCAGCGGGGTGACCGAGGCGACCATGCCCGGCAGGGCAGCCGCCCCGCCGGCCCCCGCGATGATCACCTTTACCCCCCGGGCGGCGGCCTCGCGCCCGTAGTCGATCATCTTGACCGGAGTACGGTGCGCCGAGATCACCTGGACCTCGTACGGCACCTCGAACTCGTCCAGCGCCTCGGCGGCGGCCTTCATGGTCGGCCAGTCCGAGTCGCTGCCCATGATCAGCCCGACGGTGCTCATTCGCGCCCCTCCCGGAGCCAGCGGGCGGCTCGTGCGGCCCGGGCCCGTACATCGTCCAGGTCGTCACCGAGCACCGTGACGTGCCCGATCTTGCGGCCCGGGCGCACCTGCTTGCCGTACAGGTGGACCTTGGCCCCTGGCTCGGCGGCGAACAGGTGGTGCAGCCGCTCGTCGATGGACATGCCGCCCGGCTCGCCGCCGAGCACGTTCGCCATCACCACGACCGGCGCGGTGAGCGAGGTGTCCCCCATCGGGTAGTCCAGCACCGCCCGCAGGTGCTGCTCGAACTGGGAGGTCCGGGCCCCCTCGATGGTCCAGTGCCCGGAGTTGTGCGGCCGCATGGCCAGCTCGTTGACCACCAGCCCGGCGGGCGTCTCGAACAGCTCCACGGCCAGCAGGCCGACCACGCCGAGCGCGGTGGCCAGGTCGATGGCGAGCTGCTGGGCGCCGACCGCCAGCTCCTCGGGCACGCCGGGCGCCGGGGCGAGCACCTCCACGCAGATCCCGTCCCGCTGCACCGTCTCCACCACCGGGTACGCGGCGACCTGCCCGAACGGCGAGCGGGCCACCTGCACGGCCAACTCCCGGCGCAACGCGACCCGCTCCTCGACGATCAACGGGGTGCCCCCGGCGAGCAGGGTCGCGGCCAGCTCCTCGGCCTGGACGGCGTCCTCCACCAGCCAGACGCCCCGGCCGTCGTAGCCGCCCCGGGCCGCCTTGAGCACCACCGGCCAGCCGACCTCGGCCCCGAAGGCGACCAGGTCGGCGGGCTGCTCGACCGGCTGCCAGGCCGGGTTCGGCGCGCCCAGCTCGGCGAGCCGCTCGCGCATCACCCGCTTGTCCTGGGCGTGCAGCAGCGCGTCGGCCGGCGGGAAGAGCTTCACCCCCTCCTCGGCGAGGGTGCGGATGTGCCCGCTGGGCACGTGCTCGTGGTCGAAGGTGACCACGTCGCACCCCTTGGCGAAGGTGCGCAGGGCGGCGAGGTCGGTGTGGTCGCCGTACTGGACGTCGGCCGCGACCAGCGCGGCACCGTCGTCCGGGGCGAGGGCCAGCACGCGCAGCGACTGGCCGAGGGCGATGGCGGCCTGGTGGGTCATTCGGGCGAGCTGGCCGCCGCCCACCATGCCGACGACAGGCAGTCCGGTACGGGAATCCATAGCGCCGCCAGCCTATCCGGGCGGCCGGCCGCCCCGGCCCGGAGGTCCAGGAAGCGGCAGGCGGCATGGACGACGGCCCGGGGACCGGCGGGGGCCGCACCGCCACACGTCAATTGGCATGATCAGGTCATGAGCATCCGCGACCTGCTGCGTGGGCTTCCCGTGCTCGCCCACGAGATGCCCCCGTTCGACCCCGGCGACGTGCCCGACGCGCCGGTTCCGCTCTTCGCGTCCTGGCTGGCCGGGGCGATCGCCGCCGGCGTGGACGAACCGCACGCGATGACCCTCTCGACCGTGGACGCGGACGGCGCCCCGGACGCCCGGGTGCTCATCCTGAAGGATCTTGACGACGAGGGCTGGTCCTTCGCCACCAGCTCGACCAGCGCCAAGGGGCGGCAGCTCGCCACCGAGCCGCGGGTGGCGCTGAGCTTTCACTGGCGGGAGCAGGGCCGGCAGGTCCGGGTCCGCGGGGTTGCCCGGCCAGCCGACCCCGAGGTGTCCCGGCGCGACTTCCTGGCCCGCCCGCTCGGCTCCCGGATCGCCACCATGGCCGGCCGGCAGAGCGAGCCGCTCGACCGCCGGGAGGCGCTCGACGGAGCGTTCGCGCGGGCTCGCGCGCTGGTGCTCAACACGCCGGATCTCGCCCCCGAGGCGCACACCGTCTACCTCGTCCGTCCGGAGACGGTCGAGTTCTGGCAGGCCGACCGGGAGCGCCGGCACGTCCGGCTGCGCTACCGCCGTGCCGGGGAGGGCTGGGAGCGGGAGCTGCTCTGGCCGTAACGGCTCAGCGGAGCTCGGCGATCAGGTCGTCGACCGAGGTCACCGGCCGCTGGCAGACGAAACCGCGACAGACGTACGCGGCGGGCCGCCCGTCGACCATCGGCCGGTCGGCCAGCAGCGGCACGCCCGGCTGGTCGCTCCGGCCGGCCACCACCACCGCGCCGGGCGGGGCGTGCCGGCGGGCGGCCGCCACGAGCGGGTCGCCCGCCGGGTCGTCGGTGACCACGGCGATCTCGTACGGCCCGGAGAGCAGCGCCTCCCCGACGGTGGCCGCGTACCCGGTGAACCGGGCGTGCCGGCCGACGAGCGGCGCGACGGTCGACAGCGTGGCCTCGGCCGCCTCCCGGTACCGGGTCTCCCCGCTCAGCGCCGCGTACGCCACCAGCGCCGCGACGATCGCCGACCGGCCCGACGGGGTGGCGTTGTCGGTGGGGTCGGCCGGCCGGGTGACCAGCCGCTCGGCGTCGTCGGCGGTGTCGTAGAAGCCGCCGTCCGGGGCGGCGAAGCGGGCCAGCGCCACGTCGAGCAGCTGTCCGGCCAGGGTCAGCCACCGCCCCTCGCCGGTGAGCTGGTGCAGGGCGCAGAACGCCTCGGCCACGCAGCCGTAGTCCTCCAGCACCCCGGCCGGCTCGCCGACCGCCTTGTCCCGGGAGACCCGGCGCAGCCGCCCGTCCACGATGTGCACGCTCGCCAGGTGATCGGCGGCGTCGCGCATCGCGCCGTCGGCGACGATGGTGATCCCCTCCATCAGGTTGGCGTCCTCGTCGTCGGGGGACGCGTAGAGCGCGGCGACCTGCTGGAACTCGGCGATCGCGGTGATCGCCAGCCCGTTCCAGGCGGCCACCACCTTGTCGTCCCGGGCGGGCTGGGGGCGGGTGTCGCGGGCGGCCAGCAGCCGGCCGACCACGTCCTGCCAGCGGGCGCGGACCGCCGGGTCGGCGTCGTCGATGTCCCGGGCCAGCTTCAACACGCTGCTGCCCTGCTCAACGCCCCTCCTTCCGTCCGGAGTGCCGTCTTGCGGCGCGGAGGCGGAATGAGGGGCGAAGGTGCCCGCCTCGGTCACGCCGAACAGGTCGGCCGCGAAACGGCCGTCCTCCTCCCCCAGCACCTCGACGAGTTGGGCCGGCGTCCAGACGTAGGTGAGTCCCTCGACGCCCTGGGTGTCCGCGTCCAGCGCCGACGCGAAGCCCTCGCCGGGCCGGTGCAGCTCGTCGGCGAGGAACCGGGCCGTGTCCCGGGCCACCCGCCGGGCCAGCCGGTCCCCGGTGAGCCGCCACAGCTGGGTGTAGACCCGCAGCAGCAGGGCGTTGTCGTAGAGCATCTTCTCGAAGTGCGGCACGGTCCAGTGACCGTCCACCGAGTAGCGGGCGAACCCGCCGGCGAGCTGGTCGTGCAGGCCACCCCGGGCCATCGCCTCGCAGGTGTGCCGGACGATCTCCAGGCTCCGGGGCGAGCCGGTGCGCTGGTGGTGCCGGAGCAGGAAGAGCAGGTTCATGTGCGGGGGGAACTTCGGCGCCCCGCCGAAGCCGCCGTTGGTCTCGTCGTACTCCTCGGCGAGCTGTGCGGCGGCGGCGTCGAGCAGCTCGGCGGTGAGCGGGGCGGTGAGGCCGCCCACGGCCTGGGCGCCCCCGATCGCCTCGACCACGGCGGCGCCCTGCCGCAGCACCGCCTCCCGCTGGTCCCGCCAGGCGGTGGCGACCGAGCCGAGCAGGCGGATGAAGTTCGGCCGGGGGAAGTAGGTGCCGCAGAAGAACGGGGTGCCGTCCGGGGTGGCGAAGACCGTCATCGGCCAGCCGCCCTGCCCGGTCATCGCCTGGGTGGCGGTCATGTAGACCGCGTCGACGTCCGGGCGCTCCTCCCGGTCCACCTTGACGCAGACGAAGTCGTCGTTCATCAGCTGGGCGACGGCCTCGTTCTCGAACGACTCGTGCGCCATCACGTGGCACCAGTGGCAGGCGGCGTAGCCGACCGAGATGAGCACCGGCACGTCGCGCCGCCTGGCCTCGGCGAACGCCTCCTCGCACCAGGGCCACCAGTCGACCGGATTGTCGGCGTGCTGGAGCAGGTACGGCGAGGTGGCCTCGGCAAGTCGGTTCACCCGACGACCATATCCAGCCCGGGCGGCCATCGCCGGGTCACCCGGGGAGCTTTCCCTTATTCATATACATCTATTTAGTTCTGCGCATGCCCGGCGGCGGGCGCCGTCGGGTCGTCCGAAGGAGACGGCATGCGCAGACTCCCCGCCCCGCCCCCGGGCGCGGGCCGGCCCCGGGCGGAGGCGGTCAGGACGCGCCGTCGGCGCGGAGCGGGAAGACGTTGCCCTGGGCGCCGTCCCGCAGCGACCCCAGCACCGCGCCGATCTTGTCCGCCGGCATCGGCTTGAAGAAGTGGTAGCCCTGGGCGGCGGTGCAGCCCAGTTCGGCCAGGGCGGTCCGCTGCTCGGCCGTCTCCACCCCCTCGGCCACCACCCGCAGCCCCAGCTCGTGGGCGAGCCCGACGGTGGTCCGTACGATCGCCGCCGCCTCCGGGGAGTCGGCCATCCGGATCACGAAGGAGCGGTCGACCTTCAGCTCGTCGACGGCGATCCGGGTCAGGAAGGTCAGCGACGAGAAGCCGGTGCCGAAGTCGTCGACGGCGAGCTGCACCCCCATCGAGCGCAGGGTGGCCAGCACCTCGTCGATGACCTCCAGCTCGCTCATCACCACTGTCTCGGTGATCTCCAGGACCAGCCGGTGCGGCGGGACCTGGTGCCGGCGCAGCGCCTCGCCGATCTCGCCGGGCAGCCGCGGGTCGAGCAGGCTGCGGGCCGAGAGGTTCACCGAGATCGGCACGTCGAGCCCCTCGCGGGCCCAGTCGGCCGCCACCGCCAGCGCCTTGTCCAGCACGTACCGGGTGAAGGTGCCGAGCTGCTCGCTGTTCTCCACCGGACGGATGAAGTCGGCCGGGTTGAGCCAGCCGCGCCGGGGGTGCCGCCAGCGGATCAGCGCCTCCACGCCGGTCGGCGCGCCGGTGGCCAGGTCCACCGCCGGCTGCAACGCCAGCACGAGCTGGTCGTCGGCCTCCAGCGCCTCCCGCAGCTCGGCGAGGAGCGCCAGCTGGTCGGTGCTCGCCGCGTCCCGGGAGCTGTCGTACGCGGCGACGCTGCCGCCGCCCTCCTTCGCCTGGTACATGGCGATGTCGGCCCGGCGCAGCAGCTCCGTCATGTCCGCGGCGCCCGCGGCGGCGACCACCACCCCGACCGCCACCTCGACGGACATCCGCACCCCGGCCACCTCGGTCGGCGCGGCCAGCCGCTCGGCGATCTCCCGGGCCTGCCGCAGCGCGTACGTGACCGGGGCGGTGCGCTCGTCGACCACCGGGACGGCGGTCAGCAGCAGGGCGAACTCGTCGCCGCCGAGCCGCCCGAGCAGGTCACCGGGGCGGCCCAGCGCGGCCAGCCGGTTCGCGGTCAGCCGGAGCAACTGGTCCCCGGCGGCGTGCCCGAGCGTGTCGTTGACCTCTTTGAACTGGTTGACGTCGAGCAGCAGCAGCGCGACCGGGTGGTCGTGGGCGAGCTGCCGCAGCGCCTGGTCGCCCTGGGTGAGCATGGCGGCCCGGTTGAGCAGCCCGGTGAGCTGGTCGTGCACCGCCTCGTACGAGGAGCGGGCGGTGACCAGCCGCAGCTCGCGGTGGGTGGCGGCGTCGTGCAGGGCGGCGGCCAGCGCGTCGCCGAACGCGGCGACGGCGTCCCGTTCCCGGGCGTTCGGCGGGGCCGACCGGGGAAAGTGGACGCGCAGCTGACCCACCTCGACGCTGCTCACGGTCATCGACCGCACCAGCTCGTGCTCGCCGGACTCGGCCAGCGTCGGGGGCACCACCTCGCGGTCGCGGACCTGGCCACCGGTGTCCGCCCGGTAGCGCCGCCACCGGCCGTCGCCCCGGGCCACGTCCACCTCGACCAGTTCGGCGCCGAAGAGCGAGAGCGCGCCGGTCACCGCCGCGGTCGCCACCCCCCGCTCGTCGAGCTGGTTGAGCGCGGCGGTGGTCTCGGCGAACGCCCGCCAGGTGCGTCGTTCCTGGTCGGCCCGGAGCCGGTGCCGGTAGGTCTGCTGGAGCAGCCACAGCGCCGGCGGGAGGAGCAGCAGCCAGCGGGCGTCGAGCTCCAGCAGCGCGACCACCACCAGGCCGACCGCCACGTTGCCGACGAACATGAGCAGCTTGCCGCGGAGCGCGGCGAGCAGCGGCGGACCGATCGGGATGCCGTGCCGCAGCGCCAGGGTCACGCCGCCCAGCCACGCGGTGGTGAGCAGGTAGGTCACCGAGCCGGCGATCAACGCGAGGGCCAGTTCCGGGGTCGGCGCGGCGAGCATCGGCCGGCCGAGCGCGCTGGCCACGGCCGCGGCGAGGGCGGTGGCGGCGGTCAGCGAGGCCGCGATCCGGACCAGTTCCAGCACCGGCCGGCGGTCGGCGAGCAGGGACATCCCGGTCCAGGCGGCCCCGGCGCCGAGCAGGGCCGCGGCCGGCAGCCAGCCGGCCGGTACGAGGTAGAGGCAGACGACGAGGGCGGCCTCGCCCCAGGTGATGCTGACCATGCCGGCGGCGGTGCGGAACCGCAGGCGGGCGAGGTGGGCGACGGCGAAGGCGGCGACCGCCAGGCCGAACCGGGCCGGCGCCGGCAGCGGGTCGTCGGGCGGGAGGGACTCGGGGACGGTGAGCCCGAGCAGGGCGGCCGCCAGCGCGGTGGCCGCGACGGCGGCGGTCACCACGAGCACCCCGGCCGGCGTGCCGTGCAGGCCGAGCCGATCGGGGGGATGGCCCTCCCCGCCGGGGGTCACGGGCCCACCCTGTCCGGCGGCGGTCCGAGGGCACGCCGGGTGGCCACTGTTGCCACGGACATCGGCGCCCCCCTTCCGCGCACGGCTCAGGGACTTTTCGGTCCCCCCGGCGGAAGGCTAAGCCAAAGCCGGTGGTCGCAACAGGGGGCGACGACCGGCTTCGACGTGATTCACGCGCCGACTACCCGTTCCGGCGCTGCTGGGAGCCGTTGGGAGCGTTCGTGGGTGATTCCTGCGCGGCGGTCCCGTCTGTCGGATCGACGACTGCGGCGTCGGCCCGATTCTGGTCGGCCGGACCGGTCTGCGGCGGGAACCGGTCGGGCAGCCGGCGCAGCCGGGCGTTCATGTTGCGGATCAGCAGGATGGTGACGGTGGCCAGCGCGACGATGAGGAAGAGGCCCATCGGACCGGCCAGACCACCCGTACGGGTGTCACCGAAGTTGTTCTCCGCGAGCACCTGGGCGGTGGTCAGCATGGTGTTCCTCCGATGTGCGACTGACCACCAGGGTACGCCGCCGCCGGATCAGCGGGCATGGGCCGTCTCGCGGACCCCGGCGAACAGGTCGGACTCGGGCAGCGGGCTGTCTACCAGCGAACGGGCGAGCTGGTAGTCCTCGGTCGGCCAGGCGCGCTGCTGGAGGTCCATCGGCACCTGGAACCAGAAGCCGTCCGGGTCGATCTGGGTGGCGTGGGCGCGCAGGGCGTCGTCGCGGACCGGGAAGTATTCGGCGCACTCCACCCGGGTGGTGATCCGGCCGCCCTTGTCCGGCCGGTCCTCCCAGCGCTTCATCCATTCGCCGTACGGCGACTCCAGGCCGGCGGCGAGCATCGCCTCGTGCAGGGCCATGATCTTGGCGCGGGAGAAACCGATGTCGTAGTAGAGCTTCAGCGGCTGCCAGGGCTCGCCCAGCTCCGGGTACCGCTCCGGGTCACCGGCGGCCTCGAAGGCCGCGACGGTCACCTTGTGGGTCATGATGTGGTCCGGGTGGGGGTAGCCACCCTCCTCGTCGTACGTGGTGACGACGTGCGGACGGAACTGGCGCATCAGCCGCACCAGCGGGGCCGCGGCGGTCTCGACGTCCTGGAGGGCGAAGCACCCCTCGGGCAGCGGCGGCAGCGGATCGCCCTCGGGCAGCCCGGAGTCGACGAAACCGAGCCAGGCCTGCTCGATGCCGAGGATCGCGCGGGCCGCGTCCATCTCGGCGCGGCGGATCTCGGCGATGTTGGCCCACACGTCCGGGCGGTCCATCTTCGGGTTGAGCACGCTCCCCCGCTCGCCACCGGTGCAGGTGACGACCAGGACGTCCACGCCCTCGGCGACGTATTTCGCCGTGGTCGCGGCCCCCTTGCTCGACTCGTCGTCGGGATGGGCGTGCACCGCCATGAGACGCAGCTGCTCTGCCACCTTCGGCGCTCCTCGTCTGTGCCGACCGGGCCGGGCCCACCTGGGCCGGACCGGCTGACCTGCCGGAATCTTCCCCGCGCCCGCGGAAACCCCCGTGCTGGCTGGTCGGCGGGTCGGCCGACCTGCCATCCTTGGCTCAGCGCCGGGCTGGGAAGATGGACTTTGCCATTCTTGCCGATGCCGCCGACAACAACGCCAGGAGATACCCGCCGGTGAGCGAGACGCACGCCACAATCAGCCCGGGCGCACCCGTCTTCCCGCCCGGGCGGTACGGCCGCCGCCGCGAGCCCGGCCGCCGCCGGCCGTTCCTGCTCGCCCTGGTGGCGGCCGTCCTCCTGGCGATCCTCGGGCTGGTCGCCGGCAAGCTCTACAGCCAGTACGGCGACCCCGAGTACCGGGCCGAGGTGATCACCTACACCGGGATCACCGATTCCCGGGTGGTGGTCGACTTCCGGGTGACCGTGCCGCCGGGCGGCTCGGCGACCTGTCTGCTGCGGGCCCGGTCGCACGACGGGGCCGAGGTCGGACACGCCGAGGTGACTATCACCGCCCGCCCCGGCCAGCGACACGTCACCGTCTCGCACGAGGTGCCCACCACCGCCCGCCCGTTCATCGGCGAGGTGCTGCGCTGCCGGCCGGGCGGCTGACCCGGTCCCGCCCGACCTGCCGGAACGCGTACCGGCGGTCCCGTCGCCGGCACCCGGGGTGATCGGCGCCACCCTGGCGTGTCCGGCACTGGTAACTTGGTAGTTCACCTGTCAGCCAGTCCGTACCAACCGAGGAGACCGCCTGTGTCCACCAATGGCAACGAGGCGCCCGCCACCTGGCTGTCCCAGGACGCTTACGACCGCCTGCAGGCCGAGCTCGACGAGCTGATCGCCAACCGGCCGGTCATCGCCGCCGAGATCAACGCCCGGCGGGAGGAGGGCGACCTGCGGGAGAACGGCGGCTACCACGCCGCCCGCGAGGAGCAGGGCAAGGCCGAGGGGCGCATCCGCTACCTCCAGGAACTGCTCCGCACCGCCCAGGTGGGCGAGGCCCCGACCGCCGACGCGGTGTCGCCCGGCATGGTGGTGACGATCTACTTCGACGACGACGCCGACGACACGGAGACCTTCCTGCTCGGCTCCCGGGAGATCGCCTCCACCACCGACCTGACCGTCTACAGCCCCGAGTCCGCGCTCGGCAAGGCGATCCTGGGCGGCAAGGCCGGCCAGACCTGCACCTACACGGCACCCAGTGGCGCCGACATCAAGGTGACCGTGGTCAAGTTCGAGCCGTTCTCCGGCTAGCCCATCCGGACCCGTGCCGGACGGCTCGGGTCCGACCCGACCGAGGCTGACAGGCTCCCTCGGACCCGAGCCAACCGCGACCGCCCCGGCCCACCGGCCGGGGCGGTCGCGTCGTCCCGGACGAGATCACGACTCGGCGGCGAACACCACCTGGTAGCCGCTGGCCCGCAGGGCGCTGATCAGCGTGTCCGAGTGCTCCACCCCGCGGGTCTCGACCGAGAGCGCCACCTCCACCTCGCCGAGGCGCAGGTGCGGGTTGGCCCGCTGGTGCTCCACGTCCACCACGTTGGCCCGGTGCTCGGCTATCTCGCCGAGCAGGGAGGCGAGCTGACCCGGCCGGTCCGTGCAGCGCACGGTGACCCGCAGGTAGCGGCCGGCCGCCGCCAGGCCGTGCTCGATCACCCGCAGCATGAGCAGCGGGTCGATGTTGCCGCCGGAGAGCACCGCCACCACCGGCGCCTGCACCTCCACCGCGCCGGCCAGCAGCGCCGCCACCCCGACCGCGCCGGCCGGCTCCACCACCTGCTTGCCGCGTTCCAGCAGCATCAGCAGGGCCCGGGAGATGTCCTCCTCGGAGACCGTGACGACGTCGTCGACCAGCTTGCGGACGTGGGTGAAGGTGAGGTCGCCGGGACGGCCGACCGCGATGCCGTCGGCGATCGTCGAGAACGCCGGCAGGCGGACCGGCTCGCCGGCCTTCAGCGAGGGCGGGAAGGCGGCCGCGGTGGCCGCCTGCACCCCGATCACGCGGACGTCGGGACGCAGCGCCTTGGCGGCCACCGCCATCCCGGAGATCAGGCCACCGCCGCCCACCCCGGTGACGATCGTCTTGACGTCCGGGCACTGCTCCAGGATCTCCAGGGCCACCGTGCCCTGGCCGGCGATGACGTCCGGGTGGTCGAACGGGTGGATGAACACCGCCCCGGTCCGCTCGGCGAAGGTCTGCGCCGCGACCAGCGACTCGTCCACCGTGTTGCCGACCAGCTCCACCGTGGCGCCGTACCCCTTGGTGGCGGCGACCTTGGGCAGCGGCGCGTTGACCGGCATGAAGACCGTGGCGTGCGTGCCGACCAGGCCGGCGGCGAGCGCCACCCCCTGCGCGTGGTTACCGGCGCTCGCCGCGACCACGCCGCGTTCCCGCTCCTCGGCCGAGAGCCGGGAGATCCGCACGTACGCCCCGCGCACCTTGTACGACCCGGCGCGCTGCACGTTCTCGCACTTCAACCACGCCGGGCCGCCGAGCACGGCGCTGAGTGGGCGGGAGGGCTCCAGCGGGGTGGTCCGGGTGACGCCGGCGAGCAACTCCCGCGCGGCCTGTACGTCGGCGAGACCGACCAGTTCCGTCATGCCCCGATCGTGCCACCCGCCCCCGGGTGAACCTGCGGCGACGCCACGGTCGGATCGCTCGGGACCTGCGGCGACGGCCCGCTCACGGGCTGCGTCGGGTAGCCCGGGGCGTACCCGATCGGCGCGCCGGGCCAGCCGGGGGCGATCGGCCAGGCCGGCACGGCACGCGCGATCCGGTCCTGCTGGGCGGCGGAGATCCGGCGGATCAGCACGACGAACGAGACCCCGGCGATCAGGCAGGCGATCGTGGGGATCAGCCGCGGGCCGATCGCGTCCTGGTAGTAGCGGACGTAGGTCTGGAACTCCGCGTCGCTGCGGGGCCACTCGGTCAGTCTGGCGTACCGCTGGTCGTCGAATTTGCTGACGACGCGCTCGCCGAAGGTGAACACCAGCCAGGCCGCCCACCAGACGCCGACCAGGCCGGTGCTCCGGCGCCACAGGCTGTCCCGGGCCACGTTGGCCACCACCCGCGCCGGCACCACGAAGTTGGCGAACGGCACCAGCCACCCGGCGATCGCCCAGCCCGGACCCATCGTCGGCAGGGCCCCCGGAAACGCTTCGAGGTTCTTCCGCACCCGCCAGGTCCAGATGATCACCAGTACCGCGGCGGTCAGGAAGGCCAGCAGGTAGGGCAGGTAGAGCAGGACTTCGGCCACCGCCGCGCCCATCAGCAGGTCGCGGTCGGCCTGCTCGGCCGCCGCGCGGGCCACCCGCACCCCGACGACGGGGAACAGCGCGCTCGGCAGGTAGAGCACGCTGGCCGCGCCGACCGCGATGGCAGCGGCCGTGCCCAGGCCGCGCACCGCGTACGCGGGCACGCCGGGGCTCACCGCCGGCTGGCCGAGCGGGGTGCCGCAGCGCTGGCACTCGTTGAAGGCCGGGGACGTGGCGTCCCCGCAGGTCCGGCAGTACATCGGCGTCGTCCCCCGTGGTCCGCGTGTGAGTGCGGACACGTTAGACGATCACGCGGTGGCCGGCGACCCCGTTGCGGCCCGGGGGTAGCCGGGGGCGTGCCGCTGCCAGGGGGCCTGCATCTCGAACTGACCGGCGACGCCGAGCAGCAGCAGCTCCGAGCCGGGCGGCCCGACGAACTGCACGCCGACCGGCAGGCCGTCCGGGCGGCGGCCGACGGGCACCACGATCGACGGCAGGCCGGCGATGTTCCACGGCGCGGCGTACGGGGCGTACCGGATGTTGGCCGACATGTTCGCCAGCCAGGACCGGCCGGACCAGCCGGCGGCCTCCGGCGGCGGCCCGGCCAGCGCCGGGGTGAGCAGCAGGTCCACCGAGTGGTCGGCGAAGAAGTTCACCGACCGCTCGCGCCAGGCGAGCCGGTCGGCCTCGCGGACGTACCCCCGGCGCTGCGCCCACTCGCCGAACGCGACGTGCCGGCGGCTGCGCCGCTGGAGCTGGCGCGGCGCCACCCCGGACGCCCGCACGTCGGCGGCGGCCGCGGCGAACCAGGTGGCGATGCCCTGCAGGCCGAGCCGGGTCGGGTAGACCGGGTCGGCGGGGACGGTGTCGTGCCCGGCGGCGGCCAGCAGCCGGCCGGCGGCGGCCACCGCGTCCCGGTTGGGGGCGTCCGGCGAGACGCC
Source organism: Micromonospora sp. NPDC048930 (assembly GCF_043197935.1). Lineage (NCBI taxonomy): Bacteria > Bacillati > Actinomycetota > Actinomycetes > Micromonosporales > Micromonosporaceae > Micromonospora > Micromonospora sp. NPDC048930. The sequence continues at coordinate 96,566 of NZ_JBICUB010000002.1, forward strand.
GCGCACCGGCGAGCGCAGCGAGACGCCGACCCGCAGCCGCGGCGGCGGGACCAACTTGTCCGGGCGGCGCCCGGCCAGCACCGAGAAGCCGACCACCGCGTCGGCGACGGTGCTGGTGAGCATGCCGTGCTCGGTCAGGCCGAACCAGTCGTCGGCGCCGAGCTGGCAGGGCACCACGCCCCGGCCGGGCTTGAGCCCGACCAGGCCGCAGCAGGCCGCAGGGATGCGGATCGAGCCGAGACCGTCGTTGCCGTGCGCGATCGGCACCAGCCCGGCGGCCACCGCGGCGGCCGCCCCACCGGAGGAGCCGCCGGGGGTACGCGACAGGTCCCAGGGGTTGCGGGTGACCCCGGTGTCGTCATCGGTGAGCGCCCAGAGGCCGAGCTCCGGCATCCGGGTCACCCCGAGGATCACCGCGCCGGCGCCGCGCAGCCGGCGGACCACCTCGTGGTCGGCCTCCGCCACCGGGGTACGCACGGCGGCCGACCCGTTCCAGGTGGGCAGGCCGGCGACCGGGGTGTTCTCCTTGACCGCGACCGGCACCCCGGCCAGCGGAAGGTTGGCCAGGTCCTCCTGCTCGTCGACCTTCTCCGCCTCGGTGATCGCCTCCCCGCCGCGTACCGTGCGGAACGCGGCGAGGTCGGCGTCGGCCCGGGCGAGGTGATCCAGGTGATCGGCGACGACCTGGGTGGCGGAGACGTCGCCCCGGCGTACGCCCCGGGCGATCTGCTTGGCCGTCGCCCCCACCCAGGTCGTCGGCATGAAGTCCTGCACGGCCACCCTCCCCAGCCAGCGGTCAGCCCAGTGCCTGCTCCAGATCGGCGAGCAGGTCGTCGACCGTCTCGATGCCGACAGACAGTCGCACGAGATCGGCGGGAACTTCAAGCGGCGAGCCGGCAGCGCTCGCGTGTGTCATCCGTCCCGGGTGCTCGATGAGGGACTCGACCCCGCCGAGCGACTCCGCGAGCACGAACAGCTTGGCCCGGTTGCAGATCTCCACGGCGTGCTCCTCGCCGCCCGCGGCGCGGAACGAGATCATGCCGCCGAACCGGCGCATCTGCTTGGCGGCAACCTCGTGACCGGGGTGGGTGGGCAGGCCCGGGTAGATGACCTGGGCGACCTTGGCGTGACCGTCCAGGTAGGCCGCGATCCGCTCAGCGTTGTCGCAGTGCCGGTCCATCCGTACGCCGAGGGTCTTGATGCCGCGCAGGGTGAGCCAGGCGTCGAACGGCCCGTTGATCGCGCCCATCGCGTTCTGGTGGTAGCGCAGTTCCTCGCCGAGCGCCCGGTCGGCGGCGATCAGCGCGCCACCGACCACGTCGGAGTGCCCGCCGATGTACTTGGTGGTGGAGTGGACCACCACGTCCGCACCGAACGCGATCGGCTGCTGCAGGTACGGCGAGGCGAAGGTGTTGTCGACCACCAGCAGCGCGTCGGCCTCGTGCGCGACGGCGGCGAGGCCGGCGATGTCGGCGATGCCGAGCAGCGGGTTGGTGGGCGTCTCCACCCACACGATCCGCGTGGCGCCGGGGCGGATCGCGGCCCGCACCGCGTCCGGGTCGGAGACCTTGGCCGGGGTGTACTCCAGCCCCCAGCGCTCGGCGACCCTGGCGAAGAGCCGGTAGGTGCCGCCGTACGCGTCGTCCGGGATGACCACGTGGTCACCCGGCTTGCACACGGTGCGCAGCAGCGTGTCCTCGGCGGCCAGGCCGCTGGCGAAGGCGAGCGCCACCGGCCCGCCCTCCAGCGCGGCCAGGCACTCCTGGAGCGCGTCCCGGGTGGGGTTGCCGGAGCGGCTGTACTCGTAGCCCTGCCGGGGCGCGCCGACGGCGTCCTGGGCGTAGGTGCTGGTCTGGTAGATCGGTGGGATCACCGCGCCGGTGCGGGCCTCGGGGTCCTGACCGGCGTGGATGGCGAGCGTCTCGAAGCCGTGACTCATTCCCGAGACGTTAGTCCGCCCGTACGTCCCAGTGCGTGGAACCCGGGGCGGTAGGGGTCGGCGCTCACGCTGCCCGGCCACTGTCGGGGCCCCGGATTACGCTGCCACGGTGAGCGGGTGCGTGTTCTGCGGGATCGTGGCGGGCGAGGTGCCCGCGTTCACCGTCGCCGACGAGCCGGACGGGGTGGCGTTCCTGGACACCCGGCCGGTGTTCAAGGGGCACGTGCTGGTGGTGCCGCGCGCCCATCTGGTCACCCTCGACACGCTGCCGGCCGACGTGCTGCCCGGCTACTTCCGGCTGGTGCAGCGGATCATCGTCGCGGTGGAGACCGGCCTGGGGTCCGGTGGGACGTTCGTGGCGGTCAACAACAAGGTGTCCCAGTCGGTGCCGCACCTGCACACCCACGTGGTGCCCCCGGACCAAGGGCGACGGCCTGCGCGGCTTCTTCTGGCCGCGTACCCGCTACGCCGACGACGCCGAGGCCCGGGAGTGCGCCGACCGGATCGCCGCCGCCCTCACCGGGTAAGGAAGCGGGGAACGTCGGTGTTGCACACGCTGGGAAAGCCAAGAGAGGAGTCCCACCGTGTTCCTTCGCCGCATGAAGGCCGAGATGATCTCTCCCGACCAGGCCCTGCCGGGCCGCCCGATCGCGATGCCGATCGCCGACCGGCACGAGGTGCTGCCCTCCTCGCTGACGGGCCCGTTCCCCGAGCGCGCGCAGGTCGCGGTCTTCGGGATGGGCTGCTTCTGGGGCGCCGAGCGGCTGTTCTGGACCCTCCCGGGCGTGCTCACCACGTCGGCCGGCTACGCGGGTGGCTACACCAGGAACCCGACGTACGAGGAGGTCTGCTCGGGGCTGACCGGGCATGCCGAGGTGGTCCAGGTGGTCTACGACCCCGCGCAGATCAGCTACGAGGACCTGCTCAAGGTCTTCTGGGAGAACCACGACCCGACCCAGGGCATGCGCCAGGGCAACGACGTCGGTACGCAGTACCGCTCGGCGATCTACGCCACCACCGACGAGCAGCTGGCCACCGCGCAGGCCTCCCGGGACGCGTTCGCGCCGATCGTGGCGCGGGCCGGCAAGGGCGAGATCACCACGGAGATCGCCCGGCTCGGTGACTACTACTTCGCCGAGGACTACCACCAGCAGTACCTGGCCCCCACCAAGAACCCGAACGGGTACTGCAACCACGGCCCGAACGGGCTGAGCTGCCCGGTCGGCGTGGCCCGTACCGCCGGCTGAGCGACCGGACGTCCGTTTTCCCGGGCCTGCGGTGTTTGTCACACCGTGGGCCCGGATCATTTCGGGCACCTGGCGGGCCGCCGACCGAAACCCGAGCCTGGTCGACGGCTGGATCGGCGAGGGCGCGCATCCTAGCAAAGACGTAACACCACCAACATCAGCTCAACAGGCGAGGCGCACCAACCTCTGGCAGCATTGCCTCGCATGTGCGGACTGGCTGGAGAGTTCCGCCGTGACGGTTCACGGGCCGACGTGTCGGCCGTGGAGCGGATGGCGGCCACGATGAGTGACCGAGGCCCCGACGACAGCGGAGTCTGGTCCCAGGGACCGACGGCGCTGGGACACCGACGCCTGAAGATCATCGACCTCTCGGCGGCCAGCGGCCAACCGATCGTCGACCCCGCCGCCGGGCTCACCGGCGTCTTCAACGGCTGCATCTACAACTACCGGGAGCTGCGCGAGGAGCTGCAGGCCAGGGGCCACCGCTTCTTCTCCTCCGGCGACAGCGAGGTCGTGGTCAAGGCGTACGCCGAGTGGGGCCTCGACTTCGTCGACCACCTGATCGGCATGTTCGCGGTGGCGATCAGCGAGCGGGACACCGGCCGGCTGGTGCTGGCCCGGGACCGGCTCGGCATCAAGCCGCTCTACCTGGCCGAGACCCCCGGCGTGGTGCGCTTCGCCAGCACCCTGCCGGCGCTGCTGGCCGGCGGCGGGGTGGACACCTCGATCGACCCGGTGGCGCTCGCCCACTACCTGAGCTTCCACAGCATCGTGCCGCCGCCGCGGACCATCCTGCGCGGCGTCGCCAAGCTCCCGCCGGCCACGGTGCGGGTGTACGAGCCGGACGGCTCCGCCCACGAACGGGTCTACTGGGACCCGTCCTTCACCCGGGCCGCCGAGCGAGCCGACTGGACCGAGCGGGACTGGCAGGACGCGCTGCTGGCGTCGCTGACCACCGCCGTACGCCGCCGGATGGTGGCCGACGTGCCGGTCGGCGTGCTGCTCTCCGGCGGGCTGGACTCCAGCCTGGTGGTGGCGCTGCTGGCCGGCGAGGGGCAGTCCGGGCTGGCCACCTTCTCCATCGGCTTCGACGCGGTCGGCGGCCGGGAGGGCGACGAGTTCGTCTACTCCGACCTGGTCGCGAAGACGTTCGACACCGACCACCACCAGATCAAGGTGCCCACCGGCGACCTGCTGCCGCCCCTGGAGGCCGCCGTCGCGGCCATGAGCGAGCCCATGGTCAGCCACGACTGCGTGGCGTTCTACCTGCTCAGCCAGGAGGTCGCCCGGCACGTCAAGGTGGTCCAGTCCGGTCAGGGCGCGGACGAGATCCTCGGCGGCTACCACTGGTACCCGCCGCTGGCCGGCGTCGACCGGGAACGGGCGCTGGAGACGTACGCGAAGGCGTTCTTCGACCGCGACGCGGCCGGCCTGGCACGGGTGCTGAACCCGGCGTGGCTGGCCGACGGCGACCCGGCGCGGGAGTTCGTCGCCGCGCACCTGGCCCGGCCCGGGGCGCAGACCGCGGTCGACGCCGGCCTGCGGATCGACACCCAGGTCATGCTGACCGACGACCCGGTGAAGCGGGTGGACAACATGACCATGGCGCACGGGCTGGAGGCCCGGGTGCCGTTCCTGGACCACGAGTTCGTCGAGCTGGCCGCGAGCTGCCCGCCCGAGCTGAAGCTCGCCCAGGGCGGCAAGGGCGTGCTCAAGGAGATCGGCCGGCGGGTCCTCCCGCACGAGGTGATCGACCGGCCGAAGGGCTACTTCCCGGTGCCCGGCCTCACCCACCTCGAGGGCAAGCTCCTCGACCGGGTACGCGACGCCCTCACCGCCCCCGAGGCGCGCCGCCGGGACCTGTTCCGCGCCGACTACGTCGGCGCGCTGCTCGCCGACCCGAACGCCGAACTGACCCCGTTGAACGGAAACAAGCTGTGGCAGCTGGGACTCCTGGAAATGTGGCTCCAGAGCCACGGAATCGACTGACCGTGACCGACACCCTCGCCACCGGAACCGCCCGCACCGACCGGGAACGGATGCTGGGCCGCCGCCGGGAACGCGTCGGCCCGGGCGGCGACCCGGTCGCACCCGGCACCCCCGAGCCGCGCCGGCAGCCCGCCGACGAGTCGGGTGTGGTGCTGGACTGCGGCTGGGGCCGGCTGGTCTTCGGGCAGACCTTCGCCGAGCAGGCGGCGGTCGCCGACGTGCTGCGCTCCGAGGCGGCCGGCGCCCGGGACATCTGCATCTACCTGCGCGACCCGCACGTGCTCGTCTCCCGGCTCCCGGACGAGCTGTTCATCGACCCGTCGCTGACCTACCGACTGCCGCTGGGCGGGCGGCGACCGGCCGCCACCGGGAGCGGCGAGATCCCCGGCCTGACCATCCGCCCGCTCCGGGACGCCGACGACGCGGACGCGGTCAACCGGATCTACGCCCGCAACGGCATGGTCACCGCGCCGGTCGAGGTGCTGGTCGGGAACGCCGGCACCGACCGCTTCCTGCACCTGGTCGCCGAGGACGGTGCCGGCGAGGTGGTCGGCACGATCACCGGCGTGGACCACGTCGCGGTCTTCGCCGACCCGGAGAACGGCGCCAGCCTCTGGTGCCTGACCGTGGACTTCAACACCGCACCGCCCGGCACCGGGCAGGCGCTGCTCACCGCGCTGGCCGACCGGCTCGACGCGCGGGGCCGGGCGTACGTGGACCTGTCGGTGCTGGCCGAGAACTCGGGCGCGATCCGGCTCTACGAGCGGCTCGGCTTCCACCGCACCGGGACGCTCTGCGTGAAGCGGAAGAACCCCATCAACGAGCGGCTGTTCCTGCCCGCCACCCCTGAGGGGTACGACGAGCTGAACCCGTACGCGAGGATCGTCGCGGACGAGGCGATGCGGCGCGGCATCCGGGTGGAGGTCACCGACCCGCACTGGGGTGAGCTGAGGCTGAGCAACGGCGGCCGGACCGTCCACACCCGGGAGTCGCTGTCGGAGCTGACCTCGGCGGTGGCGATGGGCCGCTGCGACGACAAGCGGGTGACCCGGCGGATCCTCACCCAGGCGGGGCTGGCGGTGCCACGCGGGCGGACGGCCACCGGCGACGCGGACGACCTCGCCTTCCTGGCCGACGTCGGCCCGGTGGTGGTCAAGCCGGCCCGGGGCGAGCAGGGCAACGGCATCACCGTCGGGGTACGCACGCCCGAGGCGTTGATCGCCGCCGTCGAGCTGGCCCGCCGGTTCTGCCCGGACGTGCTGATCGAGGAACTGCGCGCGGGCGAGGACCTGCGGGTGGTCGTCATCGACCACGAGGTGGTCGCCGCCGCCGTACGCCGGCCCGCGCAGATCACCGGGGACGGGGTGCACGACGTCACCGAGTTGATCGAGCGGCAGAGCCGGCGCCGGGCCGCCGCGACCGGGGGCGAATCGAGGATCCCGATCGACGACATGACCCGCGAGGTGGTGGCCGAGGCCGGGTACCGGATGCACGACGTGCTCCCGGAGGGACAGGTGCTGGCCGTACGCCGGACCGCGAACCTGCACACCGGCGGGACCATCCACGACGTGACCGCCGAGCTGCATCCGGCGATCGCCGAGGCGTGCGTGACGGCCAGCCGGGCGTTGGACATCCCGGTCACCGGGTTGGACCTGCTGGTGCCCGCCCCCGACCGGCCGGAGCACGTGTTCATCGAGGCGAACGAGCGACCTGGCCTGGCCAACCACGAGCCGCAGCCGACCGCCGAACGCTTCGTCGACCTGCTCTTCCCCGGCACCCGGGCACCGCAGCGGCTCTGGTCGCCGGCCGGTACGGGAGGCGCCGCGTGAGCCCGAAGCCGCTGGAGATCGACGTCGACTACCTGCGCCAGGTGCTGGTGGAGCTGCTGGAGATCCCCAGCCCGTCGGGGCGTACCGACCACGTCCAGCAGTACGTGGGGGAACGCCTCTCCGCGCTCGGCATCGGCTCGACGCTGACCCGGCGGGGGGCGCTCAGCGCCTGCCTGCCCGGGCCCCGGGAGACCGGCGCCGACCGGGCGATCGTGGTGCACACCGACACCATCGGCGGCATGGTGAAGCGGCTCAAGGAGAACGGGCGGCTGGAGCTGAAGCCGATCGGCACGCACAGCGCGCGCTTCGCCGAGGGCGCCCAGGTGCGGATCTTCACCGACGACCTGGACCGGGTGATCACCGGCCAGGTGCTGCCGCTCAAGGCCAGCGGGCACCGCTACAACGAGGCCGTCGACCTCCAGGGCGTCGGCTGGGAGCTGGTCGAGGTACGGGTCGACGAGCCGGTGGCGGACATCGCTGGTCTGCGTGCGCTCGGCATCGACGCCGGCGACTTCGTCGCGCTGCTGGCCAACCCGGCGATCACCCCCGGCGGGTACGTCAAGTCCCGGCACCTCGACGACAAGGCCGGCGTGGCCGCGGTGCTGACCGCGTTCAAGGCGATGGTCGACGCGGGGATCACCCCGGCGGTCACCGCGCACCTGCTGGTCACCGTCACCGAGGAGATCGGCCACGGGGCGAGCCACGGGCTCGACCCGGACGTGGCGGAGATCGTCTCGGTGGACGCGGCGGTGGTCGCCCCCGGCCAGCAGTCCCGGGAGGACGCGGCCACCCTGGCCATGGGCGACGGGGTGGGCCCGTTCGACTACCACCTGACCCGCAACCTGGCCTCGATCGCCCGCGAGCACGGCGTCGACCTGGTCCGGGACGTCTTCGACTACTACCGCTCCGACGTGGCGGCCGCGGTGGAGGCGGGCGCGCACGCCCGGGTGGCGCTGCTCGGCTTCGGCGTGGACGCCACCCACGGGCACGAGCGCACCCACCTCGACTGCCTGCGCCACCTCACCCAGCTGCTCTGCCTCTACCTGCAGAGCCCGCTGGTCTTCCCGGAGTGGGACGCCGAGCCGGAGGGCGATCTGGTCGACTTCCCGTCGCTGGCCGTGCAGCCGGCCTCCGAGGAAGGCCCCCGCGAGGGCCCGATCGGCCTGGACTGAGCGGTCCGCGCCCCGCGACGCGAGCTGCCAGCCGCAGGCAGCACGCTGCGGCTGCGCATACCTTGTCGCTCCCTTTGGAGCTGATATCACCAACGACTCACGGCAGCCGCCGGACCACCTCGCCGGACCCCATTTCGCCGCGCCGAGCCCCCGCGCGACCGCGCGGTGAGTCGTCTGCGATATCAGCTCCACAGGCGGCCGACAACCATGCCGCGCCCCCGCGCCCGAGCCTCAGGCTCCCGAGGCGGCCGAGTCCGCGGAGGGCCTCGATCCCGGATTCCCGCTCCGCCCTGTGATCGAAATCCGTTGCCGGGCTCACCGGGAAGTGGATAGCGTGGCGGTACACGGGAAAGGAGGTGGTCCAGACTTGTATAGCAATCGGACTCGTGAGGTGGCTGTCCGCTAGCCGCTGTCCTCGACAGTAATCCCGTCCGCCGCGAGGCGGGCACAGGCACCATCGTCGAGACCGTGTGGCAGCGGTGCGGCGAATCCACGACAGCCACCCGACCCCCGGGGTGCCGGCCCAGTCCAGCCGGCCCGCGCGCGAGCGCGGAAACCCCGGGGGTCGCTTCATGTCCGGGAGATCACGTGTCGATGCGCGAGCTGGCGGTGCTGGGTACGGCCAGCCAGGCCCCGACCCGACAGCGCAACCACAACGGCTACCTGCTGCGCTGGGACGACGAGGTGCTCCTCTTCGACCCGGGCGAGGGCAGCCAGCGGCAGATGCTGCACACCGGGATATCCGCCACGGACCTCACCCGGATCTGCGTCACCCACTTCCACGGCGACCACTGCCTGGGCCTGCCCGGCATGATCCAGCGGCTCTCCCTGGACCGGGTGCCGCACCCGGTGGCCGTGCACTTCCCCGCCGGCGGCACGGAGTACTTCGACCGGCTGCACCATGCGTCCAGCTTCTACGAGGCCGCCGAGCTGGTGGTCGAGCCGATCCACACCGACGGGCAGCGGATCAAGCTACGGATCGGCACCCTGGAGGCCCGCCGGCTGCGGCACCCGATCGAGACGTACGGCTACCGGTTGATCGAGCCGGACGGCTGCCGGATGCTGCCGGAGAAGCTGGCGGCGTACGGCATCGCCGGTCCGGCCGTCGGCAAGCTGATCCGCGACGGCCACCTGGACCTGGACGGACGCCGCGTCACCCGGGACGAGGTGAGCGTGGCCCGGCCGGGCCAGCGGTTCGCCTTCGTGATGGACACCGGGCTCTGCGACGGGGTGTGGGCTCTCGCCGAGCACGCCGACCTGCTGGTCATCGAGTCGACGTTCCTGGACTCGGAGGCGGCGCTCGCCGCCGAGGTCGGCCACCTCACCGCGGCCCAGGCCGCGCGGGTGGCGGCCGAGTCGGGGGTACGCACCCTGGTGCTCACCCACTTCTCCCAGCGGTACGCCGACCCGCGCCGGTTCGCCGACGAGGCCCGCGCGCACTTCGCCGGGAAGCTGGTGATCGCCGAGGACCTGATGACCGTTCCGGTCCCGCCCCGGCGGGTAGCCTCGGGCGGGTGACGGTCTCCTTACGCCCCGCCAGCGAGGCCGATCTGATGGCGGTCGGCGCGCTGCACCAGCGTTCCCGGGTGGCGGCGTACTCGCCGTTCCTGCCGGCGGAGGCGCTGGCCGTACCGACGCCGGAGCAGATGGGCCGGTACTGGGTGGAGCGGCTGGCCTGGGAGGGGACGGACCACCGGATGACCGTCGCGGTACGCGGCGGCCGGCTGGTCGGCTTCAGCTACCTCGGCCCGGACGACGCCGGGGATCCGGCCACCGGCCTGCTCAACGCCATCCACCTGGAGCCGGACGAGCGGGGTCGGGGCACCGGCCGGGCGCTGATGGTCGACGCCCTGGCCGCGATGCGGGCGCGGGGCTGGCGCCGGGCGGTGCTCTGGGTACTCCGGGACAACGCGCACGCCCGGCGCTTCTACGAGCGCGGCGGCTGGGCCGCCACCGGCGAGGAACGCGACGACCGGATCGGCCCCGCGCTGGTGCCCCAGCTCCGCTACGCCCGGGAGCTGTGACCAACCGGTCCGGCCGTTCGCCCTGAGCGGATCGGGGCATGGGCGTCGGCGGCGGCGCGTTGGCACCGGCATGGACACCGAGCACAGCGAGCGGGCGGAGGACGCCGCGCTCGACGCGTACTCCCGGGTGGTGACCGGCGTGGCCGCCCGGGTGCTGCCCAGCGTGGCCGCGCTGTCGGTACGGACCCCGCGCGGGGCCGGGGCCGGCTCGGCCGTGGTGATCGGCCCGGACGGGCTGCTGCTCACCAGCGCCCACGTCGTGCAGGGGGCCGGGGGCGGCACGGCCGCCTTCGGTGACGGCACCGAGACCCGGTTCCGGGTGATCGGGGCCGACCCGCTGTCGGACCTGGCCGTGCTGCGGGCCGAGCAGGCCACCGTGTCACCGGCGGAGCTGGGCGACGCCGACCGGCTGCGGATCGGCCAGCTCGTGGTGGCGGTCGGCAACCCGATGGGGTTGGCCGGCTCGGTCACCGCCGGGGTGGTCTCCGGGCTGGGCCGGTCCCTGCCTGCGCGGGACGGGCGGGTCACCCGCCTGATCGAGGACGTCATCCAGACCGACGCGGCGCTGAACCCGGGCAACTCGGGCGGCGCGCTGGCCGACTCGACCGGCCGCGTGGTCGGGGTGAACACGGCCGTCGCCGGGTACGGCCTCGGGCTGGCCGTGCCGATCAACTCGACCACCCGGCAGATCATCGACGACCTCACCAGCGACGGCCGGGTACGCCGGGCGTGGCTGGGGGTCGCCGGGGTGCCCGTGCCGCTGCCGCCGGAGATCACCGCCCGGACCGGGCAGCGGCGTGGGCTGCGGGTGGTCGAGGTGGTGCCGGGCAGCCCGGCCGGGCTGGCCGGGATCTACCTGGGCGACGTGATCGTGGCGGCCGGCGGCCGGCCGGTGCAGGACGGCCAGGGTCTGCAACGGTTGATGCTCGGCCCGGCGATCGGCGCCCGCCTGCCGGTCACCGTGCTGCGCAGGGGGGCCTACGTCGACGTGGTGGCGGTCCCCACCGAGCTCACCCGCTGAAGCGCCGAGGGCCGCCCGGGTAAGGGACGGCCCTCGGGTGGTACGTACAGGTCAGCGTGCGCCGAGATGGGCGAGCAGGTCCTGCCGGGTCAGCACGCCCTTGGGCTTGCCGTCCACCAGCACCAGGGCGGCGTCGGCCTTCTCCAGCAGCGCGACCGCCTCGCTGACCGGCTGCCCGCCACCGATCATCGGCAGCGGCTCACCCATGTGCCGCTCGATGGTGTCGTGCAGGTGCGCCTGCCCGGTGAAGAGCGCGTCGAGCAGGTCCTTCTCGGCGATCGAGCCGGCCACCTCACCGGTGACCACGGGCGGCTCGGCCTTGAGCACCGGGAGCTGGGAGACGCCGTACTCGCGCATGTAGTCGATGGCGTCGCGGACCGTCTCGGTCGGGTGCACGTGCACCAGCTCGGGCAGGCCGCCCGGCTTGCCGGCGAGCGCGTCGGCGACGGTCGGCTCGGTGCCGGAGTCGTCGAGGAAGCCGTACCGGGCCATCCACTTGTCGTTGAAGATCTTGGAGAGGTAGCCCCGGCCGCCGTCCGGCAGCAGCACCACGACCACGTCGTCCGGGCCGGCCTTGCGGGCCACCTCCAGCGCGCCCACCACGGCCATGCCGCACGAGCCGCCGACCAGCAGCCCCTCCTCGCGGGCCAGCCGCCGGGTCATCTCGAAGGACTCCTTGTCGGAGACCTCGACGATCTCGTCGGCGATGTTCCGGTCGTACGTCTCCGGCCAGAAGTCCTCACCGACGCCCTCGACCAGGTACGGCCGGCCGGTGCCGCCGGAGTAGACCGAGCCCTCCGGGTCCGCGCCGACGACCTTGACCCGCCCCTCCGAGGCCTCCTTGAGGTAGCGGCCGATGCCGGAGATGGTGCCGCCGGTGCCGACGCCCGCGACGAAGTGGGTGATCCGCCCCTCGGTCTGCTTCCAGATCTCCGGGCCGGTGGTCTCGTAGTGCGAGCGCGGGTTGGCCGGGTTGCTGTACTGGTTGGGCTTCCAGGCGCCGGGGATCTCCCGGGCCAGCCGGTCGGAGACGTTGTAGTAGGAGCGCGGGTCCTCCGGCGCGACAGCGGTCGGGCAGACCACCACCTCGGCGCCGTACGCCCGCAGCACGTCCTGCTTGTCCTGGCTGACCTTGTCGGGGCAGACGAAGACGCACTTGTAGCCCTTGAGCTGGGCCACCAGGGCCAGGCCGACGCCGGTGTTGCCGCTGGTCGGCTCGACGATCGTGCCGCCCGGCTTGAGGATCCCGGCGCGCTCGGCGTCCTCCACCATCCGCAGCGCGATCCGGTCCTTCACCGAGCCGCCCGGGTTGACGTACTCCACCTTCGCCAGCACGGTCGCCTGGATGCCCTCGGTGACGTTGCGCAGGCGTACCAGCGGGGTGTTGCCGATCAGCTCGACGACGTTGTCGTAGTACTGCACCTCGTTGTGCCCTTCGTTGCGCCGCCGCCGACGGCGGCCGGGAAGACTTCTGTTCGCCGCCCAGGGTACGGGGCCTCAGGGCACCACATGCCCGGGGATGACGGAGCTGCGACGCGCCTCCCACTCCAGGAACCGCTCGGTCTCGGCGAGCACGCTGCCCGCCAGCCAGGTCACCATCACCGCGTCGTCGGCCAGGCCGAAGATCGCCAACGGGATCTCCGGCAGCAGGTCGATCGGCGAGACGATGTACGCCGTCGCCGCGGTCATCAGGGCCAGCCGCAGGCCGCCGTCGTACTCCCCCTTGGCGGTGGCCCGGATCATCCGGGGCAGCGCCGCCAGCCGGGCACCCAGCGACGGCCCGCCCCGGGCGCCCGTCGCCAGCGCCCGGGCCAGCGCGGCGAAGGCCGCGCTCCGCTTCAACGTCCTGTCCATCCGTTCGCCCCTTTCCGCTCGACCAGGGTGCGGTGCCGGCGCAAGCCCGCGCCGCCTGCCGGAACAGGTACCCGGAACGGTCCTCGCCCAGCCTCCCGATCACGGGGAGGGCGGGTGTCGTGGCGGCGCGATAATGTCGACCTCATGGGGGACGCTGGTTCCGTCGTACCGGTCGGCTGGCAGCGCGCCCGGCGGATCGCCCGCCTGGCGGCGATCGGCACGGGCGCGACGGTGGCGGCCACCGTCGCGACGGGCGGGGTGCTGCTCGGCCAGGCCCGGCAGGCCCGGCGCACCATCCCGATGGCCGAGGCGCCCCCGCCGCGCTGTGACGGGGTGTACGGCGCGAAGCTGCCCGGCCCGCCAGTCACCATGGTCATCCTCGGCGACTCCTCCGCCGCCGGCTACGGCGTGCACCGCCGCCGGGAGACCCCGGGGGCGCTGCTGGCCACCGGGCTGTCCCGCCGGCTGCACCGGCCGGTCCGGCTGCACCGCCTCGCCGTGGTCGGGGCGCTGTCGGCCGGGCTCAAGCCGCAGGTCGAGTCGGCCCTGGAGGTCGCGCCCGACATCGCGGTCATCCTGATCGGCGGCAACGACGTCACCAACCGCACCCCACCGTCGGTGGCCGTGCGTTACCTGGTCGACGCGGTCCGTACGCTGCGGGCGGCGGGCTGCGAGGTGGTCGTGGGCACCTGCCCCGACCTGGGCGCGATCCGGCCGATCCAGCCGCCGCTGCGCTGGCTGGCCCGCCGGTGGAGTCGACAGCTCGCCGCTGCCCAGACGGTCGCGGTGGTCGAGGCCGGCGGCTGGACGGTCTCCCTCGGCGACCTGCTCGGTCCCCGCTTCGCCGCCGAGCCGGCCCGGATGTTCGCCTGGGACCGGTTCCATCCGTCCGCCGAGGGGTACGCGGTCGCCGCGGCGGCGCTGCTGCCCACCTTGCTCTCCGCGCTCGGCGCCGGTCCGGACCGCCGGGCTCCGCTCGGCGGGCGGCAGGGCGTCCGGTCGCTGCCGGAGGCGGCCCACGAGGCGGCCCGGCACGCCGGCACCGAGGTCAGCGGCGCGCAGGTCCGGGGCCGCGACCGGGGTCCCGGCGGGCGCTGGGCGCAGCTTCGGCGGCGGGCGTTCTTCGGCGTCGGCACGGTGCCGCAGCCCGGCGCCGCCGACGCGGCCCAGGTGGAGGGACTGGCATGAGCGAGCGTCAGCGAGCGAATCATCGGTGCAGCGCCGTGGTGCCTCATGCCGGCGCCGAGCGAAGCGAGGGGCTGGCATGAGCGAGGCGGCGGGGGCATCATCAGCAGGCACAACGTGTGCCATGCTCATGTCGACGCCGTTCGCCACGAGCAGACCGGCCCGCGTGTCGTGGGAGCTGGGGAGGTGTCGTCATGACGGAGCGTAACGAGCTCGCGGTCCGGCTGGGTCGGGCCGCCGCGGTCTCCCTGGTCGCCGGCACGGTGGGCGGGGCGGCCGTCCTCGCCGGTCAGGCCATCGCCGCCCGCAACCGCCAGTACGCGCAGCCCGAGATGAGCCTGGCGCTGCGGGCCACGGTGGGCCGGGCGGGCGCCCCGCCGCTGCGGCTGGTGCTGCTCGGCGACTCCTCGGCGCTCGGCGTCGGGGTGGACCGTTTCGAGGACACGATCGGCGGCCAGCTCGCCCACCTGCTCGCCGAGGGGCCGACCGGCCGGCGGGTGCACCTGTCCAGCGTGGGGGTCTCCGGCTCCCGCTCCACCGACCTGGCCACCCAGGTGGCCCGGGCGCTGCTCGGCGAGCGGCCCGACGTGGCGGTGATCCTGGTCGGGGCGAACGACGCCACCGCGCTGGCCCGCCCGACGGACGCGGCGGCGTACCTCGGCTCGGCGGTACGCCGGCTGCGCGAGGCGCACGTCGAGGTGGTCGTGGGCACCTGCCCCGACCTCGGCGCCGTCCGCGCGGTCGCGTCGCCGCTGCGGCACGTGCTCGCCTGGTCCGGGCGGCGGGTCGCCCGCGCCCAGACGGCGGCGGTGCTGGACGCCGGGGGCAGCGTGGTCGACCTGGGCACCGAGACCGGCCCGGTGTTCCGGGCGGACGCCGGAACGCTCTGCCACGACGGCTACCACCCCTCCGCCGACGGCTACCGGGTCTGGGCGCACGCCCTGCTGCCGGCGGTCGAGGCCGCCGCGACGGTCGCCTCCCGGCACCACTGAGCGACCGGGGCGGGGTGACATTTCCCGCCCGCCGGCCAGCTTCCGCGCCAAGTTACTCGCGGGTTAACGTTGGTTCATGCCGATTGAGTCGCCCCGCGACGCCGTCATCGTCGCCACCGCCCGGTCCCCCATCGGCCGCGCGTTCAAGGGTTCCCTGCGGGACGTCCGCCCGGACGACCTCGCCGCCACCATCGTCCAGGCCGCCCTCGACAAGGTCCCCGCGCTGGACCCGGCCACGATCGAAGACCTCTACCTGGGCTGCGGCCTGCCCGGCGGTGAGCAGGGCTTCAACATGGCCCGGGTGGTCGCCACCCTGCTCGGGCTGGACGGCCTGCCCGGCGCCACGCTGACCCGGTACTGCGCCTCTTCGCTGCAGACCACCCGGATGGCGATGCACGCGATCAAGGCCGGCGAGGGCGACGTCTTCATCTCCGCGGGCGTCGAGACCGTCTCCCGGTACGCGCGGGGCAACTCGGACACCCTGCCCCCCGAGGCGCAGGCGCTGGTCGGCGGCGGCTGGGAGAACCCGCGCTTCGCCGAGGCGCGGCAACGCTCGACGGCCCGCGCCCAGGGCGGCGCCGAGGTGTGGACCGACCCGCGCGAGGCCGGCCAACTCCCCGACATCTACCTGGCCATGGGCCAGACCGCGGAGAACCTCGCCCAGGTCTACGACATCACCCGCGAGGACATGGACGCCTTCGGCGTCCGCAGCCAGAACCTGGCCGAGAAGGCCATCGCCGACGGCTTCTGGGCCCGGGAGATCACGCCGGTGACCACGCCGGACGGCACCGTGGTCAGCACCGACGACGGCCCGCGCCCGGGGGTGACCCTGGAGGGTGTCGCCGGCCTGAAGCCGGTCTTCCGCCCGGACGGCCGGATCACCGCCGGCAACTGCTGCCCGCTCAACGACGGCGCCGCCGCCGTGGTGATCATGAGCGCCCAGCGCGCCCGGGACCTGGGCCTCACCCCGCTGGCCCGGATCGTCTCCACCGGCGTCACCGCGCTGTCGCCGGAGATCATGGGCCTGGGCCCGGTCGAGGCGTCCAAGCAGGCGCTCCGGCGGGCCGGCATGACCATCGACGACGTCGACCTGGTCGAGATCAACGAGGCGTTCGCCGCCCAGGTGATCCCGTCGTACCGGCAGCTGGGCATCCCGGAGGAGAAGCTGAACGTGATGGGCGGCGCGATCGCCGTCGGCCACCCGTTCGGCATGACCGGCGCCCGGATCACCGGCACCCTGCTCAACGCCCTGGAGTGGCACGACAAGACCATCGGCCTGGAGACCATGTGCGTCGGTGGTGGCCAGGGCATGGCGATGGTGCTCGAGCGGCTGAACTGAGGTCGATTCCCCCGGACAGGAGCCGGGTACGGGAGGCGCCATGGCAACCGTCGTGGAACGCGAACGGAAGTACTCCGGCGACGCGGGGTTCCGGCTGCCCGACCTGACGGGGTGCGGTGGCGTCGAGACGACGTCCGACGCCACCGCCCACGACCTGGACGCGGTCTACCTGGACACCCCCGACCTCCGGCTGGCCCGCAGCGGCTTCGCCCTGCGCCGGCGTACCGGGGGGCACGATGCGGGCTGGCACCTCAAGGTCGGGGCGGCCGGCGGCGCCCGGACCGAGTACCAGTTCCCGGCCGGGCCGGACGACGCCGCTCCGCCGCCCGAGCTGGCCGCGCTGGTCCGGGCCGCGTCCCGGGGCGGTCCGGTCGCCCCGGCCGCC
This sequence comes from Micromonospora sp. NPDC048930, assembly GCF_043197935.1. NCBI lineage: Bacteria > Bacillati > Actinomycetota > Actinomycetes > Micromonosporales > Micromonosporaceae > Micromonospora > Micromonospora sp. NPDC048930. The sequence goes on from NZ_JBICUB010000002.1 coordinate 113,542, forward strand.
CGGATCGTCACCCGCCGCCGGGAACGCCGCCTCCTGGACGGGGCCGGGCGGACCCTGGCCGATGTCGCCGAGGACAGCGTCGAGTCCCACGACCTCGTCAGCGGCGAGCGGCAGGCGTGGCACGAGCTCGAGGTCGAGCTGGTTGACGGCGACGAGGCGGTGCTCGACGCGGTGGACGCCCGGCTGCGTGCGGCCGGCGCCCTACCGGTGCCGGTCTCCAAGTCGCAGCGCGCGCTCGGTGCCCGGCTCGCCGCCGCCCGCCCGGCGCCCGCCGACCCGGGGGCGGCCCCGGTGCTCGACTACCTGACCGCCCAGCGCGACACGCTGATCGGCCACCACCCGGGCGCGTGGGGCGGCGACGAGGACGCCGTGCACGACATGCGGGTCGCGGTCCGCCGGCTCCGCTCCACGCTGCGTACGTTCCGTGGGCTGTGGGACCGGCGGGAGAGCGAGGAACTGCGGGCGGAGCTGAGCTGGCTGGGCGGCCGGCTCGGGCCGGTACGGGACACCCAGGTGCTGGCCGCCCGGCTCGCCGCGGCGGTCCGGGCGGAACCGGACGAGCTGGTGCTCGGCCAGGTCGCCGCGCGGCTCGCCGAGCGGTTCGCCGCCGACCTGGCCGCCGCCCTCGACGACCTGCGCGCGGCGCTCGGCTCCGACCGGTACACCGACCTGCTGCGCCGGCTCGACGCGCTGGTCGAAGGGCCGACCGCCCGTACGGTCGACGCCCGCTGGGTGGCCCGCCGGGTCCGCCGCGCGGTGCGCCGGGCGGACGACCGCCTGGATCGCGCGCTGACCGCCGGGGCGGACGACGTGGCGCTGCACGAGGCGCGGAAGGCGTACAAGCGGGCCCGGTACGCGGTGGAGGTGCGCGAGCCGGCCGTCGGTGGGCCCGCCGCCAAGCTGGTGGACCGGCTCAAGGAACTCCAGGACCAGCTCGGCGCGCACCAGGACTCGGTGGTGACCCGCGAGGTGCTGCGCGAGCAGGCGCTGCGCGCGTACGCCGACGGCGAGAACACCTTCACCTACGGGATCCTGCACGCGCGGCAGGCCACCGTGGCGGAGCGGGACGTGCCGGCCCTGGTCCGGACCGCGCGCCGGGCCCGCCGGCGGAAGGTCCGGCGCTGGCTGAAGCGGTGAGCCCAGGGCCTGGAGACACGTCCTAGAGGGCCGAGCGGGTCTTGGCGATCGCGGCGGCGGCCTCGGCCAGCACCGCCTCGGGCGCGCCGGCCGCCACCAGGTCGGCGGCGACCACCCGGAGCTGGTCGGGCAGGACCAGGTCGGTGCCGAGCCGGGGCACGTCCCGGCGCGGCTCACCCTCCGCGTCCGCGGCCAGGTTGGCGATCTCCTGCACCAGCTTGTGCACCAGGTCGGCCCGGGACACGTTGCCCCCCTCGGCCTGCGCCGACCAGCGCGGCTGCTCCCAGTGCCCGACCTGACGGACCAGCAGTTCCACCGCCCGGTCCAGTTCCGCTGCGCTCATCGCGGCCGAGTCTAGATCAGCGGCGGACGTAGCTGAGCAGGCGCAGGATCTGCCAGTACAGGAAGATCAACCCGACCAGCAGCCCGAACGCGCAGTACCAGGCGTACCGGCGGGGCAGGCCGGCGCGGGCCGAACGCTCGACCAGGTCGAAGTCGAGCACGAAGCTGAACGCCCCGGCGATGATCGCCACCACCGAGAAGACGTACGGCAGCCAGCCGACCTGGGCCGTCAGGCTGTAGACCTCCAGCCCCTGCCGGCCGGTGAGCAGGTAGGTGACCAGGTTGACCAGGCTGATCGCCACGATCCCGATCAGCGTGCCGACGACCAGGCGGGCCAGCCGCGGGGAGGCCCGCACGATCCGGGCCCGGTAGAGCAGGGCCATGCCGAGGAAGACGCCGAAGGTGCCGATCACCGCCTGCGCCACGATCCCCGGGTAGACCAGTTCGAAGGCCCGGCTGGCCACCCCCAGCAGCAGCCCCTGGAGCACCGCGTACGCGGCGATCAGCGGCGGGTTGGTGACCTGCTTCAACGAGATGAACAGCACCAGCACCAGGCTGGCCAGGGCGCTGCCGGCCAGCGCCGCCGAGATCCACCACGCCTGCGGCACGACCACCCAGGCGACCGTCGCCGTGACGCCGGTGAGCAGCAGCAGGCCGACGGTCCGGCTGACCACGTCGGCGACCGTCATCGACTCGACGGCGCCGACCCCCAGCACCTGGCGTTCCGTCCGGCCGACGTCGTCCAGCCGGTCCAGCACCGGATTGGCACTCCGCACCGCGACCTCCTCGGCGACGTACCCCGGTCTTCACTCTGCCCCGGGCGGCCGGGCGGCGGCGGGAAAACGACGACGCCCGCCGCCGCGGTCGCGGCAGGCGGGCGTCGCCGGGAGTACGGGCGGTCAGTCGTCGCCCTGGAAGTAGCTGAGCAGGCGCAGCACCTCCAGGTAGAGCCAGACCAGGCCGACCACGATGCCGAAGGCGGCGGTCCAGGAGTAGCGCTGCGGGAGCCCCATCCGGACGCCGTCCTCGATGTTGGCGAAGTCGAGCACGAAGCTCAGCGAGGCGACCACGATGCAGACCAGGCTGAAGCCGATGGCCAGCGGGCTGCCGTCGCGCAGGTGGGTGTTGACGCCGAAGAGCGCGAGCACCAGGTTGATCAGCATGACCGCGAAGAGGCCACCCATGACCGCGATCATGATCCGGGCGAACTTCGGGGTGGCCCGGATGACGCGCGACTTGTAGAGCATCGCCATCAGGAAGAAGACGCCGAAGGTCGCCACCACGGCCTGGAGCACGATGCCGTCGTAGAGGGTGTTGAAGGTCTTGCTCACCGCGCCGAGGAAGACGCCCTCGACGACCGAGTACGCGATGACCAGCGCCGGGTTGGCCATCCGGGAGAACGAGATGATCAGGCCGAGCACCAGACCGACGACGGCGCCGCCGATCCAGGCCAGGCCGAGCAGCTGGTCCGGCAGGACGGCCCAGGTGGCGGCCGCCGTGGCGCCCAGGATCCCCAGCAGGGTGACCGTCTTGACGACCACGTCGTCGAGGGTCATCGGGGTCACGGTGGGCGGGGCCACCGGGTAGCCGGGGCCGGCCGGGTACTGCTGCGGGTAGGGCTGGTACTGCTGCGGGTATCCGGGCTGACCGTACGGCCCGGGCTGGGCGTACCCGGCCGCCCGCTCGCGGTCGGCCGCCTGGCCGAGCCGGGCGAGCACCGGGTTCGAGGTCTTCACTTCTCAGGCCTCCCTCAGGGGGTCGATGCACGTGAACGTGCAACCTCCAGGGTAAACGGGACCCGCACCCCCGCGCCGGGCGCAAAGCTGTGGGAAACCTGAGAGTCTCGTGCCCGGGGCGGGGGTCGAACCCGCACGCCTTGCGGCAGCCGCTTTTAAGGCGGCCGTGTCTGCCGTTCCACCACCCGGGCGGGTGACACCGGCGCGCCGACACGCGGCGGTGCAGGTCTCACCGTAGCCGTTGGGCGGCGACCCGGCGTACCCCGTGGGTGTCGCGCGGCTATGGTCGAGGCCGTGACCAGCGCCGCCCCCACGGCCCCCGGGCCCGGGCCCGAGCCCGACCAGGCCGTCCGCCTCGACCCGGCGGTAGCCCGCCCGACCCGGACGGCCCGCCTGCTGGCCACCGTCGTCCGCCACCGCACGGACCTACTGGTCGCGCTGCTCTTCGCGCTGCTGGCCGGATGGCTCACCCACGGGCTGTGGCCGGCCCCGGGGCAGCGGGTGCTCGCGCACAACCCGGCCGACCAGACCCTCTACGAGTGGTTCCTGGCCGTCGACTCGCGGGCGCTGCTCGGCGACTTCAGCCTGCTCACCGACCGGCTCAACGCGCCGGACGGGGTCAACCTGATGGCCAACACGACGGTGATCGCGCTCGGCGTGCTGCTCGCCCCGGTCACCCTGGCATTCGGGGCGCCGGTCAGCTTCGCCCTGCTCGTCGCCGGGAACCTGGCCGGCACGGCCGTCGCCTGGTACCTGCTCCTCACCCGGACGCTGCGGGCCCGCCGGCTCGCCGCCGGGCTGGGCGCGGCGCTCTGCGGATTCGGCCCCGGCATGATCTCGCAGAGCAACGCCCATCTGCACATGACCGCCCAGTGGCTGGTGCCGGTGATCATCTGGCTGGTGCTCCGGCTGCTGCGGGCCGCCGACCCGGCCGGCCGCCCGGACGGCCCGGACCGGCGCCGGTTGGTCACCTCGGCCGTCGGGCTGGCCGCGGCGGTCACCGTCCAGGTCTTCATCGGCGAGGAGGTGCTCTTCCTCACCGCGCTCACCCTGCTGGTGATGAGCGTCGCGTACGGCGTGGCCGACCCGGCGCTGCTGCGCCGGGCGCTGCCCGCCTTCGCCGGCGGGCTGATGATGGCGGCCGGACTGGCCCTGCTGGTGCTGGGGTACCCGCTGTGGCACCAGTTCGCCGGGCCGCAGGGCGTCGCCGACGGGATGTTCAGCCCGTACTACTTCTCCGCCGACCTGACGAGCTGGCCGACCCTCAGCCCGCTCTCGGTGTTGGGCAGCGACACCTCGTCCCGGCTGACCACCGGTGCGGCCGAGTACAACACCTTCCTCGGCTGGCCGCTGCTGCTGGTCACCCTCGGCTGCGCGGCCTGGCTGGGTCGGCGCCCGCTGGTGGCCGCCTGCCTCACCGGCGGGCTGGTCATGGCCGTGCTGTCGCTCGGCCCCGAGGTCGTGGTCGGCGGCGAGCGGACCGGGGTCCCCGGCCCGTACGCCCTGCTGGCCGGGCTGCCGGTGGTGGACGGGGCGCTGCCGATGCGGTTCGCGCTGGCGGTGCTGCCGCTGGCCGGCACGGTGCTGGCCCTCGCCGTGGACCGCGCCCTCGCCGAGCGGGGCCGGGCCCGGCGGCTGGTGCCGCTGGCCGTCGGCGCGGCGCTGCTCAGCGTCTTCCCGGCGCCGCTGCCCAGCGCCGACCGGCCGGCGCTGCCCGAGTTCGTCACGGCCGGTCACTGGCGGCAGTGCGTACGCCCCGGCGGGGTGCTGGTGCCGGTGCCCGCGGCCACCCCGGCGGACCCCTGGCCGATGCGCTGGGCCACCGCGGCCGACGCGGCGTTCGGCATACCGGAGGGCTTCTTCATCGCCTCGTACGGCAAGGACGGTTCGGCGGCGATGGGCACCTACAAGCGTCCGACCTCGGCACTGCTGGCCGACGTGGCGAAGCGCGGGGTGCCCCCGGCGATCGGGGATCAGCAGCGCCGGCAGGCCGCCCGGGACATCGAGTTCTGGGGCGCCTCCTGCGTGGCGGTGACCGACGACGCCCCGCACGCGGAGACCCTCCGGCGGACCCTGGAACAGCTTTTCGGCCCCGGCACCCGGGTGGCCGACGCCTGGACCTGGCGGTTCTGACCAAGCGGAAAGGGCCCCTCCCCGACCTGGGAAGGGGCCCTTTCCGACGGACTCAGCGGGACGCGCCCACCGGGGCCGACGCCTCGGCGAACTCCTCGCGCGGGTCGTGCAGCTGGCCCAGCGCCACCACCTCACGCTTGAGGAAGAACGCAAGCGTCCAGTCGACCACCACCCGGACCTTGCGGTTGAAGGACGGGATCCGCGACATGTGGTACGTGCGGTGCATGAACCAGGCCGGCCAGCCGGTCATCTTCACGCCGTACACCTGGGCCACGCCCTTGTGCAGGCCGAGGCTGGCCACGCTGCCCGCGTGCTTGTGCTTGTAGTCGACCGGTTCCCGCCCGCGGATCACGTTCGCGATGTTGTCGGCCATCCGGGCGGCCTGCCGGACCGCGTGCTGGGCGCTGGGCGAGCAGAAGTTGCCCGGCTCCTTGGTCAGGTCCGGCACGGCGGCGCAGTCGCCGGCGCTCCAGGCGCCCTCGACGACCCGGTCGCCGTCCACGATCTGCAGGGTGGGCAGGCAGGTGACGCGGCGCCGCTCGTCCCGCGGGAAGTTGGTCGCGTCGAGCATCGGCGAGGGCTTGACGCCGGCCGTCCAGACGATGGTGTCCGCCGGGAAGCTGTCGCCGTCGGAGAGCTTCACGACGCCGTCGACGCAGGACTCCAGCCGGGTGTCCAGCCGGATGTCCATGTTCCGCTTGAGCAGCTGCTGCACCGTGTAGGCGCCCATGTCCCGGTCGACCTCGGGCAGCACCCGCTGGGTGGCCTCGACCAGGACCCAGCGCATGTCCCCCGGCTCCAGCTCCGGGTAGTAGCGCAGCGCGTCTCGGGCCATGTCCTCCATCTCGGCCAGCGCCTCGATGCCGGCGTAGCCACCGCCGACGAAGACGAAGGTCAGCGCGCGCCGGCGGACCTCCGGGTCGGTCGTGGCGGCCGCCACGTCGAGCCGGTCCAGCACGTGGTTGCGCAGGAAGATGGCCTCACCGATGGTCTTGAACCCGATGCCGTGCTCGTGCAGGCCGGGGATCGGCAGGGTGCGGGAGACCGAACCGGGGGCGACCACCACGTGGTCGTACTGGACCTCCCGGGTCGGGCCGCTGATCGGCTGCACGATGGCGGTCTTGCGGTCGTGGTCGATCCGGGTGACGGTCCCGGCCAGCACCGTGCACTTCCGCAACTCCCGCCGCAGCGGCACCACCGCGTGCCGGGGCGAGATGTTGCCCGCCGAAGCCTCCGGGAGGAACGGCTGGTAGGTCATGTGCGGCTGCGGGTCGACGACGATGACCTCGGCCTCACGGGAGCTCAGCTTCTTGGACAGGCGCAGAGCGGCGTACAGGCCCACGTGCCCGGCACCCACGACAAGGATCCGCTTCGGATTCACGTCATCTATCTTTCCCCGGGCGGCTTGGCTAATCCCGTTCGAGACCCGCTTCTGTGACGGAGCACAACCGCTGTGACCTGCACAACGTTCCGTGACGTCCCGTTATCTGCGACGCAGGAGCCAGCCGAGAAGGGCGCTGAGCCCCACCGCGACCAGCAGTCCGGCGACCGTCGCCGCCTGGGACCCGCGGTCCCCGCCGATCCCGCCGAGCCAGCCCAGCACGATGCCGAGCACGGCGCTCGCCAGGACCACCCCGCCGGCCCGGGTCAGCCAGCGGACCACCAGGTCGGGATCGACCACCGCGTCGAACGGCAGCAGCGCGGCAAGCGCGCAGAGGGTGTGCGCCAGGTAGAGCAGGCTGGCCACGGCGACCAGCCGCCAGAGCGCCGGCGGCCGGTCGAAGCCCACCGTGGCGAGCAGCCAGCCACCGACCGTGACCAGCGCCGCGAAGGTCGGCCACACCCGGCGCGGCCCGACCGCCGGCAGCACCGCCACCACCGTGAGGGCCAGCAGCGACCGCGGGACGAACGCCTCCGCCGGGTACGCGACCAGGAAACCGACCAGCACCGTGACGAAGATGCCGGCGCGGATCAGCAGCGGAACCGGGCTGATCCGGTTGACCAGGTACCGGGCCCCCCGCAGCCGCTCGTTCAGCCCCTCCAGCAACTCGTTCATCGGGCTCCCACCCGCGGGGCGGTGGCCAGGCGGGCCACGTCGCGCAGCACCTGGTCGAGGCTGCCGGCGCCGGCCCAGCGCACCACCGGTACGCCGTGCTCCCGGAGCTGGCCGATCATCGTGTCCCGGTCCAGCCGCCACAGCCGGTACGCCACCTCCGCCCAGCCCTGGTCCTTCGGGGGCGGCAGGTCGGCCGGGAGGGTGTCCACCGCCACCACGAACCGTCCGCCCCGGGCCATCCGGGCCAGCATCTGGGCCGAACGCTCGTCGAGCAGCGGGGTGAGCACCACCACCAGCGCGTCCGACGACAGCAGCTGCGGGCCGAAGACCTGGTCGTACGGCTCGTACGGGGAGGACTCCGCCTTGACGTCGAGCAGCCACTCCAGCACGGTCAGGTACTGCCGGCGACCGGTGGCCGGGCGGAGCCGGCGGGCGGCCGGACCGTACTCCAGCAACGCCACCCGGTCGCCCCGGTGCAGGTAGTGCTCGGCGATGGCGGCGGCCGCCCGGACCGTGGTGTCCAGCACGGACGCCGGGCCGCGTACGCCGCCGGAGCGGCCCGCCTCGGCCAGCACGTCGAGCAGGACCACCACCTCGGCGTCCCGGTCGGAGAGGGTGGCCGCCACGTGCAGCTGCCGGGCCCGCAGCGAGACCCGCCAGTCGATCCGGCGCAGCCGGTCCCCGGGGGCGAAGACCCGTACGCCGGCCAGCTCGCCGCCCTCCCCCGGCCGCCGCGAGTGGTGCGCCCCGACCAGGCCGGCCGCCCGGGGCATCGCCTCGACCGCCTCGAACGGCTCGGTCATCGGGTAGACCCGCATCCGGACCGGCTCGGTGATCACCGACCGGGAGACCAGCAGCCCGTCGGCGACAGCCACCCGGGTACCGGCCGGGCCGATCGGGTGCCGGCCCCAGCGCAGGGCCGTCCCGGTCAGCGACAGGTCCACGGCCGTGCCGCGGGGCACCGAGGTGACGAAGGGACGGTCGGCGCCGCCGGAGCGGCTCACGTCCACCCCGGCCCCGCCGAAGCTGACCTTCTCCACCCGCAGCCAGCGGGACATCCGGGTCCGGACCACCGCCACGTCGTACGACACGGTGTCCGGGTTGGCGACGGTGACCGTGGCGGCCATCGGCGAGCCCTCCACCAGGTGGGCGTCCCCGGTGCCCAGCGCCAACTCCGGCAGCGTGCCGGGCCGCCGGCGCAGCCCGTACGCGGTGCCCAGGGCGAACGGCGTGGCCAGCACCACCAGCTCGATCCGGCCGAGCAGCACGGCGGCGACGAGCAGCAGCCCGGTGAGCAGCACGGCCCGGCCGAGCGCCCAGGTGGGCGCCCAGCCACCGGCCGGCTCGTGACGGTCGGCCATCAGCGCCCGACGGCCCCGGCCGCGTAGCTGGGCAGGGCGCCGCTGGCCGGGGCGGGCGTGGACTCCAGCACCTCGCCGACGACGAAGGACGGGTCGACCCGGCGCAGCCACATCTCCGGGCGGAGGGTGATCCGGTGTGCCAGGGCGGGCACCGCCACCGCCTTGACGTCCTCCGGCACCACGTAGTCCCGGTTGGCGAGCACCGCCCGGACCCGGGAGAGCAGCAGCAGCGCCAACGAACCCCGGGGCGAGGCGCCGACCAGCGCGGACGGGTGCTCCCGGGTGGCCGCGGTCAGCGCCACGATGTACCGGCCGATGGAGTCCTCGACCACGACGTCCTCCAGCGCGGCCTGCATGGCGCGCAGCGTGCCGGCGTCCACCACCGGCTTGATCTCCGCCTCCTCGCGGCGGCGGGCGATCCGCCGGCGCAGCACGTCCCACTCCTCCTCATGGTCCGGGTAGCCGAACGACACCCGGAGCAGGAACCGGTCGAGCTGGGCCTCGGGCAGCGGGTACGTGCCCTCGTACTCGATCGGGTTGGCGGTGGCGAGCACGTGGAACGGCTCGTCCAGCCGGTAGGTGACCCCCTCGACCGACACCTGCTTCTCCTGCATCGCCTCCAGCAGCGCGGACTGGGTCTTCGGCGGGGTGCGGTTGATCTCGTCGGCGAGCAGCAGGTTGGTGAAGACCGGGCCGGCCCGGAACGAGAAGTCGCCGCTGCGCTGGTCGTAGAGGAAGGAGCCGGTGACGTCGGCGGGGAGCAGGTCCGGGGTGAACTGGAGGCGGCGAAAGTCCAGCCCGAGGGCCTGCGCGAACGACCGGGCGGTCAGGGTCTTGCCCAGGCCGGGTAGGTCCTCCAGCAGCACGTGGCCGCCGGCCAGGATGCCGGCGAGGACCAGCTCCAGCGCCTCCCGCTTGCCGACCACCACCGTGCCGACCGCGTCCAGCACCGCCCGGGCCAGCCGGCCCACCTCGGCGGGGGGCATGCTCCGGTCCACGTCGTTCTTCACAGCTTCTCCAGTTCGGCGACGATCGCCGCGAGGTCGCGCGGCGACGGGGGGCGGCGGGAGGGGGTGCTCAGGAACGTCCACAGCGGCTCGCCCAGCAGGGTGCGGGCGCGGGCCGGGTCGGACTCGCGGGTGATCCCGTGCTTCTGGCGCAGCCGCTCGTCGGCCAGCTCGCCGAGGCGCGGCAGGATCCGTTCGGCGAACCGGTCCCGGTTGCCGCCGCACCAGTCCAGCGGACGCTCCCAGCCGTTGATCGCGGCGCGCAGCGCGTCCCGGGCGGCCCAGTTCCAGGTGCCCGGTTCCTCACCGGCGGGAGCCCGGGCGCCGGCCCGGGGCGGGGGCGGGGGCGACAGCGCGGCGGTCACCCGGCGGACCGCGAGCACGGCGAGCACGCCCGCCACGAGGATCCACAGCGACACCTGCAGCCCGACGGCCCGCAACGCCACCACCACGACCACCACGATCGCCGCGGTGACGGCGAGCGTACGCAGCACCGGCCGCAGCGGTCCGCGCCGCGCCTCGCCCGGCTCCTCGGCAGGCTCCTCGCCGAACGACAGCAGCTCGTCGATGCTGCTCGTACTCATGCCGTCACCGCCCTGAGCCCGCCGCTCCGCTCGCTCATGCCGCCGCCTCGGGGGAGCCGGCGGTGGCCAGGCTGGTCAGCTCGCCGCGCAGCCGGCGTAGCGCGGACCGGGCCTGGTCGCGCATCCGCTCGTCGACGGTGTGGGTGGCGTACCGGGCCTCGCGGTAGACGTGCGCGAAGCCGTCCAGCACGTCGGCGCTGGCGATCGCCGGGACGCCGGCGGCCGGGTCGCCGCGCAGCAGCCGGCTCACCAGGTCGGTGGGGGTGTCCCCGGCGAGCCGGGGCACCCCGGCCTCCTCGGCGGCCTCCTCCAACCGGACCCAGCAGGCGATCACCGCGGTCCGCGGGTCGGTGGCCCGGTCGTCCAGCTCCACCAGGCCCGCGTCCAGGGCGGCGACCACGTCGCGGGCGGTGCCCTCGGCGGTACGCCGGATCCGCTGCGCCGGCACCGCCCGGGTGGTGCGGCGCAGCGTCCCGCTGACCACCGTCCACAGCACGTACCCGATGACGGCGAGCACGCCCAGGGCGAGCATCGCGAGGGCCGTCCAGAGGATCCACCGGGGAATCTCGGCGGAGGTGGCCGGGCCCGCGTCCCGGGGTTCGACCGGGATCGAGGGCGCCGGCTCGGCGGTGGGGTATTCCGGCACGTACGGGATGTCGTCGGCGGCGGGCGGGATGCGGCTGGCGCCGATCGAGGAGTGTCCGGCGGCGAGCGCGGCGACGGCCAGCAGCAGGGTCACCGCCGCGATCGGCCACCACCTGCGCAGCACGCCGAGATCCATCCCACCGCCAAACGCGTTCCTCAGTCCACCCCGGCCAACTGCTTCGCCTGGGCGAACACCTCGTCCAACATCGCCGGTGTCAACCGACCGGTGAAGGTGTTCTGCTGGCTGACGTGGTAACAGCCGAGCACCTCCGGTGCGGGCCCGCCGGACCAGTGTGCCCCATGGCCGAAGGCCGGGCGCGGCGTGGGCGGGCGCTGGCCGTACACCTCGCGTAGCACCGGCCACCAGGCGGCCCAGGCGAACGCGCCCAGCGCCACCACGACGCGCAGGGTGGGCCGGATCAGCGCGATCTCACGGTGCAGCCACGGCGCGCAAGTGTCCCGCTCCACCGGGGTGGGCTTGTTGTCCGGCGGGGCGCAGCGTACGGCGGCGAAGATCCGGGTGGTCCGCAGGGTGAGGCCGTCGTCGGCGGCGACGCTGGTCGGCTGGTTGGCCAGGCCCGCGCGGTACAGCGCGGCGAACAGCACGTCGCCGGAGCGGTCGCCGGTGAAGATCCGGCCGGTGCGGTTGCCGCCGTGCGCGGCCGGCGCCAGGCCGAGGATGCCGATCCGGGCGTCGGGTGGGCCGAAGCCGGGCACCGGACGGCCCCAGTACTCCTGGTCGCGGAACGCGGCCCGCTTGGTCCGCGCGACCTCCTCGCGCCAGGCGACCAGGCGCGGGCAGGCGAAGCAGTCGCTGACCGCGCCGTCGAGGTCGGCCAGGTCGGTCGCCCGCGCGGCGCGGGCGACCACCTCGGCGGGGGTACGCGCCTCAGCCAAGCCGGGCCCGGAAGAGTTCCAGGGTGCGGGCCCACGCCGTGGCGGCGGCCCGCTGGTCGAAGTGCTCCGGCCGGTCCTCGTTGAAGAACGCGTGGGCGGTGCCCGGGTAGTCGTACGTCTGGCAGGTGCCGCCGGCGGCCTCGATGGCCCGGCGTACGCTCTGCACCCCGTCGGCGGCCGAGGTGCCGTCCGCTTCCGAGCAGTGGATGAGGGCGGCCTTGCCGGCGTAGTCGGCCCAGTCGGTGCGCATGCCCTCCCAGGGCAGGCGGGGGTAGAAGCCGGCGGTGGCGACGATCCGCTCGGAGAACGTGCCGGACCAGAGGGCCAGGCTGGCCCCGGCGCAGAAGCCGGCGCAGCCGATCTTGCCGGTGACCTCGGGGCGGCCGGCGAGGAACTCCGCGGCGGCGGCGATGTCGGTCGCCGCCTCGTCCATCTGCGTGCTGTTCAGCATCTGCCGGGGCTCACTCGGCTTGCTGGCCGGGCCGCCGTGCCGGAAGTCCGGCGCGAGGGCGACGAAGCCGGCCTCCGCGAACCGGTCCACGACCGCCCGCACGTGGGGCACCAGGCCCCACCAGTCCTGGATGACGATGACCGCCGGGCTGGCCGCACCGCCGGAGGGTATCGCGAGATACCCCTCGCTCGTCCCCCCGTTGCCGGTGAAGCTCACCATCTCGCCCATGGGCGCGTCCTCCTAGCGGTCAGTCATCGTTGGCTGGTCGCACAGTGGCTGTTACGTGCGGGTAGCGTGCCACGCCGTCACGGGCCCGGGGAAGACGCGCGACGAGTGGCGTTCACCTCCTGTTCGTGCGGCGGGCGGGACCCCCGCGATCCCGGCGCCGCGCCCGCGGCACCTCCGGCCGCGGCTCGGTCCACCATGGACGTGCGAAGGGGCGCCCGCCGTCGGCGGGCGCCCCTCGCGCGGGATTCAGCGGGTCGGTGCCGGGGTCGGCGCCGTCGGCGCCGGGGTGCCGGCCGGTGAGCCGGGGGAAGGCGTCGCGCTGCCGGTCGGCGCCGGGGTGGCGGGTGACGCGCTACCGGTGGGTGCGGGCGGCACCGCGGACGGCGCCGGCGGCGCGAAGGGCGCCTGCTCCGGGCAGTACGGGTAGACGTACCGGGGCGGCGGCACGACCCCGTTGGCGTCGGCACAGGTCGGCCAGCCGAGCCGGATCGGCACCCCGTTCTGGTCGAAGAGCCGGGCGTTGCGCACCAGCCGGCCCTGCTCGTCGTAGACGAAGACGTCCTGCACGGAGTCGTACGGGCTGCCGACCGAGACCTCGTGGTAGCTGCCGAACTGGTCAGAGCTGGCGTGCTGGTCCACGTTGACCAGCATCGCGAAGGAGAACAGCAGCAGGGCCGCCGTGCCCAGCCGCAGCAGCCGGCGCGGCCAGCCCCGGAACCCGGCGGAGCGGCGGCCGAGCCAGACCGAGGCGAGGACCGTGCCGGCGAGCAGGAAGAGGCCGGCCAGCACGCTGCCGTCGAGCCGGGGCAGCAACCCGGACGGCTCGCCCAGCACGACGCAGACCAGCAGCGCCGCCAGCCAGCCGCGCAGCAGCCACCACGCGGGTCGCAACGGCCGGAGGAACTCGCTCACCGAGGCGTGCCCGAGCAGCGGGCCGAGCTGGGTGTCGAGGGTGCGCAACTGGGTGCCGACCCGGGCCCGGGCGGCGGTCAACCGACGGTCGAGGGACGACCGCCCGGCCCTGCCCTCCGCGCCGGCGGCGGCCCGCAGCTCGGCCGCGTACGCCTCCGGCTCGCCGAGCCGGTCGACCAGGGTGCCGTCGGTCTCGGCGGCCACCTCGGCCAGGTGCTCCGGGAGATCCTCGGTCAACTCGTCGCGGACGGCCGGTGGCAGGTCGGCCAGGGCGGCCCGCACCCGGTCGACGTAGTCCGCGATCTCCTGCCCAGTGACGGTCATGCCGCCATCCCCCGATCATCGAGCAGTGCGTCCATGGTGCTGGCGAAGGAGCGCCAGGTCTTGCCGGAGCGGGCGAGCTGGTCCCGGCCGGCGGAGTTGAGGGCGTAGTACTTCCGGTGCGGGCCGGACTCGCTCGGCACCACGTACGTGGTCAGCAGCCCGGCGGCGAAGAGCCGGCGCAGGGTGCCGTAGACCGAGGCGTCGCCGACCTCCTCCAGCCCGGCCTCGCGCAGCCGGCGGAGGATGTCGTAGCCGTAGCCGTCCTCCTCCTTGAGCACGGCGAGCACGGCCAGGTCGAGCACGCCCTTGAGGAGCTGCGTCGTATCCACGCTCCGCACAGTACTGTGGATTGCGAAGTACCGTCAAGAAAACAGTAGCCTCGGCGGGTCGTACGCTCGAAGGATGTCGTGGAGCAGCTATGCGTCGTTCCTGGTCTTCGCCGCCGTGCTCATCCTGATCCCGGGGCCGGACTTCGCGGTGGTCACCCGCAACACGCTGGCCGCCGGTCGGGCCCGCGGCAGGTGGAGCGCGATCGGGGTGGCCGCGTCGAACGCCGTGCAGGGCATGGCCGCCGCAGCCGGCCTGGGTGCCCTCGTCGTCCGCTCCCAGCCGCTGTTCGAGACGATCCGCTGGGCCGGCGTCGCCTACCTCGCGTACCTCGGGGTGCAGGCGTGGCGCTCCGCCTGGCGCGGGGACTACCCGCCCCTGGCCGGCGACGCCACCGCCGCACCGGGCCAGGCGGTCACCGGGTTCCGGCAGGGTTTCCTGTCCAACATCACCAACCCCAAGGTGCTGGCGTTCTACCTGGCCGTCCTGCCGCAGTTCGTCGGCGGCCCGGCGCCGCTGGCGGTGCTGCTCGGATACGCGCTCAGTCACGCGGTGCTCAGCCTGGCGTACCTGCTGGTGCTGGTCGCGGCGCTGAACCGGGCCCGCGAACTGCTCTCCCGGCGCCGGGTACGGCGCTGGCTCGACGGGCTGACCGGGGTGGCCCTGCTCGGATTCGGCGCCCGCCTCGCCAGCGAACGGACCTGAGTTCCCTTCGGCGCTTTAAGTTTCGCTTATGAGGTCTGCTGATCCAGGAAAATGATCGGTACCTTGCCCGGATGCGACACATCGGAACGGTGCTCGCCGCGGCCATCGTGGGTCCACTGGCCTGGATCCTCTTCTCCCTCGGCCAGACCCGATCGGCGCAGGCGTTCGCGGACGCACAGAACGGCGGTTCCCTGGACAGCGGCGACTTTGTTCGACCCGCACTGGTCCTGGCGGCTGCCGGGATCCTGCTCGGGCTCATCGCCACGCTGCGGTTCTCCCCGCTGGGCGCGACCCTGGCCGGATTGGTCTACTCGGTCAGCTACCTGGGCCTGCTGGTCAGCCCGACCGCGGTGATGAAACTGCTCGACCACAAGCCGACCTTGAGCGGCCACCAGGTCGACCTGGCGGCCCCTGTCCGGACCGGGACGACACTGCTGGTGGGCTCGCTGCTGCTCGTCGGGGTGGTCAGCGTCCGTCGTTGGCAGCGGTGGCCGCAGCCCGGGTCCGACGCGCCCGCGGCGCTGCAACCGGACGACATCATCCCGTCCGCGGAGTCACGGAACCGCCCGCTGGGCGTGGACGGTCTCGGCCTGGGCAGCCCGGCCAGGACGCCCGAGCCGGAACTGGTCAAGACCGGCAGTTCGGACTGGGCCGGTCGTTCGGACTGGGCCGGCGTGCTGTCGGGCGGCTCCGCAGACCGGCTCGGGCGAAAGTCGAACTGGCCGCGCCAGCCGTCGCGGTGAACCTCTGACGCCTCGCGCCGCGCTTCGACCCCCGGCCCGCCGACGAACGCGCCGGGGGCCGGTCGGCGCGCCGTGGCGCCTCAGGCCAGGGACCAGGCGATGCCGTCGAGGATGTCGTGCTCGGAGGCGACCACCGAGGGCATCCCGGCCCGCTCCATGATCACGCGGAGCACCAGGGCGCCGGCGCCGATCACGTCGGCCCGGCCGGGGTGCATCACCGGGATGGCCAGCCGCTGCTCGCGGGTCTTCGCCAGCAGGTCGGCGGTGACCTGGGCGACCTGGTCGTACGACACCCGGGCGTGGTGGATGCGCGCGGGGTCGTACTCGTGGAGGCCCTGGGCGACGGCGACCACGGTGGTGACCGACCCGGCGAGCCCGACCAGGGTGGCCGCCGCGCGGCCCGGCACCGCCTCCAGCGCGCGGTCCACCGCGACGGCGATGTCCGCCTGCGCGGCGGCGACCTCGTCGAGGCCCGGCGGATCGCCGTGCAGGTGCCGCTCGGTCATCCGGACGCAGCCGATGTCCATCGAGATGGCCGCCTGCACCCCGCCCTCGCGGGTCCCGACCACGAACTCGGTCGAGCCGCCGCCGATGTCGACCACCAGGTACGGCGGCTCGGCGTCGGCGGGCAGGCCCCGCACCGCGCCGGTGAACGAGAGGCGCGCCTCCTCGTCGCCGGTGACCACCTCGGGCGCCACGCCGAGGGTCTGCTCGACCATCGTGCGGAAGTCGGCGGCGTTCGAGGCGTCCCGGGTCGCCGAGGTGGCACACATCCGCACCCGCTCGGCACCCAGCTTCTCGATCTCGGCCGCGTAGTCGGCGAGCGCGACCCGGGTGCGCTCGATCGCCTCGGGTGCGAGCCGGCCGGTCCTGTCGACGCCCTGGCCCAGCCGGACGATCTCCATCCGGCGGCTCAGGTCGACCAGCGGCGCCTGCGGCCCGGCGGACGGGTCGGGCAGGTCGGCGACCAGCAGTCGGATCGAGTTGGTCCCGCAGTCGATGGCGGCCACGCGCGTCGTCACGGCTGCCACCCTACGGCAGGCCGGTCCTCGGGACGCGGCGGTCGCCCGGGCGGCGTAGCCGGTGACCCGGGTGCGGCGGTCGCCGGTTGCCGGGCCCGCTGATCCGGGCGGCGGCGCGGGGCAGCGCGGCTCGGCGCGGGGCAGCGGGGGGGCGACAAGCCGATCAAGCGTCATGTCTCTCAGACATATTCATGTCTCAGAGACATGGCGCTTATGAGTTGGCTCGCTCCTGCCCGCGACACGCCGACGCGCCGCAGCGGACCGGCGGCAGACCCCCGGCGCCACCGGCGAGAGCGACCAGCACGGCGACCCCGGGCCGGTCAAGGCGTGGTCAGAGCCGCAGCAGCATCCGGGTGTTGCCGAGCGTGTTCGGCTTCACCCGTTCCAGGTCCAGGAACTCGGCCACGCCCTCGTCGTACGAGCGCAGCAGCTGCTCGTATACCGGCTGCGGCACCGGCGCGCCGTCGATCTCCCGGAAGCCGAACGAGCCGAAGAAGCGGGTCTCGAAGGTCAGTACGAAGATCCGGGCCACGCCCAGCTCGCGGGCCGCGTCGATCAGCTCCCCGACGATCCGGTGCCCGATCTTGCGCCCCCGGCAGGACGGGTCGACCGCCACCGTACGGATCTCGGCCAGGTCCTCCCACATCACGTGCAGCGCGCCGCAGCCGACCACCGTGCCGTCCGGGGTGACCGCCACCCGGAACTCCTGCACGTCCTCGTAGAGGGTGACGGTGGCCTTGCTGAGCAGCCGCCGGTCGTCGGTGTAGGTGTCGACCAGCCGGCGGATGCCGCGGACGTCCCCGGTGCGGGCCCGGCGGACGGTGATCTCGTCGGTGGCGGTCATCTCACTCCGCCGCCGGGACGTCCACGCACGGCCCGGCGGCCCACCACTTCTCCACCAGCGCCAGGGTCTCGTCGCCGAACGGGTTGACCCCCGGCCCGGCGGCCAGCGCGTGCCCGAGGTGGACGTGCAGGCACTTCACCCGGCCCGGCATGCCACCGGCCGAGATGCCGGCGATCTCCGGCACCTGGCCGATCGCCTCCCGGCGGGCCAGGTAGTCCTCGTGGGCGGCTCGGTAGCGGGCGGCCAGGTCCGGGTCCTCGGCGAGCCGCTCGGCCATCTCCTTCATCAGCCCGGCCGACTCCAGCCGGCTGCACGCCGCCGTGGCCCGCGGGCAGGTCAGGTAGAACAGCGTCGGGAAGGGCGTGCCGTCGGCCAGCCGGGGCGTCGTCTCCACCACGTCGGGCAGCCCGCACGGGCAGCGGTGGGCCACCGCCCGGGTGCCGCGCGGCGGGCGTCCGAGCTGCGCGGCCACCGCGGCCAGGTCGGCCTCGGTGGCCGGTTGCCGGTCCGGCAGGGGTACGGAATCCGCCGCCGGGTCCTGCGGTGGTACGACGCTCACTGGTACCTGTCTCTCGTTCGGGCTCACTTGTCGGGGCGCTCGGCGTTGGCCGCCTGCACGCTCGACCACAGCGTGTCGTACCAGGGATCGGGCGGCTTCGGCGGCCCCGCCTGCGGGCTCCTGCCGGCGTCCTTCGCGGCGCCGTCCGGGTCGGAGAGCACGACCAGCAGCGTCTCGCCCGGCTTGCCCATGAAGAACCGCTCCCGGGCCTGCGTCTCGATGTACGCCGGGTCCTGCCACTTGGCCGCCTCGACGGTGAGTTTCTCGATCTCCCTACGCTGGTCGGCCTGGGCGGCCTCCATCCGCGCGATGTCCGCCTGCTGGTCCAGGTAGACCCGGACCGGATAGGTGTACGCCAGCGCGAGCGCGATCAGCACCGCGAACAGCACGGTGGCGCGCCCGGTGAAGCGCCGGGGTTGGGGTGCGGTGAGGCGCTTGACCGTGCCGCCGGCCGCCGTACGCCGGGCCGCGGCCGGGCGGCTCGCGGAGCGTACGCCCTCGGTGGCCCGGGCCGCGCCCGGCGACCGGCCGGCGGCCCGCGGCTCGGCGCGGACGCCGCCGTCGCGGACCGACGACCGGGACCGGGCCCCGGCCGGCCGGCCGGCCTGACCCGGCCGACGGGCGGGACGCTGACCACCCGGTGTGCGGCGCTGCTGCATCGTCACACCCCTCCCCCGGAGCTCGTGGCTCAGGCCGAACGGTAGCGCGGGAACGCGCCGGCGCCGGCGTACCGCGCCGCGTCGGCCAGCTCCTCCTCGATCCGCAGGAGCTGGTTGTACTTCGCGACCCGGTCCGAACGGGCCGGGGCGCCGGTCTTGATCTGGCCGCAGCCGGTGGCGACGGCCAGGTCGGCGATGGTGGTGTCCTCGGTCTCGCCGGAGCGGTGGCTCATCATGCACGTGAAGCCGGCCCGGTGGGCCAGGTCCACCGCGTCCAGGGTCTCGGTGAGCGAGCCGATCTGGTTGACCTTCACCAGCACCGCGTTGGCGGCCTTCTCGGTGATGCCCCGGGCGATGCGCTGCGGGTTGGTGACGAACAGGTCGTCGCCGACGATCTGGATCCGGTCGCCCAGCGCCGCGGTCAGGGTGGCCCAGCCGCTCCAGTCGTCCTCGGACAGCGGGTCCTCGATGGAGACGATCGGGTAGTCGCCGACGAGCTTGGTGTAGTAGTTGCTCATGTCCTCGGCGGTCTTGGCGCTGCCCTCGAAGGTGTAGGTGCCGTTGTCGAAGAACTCGGTGGCGGCGACGTCGAGGGCGAAGACGATGTCGGTGCCGAGCCGGTAGCCGGCCTTCTCCACCGCCTCGGCGATCAGGTCCAGCGCGGCGGCGTTGGTCGGCAGGTTCGGCGCGAAGCCGCCCTCGTCGCCCAGGCCGGTCGACAGGTCCTTCTTCTTCAGCACCGACTTGAGCGCGTGGTAGACCTCGGCGCCGGAGCGGAGCGCGTCGCGGAAGGTGGGCGCGCCGATCGGCGCGATCATGAACTCCTGGATGTCGACGTTCGAGTCGGCGTGCGCGCCACCGTTGAGGATGTTCATCATCGGCACCGGCAGCAGGTGCGCGTTCGGGCCGCCGAGGTAGCGGAAGAGGCTCAGCTCGGCGCTGCCCGCGGCGGCCTTCGCCACGGCCAGCGAGACGCCGAGGATGGCGTTGGCGCCCAGCTCGGCCTTGTTGTCCGTACCGTCGATGTCGATCATCTTCTGGTCGATCAGCCGCTGCTCGCTGGCCTCGTACCCGATGAGCTGGTCGACGATCTTGTCCTCGATGTTGGCGACCGCCTTCTCGACACCCTTGCCCTGGTAGCGGTCCTTGTCACCGTCGCGCAGCTCGATCGCCTCGAAGGCGCCGGTGGAGGCGCCGGACGGCACCGCGGCGCGGGCGATCGTGCCGTCGTCGAGCCCGACCTCGACCTCGACCGTCGGGTTGCCCCGCGAGTCCAGGATCTCCCGGGCGACGATTCCCTCGATGGTTGCCACTGAGTCGCTCCTCGTTTGTGTGTTCCGGTCCGGTATGGGCCGCGACGGTGCGGCTGAGGCAGGTGTTGAACGCAGCGTATCGGTCGGCGCTCGAGCGCACGTCGTTCGGGGCGCACCCGGCCCGCCGGGAGACACGGACATTCCCGGATTCTCCGGCCTCAACCGGCAACGGGTTTGCGAGAGGTTGCGCCGATCGACAAGGCTGGGCACCATGCCCGCCGCCTCGACGACTCTCCGCGTGCTCGCCACCTCGGTCATCGCGTCGCTCTCGGTCACCGGCTGTCAGGCCATCGACGACGCCGGGGCCGCGCTCGGACGGGCTGATCTGGTCAACGACCTCGCCTCCCGGATGGACCGGTCGCTGGAGCAGACCTGGGCCGCCGATTACCAGCTCGCCGGCGGGCGGAGCGCCGCCATCGCGCAGACCACGGAGCCGCTGCAGTCGTCGTACACCTGGCCGGACGGCAAGATCACGGTGACCCAGCAGGCGGTGACCCGGTGCGCGACCGCCGCCGGGCGTACCTCCTGCACGGTGTCGCCGCCGGTGCTGACCGCCGGCAAGCCGTCCGTGATCGTCTACGCCGAGGCGCGCAAGCACGGGCTGGTCACGCCGCCGGCGGTGATCCGGCTGCTCACCGACGCCGCGTTCGACCCCGAGGCGGTCATCGAGCAGAGCGACACCACCCTGGCCGGACACCACGCCACCTGCGTCGACGTCACCCGCTCCGGGGAGCGTTTCACCGCCTGCGTCACCACCGAGGGCGTGCTGGGCAGCTTCACCGGCACCCTCGACGGCAAGCCGGCGGAGCTGACGCTGAGCCGCTACACCGACACCGTCGAGCCGACGTCGTTCGCCGTGCCGGCCGGGGCGGGCGTGGTCGACCGCCGTACGGCCACGTCGTGACGACCGGCCTCGCCGCGGACGCGCCCGGCGACGCCGGGCCGGGCCGAGCCAGCCCGGACGGCCGGGGCCGCTTCGTCCCGGGCGCCGACCGGAGCCGCCCGCCCGCGCCCGGCGACCTGGCCCTGCCGGTGGCCGGGCGCAAGCTGCTGACCGGCCCCGACGGCGGCCTGCCCCGGATCGGGGAGCTGCCGGCCGACCTCGACTGGGTACCGGTCGGCACGCTGGACGGGATCCCCGCCTGGACGGCCGAGGTGGCCGACCCCGAGGCGCTGGCCGGCCGGTGGCGCGGCTGGCGGAGCCTCGCCACCGAGCTACCGCAGCCGCTGGCCGACCTGGCCGGCCGGGCGCTCGCCGTGGTCACCTGGCGGCGTACGCACCGGTGGTGCGGGGCCTGCCGGACCGAACTGGCCGACGTGCCGGGCGAGACCGCCCGGCGCTGTCCCGGCTGCGGGCTGACCGTGTTCGTGCCGCTCTCCGTCGCGGTGCTGGTGGCGATCACCCGCCCGGGGCGCGCCGGCCGCCCCGACGAGCTGCTCCTGGTCCGGCACGCGTACGGGCCGACCGAGCTGTGGGCGCTGGTGGCCGGGTTCGTCGAGGCCGGCGAGTCGCTGGAGGCGGCCGCGCACCGGGAGGTGGGCGAGGAGGTCGGGCTCACCATCGGGCGGCCCGGCTACGTCGACAGCCAGCCCTGGGCGATGTCCGGCCCGGGCACCCTGCTGGCCGGCTTCACCGCCACCGTCACCGACCCGGACGCCGAGCCGGTGGTCGATCCGAAGGAGCTGACCGAGGCGCGCTGGTTCCCGGTGGACGCGCTGCCGGCGGAGCTGCCCCCGGCGTACTCCATCTCGCGCTGGCTGATCGACGCGGTCGCCGCCCGCCCGCGCGGCTGAACCGGCGCGGCCGCCCGGTCAGATGCCCAGCAGGGTCCGGAGGTGGCGCGGCGGCGGGCAGTCGTGCGCCAGCATCGCGTCGTGCCACTCGCGCACCGACACCCCGTCGGGGCGGGCGCGGGCGATGTCGGCCATCTCGCTGTACCCGACGAAGTAGGTGGAGAGCTGGGTGGAGGTGAGCAGGGCCCGCCGCCACTTGCCGGCCGCCTCGCCCTCCTCCTGAAAGCCGCGCCCGGTCATCAGCGCCATCGCCTCGGCCTCGGGCAGGTCCTCGCAGTGCACGAGCTGGTCGAGCAGCGCGTTGATGGTCATCCGGAGCTGCATCTTGAGCTGCTGGAGTCGGACCGGCAGCCCGCCGAAGCCGAGCCCGGCCATCAGCTCCTCGGTGTACACCGCCCAGCCCTCGACGAACACCCCGGACTCGGTGAGCGCCCGGACCCGGGTCGGACCGGCGTACCGGCGGGCGTGGGCGAGCTGGAGGAAGTGACCGGGCATCGCCTCGTGCACGGTCAGGTTGCGGATCATGTGGTCGTTGTACTCCCGGTAGAACGACTCGACCCGGTGCGCGGGCCAGTCCGCCGGGGTGGGCGCGATGCAGTAGAAGGTCGGCACGTCCGCGGTCTCCAGCGGGCCGGGCGAGTCGCAGTAGGCGACCGCCACGCCCCGGGCGAACTCCGGCATCTCCTGGATCACGCACGGGTCGGAGACCAGGGTGATCAGGTCGTGCGCCCGGACGAAGTCGGTCGTTTCGTCGAGGGTGACCGAGGCGAGGTCCACGATGGTGGCGTCGTCGGGGTGCTCGGCGGCGAGCAGGTCCAGGGCCCGCCGCACGGTCTCGTCGTCGGCCGGGCCACCGACCAGCTCGACGGCCGCCTCGCGGATCTCGGCGGTGACCCGCTCGAGGTTGTCCCAGGCCCGGCGCTGGATCTCGGCGGCGCTCAGCTCGGTGTCCAGGGTGTGCCAGAGCCGCGCCTCCCAGCGCCGCCGGCCCAGCCGGGGGTCGCGCCCCGGGCCGGCGTCGGCGGCCAGCCCCATCCGCAGCCACGCCACCAACTCCTCGATGGCGGCGATCGCCGCGGTGGCCGCCGGTTCGACCGTGTTGTAGAGCCCGGGCGCCTGGGCGAGCAGCCCCGGCACCTCGTCCCGGATCAGGGCGGCCGTGCCGGTGAACTGCCCGACCGCGGTCTCGGCGTGGATCCGGGGCATGTCCCGCAGGGTGGCGCGGGCGGTGGCCAGGGCGTCCGGTACGGCGGCGAGCCGGCCGGCGAGACTCTGCAACCGCACCTCGGCGGGGGCGAACGGGCGGGCCAGCAGGGCGTGCAGCAGCGGGCCCGGGTTGTGCCGCAGCGGGTCCCACTCGTGCGCGCGGATCTCGGTCGCCTCGAACAGCCCCTGGTCGACCAGGCTGCTCAGCAGCGCGTGGTCGACCCGTTCCTCGACGTCGAGCGTGTCCGGGTCGATCTCGGAGAGCGCGTCGGCCGCGTCCTTGAGCATCGCCTGATCGGCGGCGAGGCCGTCGGCGGAGAGATCCGGCAGCCGGTCGTCGTACCGGTGGTCCCCGGCGGACGTGGCCAGCCCCGGCCGGCTCTCCAGCAACGCCTCCACGATCCGCTCCGCGAGCGGCACGAACGCCTCCATGTCCAAGACCCTACCGATCTCCCCCGACTTTCCGGTTGATCAAGGAGTTCGCGTCGGCAGAGCGGCGCCCCTTCCTGACGCGAACTCTTGTTCAACTCGCCTGGTCGTGGGTGGGGCGGGCGGCGCGTTCGGCGGTGCGGACGGCGTCGGCGTAGGCGAGGGTGGCGCGGCGGAGGGCGGCCTCGGGGTCGATTCCCGCCTGCCTGGCGGCGGCGACCGTGGCGAGCAGGCCGGCACCGAGCCTCGCCTCCGGATCCACCTGGGACTCGGCCAGCGGCGGCGGCACGGCCAGGCCGATCCGGCCGGCCCGGTCCAGGATCTTCGCGGCGAGCGCGAGCGCCGGCTGGCTCAGCGCGATGCCGTCGAGCACCGACTCGCGGGTCTTCTCGGCCCGCTTGATCCGCTCCCAGTTCGCCTCGATCTCCTCCAGCGAACCGGCCTGCTCCCCGGAGAAGACGTGCGGGTTGCGC
The DNA here is from genome assembly GCF_043197935.1 of Micromonospora sp. NPDC048930. Classification (NCBI taxonomy): domain Bacteria; kingdom Bacillati; phylum Actinomycetota; class Actinomycetes; order Micromonosporales; family Micromonosporaceae; genus Micromonospora; species Micromonospora sp. NPDC048930. The sequence continues at coordinate 137,429 of NZ_JBICUB010000002.1, forward strand.
CGGACCATCTTGTCGACCAGGCCGCCGGCCACGTCGTCGACCGTCCAGCGCTTCCCCTCCGGCAGGTCCTCGGCGAGCCGGGCGTGCAGCAGCACCTGGAGCAGCACGTCGCCCAGCTCCTCGCGGAGCGCGTCGGTGTCCTCGGCGCTGATCGCGTCGTACGCCTCGTAGCACTCCTCGAGCAGGAAACCGGCGAGGCTGCGGTGGGTCTGCGCCCGCTTCCACGGGTCGCCACCGGGAGACGCGAGCCGGTCCATCACCTCGACCGCGTCGAGCAGCCGGGCGCCCGGCGGGTCCCACGAGCCGTACATCAGCTCCAGCTCGGCCAGGCCCGGCTCGCGGGCCAGCCGCAGCCCCAGCTCCCGGGCCAGCGCCTCGTCACCGGTCGGCCCGGCCAGCCAGACGGCCGTGCCCCGGGCCGCCGCCGCGTCGAGCAACGCCTGCGTCGCGCCGTCGGCCACCACGCTCACCTCGGCGCCCGCCGTGCGGACCACCCGGGCCAGCTCGCTCTCCGCGCCGGTCAGCACCGGCGCGGCGCGTACGACGTCCCAGGCGGCGGCCGTCAGCAGGCCGGCCGGCAGCCGGGGCGAGGTGACCAGCAGGACGATCCGGGCGGTCATGCCGGTCAGGGCGCGACCGCGCCGGTGGTCTGCGGTGCCTCGGGGGTCGAGATGTCGGTGACCGGGCCGTCGTGGTTGATGTACGGCAGCGAGTAGAAGACCAACGACTGCCCGGTGCTGACCACCGACGGCACGCCGATCGGGCCGTACTTCGGGTTGATCGAGGCGTCGACCTTCTCCGCCTCCTCGCGCAGCGCGGAGCTGAGCGCGGTGGCGCTGCGGACGAAGCCACCCTCGCCGAACGCCTCCCGGACCTGGGCGACGGAGAGCCCGGACTTGATCGCGCCGGTCTTCTCGATGGCGTGGTAGACGGCCATCACGGCGTCGTCGCTGAGGTCGGCCGGGGGAAGCTTCTCCTGGAGCGCGGAGGAGATGTCCACCCACTCGCCCCAGAGCTTCGCGTACTCGGCGCTGGCCGGCATCTGGAGCTGCGCCTGGAGCTGCTCCGGGGAGACCTCGTCGGGGGCCTGGATGTCCTTCTCGGCCAGCAGGCGCTTGCCGAGGTCGACGGCGACGAGCAGGTTCAGCACGTCCTGCCGGGTCACCGAGGAGCGCAGCTCCTCCGGTGCCGGCGTGGCGCCGGTCTGCGCCCGCTGGCTCTGGACCGCGTCGGCGTACTGCGTCTGGGCGTCGTTGTAGATCTCGTCCACCCGGTCGACGGAGTACCTGGTGTCCCCCACGTACGCGGCGACGTCCGGCGCGGACCGGCCGCAGGCGGCGAGGGACAGCACAGCGAGGGCCGCGACGCTGGCGGCGGCGAAGAGACGGCGAGCACGCATGACGGCCACTCTCTCACGCCCGGTACGCGGCTGTGACGCCGCCCACCCCGCCGGGGTCACCGGGCCCCCGCCCCGGCCGGCTCGACCGCCGCCGGCTCGCCCAGCACATCCTTGAGGAGCTGGGCGCACCACTCCAGCAGCGCCTGGTCGCGCAACGGCTCGCCGCCGACCCGCCGGGTGCTCGGCCGGGGCACGCTGACCTGGTCGAGCGCCTGCTTGTAGACCGAGTCCGGGTGGTAGCGCTTCAGGCGCAGCTGCTTCGAGTCGGGCAGCGGCAGCGGGCCGAACCGGATGTGCTTGCCCTGCATCGACACGTCGGCGAGGCCGTACCGGCGGGCGAGCAGCCGGAACCGGGCCACCGCGACCAGGTTCTGCACCGGGGCGGGCGGCTCGCCGTACCGGTCGGTCATCTCGGCGACCACCTCGCGCAGCCGCTCCTCGTCCCGGGCCTCGGCGAGCTTGCGGTACATCTCCAGGCGCAGCCGCTCCACGCCGACGTAGTCGTGCGGCAGGTGCGCGTCGACCGGCAGGTCGACCTTGACCTCGGCCTCCTCCTCCGGGTGTTCGCCCTTGAAGGCGGAGACCGCCTCGCCGACCATCCGCACGTACAGGTCGAAGCCGACGCCCTCGATGTGGCCGGACTGCTCGCCGCCGAGCAGGTTGCCGGCGCCCCGGATCTCCAGGTCCTTCATCGCCACGTACATGCCGGCACCCAGCTCGGTGTGCTGGGCGATGGTGGCCAGCCGCTCGTGCGCGTTCTCGGTGAGCGGCTTGTCCGACGGGTAGAGGAAGTACGCGTACGCCCGCTCCCGGCCGCGGCCGACCCGGCCCCGGATCTGGTGCAGCTGGGCCAGGCCGAGCAGGTCGGCCCGCTCCACGATCAGCGTATTGGCGTTCGGGATGTCGATGCCCGACTCGACGATCGTGGTGCAGACCAGGACGTCGAACTCCTTCTCCCAGAAGCCGACCATCACCTTCTCGAGCGCTTCCTCGCCCATCTGCCCGTGCGCCACCGCCACCCGGGCCTCGGGCACCAGCTCACGGATCCGCCGGGCCGCCTTCTCGATCGACTCGACCCGGTTGTGCAGGTAGAACACCTGCCCGTCGCGGAGCAGCTCCCGGTGGATGGAGGCGGCCACCTGCCGGTCGTCGTACGCCCCGACGAAGGTGAGCACGGGGTGCCGCTCCTCCGGCGGGGTGGCGATGGTGGACATCTCCCGGATGCCGGTGATCGCCATCTCCAGGGTGCGCGGGATCGGGGTGGCCGACATGGCCAGCACGTCCACCGAGGCGCGCAGGCTCTTCAGGTGCTCCTTGTGCTCGACGCCGAAGCGCTGCTCCTCGTCGATGATGACCAGCCCGAGCTGCTTGAACCGGGTGGACGCCTGGAGCAGCCGGTGGGTGCCGATCACGATGTCGACGCTGCCGTTGGCGACCATCTCCAGCGTCTGCTCGGTCTCCTTCGGCGTCTGGAACCGGGAGAGCTGCCGGATCGTCACCGGGAACTGGCTCATCCGCTCGGCGAAGGTGTTGTAGTGCTGCTGCACCAGCAGGGTGGTGGGCACCAGCACGGCCACCTGCTTGCCGTCCTGCACCGCCTTGAACGCGGCCCGGACCGCGATCTCGGTCTTGCCGTACCCGACGTCACCGCAGATCAGGCGGTCCATCGGGACGGTCTGCTCCATGTCCCGCTTGACCTCCTCGATGGCGGCGAGCTGGTCCGGCGTCTCCTGCCAGGGGAAGGCGTCCTCCAGCTCCCGCTGCCACGGGGTGTCCGGGCCGAAGTTGTGCCCCTTGGACGCCTTGCGGGCCGCGTAGAGCTGGATGAGCTGCGCGGCGATCTCGCGGACCGCCTTGCGGGCCCGGGCCTTGGACTTCTGCCAGTCCGAGCCGCCCATCTTGTGCAGGGTGGGCTGCTCGCCGCCGACGTAGCGGGAGAGCTGGTCGAGCTGGTCGGTGGGGACGAAGAGCCGGTCACCGGGCTGGCCACGCTTGCTCGGCGCGTACTCGATGACCAGGTATTCCCGGCTGGCTCCGTTCACCGTGCGCTGCACCAGCTCGACGTACCGGCCGATGCCGTGCTGCTCGTGCACGACGTGGTCGCCGGCCTTCAGCTCCAGCGGGTCGATGGTGTTGCGCCGCCGGCTCGGCAGCTTGCGCATGTCCCGGGTGGAGCTGCCCCGGCCGCCGGTCACGTCGTTGCCCGTGAGCAGCACGAACCGGGACGCCTCGTCGACGAAGCCGGCGGTCAGGCAGCCGCACGAGACCAGCAGCTCACCGGGGGCCGGAGCGGCCGGCACCTCCTCGGTGAGCCGGGCGCCGAGGCCGGCGTCGCGGAGCACCTCGACGGCCCGCTGGGCGGGGCCGTGCCCCTCGAAGACCAGCGCGATCGACCAGCCCTCGCCGGCCCAGCGCTTGAGGTCGTCGACCACCCGGGCGGTCTCGCCGTGGTAGAGCGGGGCGGGCTGGGCGGCCAGGGTCACCGCGATCGCGTCGTCCGGGGTGACATCGACCTCGGTCGGCTCGTCCTCCCACGGCTGCCGGGCCGGGGCGGCCTCCGCCTCGATCAAACCGAACGGCGACAGCGTCCACCAGGGCTGACGCAGGGCGCGGGCCGCCGTGCGTACGTCGGCCAGGGTCTTGAAGGCGGCGGCGCCGAGGTCGACCGGGGCCTGCCCGCCGACGGCGGCCGCGGCCCAGCTGGCCTGGAGGAACTCCTCGGAGGTACGGACCAGGTCATGCGCCCGGGTGCGGATCCGCTCCGGGTCGCAGAGCAGCACGTGGGTGCCGGCGGGCATGGTGTCGACCAGCAGCTCCAGACTGTCGCTGCCGAGCAGCGCCGGGACCAGCGACTCCATCCCCTCGACCGGGATGCCCTCGGCGAGCTTGTCGAGGATCTCGCCCAGCTCGGGGTGCTCCTGCGCCAGCGCGGCGGCCCGCTTGCGTACCCCGGGGGTGAGCAGCAGCTCGCGGCAGGGCGGGGCCCAGAGCTGCGGAACCCCCTCGATGGTGCGCTGGTCGGCGACGGCGAAGGTGCGGATCTCCTCCACCTCGTCGCCCCAGAACTCGACCCGGGACGGGTGCTCGTCGGTCGGCGGGAAGACGTCGAGGATGCCGCCCCGCACCGCGAACTCGCCCCGCTTGGTGACCAGGTCCACCCGGGCGTACGCCATGTCGGTGAGCCGGCGGGCGATCTCCTCCAGGTCCGCCTCGTCGCCGGCGGCGAGCTGCACCGGCTCCAGGTCCCCGAGCCCCTTGAGCTGCGGCTGGAGCAGCGACCGGACCGGGGCGACGACCACCCGCAGCGGCCCGGTGCGCCCGTGCGCGTCGGCCGCCTCGGGGTGGGCCAGCCGGCGGAGCACGGCCAGCCGCCGGCCGACCGTGTCCGAACGGGGCGAGAGGCGCTCGTGCGGCAGCGTCTCCCAGGACGGGAACACGGCCACCTGCTCCGGCGGCAGCAGGCTGCCCAGCGCGGCGGCGAGGTCGTCGGCCTCGCGGGTGGTGGCGGTCACGGCCAGGACCGGTCGTCCGGCGCCCCCGGCGCGCTCGTCGGCGGCCACGGCCGCCACGGCGAACGGGCGCAGCGCGGCGGGGGCGGTGAGGTCGAGGCCGTCGACCTGCGCGGCACCGGAGCGCGCCAGGTCACGCGCCCGGGCCAGCCCCGGGTCGGCCAGGGCGGCGGCAAACAGTCCGGTGAGCATCAGTGATCACTTCCCCGCGGATGGCACACGACGATGACCCCTCGCCCGGTCTGGACGGGGGGTTCCCGCATCGACAGTATCTCTTCGGGGGACGTTCGGCCGCTGGCCGACGCCGAGTGCCGGAGGAGACGCATGCCCGTCGAGGGAGTCGGCAGTGATCCGCGCCGCAAGACCACGCCCGCCCGCTGGCGGGTGCTCGGCCACCCCGACGGGATGCTCATCTACCAGGTCCGTTGCATCGTCGAGAACCACGGCTGGACGGACCCCGTGGCCGAGGACCGGTACCAGGTCTTCATCGGGCGGTCGGGGGCGTACCAGCGTCGGCTCAACGGGCGAAGCGCGGTCGCCGACGCGACATCGATCCTGCTGAGCCGGCCCGGGGACGAGATGGCGGTCGCCCACCCGTACGGCTGCGGCGACTCGTACACCTGCCTCGAGGTGGCTCCGGAGGTGCTGGAGAGCCGGCCGGACGCGGCCCGCTGGTTCACCCGGGACGGCTGGGAGGGCAGCACCGACCCCTCGTTCGACCTGGCGCACCGGTTGCTCGTGGCGGAGCTGCGCCGCGGGCTGGACGGCTTCGAGATGGCCGAACGGCTGCACCGTTTCCTCGGCCGCCTGCTGGAGCACAGCGCACTGGCCGGCGAGGGCGCCGTCGACGCGGAGCTGGGCCGGTCGGTGCGCCGGCGGCCGGCCACGCTCGCCGCCCACCGCCGGCTCGCCGACCGCGCCCGGGAGGTGCTGGCAACCTCGGACTTCACCCTCGGGCTGGCGGAGGTCGCGCGCGAGGTGGGCGCCTCACCGCACCACCTGAGCCGGGTGTTCCAGCGGGTCACCGGCAGCAGCCTGACCGCGTACCGGAACCGGCTGCGGGTCCGGGCGGTGCTGGACACGCTCGCGGAACCCGACGGCCGACCGCTCGGCGACCTGGCCTCCGCGTACGGCTTCGCCGACCAGGCGCACCTGACCCGGGTGGTACGGGAGCAGGTCGGGCACCCACCCGCCCGGCTGCGCCGGCTGCTGACCCCTCGGGAACGGGGCGCTGGCGCGGGGTGAGCCGCGGCGGTGGCCCATCCGCGCACATTTCTTCAAGAAACCACGCCCGCCGACCCGGAGGATGGACCGCGTCAGTCCCGGCGGCGATGGGGGCAGGAAGGGGTACGCGGACCTGTTCGGGGAGGTCCGACGCCCCTCGCCGGGCCTTCGGGCGGCCCGCCCCGGGACACGCCCCATGGAGGTGCCGTACTCCCCCCAGTACGGCACCTCCGCCGGCCGGTCGCCGGCAGGGGTCAATAGCGCACGGCGATCCGCTGCTCCACCGCGTCGACCCGGATCTCCCCGCCGTACGGGATGATCAGCTGCGGGTCGGTGTGACCCAGGTCGACGTCGAAGACCACCACCGGGTCGTCGGCGTAGTCCGCGAGGGCCCGCGTGATCGCCTCCCGCTGGGCCTCGCCCCAGGCCACCCGCTCGGCGGGCGAGTGCGGCTTGTCGAAGTCCCACGCCTTGGGCCGGCCGACCACGACGGCCGGGAAGGCGGCGAGCAGCCCGCGCTCGCCCATGTTGCGCACGATCCGGAAGACCTCCCGCGCCGACGGCAGTTCGTTGGAGGTCTCGAAGACCAGCACCGACCCGGCCAGCTGCGCGACCGACGGCACCCGGTCGGCGGCCATCAGCCAGTGGATGATCTCCAGGCAGCCGCCCCAGGTCCGCCCCTGCACCACCCGCGCCGGCCCCTGCCAGCGCCAACCCTCGCCGGGGAACATCACCGGCTCCTCGACCAGCGTCGCCGGGTCCCGCCAGTCGCGCGGCTCGTCGCCCCACTCGGCGGCCGGGGTCAGCTCGTACCAGCCGGAGGTGAAGAGGGCGGCGCGCAGCGAGTCGAAGGTGACCGGGTTGGGCTTGCCGGACCTGCCGAGGTGCACCAGCACCGAGCCGCCGTGGTACGCCACCATGCCGAGCCGGTAGAGGTGGTTGAGGATGTTGGTGTTGTCCGAGTACCCGTAGTAGGGCTTCGGGTTGGCCCGCAGCACCGCGTCGTCCAGGTACGGGGTGACCGTGATCAGGTCGTCCCCGCCGACGGTGGCGAGCACCGCGGTGATCGTCGGGTCGGCGAAGGCGGCGGTCATGTCCCGCGCCCGGTCCCGCGGGTCGGCCCCCATCCGGCGGGTGGTCGGATATTCCACCGGCTCCAGCCCGAACTCCTCGCGCAGCCGGCGCAGGCCCAGCTCGTGCACGTGCGGGAAGAGTCCCGGCAGGCCGGCCGAGGGCGAGACGACGGCGACCCGGTCGCCCGGCTTCGGCTTGGCGGGATAGCTCGGCGGCGTCATGTTCCGACGCTATCGGGCCGGGCCAGCGATTTCCGCCCCGGAAACCGCCCGGGCCGGGCATTTCTGGGCAATAGGCTGAGCCCGTGGAAGAGGCGGAGCGGGTCCTTCCGGTACGCGAATGGCTGCCGCGCACCGCGGCGCTGCTGGTCGGCACGCTCGCCCTGGCCACCGCGTTCATCGCCGCCTACGTGGGGGCGCTGCACCAGCCCACCCCGCGCGACGTGCCGGTCGGGGTCGTCCTCGGCGACCAGCGCGCGCAGGCGGTGATGGCCGCCGTGCGCGACCGGACCGACAAGATCAAACCCATCGAGTACGACGATCCGGACGCCGCCGACGACGGCCTCACCGCCCGCGAGGTGTACGGGGTGCTCAGCTCCGGTCCGGACAACGGGTTGCGCCTCACCACCGCAAGCGCCTCCGCGCCCGCCGCCGCCGAGGTGGTGACCCAGGTGTTCACCCAGGCCGCGCAACAGGCCAACCTGCCGATCCAGGTCAGCGACGAGGTGCCGGTGGAGCGGACCGACCCGCGCGGCCTCGTGCCGTTCTACCTGGCCGTGGGCTACGTGCTGGGCGGCTACCTGGCCTCCACCGCGCTGGGCCTGAGGACCGGCACCGCCCCGGTCAGCCTGCCCCGGGCCGGGCTGCGGGTCGCCGCGCTCGCCGTCTACTCGATCGTGCTGGGCATCGTCGGCGCAGCCGTCGTCGGGCCGATCCTCGACGTGTGGCACCACGACATCCCGGCGGTCGCCGCGGTGGGCGCGCTGGCGGTCTTCGCCGCCGCGATGGTGGCCTCCGCCGTGCAGGCCTGGCTCGGCCTGCTCGGCACCGGCATCGTGATCCTGCTGCTGGTGGTGCTCGGCAACCCCGGCTCCGGCGGGATCTACGCCCCGGAGTTCCTGCGCGGCTGGCTGCGTGGGATGCACCGGTGGAACGTGCCCGGGCTGACCACCGACCTGATCAAGTCGGCGGTCTACTTCGACCGTCGCTCGACGGGCTGGGCGCTGACCGGGCTCACCGTGTGGACCCTCGCCGGCATCCTCGGACTGCTCACCGCGACGCTCTTCCGCGCCCACCGGCGGGCCGTCCGCGACCGGCCCCGCCCCGCCCCCGCCGCCGGGCCGCGCGCCGATGGCTGAGCCGGTCCGCCCGTCCCAGAGTGCAGATCATCACGCGGTCCCCCTCCTGCGACCGGGGCCGACGCGGATACGATCCAGGGAGTCGGACAGCGCTGTCCTTCGTACTCGCGTAAGGAGCGCACCCGTGACCGACCAGCACGACCACGACGGCCCGGACGCCGCGCTGCGGGCCGACATCCGCCGCCTCGGGACCCTGCTCGGACAGACCCTGGCCCGCCAGGAGGGCCGACCGCTGCTCGACCTGGTCGAGGAGATCCGCGCCCAGGTCCGCTCCGACGCCCCGGCCGCCGCCCAGCGCCTCGCCGGCCTCGACGTCACCACCGGGACCAAGCTGGCCCGGGCCTTCTCCACCTACTTCCACCTGGCCAACATCACCGAACAGGTGCACCGCGCCCGCGACCTGCGCCGCCGCCGGGCCGTGCACGGCGGCTGGCTGGACCAGGCGGCCAAGATGATCGCCGAGCGCGGGGTGCCGGCCGAGGAGATCGCCGCCGCGGCCCGCCGGCTCGCGGTCCGCCCGGTCTTCACCGCCCACCCCACGGAGGCGGCCCGCCGCTCCATCCTGTCCAAGCTGCGCGCGGTCGCCGACGAACTGGACGCCGAGACCGCCAACGCCATCCTCTACGGGGCCAGCGACGAGGGCCCGGCCAACCGGCGCCTGGCCGAGCTGCTGGACCTGATGTGGCAGACCGACGAGCTGCGGCTGGACCGGCCGGACCCGACCGACGAGGCCCGCAACGCCATCTACTACCTGCGCGACCTGTACGCCGAGGCCGCCCCGCAGGTCCTCGACGACCTCGCCGACACGCTGCGCACCCTGGGCGTGGAGACCTCGCCGACCGCGCGCCCGCTGACCTTCGGCACCTGGATCGGCGGTGACCGGGACGGCAACCCGTTCGTCACCCCGATGGTCACCCGCGAGGTGCTGCGGATCCAGCACGAGCACGGCATCGAGGCCACCGAGAAGGCCATGGACGGGCTCATCAACGAGGTCTCCGTCTCCCGCCGGCTGCGCGCGGTCTCGCTGGACCTCTCCGCCAGCCTCGCCGCCGACCTGGACGCGCTGCCCGAGGTGGCACCCCGGTTCCGCCGGGTCAACGCCGAGGAGCCGTACCGGCTCAAGGCGCGCTGCGTGAAGGCGAAGCTGGCCAACACCCGGGAACGGCTGCGCAACGGCACGGCGCACGTGCCGGGGCGGGACTACCGCGGCTCGGCGGAGCTGATCGCCGACCTGGAGCTGCTGCGCGCCTCGCTGGCCCGCAACTCCGGGCAGCTCACCGCCGTGGGCCGGCTCGCCTCGACGATCCGTACGGTGTCCGCGTTCGGGCTGCACCTGGCGACCATGGACGTCCGCGAGCACGCCGAGGCGCACCACGCCGTGCTCGCCCAGCTCTACGCGGCGGTCGGCGAGGTGTCCGACTACCCTTCGCTGACCCGGCTGGAGCGCACCAAGCTGCTCGCCGACGAGTTGGCCGGCCGGCGGCCGCTCTCCACGCTGGACAGCCCGCTCACCGAGTCGGCGCAGAAGACGTTCGACGTGTTCGGGGCGATCCGGGAGGCGCAGGACCGGTTCGGCACCGAGGTGATCGAGTCGTACATCATCTCGATGACCCTCGGCGTGGACGACGTGCTCGCCGCCGTGGTGCTGGCCCGCGAGGCCGGCCTGATCGACGTGCACAGCGGCCGGGCCCGGATCGGCTTCGTGCCGCTGCTGGAGACCCCGGGCGAGCTGAACGCCGGCGGCGAGCTGCTGGACGAGCTGCTGTCGCTGCCGGCGTACCGGGCGCTGGTGGCGGCCCGGGGCGACGTGCAGGAGGTGATGCTGGGCTACTCCGACTCCAACAAGGAGGCCGGCATCACCACCAGCCAGTGGTCGATCCACCGGGCACAGCGCGCGCTGCGCGACGTGGCCGCCCGGCACGGCGTACACCTGCGGCTCTTCCACGGCCGGGGCGGCACGGTCGGCCGGGGCGGCGGCCCCACCCACGACGCCATCCTGGCCCAGCCCTACGGCACCCTGGACGGCGCGATCAAGGTGACCGAGCAGGGCGAGGTCATCTCCGACAAGTACACCCTGCCCGCGCTGGCCCGGGAGAACCTGGAGCTGACCGTGGCGGCGGTGCTCCAGGCCACACTGCTGCACACCGCGCCCCGGCAGCCGGCCGAGATGCTGGAACGCTGGGACGCCACCATGGACGTGGTCTCCGAGTCGGCGTTCCGGTCGTACCGGTCGCTGGTGGAGGACCCGGACCTGCCCGCGTACTTCTGGGCCTCCACCCCGACCGAGCTGCTCGGCGCGCTGAACATCGGCTCCCGGCCGGCGAAGCGGCCCAACACCGGCGCCGGTCTGGCCGGCCTGCGGGCCATCCCGTGGGTGTTCGGCTGGACGCAGACCCGGCAGATCGTGCCCGGCTGGTTCGGCGTCGGGTCCGGGCTGGCCGCCGCGCGGGCGGCCGGGCTGGAGGACGTGCTCGCCGAGATGAACCGGAACTGGCACTTCTTCCGCACGTTCCTGTCGAACGTCGAGATGATGCTGACCAAGACCGACCTCACCATCGCCCGGCGCTACGTGGAGACGCTGGTGCCGAAGAAGCTGCACCCGATCTTCGCGAAGATCGAGCAGGAGTACGAGCTGACCAAGCAGGAGGTGCTGGCGGTCACCGCCTCGCCGGCCCTGCTGGAGAACTCGCCGGTGCTCCAGCGCACCCTGGCGGTGCGGGACACCTACCTGGAGCCGCTGCACCACCTCCAGGTGGCGCTGCTGCGCCAGTACCGGGACTCCGGCGCCGCCGGGCGTGCGGTGGCGACCGCGCCGGGCGGCCGACGCGGCCCGAACGACGGTACGGCGCTGGAGCGGGCGCTGCTGACCACGGTCAACGGCATCGCCGCCGGCATGCGCAACACCGGCTGAGCCGCGCCCTCGCTGTCACGCGTCGCCTGAGGGCGTCTCGCTCGACGGCACCGCCGCGGGCGGCACACTACTCACCAGCGATATGTCGCAGAGTCATAAATATGCCTCTGCGACATGTCGCTTCCAGGTCATGTGCCCGCCGGCCCGCGACGCGCCCGCGAAGGCGGCCAAGTGCCGCCGGCCGCCGCCCCTGGGATCACCAGTCCCCGCCGCCGAAATCGCCCCCGAAGTCGCCACCGCCGTAGTCCCCGCCGCCATAGTCGCCGCCGGACCAGTCGCCCTGGTCGCCGGCGAACTGGTCGCCGCCGACGTCGTTGCCGCCCTGGTCGCCGTAGTCCTGGCCGTCGCCGAACCCGTCCTGGAAGCCCTCCTGGTAGCCGGCCTCGTAGCCGTAACCGGGGTCGGCGAAGGCCGGCGAGAAGAGCGCGTCGGCGATCAGGATGCCGCCGAGCACCCCGGCGCCGGTGCCGAGCGCGGTCTTCCACCACGGCGTCGAGTACCAGCCCGCCGGCACCCGCCGCCCCTGCCAGGTCCCGCCCGGGTAGTAGTAGGGCGTCCCGTTGCCCGGCTGCGGCCCGGCCCGGTAGGTCTGCCCCTGCACGTTGACCTCACGCTCCTTGGTCAGCATCCCGGCGCCCCGGGCGGCGGCCAGCGGCGGCAGCTCCGGCCCCGGGTCGATGCCCATCGCGGTACGCGCCGCCCGGATGTACGCCAGCCCCTCCAGCGCCGTCTCCCGGGCGAGCGCGAACTGGTGCGGGGTACGCGCCTGCTCCAGCTGGGAGCCGGCCGCGTTGTACCGCTCGCCGGCGTCGGCCAGCGCCTGGCGTACCGCCGGGGCGTCGCCGTGCAGGTTCATCAACTGCCCGCCGAGCCGCTCGTACCACCGCTGCGCCTCGGCGCGCGCGTCGGCCAGTTCGGTCGCCCGCCGGGACCTGCTCCCCCACCGCCAGAACACCAAGGCACCTCCGAGCATCAGGACCAGGACCAGCCCCAGCGCAACTTCCATGACTCGACGGTACCCACCGGGGGCACGTCGTACCCGTTTGGCAAGCTGCGGTCATGAGCTTCTCGACGCTGGCCGTGGTGATCGTCTGCCTCGCCGCGGGCGGCGCGGTCGGCTGGCTGGCCGCTCGGTCCCGATCGGCGACCGAGATCGCCCGGCTGGAGGCCACCCTCGCCGCCACCCGGGCGGGCGAGGGGCGGCTGGAGCAGTCCATGCGGGCGCTCAGCTACGAGGCGACCGCCCAGTCCCAGGAGGCCGTGGCGCGGGCGGTCGCCCCGCTGCACGACACCCTCCGCCGCTACGAGCAGCGGGTCGCCGAGCTGGAGCGGGACCGGGTCGACGCGTACGCCGAACTGCGCGAGCAGGTCCGGGCGATGAGCACCGTCTCCGGGGAGCTGCGCACCGAGACCAAGCAGCTCGTCGCCGCGCTGCGCGCCCCGCAGGTGCGCGGCCGGTGGGGCGAGCACCAGCTCCGCCGGATCGTCGAGGCGGCCGGCATGCTCGAGCACTGCGACTTCAACGAGCAGGTCACCGCCGCCACCGACCACCAGGGGGTACGCCCCGACCTGGTGGTCCGGCTGCACGGCGGCCGGACGGTGGTGGTGGACGCCAAGGCGCCCTTCGACGCGTACCTGACCGCGATGGAGGCGCGCGACGAGCGGGGGCGGGACACCCAGCTCGACGCGCACGCGCGGCATCTGCGGGCGCACGTGGACTCGCTCGCCGCCAAGTCCTACTGGGCGGCGTTCGACCAGACCCCGGAGTTCGTGGTGCTCTTCGTGCCGGCCGACCCGTTCCTCGACGTGGCGTTGCAGCGCGACCCGACGCTGCTGGAGCACGCCTTCGCCCGCAACGTGGTGCTCGCGACGCCGGCCACCCTGGTGGCGCTGCTGCGTACGGTCGCCTACTCCTGGCGGCAGGAGGCGCTGGCCCGTAACGCCGCCACCGTCCACTCGCTGGCCCGTGAGCTGTACGGCCGACTGTCCACGCTGGGGGACCACGTCGGCAAGCTCGGCGCCTCGCTCGGCGGGGCGGTGACCGCGTACAACCGCGCGGTCGGGTCGCTGGAGGCGCGGGTGCTGGTGAGCGCCCGCAAACTGGCCGAGCTGGGCGTCTCCGACCAGGAGCTGATCGCCCCGGCGCAGGTGGAGATCACACCGCGCCAGCCGCAGGCGCCGGAACTGCTCGACGGGCCGTCCACATCGGCCGAACGGTCGGCGGGCATCGACGTTCCACACGGTCCGCGTGACGAGGACGGCCTATCGGAGTCACGGACCGGTCACAAATCTACTCCGGAGTAGTGACACGGATCAGGGCACCCCGAAGGATCACGGGCACACGTGCCCTGTTTCTGAAGGGCCCTGTTCTCTGGAGGAAGAGAACGTGAGTCAACCCCGCAACCGGAGCCGGCGTACCTCCGCCGCGCTCTTCGCCTCGGTCCTGGCGGCCGGCGCCATGACCGTCGGGGGCGGCGCCGCGACCGCGAGCGCAGCCCCCGCCGCCGCACCCGACGCCTCGCAGCCGACCGCCGTCGAGGCCCTGGGCGCGCACGACGCCAAGCTCCTCGACGAGGCGGAGGCGAAGCACGCGCCGACCGTCACCCTGATCATCGCCGCCAGGAAGGGCTCCGCCGACCGGGTCGCCGACGGCCTCGAAGGGCTCGGCGCCACCGTCAGCCAGCGGTACGACCAGGTCGGCTACCTGCTGGCCAAGGTCCCCACCGCGAAGGTGCTGAAGGCCGCCACCCTGCCCGGTGTCTCCGCCGTCGACCTCGACGAGACCATCAAGCTCCCCGACCCGACCCCCGAGGCCGCTCCCGCCGGCGCCAGGACCGCCGAGCAGGGCGAGACCCTCGCCGGGCCGGGTGCCGACACCGGCGCGGTCAACCCGTACATGCCGACCAACGAGACCGGGGCGGAGGCGTTCAAGGCCGCGCACCCGACGTGGGACGGCCGGGGCGTGACCATCGGCATCATGGACTCCGGTGTGGACCTGGACCAGCCGGCGCTGCAGAAGACCACCACGGGCGAGCGGAAGATCGTCGACTGGGTCACCGCCACCGACCCGCTGGAGGACGCCAGCTGGCGGCCGATGCTGACCGAGGTGACCGGCCCGACGTTCACCACCGGCAGCGGCGCCTCCGCCGTCACCTGGACCCTGCCGGCGGGCACGTACAAGTTCAACACCTTCCGGGAGTCCATCACCGCGGCCAGCGACCCGCGGGGTGACGTCAACCGCGACGGCGACACCACCGACGCCTGGGGCGTCCTCTACGACCCGGTCAGCCACGACATCCGGGTGGACGTCAACCAGAACCGCGACTTCACCGACGACGAGGTGATGCGGCCGTACAAGGAGAAGTTCCAGGTCGGCCACTTCGGCACGGACAACCCGGCCACCGCGGTCCGGGAGCAGATGCCCTTCGTGGTGGAGTACCGGGAGGACGTCAACACCGCCCCGGTCGGCGGCCCCGGCCTGGTCGACTACGTGAACATCGGGATCATCGAGAGCACCCACGGCACCCACGTCGCCGGCATCACCGCCGCCAACGACATGCTGGGCAACAGCGCCTTCGACGGCGCCGCCCCGGGCGCCAAGCTGGTCTCCGCCCGGGCCTGCTCGTGGGGTGGCGGCTGCACCGCCGCGGCGCTCACCACCGGCATGGTCGACCTGGTGGTCAACCGCAAGGTCGACGTGATCAACATGTCGATCGGCGGCCTGCCGGCGCTGAACGACGGCGGCAACGCCCGGGCCGAGCTCTACAACACCCTGATCACCACGTACGGCGTGCAGATGTTCATCTCGGCCGGCAACTCCGGCCCGGGCCTGAACACGGTCGGCGACCCCTCGGTGGCCAGCAACGTGGTCAGCGTCGCGGCGAACGTCAGCAAGGACACCTGGCTGGCCAACTACGGCTCTGTGGTCCGCAAGGAGAACGCGCTGTTCAACTTCTCCTCGCGCGGCCCGCGTGAGGACGGCGGCTTCAAGCCGAACATCACCGCCCCCGGCTCGGCCATCTCCACCGCGCCGACCTGGCAGCCCGGCGTCCCGGTCGCCGAGGCCGGCTACCCGCTGCCCCCGGGCTACCAGATGCTGAACGGCACCTCGATGGCCTCGCCGCAGGCCACCGGCGCCGCCGCGCTGCTGCTCTCCGCCGCCAAGGCCACCGGCCAGGCGGTCACCCCGGCCGCGCTGCGTCGGGCCGTCTACACCTCGGCCGAGCCGATCGCGGGCGTCCCGACGTACGCCCAGGGCTATGGCATGTTCAACGTGCCGGGCGCGTGGGACCTGCTCGCCGACGGCGTGCCGACCCGCTCGTACACCTCCGAGGCCCCGGTCTGCACCGAGCTGTCGGAGAACCTGACGAAGTACAACCCGGACAGCGGCGTGTTCGAGAAGAACCCGAACGTGGGCACCGGCGTCTACAACCGCTGCGCCATCGGCCAGGGCGGCCAGCAGGTCAAGGAGGACCGCCACTACGCGGTCAAGCTGACCCGCACCAGCGGCCCGAACAGGACCATAAAGCACACGATCGCCTTCCGGGGCAACGACGGCACCTTCTCCGCGCCGAGGATCGTGCCGCTGCCGCTGAACCAGACCGTCACCGTCGACCTGAAGGCGAAGGCGCTGACCACCGGCGCCCACGGCGCCATCATGACGATCGACGACCCGGCCACCCCGGTGGTCGACTTCGAGGTCTCCACCGTTGTGGTGGTTCCGCATGCGGTCTCCGCCCCCGACTACTCCTTCACCACCGAGGGATCGGTCGAGCGGAACAGCTTCACCTCGTACTTCGTGACGGTTCCGGAGGGCGCGGGCGCGCTCCAGGTCAACCTCTCCGGCATCGCCACCGGCTCGCAGACCCGGTTCATCGCCTTCAACCCGTACGGCGTGCCGGTCGAGAGCACCGCGAGCACCGGCTGCTACACCAACTTCTCCGACCCCGCCGTCTGCAAGCCGCAGGAGCGGGACTACCAGAACCCGATCGCGGGCGTCTGGGAGATCGAGGTGGAGGCCCGGCGTACCTCGCCGAGCCTGGACAACCCGTTCCAGCTCCAGGCGCGGGTGCAGGGTGTCGCGGTCGAGCCGGCCGTCGTCGAACTGCCGTCGGTCACCGCCGGCACCCCGGCCGAGGTGAGCTGGGGCCTGACCAACACCTTCGGCCCGGTTCGGGTGACCGGCGTCGGCGGCCCGTTGGCCAGCGTGCACACCGAGCGGCCGAGCATCCTCCAGGGTGGTCGCCAGGAGTACCTGGTGGACGTCCCGGCGGGCGCCACCTCGTTCACCGCCCGGATCGGCAACACCACGGACCTCGGCGCCGACCTGGACCTGTACGTCTTCCGCGGGACCACCGAGGTCGGCCGCTCGGCCGACGGCGACTCGGAGGAGGCCGTCACCCTGACCAACCCGGTCCCGGGCACCTACCGGGTCCGGGTCGACGGCTACGCGGTCGCCGCCGGTGGCACCACGTACGACTACCGGGACTCGTTCTCGGCCCCGGCGCTGGGTTCGCTCTCCGCGCCCAGCACCCCGCTGTTCCTGGCCAACGGCGCCACCGCCACCCTGACCGGTTCGGTGACCGCCCTGTCCACCCCGGCCGCCGGCCGGGAGCTCTACGGTGACCTGGCCGTCACCACCATCGAGGGCGCGGTCGTCGGCCGCGGCTCGGTGGCCGTCGGCACGGTCAACTGACCACCGCCGGACCCGAGGAGCCCCGCCCCCCCGTTCGGGGGCGGGGCTCCTTCCTGTTCGGTACGGGCGTGCGGTCAGGCCGGGCGGACGGACTCGACGACGAAGGGCGTGCCCTGCTGGCAGGTGGTCACCAGGTCGGGCTGGGAGTGCCCGGTGACGGTCACCCGGGCGCCGGCCTTGAGCGCACCCCGTGGCGCGCCGACCAGCAGGTTGCCGTCGAGCAGGAAGCAGTTCGGTTCCACCCCGGCCTGCACCGTCCCGGTGAGGGTGGTGCTGCCGCCGGCCGGCTTGGACGCGCCGCCTCTCGGGGGCGTCGGGTCGAGCGGGTTGGACGGGTCGTTGGACGTGGCGCTGGGGTCGGGGGCGCTGGTCATCGGGGTGGCTCCCGTCGTTCCGGGGCTGGCGGGGTCGGCGCCCGGGGCGGCGCAGGCGGTCAGCGCCGCCGCGGCGACCAGGGCGACGAGCACCGTCCGAGGAGTCTTCATACCCCGTTGGACGGCCCCGACGCCTGATCCGTTCCGGCTCCCGTCAGCCGCGGGCGGTCGCCGCCCGCATGTCCCGCTTGAGCTCCTGCGGCAGCGAGAAGGTCAGCCGCTCGTTGGCGGTGGTGATCTCCTCGACGTCGGCGAAGCCCCGCTCGGCCAGGTGCGCGAGCACCTGCTGGACCAGCTCGTCCGGCACGCTGGCGCCGGAGGTGACCCCGACGGTACGGGCGTCGGCCAGCCAGGCGTCGTCGATCTCGTGGGCGAAGTCGACCAGGTGCCCGGCGCGGGCGCCCGCGTCCAGGGCGACCTCGACCAGGCGTACCGAGTTGGAGGAGTTGCGCGAGCCGACCACGATCACCACGTCGCAGTCCGCCGCGATCTCCTTGACCACGTGCTGCCGGTTGGAGGTGGCGTAGCAGATGTCGTCGCTGGGCGGCGACTGGAGCAGCGGCAGCTTCTGCTTGAGCCGGGCCACGGTCTCCAGCGTCTCGTCGACCGAGAGGGTGGTCTGGGAGAGCCAGACGACCTTGTTCGGGTCGCGGACGGTGACCTTGTCGACGCCGTCCGGGCCGTCGACCAGCTGGATGTGCGCGGGGGCCTCACCGGCCGTGCCGATGACCTCCTCGTGGCCCTCGTGGCCGATCAGCAGGATGTCGTAGTCCTCGGCGGCGAACCGGCGGGCCTCCTGGTGCACCTTGGTGACCAGCGGGCAGGTCGCGTCGATCGCCTTGAGGGAGCGCTCCCTGGCCTGCTCGTAGACCTCGGGGGCGACGCCGTGCGCGGAGAAGATCACGGTGGCGCCCTCCGGCACCTCCTCGTTCTCCTCCACGAAGATCGCGCCCTTGGCCTCCAGGGTCTGCACCACGTGCTTGTTGTGCACGATCTGCTTGCGGACGTAGATCGGGGCGCCGTAGAGCTTCAACGCCTCCTCGACGGTCTGCACCGCCCGGTCCACGCCCGCGCAGTAGCCGCGGGGCTTGGCCAGGAGCACGCGCTTGCCGGTCCGGGGAGTGGTGTCAGGCTCAGTCACCCGACCATCGTACGTGCCCGATTTTTCCTCGGCAGCGGCCGCGACCCGGAGGTGTCGGTCCCGGGCCGTAGGGTGGGCGGGTGAGCGAGGTGGGGCAGGGCGGCGCGGAGGCGGGGCGGAGCACGTCCGAGGAGCCGTGGCCGGTCCGGGTGGTCAGCCAGAAGATCAGCGCCTGGATCGCCCGACTGGGCTGGGTCTGGGTCGACGGGCAGGTCGCCCAGATCAGCCGCCGCCCCGGCGCCACCACCGTGTTCCTCACCCTGCGTGATCCGTCGGCGGATCTCAGCCTCACCGTCACCACCAACCGCGACGTGCTCGACACGGGCGCGCCGGAGCTGCGCGAGGGCGCCCGGGTGGTGCTGCACGCCAAGCCGGAGTTCTACGCCGCCCGCGGCACGCTCAGCCTGCGCGCCGACGAGATCCGCCAGGTCGGGCTGGGCGAGCTGCTGGCCCGGTTGGAGAAGCTCAAGAAGCTGCTCGCCGCCGAGGGGCTCTTCGACCGGTCCCGCAAGCGGCGCCCCCCGTTCCTGCCCGGCCGGATCGGGCTGATCACCGGCCGCGCCTCGGCGGCCGAACGGGACGTGCTGACCAACGCGCGGCGGCGCTGGCCGGCGGTGGAGTTCCGGACCGTGAACGTCGCGGTGCAGGGGCCGAGCGCGGTGCCGCAGATCGTCGACGCGCTCAAGGTGCTCGACGCCGACCCGGCGGTCGACGTGATCGTCATCGCCCGGGGCGGCGGCAGCATCGAGGACCTGCTCCCCTTCTCCGACGAGGCGCTCTGCCGGGCGGTCTTCGCCTGCCGTACGCCGGTGGTCAGCGCGATCGGGCACGAGACCGACGCGCCGCTGCTGGACTACGTCGCCGACGTCCGCGCGTCCACGCCGACCGACGCGGCCAAGCGGATCGTCCCCGACCTCACCGAGGAGGTACGCCTCATCGGCCAGGCCCGCTCCCGGTTGGAGCGGGCGGTCCGCAACCTGGTCGACCGGGAGTCGCACCGCCTCGACCTGCTGCGCTCCCGCCCGGTGCTGGCCCGCCCGCAGGTGATGATCGACCAGCGGGCGACCGAGGTCATCGCGCTGCGGGACCGGGCCGGCCGCTGCCTGGACCACCGGCTCGGCGCGGCCGGCGACGACCTGCGGCACACCCTGGCCCGGCTGCGGGCCCTCTCCCCCGCGGCGACCCTCGACCGGGGATACGCGATCGTCCAGCGCGCCGACGGCCACGTGGTCCGCGCGGCGTCGGAGGTGACCAAGGGCGACCCGCTGCGGGTACGCCTCGCCGAGGGCGAGCTGGCCGCGACCGTGAACGGCTGATGAGATGGGACCGATGACTGACGAGAAGCAGGACGAGCGGCTCAGCTACGAGCAGGCCCGCGCCGAGCTGGCCCAGGTGGTCGAGCGGCTGGAGGCCGGCGGCACGTCGCTGGAGGAGTCGCTGGCGCTCTGGGAGCGCGGCGAGCAGCTCGCCGGGATCTGCCAGCGCTGGCTGGACGGCGCCCGGGCCCGGATCGACGCCGCCCGGCAGCGCGCCGAGGAGTAGCCGGGTACGCCGACGGGACGGCCGGGGCCGTCCCGTCGAACGCGTGCTCAGTTGAACAGGTTGTAGAACTCCGGCGGCGCCTCGACGACCTGGTCGGCCGGGGGCTTCTGCGCGGCGGTCGCGTTGCCGTAGTCCGAGTACGTGATCTTGATGTCCTGCGCGGCGTTCTGCCCGGCCGCCGGCACCTGGAGCACCAACTCGGTGAGCCGGCCCTGCGGGTCGACCTTGGCGGTGAAGGGCACGGTCTTCGCCTGCGCCCCGAGCGCGGTGATCACGGCCGGGTCGAGCGAGCCGGCCTGGGCCGCCTTCGACACGTCGACGGTGCCCGCGTACGCGCCGTCGCCGGTCTGCCGGACCTCGGTGATGCCCTGGGTCAGCACGGCGCTGCCGGCCGGGTCGAGCTGGTCGAAGTCGAAGCCGAGCGCCCGGTTGCCCTTGATCCGGGTCTGGTCGAGGTGCTGGTACTTGCCGAGGTTGAGCTTCTGTACCCCGGGGACGCTGCTCGCCGCCTTGCCGCCCAGCTCCAGCTTCACCCAGCTGTCCGGCTTGGCGTGGATCAGGTCCAGCTTCATCATCAGGTCGGACGACGGGTCGCCGATGGTCATCCGCATCTCCGCGCTCTGGCTCGGCTCGTGCACCTGCCCCTCGGCGGTGGAGCCCGCGCCGGACATGGTGAACCGGAAGTTCCCCTCGCGGATCGCGTTGGTGGAGTTGAGCAGCGCCTGCTTTGCGTCGCCGGTGCCCGGCGTACCGCTCGGGGCGATGCTGCCCGAGATCGTGGGGGACGCGGAGGCCCCCGCCTCGCCGGTCCCGGTGCCGTTGCAGGCCGTCAGGCCGGGGATGAGCAGTGCCGCGGCGAAGGCCGCCGCGCTGAAGCGTCGAATCTTCACGTGAACCCCTCCAGGTGGGTCGTCCGGCCCACGAGGTGCCGGAGGCGTGGCGCCGCAGCCCTCACGCCGGCTCCGGCGCACGAGCCCCGTCCGGCCGCCGTGGCGGCCCGGTCGGCTCGTACCCTCTTCTGTTCCCTGAAGCGGTGTTTCGCAATCCCTGTCCGGTCCGAGGCGCCGGGTGGGGACGGCCGACGCCGCCCCCACCCGGACCCGGATCAGGCCTGGAACATCTCGTAGACCTTGTCGGACGCCTCGACGACCTGGCCGGCCGGCGGCGCCTGGACGGCGGTGGCGGCGCCGTAGTCGGCGTACTTGACGGTCACGGTCGACGCCGGGATGCTGCCGGCGGCGGGCACCTCGACGGTGAACTCGGTCAGCCGGCCCTGCGCGTCGAGCTTCGCGGTGAACGGCACGGCCTTGGCCTTGTCGCCGAGGGCCCTGACCGCCTCGGCGTCGAGCACGTCGGAGTCGGTGGCCTTGGTGGCGTCGATGGTGCCCGCGTACGTGCCCTCACCGGTCTTCTTGACGTCGGTGATCGCCGCGATCATCTTGTCGCTGCCGGCCGGGTCGACGTCCGTGAAGTCGAAGTTCAGGTTCTTGGCGTCCTTGATCTTGCTGCGATCCAGGTGCTGGTACTTGCCCTTCATCTCCTTGAAGCCGGGGATGGAGTCGGCCATCGCGCCGAGGTCCAGCTGGACCCAGCTGTCGGTGTCGATGAAGACCAGGTGCATCTTCATGTCCTCGGCGGAACCGGTACCGCTGCTGAGCTTCATCTCGGCGCTCTTGGAGGGCATGTGCACGGTGCCCTCGCCGTTGAACTCGCCGCCGGAGATGGTGAAGGTGAAGTTGCCCTTCTTGATCTCCTGGGTGGAGGCCACCACGGCCTCCTTCGCGTCCGCGGGAACCGCTGGGGCGGTGGACTTGCTCTCGGCGGTCGGCGAGTCGGCCTCGGTCTTGCAGGCGGCCAGACCGGGCACGAACAGGGCGGCGGCGAGGACGCCGACGCTGAACCGTCGAATGTTCACGTTGTAACTCTTTCCGGTGAGCTGTCCGGACACGTCGCGTGTGCCGGTTCCGTCAGGTCTGGGCAGCCTAGCGGACGGGTGCGACGGCCGGGGGGCACGCGGCGGCGACGGGTCAGCGCAGGGCGCCCACGAGCTGGCGCAACTCGTTCTCACCGGCATCGCCCACCACGATCACCGTACGGTTCGGTTCCAGCAGCACGAGGGCCTGCTCGTTGTCCCGGGCGGTGTAGCGCTGCCAGGTCCGGCCCGGCAGGTCGACCGGCCCCTGCGGCCGGCCACCCTTCAGCTCCGCGGGCAGCAGCTTGTCGGCGGGCACGCTGCTCTCCACCAGCTGGGCACCCCGACCCTCCGGGGTCAGGTAGCCGATCCGCAGCGTCGCGCCGCCCGCCTCGGCCTGGTAGCGGGCGCTGACCGTACGCCAGCCCTTGCCGAGGCCCTCCGGTTGACTGACCGGGAAGGCACCGGCCGACCGGGCCTGCTCGACGGCGGGCGCCGGGTCGACGGTGGCCGGCGCGTCCCCGCCGAGGAAGCCCCGGTAGAAGGCGAGCAGCAGCGCGATCGGCACCAGCAGCACCAGCAGCGAGAGGGCCATGTCGCGGGGCGACCGCTCGGACCGCGACTTCTCGGTACGGGCGGGCGGCGCCGGCTGGTCGCCGGAGACGGCCGGGTGGCTGCTCGCGCCGCCCCGGGCCGGGCCGTCGACCGGTTCGACCAGGGCCGGCTCCCCCGCCTCGGGCAGCGGCGCGGGCGCGGTCGACGGCTCGGCCAGGGCCGGCTCGCCGGCCTCCGGGGCCGGTCCGGCGGTGGACCGGACCGGCGGCTGGCCGTCGGGTGGGGTGGCGTCGGCCGGTACGCGGTCGGCAGGCTGTGCGGGTTCCACCGGGCCATTCTCGCAGCCGTCCGGGTGACGTGATCCTGGCCTCCTCCGCCCCGCTCCGGCGCCGAACCTGAGATCGTGTGAGGATCAGCGACAAAACCGGCGGCGGCGACGGACGGGTCCCGCCGGTCCACCCCGCAACGTCGCGAGGAGGAAGCCGTCATGACAACCACCAGGACGCGGACGCCGCAGAATCTCGACCGTAACCTCGCCCTCGATCTGGTCCGGGTCACCGAGGCCGCGGCGATGGCCGCCGGCCGCTGGGTCGGCCGGGGCGACAAGGAGGGCGGCGACGGCGCAGCCGTCGACGCCATGCGCAAGCTGATCAACTCGATCCCGATGAAGGGTGTCGTGGTGATCGGCGAGGGCGAGAAGGACAACGCCCCGATGCTCTTCAACGGCGAGGAGGTCGGCGACGGGACCGGTCCCGAGGTGGACGTGGCGGTCGACCCGATCGACGGCACCACCCTGATGAGCAAGGGCATGCCGAACGCCCTCGCGGTGCTCGCGGTGGCCGAGCGCGGCGCGATGTTCGACCCGAGCGCCGTCTTCTACATGGAGAAGCTGGCCGTCGGCCCGATGTACGCCGACGTGGTCGACATCAACGCCGGGGTGGCCGAGAACATCCGGCGGATCGCCAAGGTCAAGGGCACCGACACCGCGGAGGTGACGGTCTGCGTGCTGGACCGGCCGCGCCACGACGACCTGGTGAAGCAGATCCGGCGTACCGGGGCGGGCATCCGGTTCATCTCCGACGGTGACATCGCGGGCGCCATCGCGGCGGCCCGCGGCGAGTCCGACGTCGACGTGCTGATGGGCGTCGGCGGCACCCCGGAGGGCATCACCGCGGCCTGCGCGCTCAAGTGCATGGGCGGCATGATGCAGGCCAAGCTCTGGCCGAAGGACGCCGAGGAGCGGGAGAAGGCGCTCGCCGCCGGGCACGACCTGGACCGGGTGCTGTTCACCGACGACCTGGTCACCGGGGACAACTGCTTCTTCGTGGCCACCGGGGTCACCTCCGGCGACCTGCTGCGCGGTGTCCGCTACCGGGCCGGCGGGGCGTACACCCAGTCGATCGTGATGCGCTCCAAGAGCGGCACGATCCGGGTGATCGACTCGTACCACCGGCTGGAGAAGCTCGCGCTCTACTCGGCGGTCGACTTCGACGGCCGCCCCCTGGCCGAGCAGGAGTGACCGCGACCGGGACGGCGGCGCCCCCCACGCTGCCGACCACGCGGCGGATCGCCGGCGTCGGGCTGGCCACCGCCTCGGGGGTCGCGGTGGCCGTGCAGTCCCGGATCAACGGCGAGCTCGGCGTACGCCTGGCCGACGGGATCGCCGCGGCGGTGGTGTCGTTCGGCCTGGGCCTGCTGATCCTGCTGGTGCTGGTCCCCGCCACCCCCGGTGGCCGGCGGGGACTGGCCGCCCTCCGGGCGGCGCTGCGGGACGGCTCGCTCCGGCCGTGGCAGTGCCTCGGCGGGGTGTGCGGCGCCTTCCTGGTGGCCACCCAGGGGCTGACCATCGGCACGCTGGGCGTCGCGGTGTTCACCGTGGCGGTGGTGGCCGGGCAGTCCGGCAGCAGCCTGCTGGTGGACCGGGCCGGCATCGGGCCGGCCGGCCCTCAGCCGGTCACCCCGAACCGCCTGGTCGGCGCGGCGCTCACCGTGCTGGCCGTGGTGCTGGCGGTGGGCGACCGGCTCGGTGACCCGGCCGCCCTGGCCCTCGCCCTGCTGCCGCTCGCGGCCGGGGTGGGTATCGCCTGGCAGCAGGCGGTGAACGGCCGGGTGCGGGCGGCCGCCGGCAGCGCCACGACGGCCACCCTGGTCAACTTCACCGTCGGCACGGCGGCGCTGCTCGCCACCTTCGCTGTGGAGGCGGCGCTCCGCGGTCGGCCGGGCGGCGGCCTCCCGAGCGAATTCTGGCTCTACCTGGGCGGACCGATCGGCATCGTGTTCATCGCACTCGCCGCCGCCATCGTCCGCTTCACCGGGGTGCTGCTGCTCGGCTTGGCCACCATCGCCGGGCAGATCGTCGGGGCGGTCCTGCTGGACCTGGTGCTGCCGACCAAGGCGTCGCACCCCGGACCGACCACCCTGCTCGGGGCGGCGTTGACCCTCGTCGCGGTGCTGATCGCCGCGCTGAGCCCGCGCCGGTGAGGAAGGGGCCCTCGTCAACGCCCGCCGCACAGAAGGCCCCTCCCGACGCCAGTCAGCCCCGCAGCCCGGCCACCGTCTCCTTGACCACCTGGTCCAGCGGGGTCGGCTCGACGCCCAGGGTGGCGGTGGCCGCGGTGGAGTCCATCACGAACGGCCGGTCGAACTGGTAGGCGGTCTCCCGCAGCTCACGGGCCATCGGGTTGGCGAACCCGGCCAGCCACAGCAGCGGGTAGGGCATCCGGGTCAGCTTCGGCGCGGGCGCGCCGACCAGGGCCGCCGCGCGGGCGGCCAGGCCCCGCATCGGCACGGCGGGCGCGCTGGGCACGTGCCACGGCCGCCCCCAGGCCCGTTCGTCGGTCGCGGCGGCGACCAGGGTACGGGCGACATCCGGGATGTACGTCCAGGTGTGCGGGGCGTCCCAGTCGACCGGCAGGAAGACCCGCTGCCCGGCGAGCACCCGGGGCAGCACCATCATGGCCAGCGAGGTCCCGCCGACCCCGACGTAGTCGGAGCCGCGTACCTCGGTGACCCGGACCCGGCCGGCCCGGTGCGCGGCGAGCGCGTCGGCCCACATCCGGTTCCGCACCTGCCCCTTGTGGCCGGTGGCGGCGAGCGGGGTCGCCTCGGTCATCGGACCGTCGACCGGCCCGTACCCGTAGAGGTTGCCGACCGCGGCCAGCACCGCGCCGGTCCGCTCGGCGGCGGTGAGCAGCGCGGCGGCCAGCGGCGGCCAGTCCACCGGCCACCGGTGGTACGCCGGGTTGGCGCAGTTGTAGAGGGCGGCGGCGCCCTCGGTCAGCGCGGTGAGCCGTTCGGCGTCGGCGGCGTCGGCGGCGATCCGCTCGATGGCCGGGTGCTCGGGGCCGGTGCCGCGCCGGGTCACCACCCGCACCCGTTCGCCGCGCTCGGCGAGGAGTCGGGCGATGGCAGTGCCGACCGGGCCGGCGCCGACGATCACGTCCAGGGACATGGGGTCCACCCTTCGGAAGCAGAAGCCTGTTTCGAGAGCACCGCTCTCGCAACAGAGCATGCCTCCTCGGACGACCCGCCGTCAAGAGCAGTGCTCTCTATTTTGATTGGCGCTCTCAGTCGTGGCAGAGTGGGGGCATGGTCGCTCCCTCGCTCCGCGCCCGGGTCCGCGCCGGCATGATCGAAGAGATCAAGGCGGTGGCCCGCCGCCACCTGGCCACCGACGGCGCCAACCTCTCGCTGCGCGCCGTCGCCCGGGACATGGGCATGGTCTCCTCCGCGATCTACCGCTACTTCCCCAGCCGCGACGACCTGCTCACCGCGCTGATCCTGGAGGCGTACGAGTCGCTCGGGGACGCGGTGGAGGCGGCGGACGCCGGGGTCGACCGGGCCGACCTGCGCGGACGCTGGCACGCCGTGTGCCGGGCGGCCCGGACCTGGGCACTCGACCACCCCGCCGAGTACGCCCTGCTCTACGGCAGCCCGGTCCCCGGGTACGCGGCCCCGCAGGACACCGTCGCGCCGGCGTCCCGGCCCCCGCTGACCCTGGTCGGCATCCTGCGCGACGGTGTCGCCGCCGGCCGGCTGGACCCGCCCGACGACGACCTGCCCGAGCCGGTCCGCGCCGACCTCGCGGAGCTGGCCGCCGCCTTCTTCCCCGGGCTGCCCGAACCGCTGCTGGCCCGGGGCATGGCCGGCTGGACCCAGCTCTTCGGGCTGATCAGCTTCGAGCTGTTCGGCCGGACCAACGGGATGCTGCCGCACCGCGACGAGTACTTCGACCACCAGACCGGGCTGATGGCCGACCTGATCGGCCTGCCCGCCGCTTGACCCCCGGTCAACTCCCGTCCGAGGAGTGGCCCGGGAAGAGGTGGGCGGTGGGGTCGATGGCCACGGCCGCGTTGTTCACCGCCGTCGCCGCCTCGCCGAACCCGGTGGCGATCAGCCGCACCTTGCCCGGGTACTCGGTGATGTCGCCCGCCGCGAAGACCCGGGGCAGGTTGGTCGCCATCGTGCTGTCCACCACGATGTGCCGGCGGTCCAGCCGCAGGCCCCACTCGGCGAGCGGTCCCAGGTCGGCGGTGAAGCCGAGGGCGGCCACCACGGTGTCCACCGGCAGCGTCTCCACCGCGCCGCCGCGTACGGCGATCTCGGCGCCGGTGACGCGCTCGTCGCCGTACAGCCGGGTCACCTCGGCGTTGACCACCACCCGGATCGGCAGGGCCCGGACCCGCTCGACGGTCGAGGCGTGCGCCCGGAACTTCTCCCGCCGGTGCACCAGGGTCACCGAGCGGGCGATCGGCTGGAGCGTGACCGCCCAGTCGAACGCCGAGTCGCCACCGCCCACGATCAGCACGTCCCGGCCGGCCAGCTCGTCCGGCTGCGGTACGAAGTAGACGATCCCGGTGCCCACGAAGCTGTCGGCCACCGGCAGCGGGCGGGGGGTGAAGCTGCCCAGCCCGCCGGTCACCAGCACCGCCCCGCAGCCCAGTTGCTCACCCCCGGCCAGGCCCAGCACCGGCCGGCCGTCGACGTGGGAGAGCTTCTCCGCCCGCGTGTTGAGCAGGTACTCGGGGTGGAAGGGCGCGGCCTGGGCGACCAGGTTCGCGACGAGGTCCCGCCCCTTGATCGCCGGGAACCCGGCGACGTCGAGGATGAGCTTCTCCGGGTACATCGCGGTCACCTGCCCACCCGGCTCGGGCAGCGCGTCGACCACGGCCACGGAGAGTCCGCGGAACCCGGCGTAGTACGCGGCGAAGAGGCCGGTCGGACCGGCTCCGATCACGGCGACATCGACCTCGCGCATGGCGTACCGTCACTTTCGCCAACGGATCAACGCGTGTTGATCCCGACGGTAGGCCCCGGGTCGGCCCCGGGCAAGCACATCCCAGCTACACGTCGACGCCTGGTCGGGGCATGGTCACGGTGGGCGACTCCGTACGCTCCGGCTCCGGCGGCTCGGCCCGGCGGCGCCGGAACAGGATCGCCGCGACCGCCCCGCCGAGCAGCCCGAACAGGTGCCCCTGCCAGGAGATGCGCTCGTCGGTGGGGAGGATGCCGAGCAACTGCCAGCCGTAGAGCAGGCCGACCAGCAGCACCACCGCGAAGTTCCACCAGCTCCGCTCCACCACGCCCCGGGTGAGCAGGATGCCGAGGTAACCGAAGATGACCCCGCTCGCGCCGACCACGACCGAGTTGGGCGAGCCGGTGAACCACACGCCCAGCCCGCTGACCAAAATGATCACCAGGGTCGACCAGAGGAACCGGCGGGTGCCGGCGGCCAGCACGAAGGTGCCGAGCAGGATCAGCGGGATGCTGTTGCTGTAGAGGTGGTTCCAGCCGGCGTGCAGGAACGGGGAGAACAACACCCCGTCGAGACCCTGGATCCGGCGGGGGATGATGCCGGCGGTGACGTCCAGGTTGGCGTGCAGCCCGACGTCGAGGGCCTCGACGAGGAAGAGCACCGGGACGACCGCGCACATCGCCACGAAGGCCCGGCCGAGCGAGGCGTAGAACGCCTCGGTGCCGAACCGTTGGGAATCGCCGCCCGTCGGGCCGCCGCGCCAGGTCACGTACCAACAGCTATCAGCAATCACCGCCGGCCGCCACCCAGGCGGGCGGTTCCGCCGGCGGACGACGGTGGCGGAGTGTGCGGATCCCCGCACCCTCCGCCGCCGTCAACGTCCGATCAGTACCAGCCGGTGCTCTGCGAGTGCTGCCAGGCGCCGCACGGGTCGTCGTACCGGCCCTCGATGTAGCCGAGGCCCCACTTGATCTGGGTGGCCGGGTTGGTCTTCCAGTCGTCGGCGACCGAGCCCATCTTGCTGCCCGGGAGCGCCTGCGGGATCCCGTACGCCCCGGACGACTCGTTGTAGGCCTTGTGGTTCCAGCCGCTCTCCTTGGTCCAGAGCTTGTCCAGACACGGGAACTGGTCGATGCCGAAACCCTCGTCCAGCATGATCGCGCAGCCGATCTGCCGGTTGCCGGTGTACTCCTCGCACGAGGTCGGGATCGGCCCGTCGTACGGCTTCGCCGCGGCCGCCGCCTCGCGCTCCTTCTTCCGGGACGCGGCGGCCGCCTCGGCCTCCTTGGCCCGCTCGGCGGCCTCCTTGGCCGCCGCCGCCGCGCGCAGCTTCGCCTGGTACTCGGCGGCCCGCTGCTTGGCGGAGTCCAGCCGGTGGTCGGCCTGCCGGTCGCGCTGGTACGCGTACTCCGCCTGGTCGACCTCAAGGCCGACCTGCGCGGTCAGGCCCTGTTGCTGGGTCTGTCGGTCTTCGCCCAGATAGAAGCCGCCGGCAACGCCCACGGAGAGCAGTGCGACAGCGGCCGTACGGGCGCCGAACCGGCTCCACAGCCGACTCACGAAGTGGTCCCTTCGTCGGGGGCAAGGACACGACGCGACGCGTGGCTCGATCACCACGCCGGCGTCGTGAGCGCCCCGACCCTGCGGTCACAGCCGGCGCACCGGAGTCAGTGGATCTCCGCCCTGGCACGGCGGATGACGCCTGACGATCTTCCGGGCGGGCCTCCAGGTCCCCGCGCGGCCTCCGCCGGGGTGAACTGGAGTTGTCGGAGTCGCTCGATGGACACCATTGCGCACAGTGAGGCGGATGGGAAACCAAGGACGCATTTTGTGACCTGCACCACAAAGCGAAAGCCATCAAAACCGGGCAAAGGGGCGCTTCAGAGCGGGATGTCCTCCAACAGATCCGTGACCATTGCGGCGATCGGAGAACGCTCCGAACGGCTGAGGGTGACGTGCGCGAAGAGGTGATGACCCTTCAACGCCTCGATGACCGCGGTCACCCCGTCGTGCCGCCCGACCCGGAGGTTGTCCCGCTGCGCCACGTCGTGGGTGAGCACCACCCGCGACCCCTGGCCGATCCGGGACAGCACGGTGAGCAGGACGCCCCGCTCCAGCGACTGCGCCTCGTCCACGATCACGAAGGCGTCGTGCAGGCTCCGCCCCCGGATGTGGGTCAGCGGCAGCACCTCCAGCAGGCCGCGCGAGGTGACCTCCTCCAGCACGTTCTCGTGCACCACGGCACCGAGCGTGTCGAAGACCGCCTGGGCCCAGGGGGACATCTTCTCCGTCTCGGAGCCCGGCAGGTAGCCCAGCTCCTGGCCGCCGACCGCGTAGAGCGGGCGGAAGACGATCACCTTCTTGTGCCGGCGGCGCTCCATCACCGCCTCCAGCCCCGCGCAGAGCGCCAGGGCGGACTTGCCGGTGCCCGCCCGGCCGCCCAGCGACACGATGCCGATCGACTCGTCCAGCAGCAGGTCGAGTGCCACCCGCTGCTCGGCCGAACGACCGTGCACGCCGAACGCCTCCCGGTCGCCCCGGACCAGCCGGACGGTCTTGTCCGGCAGCACCCGCCCGAGCGCCGAGCCCCGCCCGGAGTGCAGCACCAGCCCGGTGTGGCAGGGCAGGCCGGCGGCCCCGTCCAGGTCCAGCGTCTCGCCCGCGTACAGCCGGGAGATCTCCTCCTCGCCCAGCTCCAGCTCGGCCATCCCGGTCCAGGTCGGGTCGCTGGCCTGATCGTGCCGGTACTCGTCGGCACGCAGGCCGACCGAGGCCGCCTTCACCCGCAGCGGCATGTCCTTGCTGACCAGGGTGACCTCACGCCCCTCGGCGGCGAGGTTGAGCGCCACGGAGAGGATCCGGGCGTCGTTCGAGTCGCTGCGGAAGCCGGCCGGCAGCACCCCGTCGTCGGTGTGGTTGAGCTCCACCCGCAGGGTGCCGCCCTGGTCGTTGGCGGGGACCGGCCGGTCCAGCCGGCCGTGCTTCACCCGCAGCTCGTCCAGCATGCGCAGGGACTGGCGGGCGAACCAGCCGAGTTCGGGATGGTGCCGCTTCCCCTCCAGCTCGGAGATGACCACCAGCGGCAGCACCACCTCGTGCTCGGCGAAGCGGTGGAACGCCGCGGGGTCGGAGAGCAGGACCGAGGTGTCCAGGACGAAAGCCTGGCCGGATGGTCGGGGCTCCTCGGTGCCGGCCGACCCGGCGGCCGCGCGGCGGCTGCGGGTGGTCCGGCGGGTCGTGGCGGTCGCGGCCGGCGGCTGGTCGGCACCGGCGGGGGTACGGCGAGTGGTCACAGGCCTGCTCCGCGGATGGGCACCCGGCCACCCGAGTTCCGCCTCTTCCGGTGCCCGGTCGGACACGGGGTCGGATGCGGGCCCCGTGCGCGAGGTCGCAGGTCCGGGCGATCCGGCTGGCCCGGGAAAACCCCGTGCCATGGCTAGACGCTAGCGGCAGTTCAAGCCGTCGGCTAGTGGTCCATGTGGATCTCACCTGACCGCGAGGTGAACG
Source organism: Micromonospora sp. NPDC048930 (assembly GCF_043197935.1). Lineage (NCBI taxonomy): Bacteria > Bacillati > Actinomycetota > Actinomycetes > Micromonosporales > Micromonosporaceae > Micromonospora > Micromonospora sp. NPDC048930. Next base: position 168,883 of record NZ_JBICUB010000002.1, read on the forward strand.
GGGTGCGGCGGAACCGGCCGGGATGCATGCCCCCTGCGCGCATCCCGGCCGGCGGAGCCACCGTCACCGGTCTGACGTGACTCCGACGGTGCGTGTCCGCCGCGGACGCCGCACCGTGCTCGTGGGGCCGGGTCAGCCCTGCCGGCGGACCAGGGTGCCGGTCTGCCGCCCGCCCACCGGTGCGGCGGCGCTGAACGAGGACCCGGTGTAGGTGGTGCCGGACCGGGTGACGAGCCCACCGAGCTGTGCGGTCGCGGTGGCCCGCGGCGACGGCCGGGCGGTGACCGCGGCCGGGGCGGCCGTGCCGGCGAAGGGAGCCGTGGCGCGGGTCGCCGCGGCGGTCCCCGTCGTCGGGGCGGGGCGGGCCAACGCCGAGGCGATCGCGGCCTGCGCGTCGCGGCGCCGCCGGTTCCAGGCGCCCCGGTCCCCGTCGAAGTACCCCTGCCGGTAGCCGAAGCGGTAGCCGATCCGGTAACTGAGCTGGCCGTGCAGCCGACCGGCGGCGTAGCAGGTCGAGCCGAGCACGAGCACGAGCACGACGGCCACGAACGGGCTCATCCCATCACCCCCGTCGGCGTGGCGGCCCGGCTCATCGCTCCTCCGGCTCGGCCAGCGGATCGATCACCAGCAGCCGCTCCAGGTCGTCGACGCTGACCTCCTCGACCAGCTCCACGCTGATCCGACAGCCGTCCAGCATCACCTCGGCGACCGACGCCCGCCGGATCTCACCGCCGGCGTCGTAGACCCGCACGCTCAGTTCGGGGCAGCCGAGGTGGGTACGCCAGGCGTTCCACTCGGCCCGGTCGCCGACGCTCAGCGAGAGGTACCGGCAGCCCCGGGCGAGGTAGAGACGCCACGGGGCGCTGAGCCCGGCGGCCACCCCGTCCGCGATCAGGCCGAAGGCCTGGGCACGCGTCGCGAGCTCGGTCACGAGACCCCCTCGGCACCCGCGGAGTGACGCATGTGAGCACTAGTCGTCTCATGCACGTGACACACCGTAAGTTGTCCCATGAGCGTGACAGTATCAGCTTTTCGTCTGTTTACCGCCGTACTGGCGTCCATCTATTCTGCCCGGGTGACACCCCTCAGAAGCAGCGGAGAATCGTTTACCGGGAATCCGAATCCGCCGTCACGTTCGCGTGACAACAGCGTGCCGGGTCACCCCGGCACGGGAGACTGGTCGTACCGTCACGGGGTGACCGAGACGGCCAACGCACGGAAGATCGCCTTCGCCACCTTCGTCCGCCGGGCACTGGACGACGCGCGCGCGATGCGGGCCTGGAGCGGCACCGAGGTCTCCCGGCGCACCGGCGTCTCCCGGCAGACCATCAACCGTTGGGTACGCGGCGACTGGGCCAGCGACCCCGAGGTGGAGCGGGTGGTCGCCTTCTGCGAGGGGCTGGGCCTCAACCCGGCGGCGGCGTTCGCCGCACTGGGCTGGGACCGGGCCACGGCACCACGCACCGCCCCCACCCCGCCCCCGATGGACCCCGACGTCGAGGCGCTGCTGCGCCGGCTGGTGGACCCGAACGTCTCCGACGCGGAGAAGTTCCACATTCGAGAAACCATTCGCTACCTCGCTTACCGCCCGACGATGCCGGCTGATGCGGGAAAACGAGGCAGACAGGCCGGATAGCCGACCCGCCAGGTAGTTCCGCAAATGGCGAAAGAACGGCAGGACAGATCCGATCGATCCCCACCGGGCCCGGATCGGACACGCTAGCGTCCCTGTTTGTACTGCTCGGGGCTCGTCATCGGCGGGGGGACGGGACACAGCCGAACTCAGCCCTGCGGGACAGAAGGAGGGGTCTGTCCATGACCCTGAAATGGTTGGCAGTCGTGGTCGCGGTGGTGTCGGTGACATCGTGCGTGACCGGCAATGTGGTGGTCGGTGTGCTGAACGGCGGACAGCTTCCCCTGGTCGTCAACCTCTTCGCCCTCACCACGGCCGGCACCGCGGTGGTTCTCGCCGTCGTCGCCGAACTGCACGACCGGCTGAACGACCGGGTCAGCGCGCTCACCGAATTCCTGGTGGCGCGGCTCAACGAGATCGAGGCGCACACCGGCGACCGGAACACCGGTTTCGTGGAGGGCTACCTGCTCAGCCACGGCCAGGACGCGGCCGTGGTGCCGTTCGGGCGCCGGGGACGGGGAGCCGCCGAACGCTGACCCGAGCGCCGCAGGACGTCACATCTCGGCCACGAATATGCCACCGTGCCCGGGGTACGCTGACGCGCGTGCCGCCGTTGAATCTGGGCAACCAGCAGCCGAGGACCCCGTTGGACGCTGAGCACGCGTGGCGCGCCACGGCCGCCCGCGCGGCCGACGTGGTGTTCTTCTTCGACTTCGACGGCACTCTCGCGCCGGTTGACGACGACCCCACCGCAGTACAGCCCGCGCCGAAGGTGCTGGCCGCGCTGGAGGCGCTCGCCCCCCGCGTACGCCGGGTCGCCATCGTCTCGGCCCGCCCGGTGGAGTTCCTCCGCGACCAGCTCGGCGGTCTCGCCGGCATCGACCTGTACGGGCTCTACGGCCTGGAGCACAGCCACTCCGGCGGCGAGACGGTCACCGAGCCGGCGGCCCTGCCCTGGGTGCCCACCATGGCCGAACTGGCCGAGCAGGCCCGGGCCGAGCTGCCGCCGGGCGCCCTGGTGGAGTTCAAGCGGCTCTCCGTCGCGTTGCACTGGCGGACCGCCCCGCAGCTCGGCGACCTGGTGCAGGAGTGGGGCCGGGCCCGGGCCGATCGGCTGGGGCTGCGCTGCCAGGCCGGGCGGATGGTGCTGGAGCTGAAGCCTCCGGTCGACCGGGACAAGGGCATGGTCATCGGCGAGGTGGTCCGGGAGGCCGGCGGCGCCTGGTACTTCGGCGACGACGTCTCCGACATCAAGGCCTTCGCCGCGCTGCGCGCCCGGGCCGCCGCCGACCCGGACTTCCTGGGCGTCTGCGTCGCGGTCGCCAACCCGGAGACCGGTCACGAGGTCGCCGACGCCGCCGACCTCACCCTCGACTCCCCCGCCGCCCTCGCCGACTTCCTCACCCACGCCCTCCCCCAACTGCCCTGACCCACCCCACCCCCAGCCCCAGCCCCAGCCCCAGCCCCAGCCCCAGCCCCAGCCCCAGCCCCAGCCCCAGCCCCAGCCCCAGCGATCTTGCACTTTCGGTGGGAACAAAAGCGGCAAAGGCCTGCGAAACGCCAACCGGAACTGCAAGATCGCCGCGCGCCCGGGGGGGGCGACGCCGGCGGGGCGGGGCGGGTGGGAGCGGTCAGACGCCGAAGCGGCGTTGGCGGGTGGCGTAGGAGCGGAGGGCGCGGAGGAAGTCGACCCGGCGGAAGTCGGGCCAGTTGAGTTCGCAGAAGTAGAACTCGGAGTGGGCGCTCTGCCAGAGCATGAACCCGGAGAGCCGCTGCTCGCCGCTGGTCCGGATGATCAGATCCGGGTCGGGCAGGCCCTTGGTGTAGAGGTGCTCGGAGATGTGGTCGACGTCGATCGAGTTGGCCAGCTCCTCGATGGTGCCGCCGGCCGCCGCGTGCTCCAGCAGCAGCGAGCGGACCGCGTCGGCGATCTCGCGCCGGCCGCCGTACCCGACCGCGATGTTGACCTGCGCCCCGCCGCTGCGCTCCCGGGTGCGCTCCTCGGCCGCCTTGAGGGCCGCGGCGTGGTGGGCGGGCAGCACGTCCAGCGCGCCGACCATCCGCAGCCGCCACGGGTTGCCCTCCTCGGCCAGCTCCGTGGTGAGGTCCTCGATGATCTGGAGCAGCGGATCCAGCTCGGCGGCCGGCCGGGAGAGGTTGTCGGTGGAGAGCAGCCAGAGCGTGACGTGCCCGACGCCGGCCGCGTCGCACCAGCGCAGCAGCTCCTTGATCCGCTCGGCGCCCATCCGGTGGCCGTCGTTCGGATCCACGAAGCCCATCTCCCGGGCCCATCTGCGGTTGCCGTCGCACATCACGCCGACGTGCCGGGGCACCGGCTTGCCCGCGAGCTTCGCCGTCAGCCGGCGCTCGTACACGGAGTAGAGGAGTTTCCGCAGAGTCATCACCTTGCAGGGTAGCGACCAGGATTGAAGATCAGTGCCGCGGTGGCCGATCCCGCGTGCCGAGACCGATGCCGATCATGGCCAGGGTACGCGCATCGAGACGTCCGTCACCCAGTCCCAGCTCCACCACGGTCCGGTAGACCCGGTCGTCCCGGCGGGCGGCCCGGACCGCCCCGTCCACCACCCACCGGCGCCGGGCCAGCCAGGCCGCGGCCGAGCTGTGCCGCAGGTGCGTCCCGAGCCGGCGGCGCAGGGTGTCGGCGTACCGGCGGGCGGCCCGGTCCGGGGCCGCGACGGCCGCCGCGCCGGCCAGCGCCCCGGACCGCAGCGCGTAGAAGATCCCCTCACCGGTGAACGGATTGATCAGCGAGAGCGCGTCGCCGGCCAGCACGACCCGGCCCCGGCCCGGTGCCGGCCGGTGCGTGGAGAGCGGCAGGTGGTGGGCGCGCAGGTCGGTCACCGTGGCCGGATCGGTGCCGGGGAGCAGGGCGGCCAGCCGGTCCAGCAGGTGCGCCCGGGTCAACGGCTCGCCGCGTAGCACCTCCCCGTACCCGACGTTCGCCCGGCCGTCCCCGATCGGGAAGGACCAGGCGTACGCCGGCCAGCGCGGCGACGAGGTGACGATGAGCTGCTCGGGCGGGCCGGGCAGCGCCGGAGCGTAGCCCCGGATGGCGAGCGCGAGGTGGCGGTCCGGGTTGACCGGGTGGCCGAGCGCCCGGCGCAGCACCGAGCCGGCGCCGTCCGCCCCGACCACCGCCCGCGCGGCCAGTTCCCCGTCGAGCACCACCCGGTCGGCGCGCTGCTCCACCCGGCGTACGGTGTGCCGGCGCACCTCGGCGCCGGCCGCGACCGCCGCCGCCACGAGGCGGGCGTCGAACACCTGCCGGGGCACCGTGTACGCGGGCCGGGGCAGCGCCCGGGCCACCGTGCCGCCACCGGGGCCGACGAGGCGCAACGCCGGCAACGGGGCGTACCCGTCGACCGCGCCGGTCACCCCCAGCTCGGCGAGGACGTCCAATGCGTGCGCCGCGATCCCGTCCCCGCAGGCCTTGTCCCGCGGGAAGTCGTACCGGTCCAGCAGCAGCACCCGGCCCCCGCCCCGCCGCGCCGCCAGCGCGGCGGCGACCCCCGCCGGCCCGGCTCCGACCACGATCACGTCGTACTCGTCCGCCACCCCACCATCCTCCCCCGCACCCACCCCGCTTCCGCCCCGCCGCGCCCCACCGCCCGCCACCCACCCGCGTTGATCATGAAGTTGGCGGCAGTGGCGGAGATCGAGATGGCCGCCAAACTCATGATCGACGTGACGGGTCACCGGGAGAGGTGGCGCGGTGGAGGGACCAGAGGCAGAGCAGGGCGGCGGCCAGGAGGGGGGCACCGTCGCGGACGAGGCCGTCCACGCCGAGGAGCCACCAGCACAGCGGCAGGTCGATCGCGAGGCTGCCGAGGGTGACGACGACCAGGAACTTCCGCGCCCAGCGCCGGTCACGCAGCAGGAACGCGGTGCAGAACAGCACCAGGTAGCTGACCACGATGCCGGCGGCGAACCAGAACAGCACCGCCGGCACCGCGCTGAGCCGGCCGTCGAGTACGGAGCCACCGGCGACCAGCGCCGGGACCAGCATCAGTGGGCTGTAGGTGAACGCGGCCACCCGGGCGGTGAGCAGCCAGCCGGTGACCGGCGGCCGTTTCGGCGTGACCTCCCGCCAGGAGATCACCCCGCCCTCGACGACCAGGCCCTTGCGGTGCCGGACCAAATGCCCGGCGACCGCGTCCGAGCGGTACAGCAGCACCACCACGGCCAGACAGAGCGCGGTGAGCAGCCCGAACCCGAGCAGGCCGGGCAGCGGCGGCACCCCCGACCGGGGTACGACCAGTCGCCCCACCGCGAAGACCGTGGTGACCGCCAGGATCAGCCCGAACGGCCTGGCCGCCACCCGGCCCCGGTTGACGTGCCCGATCAGCACCAGGAAACCGAGCGAGCGGAGCAGCGCCCAGCCGGTGCGTACCGCGAGGCCGAACTCCTGCTCCGGGGCGTACCAGTAGTTGAGCAGCTCGACCACGACGGTGGCCGCGGCCGTGACGGCGAGCAGGGTGGTGAGCGCCCGGACGGCGGACGGCCGCCGAACCTCGACAGGTTCGGCGGCCGTCCTCATGGGATCCGATGGTGCCCGGTACGGGCAACCGTCACACCTCCTACCGCTGCGGCTCCGCGTCCAGCCGGGCGCGCAGCGCGTCCAGCTCGGCCCAGAGGACGCCGGGGAGCTTGTCCCCGAACTTCTCGAACCACTCGGTGACCAGCGGCAGCTCGTTGCGCCACTCCTCCGGGTCGACCTTGAGCGCGATCCGGACGTCCTCCGGGGTCATGTCCAGGCCCTCGACGTCGAGCGCGTCCAGGGCGGGAACCATGCCGATCGGGGTCTCGACGGCCTCGGCGGTGCCCTCGATCCGCTCGATGACCCACTTGAGCACCCGGGAGTTCTCGCCGAAGCCCGGCCAGAGGAAGTTGCCCTCGGGGTCCTTGCGGAACCAGTTCACGTAGTAGATCTTGGGCAGCTTGGCCTCGTCGCCGTCGACGCCCTTGCCCATCTCGATCCAGTGCCGGAAGTAGTCACCGGCGTGGTATCCGATGAACGGCAGCATGGCCATCGGGTCGCGGCGCACGACGCCGACCGCGCCGGACGCGGCGGCGGTCGTCTCCGAGGAGAGCGTGGCCCCCATGTAGACGCCGTGCACCCAGTCCCGGGCCTCGGTGACCAGCGGGACGGTGTCCCGGCGCCGGCCGCCGAACAGGATCGCGTCGATCGGGACGCCGTTCGGGTCGTAGTAGTCCTCGGCCAGGATCGGGCACTGCGTGATCGGGGTGCAGAACCGGCTGTTCGCGTGCGAGGAGAGGTTCTCGCTCTCCGGCGTCCAGTCGTTGCCCTTCCAGTCGATCAGGTGGGCCGGCGGCTCGCCCATGCCCTCCCACCAGATGTCGCCGTCGTCGGTGAGGGCCACGTTGGTGAAGACGGAGTTGCCGCGGTCCAGCGTCCGCATCGCGTTGGCGTTGGTCTTCCAGTCGGTGCCCGGCGCGACGCCGAAGAGGCCGAACTCCGGGTTGATCGCGTAGAGGCGGCCGTCCGGGCCGAACCGCATCCAGGCGATGTCGTCGCCGATGGTCTCGACCTTCCAGCCCGGGATGGTCGGCTCCAGCATGGCGAGGTTGGTCTTGCCGCAGGCCGACGGGAAGGCGCCGGCGATGTGGTAGACCTTGCCCTCCGGCGAGGTGATCTTGAGGATCAGCATGTGCTCGGCGAGCCAGCCCTCGTCGCGGCCCATCACGCTGGCGATGCGCAGCGAGTAGCACTTCTTGCCGAGCAGCGAGTTGCCGCCGTAACCGGAGCCGAACGACCAGATCTCCCGGGTCTCCGGGAAGTGCGAGATGTACTTGGTGTCGTTGCACGGCCACGGCACGTCCTGCTGGCCCGGCGCGAGCGGGGCGCCGATCGAGTGCAGCGCCTGCACGAAGTCGGCGTCGTCGCCCATCGCCTCCAGGATCTTGGCGCCCATCCGGGTCATGATGCGCATCGAGGCGACCACGTAGCCGCTGTCGGTGATCTCGACACCGAACATGGGCTTCTCCGCCTCGACCGGGCCCATGACGAACGGGATGACGTACATCGTGCGTCCGCGCATGCAGCCGCGGTACAGCTCCGTCATCGTCCGCTTCATCTCGGCCGGCGCCATCCAGTTGTTGGTGGGGCCGGCGTCCGCCTCGTCGACGGAGCAGATGAAGGTCCGCTCCTCGACCCGGGCGACGTCCGTCGGGTCGGTCCGCGCGTAGAACGAGTTGGGCTTCTTCTCGGGATTCAGCCGGATCAGGGTGCCGTTCTCGACGAGCTCGTCGGTGAGGCGACGCCACTCCTCATCGGACCCGTCCACCCAGACCACCCGGTCGGGGGTGGTCAGTTCCGCGACCTCACGTACCCAGGCGAGCAGTTTGGGGTGGGACGTCGGGGCCTGATCGATACCCCGAACAGTAGCCGGAGCAACCATGTCACATCTCCTTGTGGTCGACGCTGACCGATGTATGGGATGCACGAGTTCTGGCGAGCTGGTGCGTCGCCTCGTGGAAACCTGGGATTGGGCTCAGCGTAAACCGGCCTGCCTCGCGAGTCAGTGGGACTGGTTGTGAAGAACTGCACAAGGTACGGCCACGCTGCGGCATCGCGATCTGATACCCGCTTTCGCGCGCAGTTTCACGCAAATCTTGCGGAGAACCTTGGACAGGCCCCGACGACGCGGACCGGTGACGGACGCCCGATGCGCCTAAGCACACCTCGGTGTCGCGAACGACGATTCCGTGATCCCGTCCACAATTACGCGACAGCCGGTCACCCTCCGCTCACGCGGCCCGGAAACGCCGGTGGCCGTCGGGCGCGGCCCGGGTCGCCGGGCACGCGGGTCCCACTCTCTGTCTTGTTACCGCTCCCACGGGCATGGAACCGGTACTCTCGGCGGGTGGCCGCGACGATGACCCGGGACCAGGAGGGGTCTCCGCACACCCGCCCGGGCCTGTTCGGCGCACTCGTCGACCGCTTCGGGCACCTGGTCCGCGAACTGAGCAAGTTCGCCACGGTGGGCGGGTTCGCGTTCCTGGTCGACTTCGCGCTCTTCAACTACCTGGCCAGCGTCCGGCACGTACCGCCGGTGGCGGCGAAGACCATCTCCACGGTGATCGCGGCCACCCTGGCGTTCCTCGGCAACCGGTTCTGGACCTGGCGGCACCGCCAGCGCTCCCACCCGGCCCGGGAGTACGCGCTCTTCTTCTTCTTCAACGGGGTGGGCCTGGGCATCGCGGTCGCCTGCCTCGCCATCAGTCGCTACGGGTTGGGCAGCATCTGGCCCGAGGTGTTCCAGACCCCACTGGCCGACAACATCGCCAGCTTCATCGTCGGCACCGGCCTCGGGACGCTGTTCCGATTCTGGTCGTACCGGCGGTTCGTTTTCGTGGAGGCGGGAACTCCCCCCGTTCCGGGAACGAGCCACGACCGAGAGTCCGGGGCGTGACCTACCGCCCACCCCGTCCCGCCGGGCCGAGTCGGCCCTGCCCGCTGCCCTAAGGTGTTCCGCATGCCTCTTGTCCGTCTACTGCCCGAGCGCTGGCAGAAGTTCGTCCACGAGGCGCTCAAATTCGGCGTCGTCGGCGGCATCAACACCGTCATCAATTACGCGGTGTTCAATGCGCTGGCACTCACGGTTTTCCGTAACGGCCAGCTCAAGGCGACGGTGGTCGCGACCATCGTGGCCACGATCACGTCGTATCTGATGAACCGGCACTGGACGTACCGGGACCGACCGAAGTCCGCACTCAAGCGCGAATACGCGCTGTTCTTCCTGTTCAACGCCACCGGCCTGCTCATCGAACTCGGCGTGCTGGCGGCGGCGAAGTACGGCCTCGGCGTGACCAGCCTGCTGATGCTGAACGTGGCGAAGACCGGGGGCGTGCTGCTGGCCACCCTGTTCCGCTTCTGGTCGTACCGGACCTTCGTCTTCCAACCGGTCCCGCAGCACGCCGAGGAGAACTGGCACGCCATTCCCCGGGACGAGTGGGACAACGTGGCGGAGCTGGACCCGGTGGCCGAACTGGCCGAGTCGGTCAGCGAGCTGGAGGAGACCGAGCCCCGGCCGGGGCACGTGGTGAAGCGACGGGGCGACTTCGCCCCGCCGCAGGGTCGCCCCGCCCCCGCGGAAGCCGGCCTCGGCGGCACCCTGGACGCCGAGCTGGCCGCCGAACTCCAGCCCACCCTCCGCCGCTCGCCCCGCCGCTGACCGCCGCTGACCCGGTCCTGGTCGATCAAGGAGTTCGCGTCGGGAAAGTTCCCGATCCCGACACGAACTCCTTGATCATCACCGCGATGGATCCGGGGGGTCAGGCGGAGGGGTCGCGGAGGGGCTTGCCCTCGGTCATGTCGGCCAGGATCTCGCGCATCTCGCCGTCGCCCAGGCTGTGCTTGTCGTGGTGGGCCTCGACCAGCTCGTAGAGCTTGGTCTGCACCTTGTCGACGTGCGGCACGTCGGTGAGCACCGACTGGCCACGCTCACCCGCCGACTCGATGGTCAGCGTGCCGCAGCCGAGCAGCCGCTCCACGAACCGCTGGTGCATCGAGTGGTCGTTGATCCGGGTCAGCGGCAGGTCCCGCCGGTTGCGGGAGAAGACCCCCTCCTGGAGCAGCACCCGCTCGTTGGTGAAGAGGTAGTGGGTGGTGCGCCAGATCAGGAACGGCCACAGGCCCAGCCAGAGCACCAGCGCCAGGCCGAGCGCGGCGATCACGTAGAGCGCGATCGTGCCGCCGTCACCTTCGGGCAGCAGGACCCAGCCCGCGACCACCGCCGCGACGGCGAGCACCAGCACCAGGATCGGCCGGATCAGGGCCTTCCAGTGCGGGTGCAGGTGCAGCACGACGTGCTCGTCCTCGGTGAGCACGTCTTCGGGGAACGCCACGGGAACCTCCTCGCAGAACAGGACGCGCTGACCGTAACCGGTCGGCGCTCGCCCGGGGATCAGCCGCGCGGCGGGTGTTAAGAAGCGGCCCCTCCTCTACCGGAGGCGTTAACAAGGGGCCCTTCCTTTCAGCGCAGATGCAGCACGTCGCCCGCCGCGAGACGCAACTGGCCCTCCGCCCCGTCGACCAGGAGCTGGCCGTCGGCGTCCACCCCGGTGGCCGTGCCCTGCACCTCCCGCCCGTCCGGGAGCAGCACCCGGACCTGCCGGCCCACCGTCGCGCAGGCCGCCACGTACGCCTCCCGCAGGCCGCTGGCGACCGCGTCACCGCCGGCCGAGCGCCACCGGTCGTACCAGTCGGCGAGGGCGCGGAGCAGGGCGCGCAGCAGCGGGTCGCGGTCGGTGGCGGCGGCCCCGGCGAGCTGGAGCGAGGTGGCCGGCAGCCCGGTGGGGTTCTCCGGCAGCTCGTCGGCGCGGAGGGTGACGTTCAGGCCGATGCCGACCACGATGGCTGGCGGCTGGGCCGCTGAGTCGCCCGGCACCGCCTCGGCCAGCACTCCGGCGCACTTCGCGCCGTCGATCAGCAGGTCGTTGGGCCACTTCAGGCGGGCGTCCAGCTCGGCCAGCCGGGCCACCGCCTCGACCAGGGCGACCCCGGCGAGCAGCGGCAGCCAGCCGTACCCCTGGGGTGGCACGGGCGACCAGCCGCGCTCCGCGACGGCCTCACCGGGGCGGAGCAGGACGCTGGTCGCGATGCCGGCCCGGGGCGGCGACTGCCAGACCCGGCCCCGGCGGCCGCGCCCGGCGGTCTGCCGCTCGGCCACCACCACCAGGCCCTCCGGCTCGCCGGCCCGCGCCGCCTCGACGGCGTCCGCGTTGGTCGAGCCGGTCTCGGCGCGCAGCTCCAGGCGGCGCCAGGGCCCGTGTGGGGCGACCAGCGCGCGCCGCAGCCGGGCCGCCGAGAGCGGCGGGCGGTCGAGATCGGTGTACGGCGAGCCGGACATCCCGTCAGCCTACGGCCCGGCACCGCGCCGGTCGCCGGGAAGCTGGTGAGGCACACTGCACAGCCGCACCGACCTGAACCATCGTTATATTCCGTGGGTGACTACCGAGACCGGGATCAACATCCACACGACCGCCGGCAAGCTGGCGGACCTGGAGCGACGGCTCGACGAGGCGGTGCACGCCGGGTCGGCGCGGGCGGTCGAGAAGCAGCACGCGCGGGGCAAGAAGACCGCCCGGGAGCGGATCGAGATGCTCCTCGACGAGGGCTCCTTCGTCGAGATGGACGAGTTCGCCCGGCACCGCTCCACCAACTTCGGCCTGGAGCGGACCCGGCCGTACGGCGACGGCGTGGTGACCGGCTACGGCACGGTGGACGGCCGGCAGGTCTGCGTCTTCGCGCAGGACTTCACCGTCTTCGGCGGTTCCCTCGGCGAGGTCTTCGGCGAGAAGATCGTCAAGCTGATGGACCTGGCCATGAAGATCGGCTGCCCGGTCATCGGCATCAACGACTCCGGCGGCGCCCGGATCCAGGAGGGGGTCGCCTCGCTCGGCCTCTACGGGGAGATCTTCTTCCGCAACGTCCGGGCCAGCGGCGTCATCCCGCAGATCTCCCTGATCATGGGCCCCTGCGCGGGCGGCGCGGTCTACTCCCCGGCGGTCACCGACTTCACCGTGATGGTCGACCAGACCTCGCACATGTTCATCACCGGCCCCGACGTGATCAAGACGGTCACCGGCGAGGACGTGGGCATGGAGGAGCTGGGCGGCGCGCGCACCCACAACGCGCGCAGCGGCAACGCGCACTACCTCGGCACCGACGAGGAGGACGCGATCGAGTACGTCAAGGCGCTGCTGTCGTACCTGCCGTCGAACAACCTGGACGAGCCGGTCGTCTACGACGCCCCGGCCGAGCTGGAGATCACCGACGCGGACCGGGAGCTGGACACGCTGATCCCGGACTCGGCGAACCAGCCGTACGACATGCACCGGGTGCTCGAGCACGTCCTCGACGACGGCGAGTTCCTCGAGGTCCAGCCGCTGTACGCGCAGAACATCGTGGTCGGCTTCGGCCGGGTCGAGGGCCGCCCGGTGGGCGTGGTCGCCAACCAGCCGATGCAGTTCGCCGGCACCCTCGACATCGCCGCCTCGGAGAAGGCGGCCCGGTTCGTCCGGACCTGCGACGCGTTCAACATCCCGGTGCTGACCTTCGTGGACGTGCCCGGCTTCCTCCCCGGCACCGGGCAGGAGTGGGACGGCATCATCCGGCGCGGCGCGAAGCTCATCTATGCGTACGCCGAGGCCACCGTCCCGAAGGTCACCGTGATCACCCGGAAGGCGTACGGCGGCGCGTACGACGTGATGGGCTCCAAGCACCTCGGCGCCGACCTGAACTTCGCCTGGCCCACCGCGCAGATCGCGGTGATGGGCGCGCAGGGCGCGGTGAACATCCTCTACCGGCAGGAACTGGCCAACGCCGAGGACCCGGCCGCGGTCCGGGCCGAGAAGATCGCCGAGTACGAGGACACCCTGGCCAACCCGTACATCGCCGCCGAGCGCGGGTACGTCGACGGGGTCATCCCGCCGCACGAGACCCGTACCCAGATCGTCCGGGCGCTGCGGGTGCTGCGTACCAAGCGCGAGACGCTGCCGCCGAAGAAGCACGGCAACATCCCGCTGTAGTGGTTCCCGTCGAGGCCCTGCCGGACGTCCGGCAGGGCCTCGACGCGTCAGCAGCCGGGGTTCGCGGCGAGGCACATCCGGTCGGCCGCGGCCCGCCCCACGTCGAGCAGTCTCGCCTCGGTGACCGTGCTGCCCGGCACACCGGGGCGGAGCGGCTCTCCCGGCCGCAGCACGGTGACCAGGTCGCCGACCCGGACGACCAGCGTGTACTCGGCCGCCATCGGAAATTGGGCCGGCCCGCCGGTGGCCGAGTCCGTCAGCTGGGTCACCGTGTGCCGCAGCAGGGCCGACCGGTCACCGGCGAAGTCGCGGGCGGCCACGCTCCAGCCGTGCACGAACGTGAGGGTGACCGGGCCGCCGTCCCGCTGGACGGTGTTCGCCTGCCGCCACGACGCGCAGGCCGCGACGAGTCGGTCGAGGTCGGTGAAGACGGCGTCCGCCGACGCCGACCGGTAGACGTCCTGACTGATCACCGGGCTCCGGTGGGTGGCGAACCCGTCCACCGCCTGGGTGCCGATCAGGGTCTGCGAGCGGGAGAAGCGCGACTCGGCCGGGGCCGGCGACACCCCCTGGTCCCGCCCGCAGCCGGCGAGCACGTCGTCGACCCGGACCCGCTCGCCGAGGCCGGTGTCGCCGAGCCGCTCGTCGCTGCTCACCGGCACGTCGGCCGGGTCCAGCATCGCCTCGGTCGGGATCTCCGCATGTCCGCCGACGGAAGCGGCCGGGGACGGCGCCGGGGCCTGGGCCCGGCCCACGAGGACGGCGGAGACCGAGGCGACCGCCAGCACCGCCGCAGCGGCGGCGATCGCCGTACGCCGGCTGCGGCGCCGGGCCGTGGCCCGGATCTCGGCCGGCTCGGGCCAGCGGACGTCCCGCAGGTCCCGCGCCAACAGTTCGACGAACGTATCGTCACGCATCTGCGGCCTCCTCCTCCAGATCCACGACGGCGAGCAGCCCGGCGAGCGCGGCCCGCCCCCGGGACAACCGGGCCTTGACGGTGCCCACCGGCGCCTCGGTCTCCCGCGCCACCTCGGCCACCGGCATGCCGAGCAGGTAGTGCAACGCGATGGCGGTGCGCTGGGCCTCGGGCAGCCGGCGCAACGCGGCCACCACCTCCAGCGTTTCGGTGCTCGGCGCGGGGACGTCCGCCGGCGCCCCGTGCCGCAGGTACGCGTGGGCCCGGCTCCGCAGGCTGCGCCACCGGCTCACCGCGACCCGGCTGGCCACCACCCGCACCCAGGACTCCGGGTCGTCATACCCGGACACCGTCGACCAGCGCTGCCAGGCCCGGATGTACGCCTCCTGCACGGCGTCCTGCGCCTCGGCCAGGTCACCGGTGAGCACGTAGACGAAGCCGAGCAGCCGTTGCCGGCTGCCCCGGTAGAACTCGTCGAATCCGTCGCTGTCGGGCACCTGTCACCTCCCCGTGTTCGCAGGGGACACGCCTGGCGCCCGGCGTGCGGTTGCCCGGTCAGCCGACCATTTTCTCCAGCTCGGCGAGGGGGAAGCGGCCGGCGGGGATCCGCTCGCGGACCGCCCGACGGACGGCGGCCTGGACGGCCTCGTTCGCCGGGGTCGGTACGCCGTGCAGCCGGCCGAGCAGCACGATCTCGCCGTTGAGGTGGTCGGCCTCGGCGGAACCGGCGCCCCGGGCCAGGCTCTGCCAGGTGGAGCCGCCGGCCCGCTCCTCCCCGTCGACGGGCCGGTGCCGTACCCGGTCACCCCGCTCGGCGGCCTCCTCCTCCCGCGTGGTGTGCGGGATGCCGGCGGCGGCGAGCGCCGCCTCCCCCTCGGCGCGTACCCGGGCGGCGAGCGGCTCGGGGATGTCCGAGCCGAGCAGGGCCTGCAGGCCGTTGCCGAGGTTGCCGAGCAGCTTGCCGTACTTCCAGCGCATCACGTCGTCGCGCACCGGGGCGACGAACCCGGCGGCGCCCAGGTCGGCGGCGATCGCCCGGCTGGTGTCGTCCGATCCGGACGGGTAGCGGCCGAGGTGGAGCATGCCCGGATGCGGGTGCCCGTTGGCGACGACCACACCCGGTTCCAGGTGGGTGGCGGGCAGCCAGACGCAGACCGGGTGCACCCGGGCGAAGAGCCGCAGCGCGGCCCGCTCGTTGGCGACGCCGTTCTGGGCGAGCACGACCGGCAGCCGCTCGCCCGCCGTGCCGCCGCCCTCGACCGGGGCGTCCACCCAGGTGGCCAGCGCGGCCTCGGTGTCCTGCGACTTGACGGTCAGCACCAGCACCGTGTCGGCGGGCAGCGGGTGCTCGTCGGGCCCGGCCACCGCGGGCAGCCGGCCGGTCACCGTGCCGTCCGGCGTCCGCAGGGTCAGGCCCCGCTCCTGGATCGCGGCCAGGTGCGCGCCGCGGGCCACCAGCGTCACGTCGCGGCCGGCCTCCCCCAGCCGTACGCCGATGGTGCCGCCGACCGCGCCCGCTCCGATGATCACGTACCGCATCTGTCCGATTCTGCCCTGGCCCGGGTCGGGCCGCCGCAGCCAGGTGGCAGAGCCAGCGTGGGGGGTCAGATGGTGAGGCCGGCGTCGGTGAGGATCGGGCCGGCGAGCAGCAGCGCGCCGACGGCGAGCGTGGCCAGGCTGACCAGCATGAAGACGCCCACCCAGAACAGCGGCGGGAACGGCGTGAGCCGGGCGAGCTGATCGGCGTCGGACTGCGGCATCCGGCCCCGGCTGCGCAGCCGTTGCAGCTCCACCACCGGGCGTACGCCGCCGAGCAGCAGGAACCACACCGAGGTCCAGGCGAAGGCGGCCTGCACCTGCGGGGACGCGTACCAGGAGACGGCGAGCACCACACCGCCGGTGACCAGCAGCGACAGCACGCCGAACACGTTGCGGATCATGACCAGCATGGCCAGCAGCAGCGCCACCGCGACCCAGAGCAGCAGGGTGATCCGGTTGCCGGCGAGCAGCCACGCCCCGGCGAGACCGACCAGCGACGGGGCGACGTACCCGGCGAGCAGGGTGAGGATCATGCCCGGGCCGGTGGGGCGCCCGGCCGAGAGGGTCAGCCCGGAGGTGTCCGAGTGCAGCCGGATGCCGCGCAGCTTCCGGCCGGTGAGCAGCGCCACCAGCGCGTGGCCGCCCTCGTGGGCGATGGTCACCGCGTTGCGGGCGATCCGCCAGGGCAGCCGGGTGGCCACCACCACGACCGCGACGACGGCGGTGAGCAGGACCAGCAACGGCGGCGGGTCGGGCTGCGCGCTCATCAACTTGTCCCAGATGGTGGTCAGGCCGTCGAGGAGGGGCATGGCCGGGGAGCCTACCGCCCAGAACGCAGTTGTCGATCGTCTGGTCAAGATGCGGCTTTACGCAATCGTCCGGATCCCGTGCTCGATGAGACATCCGGGCGACGATGACCGTCGATGAAAATTTCTTTAAGCCCTCTTGTGATCTTGGGTAGTTACCTCCAAGTATGGTCGTCAATCAATTGACGTCCATGGAGGCTTCAATGGTCCGTAGACTGTCCGTACGCCGGCTGCTCGCCGCCGGTCTCACCGTCGTCGCCACCGCGGCGGCGGCCCTCGTCGCCACCGCCGGACCGGCGGCCGCGGCTACCACCCCCGGCATCGACGTCTCCCACTACCAGGGCACGATCAACTGGACCAGCGTGCGCAACGCCGGCATCCAGTTCGCCTTCATCAAGGCCACCGAGGGCACCAGCTACAAGGACCCGGCCTTCAACTCCAACTACACCAACGCCTACTACGCCGGCGTGATCCGCGGCGCCTACCATTTCGCCCGGCCGAACATCTCCGGCGGCGCGGCCCAGGCCGACTACCTGGCCAGCAACGGCGGCGCCTGGTCCGCCGACAGCCGTACCCTGCCGGCCGCCCTCGACCTGGAGGCCAACCCCTACAGCGGCGGCTACTGCTACGGCCTGACCACCTCCGGGATGCGCACCTGGATCAGCGACTTCCTCAACCGCTACAAGGCCCGCACCACCCGCTACGCGGTCATCTACACCACCACCAGCTGGTGGAACCAGTGCACCGGCAGCTGGACCGGCCCCTGGGCCAACCACCCCCTCTGGATCGCCCGCTGGTCCACCTCCCCGGGCACCCTGCCCGCCGGCGCCCCCGTCTGGAGCTTCTGGCAGTACACCGCCAGCGGCTCGGTCTCCGGCATCAGCGGCAGCGTCGACCGCGACTACTGGAACGGCGACCGTACCCGCCTGATCGCCCTGGCCAACAACACCGCCTGATCCCCAGCCACGACAGCGACCGGCGGCAGCGGGACCACCCGGTCCGGCTGCCGCCGTCGTCTGTGCTGCCTGGTCAGGCCCTGCGTCGCGGGCCGGCCGACACGGGGACGGCGCCCCGCCCGGTCAGGGTGGTCCACCGGGCCAGCCGCCACGTCGCCACCCCCGCGACGACGAGGGCCACGACCGTGAGCACCGCGACCGGCGCGGACAGACCCGCGCTCACCAGCAGCAGGACGATGTCCCCGAGCGCGACCAGCATCCACAGTGCCAGCCGGGGCCCGGTGTCCTTGTGTCGGTGGCCCATGTCGTACCTCCTTCCGTCGTCGCGGGTTCAGTACCCCGTACGACGGAAGGCCATGCGAGCCAGTTTCACAGCGGGAGTCCCCGACTCAGTTCTCCCGGTCCGGCTGGAAGCCCTTGATGATGGTGTTCCAGCTCGCCAGGTCGGCCTCCCAGGAACTCGCGGGCACCTCCCAGCGCAGGGCATAGCCCCGGTTGCTGGCGGTGGCCACGCCGCGGTTGCGGACGTGGAAGCGAACCCCGTCCCGCGTCTCCAACCAGTCCCAGTCCGCGCAGGTCCGGTACCAGTCGCAGCGCTTGATTCCCAAGTTCTGATAGTTGTCCACGCGGCTCGCGCGGTTCGGCTCCTGCTGCTGCCAGTCCGCGACCGCGTCCTTCTTTGGCGTCGGCGTCCACTGGATGAGCAGCACTCGGTTCGCGCCACCGACCTCGTACAGCACCACCGAGTTGTCGGCGGAGCGCACCCTCGCCTTCCACCCCTTCGGGATCGGCACCTTGAACCCGATCGGCCCCTCGTACAACTGCCAGCCCGCCGGCAGGGCGAAGCCGGTGGCAGAGGGGGTCGCCGACGGGGTCGGGCTGGGGGCTGCGCTGCTCGGGGCGGCCGAGGTGGGTGCGGCGCTGGTCGGGGCCGGGGCACCCGTCGTGGCGGCGGCCGGCTGCCCGCCGTCGTCGCCCTTGTCGTCGCCGCGGTTGAGCAGCGGCACCGCCACCAGGAGGCCGAGCAGCAGCAGCGCGACCAGCGCGCCGATCAGCAGGTTGCGGCGGTTGCGCTCCGGCTTCGTACCCGGAATGACCGCGGCCCGGCCGGTCGACGGCGCCGGGCTCACCGGCGCGGCCAGGACGGAGGTCGGGTTCTTCGGCGGAGACGGCGGCGTGTTCGGGACGGCCGGCGCGTCGTCCACCCGGGTCTCGTCGAGGGCCGGGGAGGGATCGTCCACCCGGGTGTCGTCGACGGCCGGCGGTGGCGTGGGGTCGAGCTTCGTGGTCGGCTCGGCCGCAGGCGGACTCACCTTCGCGGTCGGTGCCGCGTCGGCGGAGTCGGTCGCCCCGACGGCGGCCCCCGCAGCCGCCGTACCCGGGGCGAACACGCGCGGGGTGGACGGCCGCGCGGAGCGCTCGTCCGTGGGGCGCGGCGGCGGCACCAGCGGCGGGCGCGGCTCGCGCGGACCGTTCGGCCCCGGCCGGCGTACGCCGTCCAGCAGCGAGATGCTCTTCGCGCGCCGGCCGGCGGCCTTGCGGAGCAGGCGCTCCGCCACGTCGGCGGTGATCCGCTCGGCCGGGTCCTTGCGCAGCAGCCCTTGGAGGACCGGCTTGAGCGGCCCGGCGTTCTTCGGCGGCGGCAGCGGCTCGGTGGCCAGCGCGGCCAGGGTGGCGATCGCCGACGGCCGGGCGTACGGCGACTTGCCCTCCACGGCCGCGTAGAGGGTCGCGCCCAGCGACCAGAGGTCGGCCTCCGGACCCGCCGTGCCGTCCCGCGCCCGCTCCGGCGCGATGTACGCGGGCGAGCCGAGCACCATGCCGGTGCGGGTGACGTTCGGGTCGCCCGGGATGGTGGCCAGGCCGAAGTCGGTGAGCACCACCCGGCCGTCGTTGCCGAGCAGCACGTTGCCCGGCTTGACGTCGCGGTGCATGATGCCGGCCTTGTGCGCGGCCTTCAGCGCGCCCAGCACCCCGAGGCCGATCTCGACGGCCTTCGCCGGCGACACCGGGCCGTCCTCGGCGATGGTGTCCTGCAAGGACTTCGACGGCACGTACTCCATGACGATCCACGGATCGCCGTCGGTACGCAGCACGTCGAAGATGCGGACCACGTTGATGTTGTTGAGCCGGGCGATCGCCCGCGCCTCCCGCAGCGAGCGCTCGCGCATCTCCCGGCGTTCCTCCGGGGTGAGGCTGGGCGGCGGGACGAGTTCCTTGATCGCCACGTCCCGGTGCAGCACCTCGTCACGCGCTTTCCACACCCGACCCATGCCGCCCTGCCCGAGCGGCGAGATGAGCCGGTACCGGTCGGCGACAAGTTGGGGAAGCGCGTTAGACATCGCTGAGACGGTACCCGGCAGCCTCAACCCGCACACCGCCGGCACGCCACTGTGCGGCGAAGGTCAAGTTCTCGACGCGTACCCTGAAGGCATGTCTGCCGAAGAGCCGCTGTTCCGGATCGTCCGCGGGGTGCCCACCGCCGAGGAGCTGGCCGCGCTGGTCGGCGCGATCGTCGTGCGGACCCGACCGACGGCCGCCCCCGCGCCGGCCACCGTCTCGCACTGGGCGCGCAGCGCCCGTCCGGCGGGCGCCGCGCCCGTCGCCGGTCCGGGCGCGTGGCGCGCCTCCGGCCTGCCCCGCTGACCCTTCTCGGAGTACGCCCCTGCCGGTATCCGCCGCGAGCCGTTAACCTCACTCAGGGAAACGGCTCGGTGACAGGCAGGAGGGTCGATGATCCCCGAGGAGAACCAGCCGGCGGGTTGGCTGCGCGGCTACGGCGGCATCGAGGCCGACATCCGGCAGATGCGCGAGTTCGCCGACCGGCTCCAGGACGAGGTCGCGCGCAACTACGCGCCGCACCTGTCGTACATCGCGGACGACCTGAAGGCGGAGATCCCCAACCCGGCCGACGCGTTCGTCGAGCTGGTGCAGTTCCTCCAGGCGCACCACGAGACCCAGACGGCCGCCGCCCAGGTGGTGTGGGGCATGGTCCCCGCCACCGGCCACCTGGCCGAGGCCGCCGGCCTCATCGCCAGCAAATACCAGCACTCGGATGCCTTCACCGCGGCCCGCGTCGCCGACGTCGAACGGGCGCTCGCCCGGCCGACCACAACCATGCCCCGCCCCACACCGCCGCTGCACGATCCGACCGGGCCGGAGGACGGGCCGGTGGTGCTGCCGTGATCGAACGGGGCAGCGGCCGCACCTCGGGCCTCACCGACTGGCGCCTGATGGACGTGAACAGCATGTGGGCGTGCCTCCAGGACCAGGACACCACCGGGCAGTGGAAGCAGGTCGCCGGCTGGCGCAAGATCTGCGACCTCGCCCTGGCCCACCTCGGCCGCCTCCGGGAGTACCGGCGGGGGCTCGCCGAGGCGTGGCCGCCGGAGACCAACGCCGCCGCCCGGGCGTACATCGGCGAACTGGACCAGCTCATCGACAAGGTGCAACGCACCCACGACGCCGCCGCCGCCAACTACGACGCGCTCGCCGCCGCCACCCGCGCCATCGGCAGCACCCGCGCCGAACTCAAGCCCCTCCACGACGAGTACGCGGCCAAACTCCAGCAGAAGCAGGCGTACGAGGAGATCGCCGCCGACCCGAACGCGGTGGCCGGCAGCCGCCTGCCGGCCCAGTCACCGGTGACGGACGCGGACCTGGAGCGGCTGAACGTTCAGGCCCGGAACCTGATGTCGGGCTTGAGCGGCGAACTCCAACAAGCCCAAGCCATGCTCCGCCAACCGCCACAACGGGCGTGGCCCAGCATCGACCATCCATCAGGGCCGTCGGAGCCGTCAGCGCAGCCGCCTGTCATCCCACCCGTCATGCCTGTGCCTATAGCCGTGTCCGGCACGACCGCACGCCTTAGCCGGCCAACAACCCCAGGGCAGTCCATATCGGCTCCTGTGGCACCCGGCATCGGTCCCATCCTCGGTGGGGCCGGGCCGGCGCTGGCACCTACTCACCCAGGCGCACCCCCTCTCGCGCCACCTCAGTCCCCGATGCCTCAGCCAAGCCTCGGGACCCCGCCTTCCCTTCCCGCGCTCCGAGGTCCCGCAGGCCGACCCACGCCGCCAAGCCATCTCAGCGAACCGAAGGCGCCCCCCAGCCGACCAAATTCAGGAAGCACGAACGGTCTTCTCCCTAACAACCCCGTCAAATCCCAGCCGTTCGGCGGGTTGATCGGCGGCCCGCCTGGGAGCAACCTGGGCCAGCCAGGATCGGTGGTCCCGCCCCGTCGTGTGAATCCGGTTGGTGGAGTCATCGGTGGCGGGGCGGCAGGAACCGCACCGGCAGGTGCCGCTGGTTCCCGGCCCGGTGCGGGAAGAGCCTCCCAACTTGCTGGCCCCCACGGCATCACTCCAATCGGCGGCTCGCCGACGTCGGGCAATCCGGGCAGCAGCACTCCCAGTCGCTTTCCGAGGGGGTCTCGCGGCGACCATTGCCCTCGGCCATGGGATCCAGATCATCCATGGGAGACTGAGGAAGGCGTACCCCCTATCGTCCGCCCACCCGACGACAAGGGCCCGATCGACCCCGGCCCAGCCATTGGGTTCGATAGGTGAGAGGTTCTGTAGCTCAAGCTGTCGTCACAACAGCAGCTATATACGTAACAGCACTGGCTACGACAGCTCCCGCATTCGCAGCGCCACCATCTCCTTTTGTTGCAGATATTCGAGACAATCAGTGGCATCTGCGCTATTTGAAGGTGGAAGAAGCGCAAAAAATAAATCGGGGAGCCGGCGTCACAGTGGCCGTTCCAGACACAGGCGTGGCACCGCACCCAGATCTGCGGAGAAACTTGCTTGCCGGCGTCGATTTAACAGTAGATACGACAGCCGACGGCCGTCAAGACTCCGATGGCCATGGAACTGGGATGGCTGGATTAATTGCCGCGCACGGCAGAGCTGAAGGCGCAGGCGCCTTGGGAATAGCGCCCGAGGCAAAGATACTTCCAATCCGAGGCAAACAAGCGAGCGACGGTGAAAACACAGACGATCTGGCAGCCGGAATAGAATTCGCTATAACTCGCGGGGCGGACGTAATCAGCATCTCCGCTGTCGCCAGCGCAACCGCCCGTATGCAACAGGCAGTAAGGGCGGCCCTACAGGCAAACATTGTAGTGGTGGCGGGAGCGGGAAATGTTCCCGCCGATCTAAACGTCGGATACCCGGCGAGCGAGCCTGGGGTTATCGCTGTCGGGGGCGTCGACAGGAACGGGAACCACGCTGCCATCTCGGTCACGGGTCCGCAGATCGATGTGGTGGCGCCTGCGGTCGACATCTACAGCACGAGTATCAACGGCACCTACCGGGTCGGCACCGGCACCTCTGATGCCACGGCGATCGTTGCTGGTGCCGCTGCCCTCGTCCGCTCCAAATACCCCGACCTGCCCGCCCAGGAAGTCGCCCACCGCCTGACCGCGACCGCCATCGACAAGGGTCCGCCCGGCCGCGACGACGAGTACGGCTACGGGGTCATCGATCTGGTCGCCGCGCTCACCGCGGACGTACCCCCGCTGGGCTTCGAGTCGTCGACGGTGACCGCACCCCCTTCGACCAGGGCGGAGCAGACAGGCGCCGGTGGCGGCGGCGGGGCGACCGCGCGCGGGCTGGCGACGCTGGGTGTGCTGGTGGCGGCCGGTGGGGGGTACGTCGTCTGGCGCCGGCGTCGCCGTGCCGACGACCCGCCGCCAAGGACCAGCCGGTAGCGTCGGTGGGGTGTTGACCTCCGTACCGCTGCGCCTCGTGCTCGCCTCGCAGAGTCCCGCCCGCCGCAAGCTGCTCCAGGCCGCCGGGATCGAACCCGACGTGCTGGTGAGCGGCGTCGACGAGTCGCAGGTGGTCAGTGACCGGGCCGAGGAGCTGTGCCTGGAGCTGGCCCGGCTGAAGGCGCAGGCGGTGCTGGGGCGGCTGCGGGCCACGCCGGACGAGCGGACGTTGGTGCTGGGTTGCGACTCGGTGCTGGAGTTCGACGGGGAGATCCTCGGCAAGCCGGCCGACGCGGCGGACGCGACCCGCCGCTGGCAGCGGATG
This sequence comes from Micromonospora sp. NPDC048930, assembly GCF_043197935.1. Taxonomy (NCBI): domain Bacteria; kingdom Bacillati; phylum Actinomycetota; class Actinomycetes; order Micromonosporales; family Micromonosporaceae; genus Micromonospora; species Micromonospora sp. NPDC048930. The sequence continues at coordinate 192,345 of NZ_JBICUB010000002.1, forward strand.
CGTGGGCGCAGCGGGGTGCTGCACACCGGGCACTGCCTGATCGACGTGACCCACGAGTCGCGGGCGGAGGGGGTCGCCTCGACCACGGTGCACTTCGCCGACGTCAGCGACGAGGAGATCGCCGCCTACGTGGGCACGGGCGAGCCGCTGGCGGTGGCCGGGGCGTTCACCATCGACGGGCTGGGCGGGGCGTTCCTGACCGGCATCGAGGGTGATCCGGGGACCGTGGTGGGGCTCTCCCTGCCGCTGCTGCGTACGCTCCTCGGCGAGTTGGAGCTGAGCGTCACCGACCTGTGGACGAAGGTCGCGCCGGGGGGCCAGGAGATCGAACATCTCGGTTAGCGTCCACTCATGACCACCAAACCGCTGCCACTCACCCCGGAACTGCACGCGTACCTCGTCGCGCACGGTTCGGCCCCGGACGAGGTCGTCCGCGAGCTCGCCGAGGAGACCCGGGCTGCCCTTCCCGCGCAGGCGGGCATGCAGGTCGCGCCGGAGCAGGCCGCGTTCCTGACCTTCCTCACCCGACTGCTCGGCGTCCGGCAGGCCGTCGAGGTGGGCACGTTCACCGGGCTCTCCTCCCTGGCCATCGCCCGGGGGCTGCCCGACGGCGGCCGGCTGACCTGCTTCGACATCTCCGAGGAATACACCGGCATCGCCCGGCGGTACTGGGCGCGGGCCGGCGTGCAGGACCGGATCGAGCTGCGTATCGGCCCGGCGGCGGAGACGCTGCGCGAGCTGCCCCGGGAGCGGTACCTGGACTTCGCGTTCATCGACGCGGACAAGGTGGGCTACCCGGTCTACTGGGACGAACTGGTGCCCCGGATGCGTCCGGGTGGGGTCGTCGCGGTGGACAACACGTTGCGCGGTGGCCGGGTGCTCGCCCCGCAGAACGCCGACGACCGGGCGATCGCCGCGTTCAACGACGAGGTCCTCTCCGACGTCCGCGTCGAGGTGGTCATGCTCCCCATCGCGGACGGGGTCACCCTCGCCCGCGTGCGCTGAGCCAGCTCGCCGAGGTGGCGGCGTCCCAGCGCCGCTGATACCGCCAGCTCGGCGATTTTGCGCCGCCAGCCGTGATGGGCCACCCGGGATGCGGCATGGCGGGGCATCCGGTGGACGGGAAGACGCGAACTGCCGCAACGCGAGTCGATCAAGCGCGGCCAAACGCGACGCGGCCACCCGCCGTCAAGCGCGGTCAAGCGCGGGCCGGCGGGCCAGGCGGGGATCAGGCGGGGACCGGGGCGGGGTCGTCGGTGGGTTCGTCGGCTGGGCGCGGTGCGCGCAGGGCGCGGCCGAGGCGGCCGGTGAGCAGCAGGGCCACCGCGATGAAGGCGGGCAGCAGCAGGAAGGCCAGGTGGGGTCCGACGCCGTCGGCCACCCAGCCGAGCGCGACCGGCGCGATCCCGAAACCCACCCCCATCGAGTACGAGGACCAGCCGGCCGCCTTGTCGGCGGCCGGCCCGGCCACGGCGAGGGCGATGGAGATCGCCAGCGGGTAGTGCAGGGCGTTGCCCAGCCCGAGCACGACCAGACCGGTCACCGCCAGCCAGCCGACCGGGGCGGACCAGAAGAGGGCGAAGCCGGCCAGGGAGACGGTCAGCGCGCCGAGCAGCAGCGGCACCGGCCGCCAGCGCAGCGCGAACCGGCCGCCGGCCAGCCGGCCGGCGAACATTCCGCAGACGATCGCGGCGACGGCGGCGGAGGCCCCGCCGGCACTCAACCCGGCATGGGTACGCAGCACGTCGGCGGTCCAGAGCGACAGGCAGACCTCGATCGAGCCGGTCACCGCCATCAGCAGCCAGGCGATCCAGTACGCCCGGGGCAGGCGCGCCGTCGACCCGGTCACCCCGTCCCGGTGGGCGGCAGCCGCGGCAGCCGTCGGCTCCAGGTCACTGCGCGGCGCCAGACGCGCTGAGCTGGAGTTGTCGTAGCGGGCGGCCTTCGGCAGGCGTACCCGGAAGGTCAGGGCGGCGAGGGCGACCAGCGCGATCAGGCCGACCTCGACGGCCATCACCGGCCGCCAGCCGAGCCCGGCGTCGACGCATGCGCCGATGACCAGCGGCGCGAGGATGCCCATGCCGGCGCAGGCGGCGTTGGCCTCGGCGAGCGCGGCAGGCGCGGCCGGCCCGTGGTGGGCGACGAGCACGACGTTGACCCCGCTGACCACCATCATGCCGAAGGTGGCGATCACCGCGACCGCGGTGATGGTGGCGGGCAGTGGCCGGAGCAGGCCGAGGGCGGCGACGCCGGCGGCCACGCCGGCGAGGCCGAGCCAGATCGCCGGGCCCCGGCCGAGCCGGCGGGCGACCGGCGCGAAGAGCGCCCCGCCGAGCAGCGCGCCCACCGCGATGCCGGTGCTGTGCAGGCCGGCGACGGCGGCGCTGGTGCCCTGGTCGTCACGGAGCAGCGGTACGACGGGGCCGAACCCGTAGAGGAAGAAGCCCCACAGGCCCAGCTGGGCGTAGGTCAGCCAGGTCGTCTTGTCATGGGTGAGGCGGGGCACCGGCCTTACGCTACGCGGGCAGGCCCGGTGCCCCGCCCCAGGTGAGAGGCAGCTCTCTCCGCCGGCTCAGCGGACGCTGCGGGCGAACTGCCGGGCGGCCCAGACCACGCCGGCGACCGCGAGCACCGCGATGATCGACAGTCCCTGCCAGACCCGGTCGTTGCTCAGGTCCCCGGCGAAGAGCGCCCGGGTCCCGTCGACCGCCCAGGAGAACGGGTTCCACTTGGCGACGCCCTGCAGCCAGCCGGGGGCGAAGGTCAGCGGCAGCAAGATGCCGGAGAGCAGCAGCACCGGCTGGGCGACGGTGTTCATCAGCGGGGCGAGGGCGTCCTCGCTCTTGACCTTGAGCGCGACGCCGTACGAGACGGCCGAGGTCATCAGCGCGATCAGGGCCAGCATCAGGTACGCCAGGAGCAGGTACCCGATGAAGACGCGCAGGTCGAACAGGAGCGCCAGCAGGGTGATGATGACCGCCTGCACGACCAGCGAGACCACGTCGCGCAGCGAGCGGCCGAGCAGCAGGGCGAGCCGGCTGACCGGGGTGACCCGGGAGCGCTCGATCACGCCGGCGCGCAGCTCGGCGATCAGGCCGAAGCCCTGGAACAGGCCGCCGAAGATGGCCAGCAGGACCAGCAGGCCGGGGACGAAGATCTTGTACGCCTCGGCCTGGCTGGGCGCGTTCAGCGCGGGCTTGAGCAGCGGGGCGAAGAGCAGCAGGTACATCACCGGCTGGAAGACGCCGACGAAGACCCAGACCGGGTTGCGCAGCAGCAGCTGGATCTGGCGCTGGAAGATGAGCCAGGTGTCGCGGGCGAGTTTCATGAGATCTCTCCGGTTGTCAGTGCTCAGGACTCGCGCAGCGAGCGGCCGGTCTTGGTGAGGAACACGTCGTCGAGGCTGGGGCGGTGCAGCTCGACGGAGCGCAGGTCCAGCCCGGCGCCGTCGAGGCGGCGCAGCACCTGCGGGATGGCGGTGGCGCCGTCGTCGACGTAGAGGCGCAGGCCGCCCTCGTCGGCGGTCTCCAGCTTGTTCACGTACGCCTCGGTGTCGAGCAGCTCGGCGGCGCGCGGGGTGGTGGCGGCGTCCAGGCCGACGAGCACCACCTCGCCGGAGATCTCCCGCTTCAGCTCGGCCGGCGTGCCCTCCGCCACCACCTCGCCGTGATCCATGATCGCGATCCGGTCGCAGAGCGCGTCCGCCTCGTCGAGGTAGTGCGTGGTGATGAAGACGGTCATGCCCTCGGTGCGCAGCCGCCGGATCTCGTCCCACATGTGCGCGCGGCTCTGCGGGTCGAGGCCGGTGGTCGGCTCGTCCAGGAAGACGATCTTCGGCTCGTGGATGATGCCGAGCGCGATCTCCACCCGGCGGCGCTGGCCGCCGGAGTAGGTCTTGCACTTGCGGTCGGCGTACTCGCTGAGCTGGAAGGCGTCCAGGGCGCGGGCGGCGCGCCGGTGCGCCTCGGCCTTGGCGATGCCGTAGAGCCGGGCGTGGAGCACCAGTTCCTCGCGGGCGGTGGACTCGTCCCAGGTGCTGCCGCCCTGGGCCACGTACCCGATCCGGCGGCGGACCTCGGCCGGGTCCTTGCGCAGGTCTGCCCCGGCGATGGTGGCCTCGCCGCCGTCCGGCTCGATGAGGGTGGCGAGCATCCGCAGCGTGGTGGTCTTGCCGGCGCCGTTGGGGCCGAGGAAACCGAAGATCTCCCCCTCGGCGACCTCGAGGTTGACCCCCCGGACCGCGTCCACGGTCTTCGTCTCGCGACCCGCGCGGGAGCGGAACGACTTCCGCAGCCCTCTGGTCTCGATCATGTCTGCTCCTGGTCGTCCGGGCCGGACGTCACCGGCCGCCGATCGTCCGCGACGGGGCGCACCTCTCCCGCGCGGCTCGCGCTGAGGCTATCGCGATATAGCTCTTATGGTCAACGTTGATTAATCCGCGTCCTCGCCGTCGGGCGCGGAGGCGTCCTGCCACCCCGACCACCCCTCGGCCCGCTCCAGTCCAGCAGGCAGGTACGACACTCCAGACTCGATCCGCTCCGCGACGCGTTCGCACCAGGCCATGTCCGCCTCGGCCCGGGCCAGCCAGAGCTCGAACATCCAGCCGACGTGCACCGGCTTGCGGTTACGGATCCAGTCGGACTCCAGCGAGGCGCGCATCGACTCGATGCCCGCACGGATCAGGTTGGCCCGGTTCCGCAGCGCCGCCGCCGCCTCCTCCCGGGGCATCGCCGGCAGAAAGGAGAACGCCGCCACGAACGGGTCCGGGGTCTCGTGCAGCTGCCACCACTGGGCCCGCAGCAGGGTCTCGAACTCCTCCTCGCCCTTGGCGGTCACCGCATAGCTGGTGCGCGCGGGGCGGGCGCCGACCTGCTCCGTGGACACGGCCCGCAGCAGGCCCTCGTCGGTCAGCTTGCGCAACGCGTGATAGATCGAGCCCGGCTGCACGTTGGCCCACCTGTCCGCGCTCCAACTCAGCAGCTCACGGCGTACGTCGTAGCCGTGCACCGGCTGCATCCACCTGACGAGACCCAGAATCATCATTCGCGTTGCCGACACCGGACAAGCGTAATAGCCAAATTTGACTACAGTGCGGCATCCCACACTGAGCGATCGTTAGGGTCGAATCGCTGGCCGATACACTCCCGGCATCGACCTCCCGGGAGGAGCCACAAGGTGCGCAAGGTACTCATCGCCAACCGCGGCGAGATCGCCGTCCGCGTCATCCGGGCCTGCCGCGACGCCGGCCTGGCGAGCGTCGCCGTCTACGCGGACTCCGATCGGGACGCCCTGCACGCCACCCTCGCCGACGAGGCGTACGCCCTGGGCGGCGACACCGCCGCGGACAGCTACCTGCGCATCGACAAGCTGATCGACGTCGCCGCGCGGTCGGGCGCCGACGCGGTGCACCCCGGCTACGGCTTCCTCTCCGAGAACGCCGACTTCGCCCAGGCCGTCATCGACGCCGGGCTGACCTGGATCGGTCCGACCCCGCAGGCGATCCGCGACCTCGGCGACAAGGTGACCGCCCGGCACATCGCCCAGCGCGCCGGCGCTCCCCTGGTCCCCGGCACCCCGGACCCGGTCGGCAACGCCGACGAGGTGATGGCCTTCGCGGTCGACCACGGCCTGCCGGTCGCCATCAAGGCGGCGTTCGGTGGCGGCGGGCGCGGGCTCAAGGTGGCCCGCACCATGGAGGAGATCCCGCACCTGTTCGAGTCGGCCACCCGCGAGGCGGTCGCCGCGTTCGGCCGGGGCGAGTGCTTCGTCGAGCGGTACCTGGACAAGCCCCGCCACGTCGAGGCGCAGGTCCTGGCCGACCAGCACGGCAACGTGATCGTCGTGGGTACCCGCGACTGCTCGCTCCAGCGCCGGCACCAGAAGCTGGTCGAGGAGGCCCCGGCGCCGTTCCTCACCGAGGCGCAGCGCCGGCAGATCCACGACAGCGCCAAGGCGATCTGCCGCGAGGCCGGATACCACGGCGCCGGCACGGTGGAATACCTCGTCGGCGCGGACGGCACCATCTCGTTCCTGGAGGTCAACACCCGGCTTCAGGTGGAGCACCCGGTGACGGAGGAGACCGCCGGCATCGACCTGGTCCGCGAGCAGTTCCGGATCGCCGACGGCGAGAAGCTGCGCTTCACCGAGGACCCGACCCCGCGCGGGCACGCCATCGAGTTCCGGATCAACGGCGAGGACCCCGGCCGCAACTTCCTGCCCGCCCCGGGCTCCATCACCGCGCTGCGGCTGCCGAGCGGCCCGGGCGTCCGGGTCGACACCGGCATCTCGGCCGGCGACGTGATCGGCGGCAACTTCGACTCGCTGCTCGCCAAGGTGATCATCACCGGTGAGACGCGTACCGAGGCGCTGGAGCGGGCCCGCCGGGCGCTGGACGAGATGGTCGTCGAGGGCATGGCCACCGCACTGCCCTTCCACCGGCTGGTGGTCCGGGACGAGGCGTTCACCGCCGAGCCGTTCACCGTGCACACCCGGTGGATCGAGACCGAGTTCGACAACACCGTGCCGGCCTTCACCGCCACCCCCGGCGCCGTCGAGGGCCCGGCCGAGCGCGAGACCGTCGTGATCGAGGTGGGCGGCAAGCGGCTCGAGGTCAGCCTTCCCGCCGGCCTGGGCGGGGGTACGGCGGCCGCCGCGCCCGCCACGAAGAAGCCGGCCCGCCGGGGCGGTGGGGCCAAGGCCGGCGCCGCGGTCAGCGGCGACGCGCTCACCTCCCCGATGCAGGGCACCATCGTCAAGATCGCCGTAGCGGACGGGGACACCGTCGCCGAGGGCGACCTGGTCGTCGTCCTGGAGGCGATGAAGATGGAGCAGCCGCTGCACGCCCACAAGGCGGGCACCGTGAGTGGCCTCTCCGCCGAGGTCGGCGCGGTGATCACCGCCGGCGCGGCGATCTGCACGATCTCCTGACCCGCACCGCACCCCGATCGACCCGGTACCCCACCGGGTCGATCGTCGTTCCGGCCCCCTGTCGCGTGCGGCCCGCGGCCGGGGCCGCGGGCGGGCGGCGGGGTGGTTTGGGCCACCAGCGGCGGCGGGACCGGCCGCGAGCAGGAATGATGTTCGGGTGCGGTTCCTTCATGGCGCGGTTCCCGCGCACGACCTGACCTACAACGACGTCTTCATGGCGCCCAACCGCTCCGAGGTGGGCTCCCGGCTCGACGTCGACCTGGCCACGGCCGACGGCACGGGCACCACCATTCCGCTGGTGGTGGCGAACATGACGGCGGTCGCCGGCCGGCGGATGGCCGAGACGGTGGCCCGGCGCGGCGCGATCGCGGTGATCCCGCAGGACATCCCGATCGAGGTGGTGGCCAACGTCGTCGCCTGGGTCAAGCAGCGGCACCTGGTGCACGACACGCCAATCACCCTCGGTCCGACCGACACCGTCGGCGACGCGATCCACCTGCTGCCGAAGCGCTCGCACGGCGCGGTGATCGTGGTGGACGAGGCCGGCCGGCCGCTCGGCGTGGTCACCGAGGCGGACACCGTGGGGGTGGACCGCTTCGCCCAGCTCCGGCACGTCATGTCGACCGAGCTGCACACCGTGCCGGCGGACGCGGATCCGCGTACCGGCTTCGACCGGCTCTCCGCGGGCCGGCGCCGGCTCGCCCCGGTGGTGGACGCCGAGGGGCGGCTGATCGGCGTGCTGACCCGGCAGGGCGCGTTGCGCGCCACCCTCTACAAGCCGGCGGTGGACGGCCAGGGCCGGCTGCGGATCGCCGCGGCGGTGGGCATCAACGGCGATGTGACCGGCAAGGCCGCAGCCCTGCTGGAGGCCGGGGTGGACACCCTGGTGGTGGACACCGCGCACGGCCACCAGGAGCGGATGATCTCCGCGCTGCGGGCGGTCCGCAAGCTCGACCCGGCGGTCCCGGTCGCGGCCGGCAACGTGGTCACCGCCGAGGGCGTACGCGACCTGGTGGAGGCGGGCGCCGACATCGTCAAGGTGGGCGTCGGGCCGGGCGCGATGTGCACCACCCGGATGATGACCGGCGTCGGCCGGCCGCAGTTCTCCGCGGTGCTCGACTGCGCCGCGGCGGCCCGCTCGCTCGGGCGGCACGTCTGGGCCGACGGCGGCGTACGGCACCCGCGGGACGTGGCGCTGGCCCTGGCCGCCGGTGCCTCGAACGTGATGATCGGGTCCTGGTTCGCCGGCACCTACGAGTCCCCCGGGGACCTCTACACGGAGCCGGACGGCCGGCGGTACAAGGAGAGCTTCGGCATGGCCTCGGCCCGGGCGGTCAGCGCCCGTACCGCTGAGGACAGCGCGTTCGACCGGGCCCGGAAGGCGATCTTCGAGGAGGGCATCTCCTCGGCGCGGATGTACCTGGACCCGGCCCGGCCCGGCGTGGAGGATCTGATCGACGAGATCATCTCCGGGGTGCGCAGCGCCTTCACCTACGCCGGCGCGCGCAGCCTGGAGGAGTTCCACGAGCGCGCCCTGGTCGGCGTGCAGAGCGCCGCCGGCTACACCGAGGGCATGCCGCTGCCGACCAGCTGGTGACCGGGCGGGCCCTCATCGCGCCGGCGTGGGCCCGGCCCGTCACGGGAAGAGCCGGCTGATCACCGTACGGGCGGCGGCCTCGGCGTCGGAGCCGACCCGGGGCGGCAGGGCGCCGGAGAGCCAGAGCGTCGCGAAGCCGTGCACGATCGACCAGGCCGCCAGGGAGTCGACGTCCGGACCTCGCCCGGTGCGCCGGGACACGCCGGTACGCAGCAGCTCGCCGGCCCGGTTGCGGGCGGCCACCACCTCGGGATCGTCGGCGCGGTAGAGGTCGGGACGGAACATCACCTCGAAGTGCGCCCGGTGCCGGACCGCGAACCCGACGTACGCCACCCCGGTCTCCACGAGGTCGTCCCCCGCGCCCCGCAGGGCCTCGCCCAGCAGCTCGAACCCCTGCGCGGCGAGCGCGGTCAGCAGCCCCCGTTTGTCGCCGAAATGGTGGGCCGGGGCGGCGTGCGAGACGCCGGCCCGACGGGCCAGGTCGCGGAGGCTCAGGGCGGCCGGCCCGGACTCCGCCATCACCTCCACCGCCGCGTCGAGCAGGGCGCGGCGCAGGTCGCCGTGGTGGTACGCGCGGGATTGGGTCATGCGCATCACTGTAACTTGCCATTGACAAGATGGCTCCCCGGGACGGAATCTTGTCGACGACAAGTTCGCTCCTCGGGAGGCGCACCGATGACACCCCTGATCGCCCTGCTCGCCGGCACCGCGGCAGCCCGGACCGCCGGCCTGCTCGGAGTGGCCGCCCTCGACGGCTGGCACCCCGCCCTGCGGGTGGGCCTGGCGCTGATGTTCGTGCTGACCGCCTCGGCCCACTTCCTGTCCCGCCGCGCCGACCTGATCGCCATGGTGCCGCCCGGCCTGCCCCGACCCGACGTGCTGGTCACGCTCACCGGCGTGCTTGAACTCGTCGGCGCGCTCGGGCTGCTCGTGCCGGCCACCGCCCGCCCGGCCGCCGCGGGCCTGGCGGCGCTGATGCTGGCCATGTTCCCGGCCAACGTCTCGGCCGCCCGCCGCGGGCTCACCCTGGCCGGCCGCCCGGTCACCCCGATCGGCGTCCGGACGGCGCTCCAGGTCGTGTTCGTCGCCGCCGCCCTCGCGGTGGCGTTCGGAGCCTGACGGGTGCCGACGGCCGGGCCGCACACCCGGCCGGACGGGTTCCGGAAATTAGTTTGGGCCCTGACGGTCCGGGGGCTAATCTAACGACCGTGAAGATGGGACCGCTCGTCACGTTCCCCGACGCCCTGCGCCAGGCGCCGCTCGGCCGGCTGATCTCGATCGCCGGCCACGTCGTCGAACAGCACTGGGGTCGGTACCTCGCCGAACACCACGGCCTCACCTCGGCCGGGATGCGGGTGCTGCTCATTCTGCTCCGGGCGGGCGACAGCACGCACCGGGAAATGGCCGAGCGGTGCTTCGTCCGGCCGGCGACGCTGACCGGCATCGTGGACACGCTCGAACGCGACGGCTTCGTCGCCCGGCGGCAGAACCCCCACGACCGGCGCAGCGTGCAGCTCGCCCTGACCGACAAGGGCCGGGAGAAGGCCCTCGCGATCATCGACCTGATCCACAGCGACCGCCCACTCACCTCGGTCGACGCCGATCCGGCGAAGAGGGCGGTGGTGCGGGAATTCCTCACGGAAATCATCACGACCATGTCCGATGGAGACCTTCGCCGGTTGAACCGGGACAGCGAGCCCAACACCGAGAACCCATCGGGGAGCCGTCCGTGCTGATTCGTCTGCTCCGTACCCACCTGCGCCCGTACCGGCGGTTGCTGGCCGCGGTGGTGGCGTTCCAGTTCGTCGGCACGATGGCCTCGCTCTACCTGCCGAGCCTCAACGCCGACATCATCGACCGGGGCGTGGCCGTCGGCGACACCGGTCAGATCATGCGTACGGGCGGCTGGATGCTGGTCGTCAGCCTGCTCCAGATCGCCTGCTCGATCACCGCCGTCTACCTCGGCGCGAAGACCGCGATGGGCTTCGGCCGGGACGTCCGGGCCGGCATCTTCCGCCACGTCAACCGGTTCTCCGCCCGGGAGGTGGCCCGGTTCGGTGCGCCCTCGCTGATCACCCGGAACACCAACGACGTGCAGCAGGTGCAGATGCTCGTGCTGATGAGCTGCACCATGCTGGTGGCCGCGCCGATCATGAGCGTCGGCGGCGTGGTGATGGCGCTCCAGGAGGATGTGGGGCTGTCCTGGCTGATGCTGGTCTGCGTACCGGTCCTGGCGGTCGCGCTCGGCCTGATCACCCGGCGGATGGTGCCGGGCTTCCGGCTGATGCAGACCCGGATCGACACGGTCAACCGGGTGCTGCGCGAGCAGATCACCGGCATCCGGGTGGTCCGCGCCTTCGTCCGCGAGCCGTACGAGACGAAGCGCTTCGCCGCCGCCAACGAGGACCTGACGGCCACCGCCCTGCGGGTCGGCCGGCTCCAAGCGCTGATCTTCCCGGTGGTCATGCTGGTGTTGAACGTCTCCAGCGTCGCGGTGCTCTGGTTCGGGGCCGGCCGGGTGGACTCCGGTCAGATCCAGGTCGGCGCGCTCACCGCGTTCCTGCAGTACCTGATGCAGATCCTGATGGCGGTCATGATGGCCACCTTCATGCTGATGATGGTGCCGCGCGCCGCGGTGTGCTCCGAGCGGATCGTCGAGGTGCTGGACACCGAGTCGTCGGTGCTGCCGCCCGTCGAGCCGATGATCGCGATGACCCGGCGGGCCGAGCTGGAGTTCCGGGACGTCTCCTTCCAGTACCCCGGGGCCAGCGCGCCGGTGCTGCAAGACATCTCGTTCCGGGCCAGCCCCGGCCGGACCACGGCCATCATCGGGTCCACCGGTGCCGGCAAGACCACGCTGCTCACGCTGATCCCGCGGCTGGTCGACCCGACCGACGGCGCGGTGCTGGTCGACGGGGTGGACGTGCGGCTGCTCGAACCGGACGAGGTGTGGCGCCGGATCGGCCTGGTGCCGCAGCGGCCGTACCTGTTCACCGGCACGGTCGCCAGCAACCTCCGGTACGGCAACCCGGACGCGACCGACGCCGAACTCTGGGCGGCGCTGGAGATCGCCCAGGCCCGCGACTTCGTCGCGGAGATGCCGGGTGGGCTGGACGCGCCGATCGCGCAGGGCGGCACGAACGTCTCCGGCGGCCAGCGGCAACGGCTCGCCATCGCCCGCGCGCTGGTCCGCAAACCGGAGATCTACCTCTTCGACGATTCGTTCTCGGCGCTCGACCTCGGCACGGACGCCCGCCTGCGGGCCGCGCTGAAGCCGGTCACCGCGAACGCGGTGGTGCTGATCGTGGCCCAGCGGGTCTCCACGATCGTCGACGCCGACCAGATCATCGTGCTCGAGGACGGGGGAGTCGTCGGCATGGGACGACACGAGGAACTGCTGAAGAACTGCCCGACGTACGCCGAGATCGTGGCGTCCCAGCAGACCGCGGAGGTGGCGGCATGACGGCGGTACCCGGGCAGAAGCCGGCCCCGGACCCGAAGGCCGCCGCCGACGGGCGGGCGCCGAACCGGCTGCCGGCGGCCGGAGCGGCCGGACGGCGCGGCGGGGGCCCGCCGTGGATGGGCGCCGCCATGCCGGCGGAGAAGTCGATGAACTTCGGGCCGTCCGCCCGGCGGCTGCTGGGCCGCCTCCGGCCGCACCGGCTGCAGCTGGGCGCGATCATCGCGCTGGCCGTGGCGAGCGTCGGGGCGAGCGTGACCGGTCCCAAGATCCTCGGCCACGCCACCGACCTCATCTTCGCCGGGGTGATCGGCCGGCAGATCCCCGCCGGCACCACCGCCGAACAGGCGGTGGCCGCGGCCCGGGCCGCCGGCAACGACAACTTCGCCGACATGCTGGCCCGGATGGACGTGGTGCCCGGTGCGGGCATCGACTTCACCGCGCTGGGCCGCACGCTCACGCTGGCGCTCGCGCTCTACCTGGGCGCCAGCCTGCTGATGTGGTGGCAGGGCTGGCTGCTCAACGGGCTGGTGCAGCGGACCGTGCTGAAGCTGCGCGCCGACGTGGAGGACAAGCTCAACCGGCTGCCGCTGCCCTACTTCGACCGGCAGCCGCGCGGCGAGCTGTTGAGCCGGGTCACCAACGACATCGACAACATCTCGCAGACCCTGTCGCAGACGCTCAGCCAACTGCTCAGCGCGCTGCTCACCGTGGTCGGCGTACTGGTCATGATGTTCTGGATCTCGCCGCTGCTGGCCCTGGTGGCCCTGGTGGCGGTGCCGCTGTCGGTGGTGGTCACCCAGCAGATCGCGAAGCGCTCGCAGCGCCGGTTCATCGCCCAGTGGCGGCACACCGGTGAGCTGAACGGCCTGATCGAGGAGGCGTACACCGGCCACGAGCTGGTCAAGGTCTTCGGCCGGCAGCGCGAGGTGCAGGCCGCCTTCGCGGAGAAGAACGAGGAGCTGTTCCGGGCCAGCTTCGGGGCCCAGTTCATCTCCGGGATCATCATGCCGGCGATGATGTTCGTCGGGAACCTCAGCTACGTCGCCATCGCGGTGGTCGGCGGGCTGCGGGTGGCCTCCGGGTCGATGAGCCTCGGCGACGTGCAGGCGTTCATCCAGTACTCGCGGCAGTTCACCCAGCCGCTCACCCAGATCGCCTCGATGGCGAACCTGCTCCAGTCCGGGGTGGCCTCCGCCGAGCGGGTCTTCGAGGTGCTCGACGCCGAGGAGCAGACCCCGGAGCGACCCGCGCCGCCGCGGGTCACCGGCCGGGTCGAGTTCGAGCACATCTCCTTCCGGTACGCGCCGGACAAGCCGCTGATCGACGACCTCTCGCTGGTGGCCGAGCCCGGGCACACGGTGGCCATCGTCGGCCCGACCGGGGCCGGCAAGACCACCCTGGTCAACCTGATCATGCGGTTCTACGAGCTGGACGCCGGCCGGATCACCCTGGACGGGGTGGACATCAGCAGCATGCCCCGGGACGAGCTGCGCAGCCGGATCGGCATGGTGCTCCAGGACACCTGGCTCTTCGGCGGCACCATCCGGGACAACATCGCGTACGGGCGGCCGGACGCCACCGAGGAGGACATCCTGGCCGCGGCCCGGGCCACCTTCGTGGACCGCTTCGTGCGCAGCCTCCCGGACGGGTACGACACGGTCATCGACGAGGAAGGCAGCAACGTCAGCGCCGGCGAGAAGCAGCTCATCACCATCGCCCGGGCGTTCCTCGCCGAGCCGTCGCTGCTGATCCTCGACGAGGCGACCAGCTCGGTGGACACCCGTACCGAGGTGCTACTCCAGCGGGCGATGGCGGCGCTGCGCTCGGACCGGACCAGTTTCGTCATCGCGCACCGGCTCTCCACCATCCGCGACGCCGACCTGATCCTGATGATGGAGCAGGGCCGGATCGTCGAGCAGGGCACCCACGACGAGCTGCTCGCCGCCGACGGCGCGTACGCCCGGCTCTACCGGTCGCAGTTCGCCGGTGCGGCGATCGACGAGGAGGCGCCCGGGCCGCTGCCGGCCGCCGGGCCGCCCGGGAGGCCGGCGGCGGCGTCGGCCGGGCGCTGACGTGGACGCCACGAGCGGCCCGGCCCCGGCTCCCCGCCACCAGGGCGGGGAGCCGGGTCCGCCGGACACCGCCGGGCACGGCGACCCGGCCGGGGCCGTGCGCCGGCGGTCAGGCCGGCGGGAGCAGCTCGGCCGAGCGGGCCGCCACCACGGCGCCGATCAGCCGCAACGCGTCGCCGGCGGGCATCGGGTCGAGCCCACGCCCGTCGCGCAGGCGCAGGGAGACGGAACCGTCGGCCGCCTCCCGGGCGCCGACCACCCCGACGTACGGCACCTTCCGGCGGGCCGCGTCGCGGATCCGGGCACCCAGCGAACCGGCATGGTCGACCTCGGCCCGCAGTCCGGCCGCCTCGGCCAGGCGGGCCAGGTCCAGGGCGGCCTCCGCCTGGCCGTCGTCGACCGGGAGCAGCACCAGCTGCACCGGGGCGTACCAGGCCGGGAAGGCTCCGGCGTGCACCTCGATCAGGTACGCGAAGAGCCGTTCCATGCTGCCGACGAGGCTCCGGTGCACCATCACCGGCCGCTTCCGGCCGCCGTCCGCGTCGGTGTACGACAGATCGAACTTCTCGGGCTTGTCGAAGTCGAGCTGGATGGTGGAGATGGTCGACTCCCGGCCGGCCGCGTCGGCGATCTGGATGTCGATCTTCGGGCCGTAGAAGGCGGCCTCGCCGGGGCCCTCGTGGTAGTCGACCCCGTCGAGCGCGGCGCGGAGCAACTCCTCCGCCCGCGCCCACTGGGCGTCGTCGCCGACGTACTTCTCCCCCGGCCCGCGCAGCGACAGCCGGAACCCGGCCGGCCGCACGCCGAGCGCCGCGTGCGCCTCGCGGATCAGCCGGAGGATCTCGCGTACCTCGTCGCCGACCTGCTCCAGCGCGCAGAAGTTGTGCGAGTCGTTCAGCGAGATGGCGCGTACCCGGGACAGCCCGCCGAGCACCCCGGACCGCTCCGCCCGGTACATTCCGCCGATCTCGGCGACCCGCAGCGGCAGGTCCCGGTAGGAGCGGCCGCGGGCCCGGTAGACCAGCGCGTGGTGCGGGCAGAGCGCGGGGCGCAGCACGAACTCGTCGTCGGCGCTGAGCCGCATCGGCGGGAACATGTCGTCGGCGAAGTGGCCGAGGTGGCCGGAGAGTTCGAACAGCTCCCGTTTGCCCAGCGGCGGGGAGTAGACGTGCCGGTAGCCGGCCCGGCGCTCCAGGTCCCGCACGTACTCCTCGACGGCGTGCCGGGCGGCGGCGCCGGCCGGCAGCCAGATGGGCAGCCCGGCGCCCGCGAGGGGGTCGGAGACGAACAGCTCCAGCTCCCGGCCGAGCCTGCGGTGGTCGATCATGTCGCTCTCCTTGATCGGGTACGACCCGGAGGCGAGCTGGCCCGGAACGCCGCGAGGCCCCGGGGCGGTTCGCCCCGGGGCCTCGTCGACGGATACGTCAGTGCGGCGCGCCGGGGATTCCCGGCGTCGTGGTCACCACCGCGCTGCGCATGCCGCGACGGTACGCGCGACGGCTCGGCGGGCGCACCCGGATTTGTCGCGCGGGCTCTGAGGAGGGAGGGTGCGGGTCGCCGGCTCGGGACCTGCCGGCGACCCGCCGCGACCCGGTCGCCAGGAACGGGGGACCCGGCGCCAACGTGGTCGCGTCCCGCCAACGGTACGCCGCGGATCGGCGATCCGCCGCCCGCCCCGGCGCCGGCGGTGCGTCACATCCGGCGGTCCCACTTCGTTTTCCATGGGTGGCCCTGCCGTGTCGGCGGTCACCACCGGCCGGGGCTGTCTGCGGTGACGCCGGACACGCCGTCAGGCTCGGACCGGTTCATCGGGGGAATCCGGCGAGGTGACGGTCGTGCCCGAACTCATCTCTGACGTCGCGTCACCCACGTGGGCGTACCTGGTGCTGCTGGCGCTGCTGGCCGCCGACGCGTTCGTGCCGGTCGTGCCGACCCAGGTCGTCATGATCACCAGCGGTGCGCTGACCGTCTACGGCGGGCTGAGCCTGCCGCTCACCATCGCGGTCGGCGCGCTCGGCGTCTTCGCCGGTGACCTGGCCTGCTACCTGCTGGGCCGCAGCGCCCCGGACCGCCGGCAGGCCCGGCACGTCATGCCGGGGCGGGCCCGCCGGGCCGCCGCCCGGGTCACCCGGGGGCTGCGCGAGCCGGGTCCGCTGGTGATACTGCTCTGCCGCTTCGTGCCCGGTGGCCGGATGGCCGCCTGCTTCTCGGCCGGCCGCAGCCGCTACCCGTACCGCCTCTTCCTGCCCTACGAGGCCGCCGCCGCCATCGCCTGGGCCAGCTACGGCACCCTGGTCGGCCACCTGGGCGGCACGGCGCTGACCGAGTCGGCGTGGCGGCTCGTGGTGATCGGCGCGGTGGCGGCGGCCGGATTCGCCGCGGCCGGCTGGGCGATGACCGCGATCAGCGCCCGCAACTCCCGCACCGAGACCCCGGCCAAAGAACCGACCGCAACGCGCTAACCAGCCGGCCGCGCCACACCCCCACGGCTTGAGCCGACACATCGCCGAGAAGCGACATGCCTCTGAGGCATGAATATGCCTCAGAGGCATATCGCTCGTAAGGATTTTCGCCACCGACCCTGACACGCCCGGCCAACGCGCCCGAGCCCGACCGGCCGGGGGCGTCCCCGATCCGCCGGTGCCCGGAGCACCGGACGCGACTCCGCTCAGCTCCTGGGCCTTGGGTGCGTCTGTTGTCGTCCTGGCAGCAACAAAGTGCACCCGAATCACCTCTAGGGGGCGACCCGGGGAGCGAAGTGGGTGGTCGGCCCGGATCCGTTTCGGGTGGTTCCGGCGACAGGCTGAGGCATGCCCGGAAACCGGAAGAGCGGCCTGCTGGCCCTCGGCGGGATCGCCCTGGCGGCGTTGCTCGCCGTACTCGGTCACCTCGAGGTGAACGACGACCTGAATCCGTGGTCGCTGACCGTCAGCGACTTCGCCGTCTCCGACCGGGGCGGCGTCATCGACGCGGCCATGGTGGTGCTCGCCGCGGCGAGCGTCGTACTCCTGTCGGCGCTGCGCCGGGCCGGCGTGCGTCGGCCGGCGCGAGTGCTGCTCGTCACCTGGGCGGCCGGCCTGTTGGTCTCGGCGGTGATACCCACCAACGAGCCCGGTACGGCCATGGGCACGGCCGCCTACCTGCACCGGTACGCGTCGGTGGTGGCCTTCCTGGTCCTGCCGGCCGCCGGCTGGCTGCTCGCCGGCTCCCTGGGCGGACGGGCCGCCGGCTGGCTGCGCGTCCTCGCCCTGACCAGCCTGCTGCTGGCCGGGGCGATGGTCTGGACCGCGTACCCGGGGGACCGGGTGCTGATCGGGCTGGCGGAGCGGCTGCTCATCCTCGCGGAGGTCGCGCTGCTCGCCGTGGTGGCGGCGACCCTGATCCACCGCCCGGCGCGGCGGGTCACTCCAGTTCGTGGAGCATGAGCTGGCGGGCGGCCTCGGTGATCGAGCCCGACAGGCTCGGGTAGATCGTGATGGTCTGGGCCAGCTCGTTGACGGTGAGGTTGTTCTCCACCGCCATGGTGATCGGCAGGATCAGCTCGCTGGCCTTCGGCGCCACCACCACGCCGCCGATCACCTGGCCGCTGGCCGGCCGGCAGAAGAGCTTCACGAAGCCGTCGGCCAGGTCGGCCATCTTCGCCCGGGCGTTGCCGGAGAGCGGCAGCATCACCTGGCGGGCCGGGACCTTGCCGGCGTCCACCTCGTTCTGCGAGACGCCGACGGTGGCCAGCTCGGGGTCGGTGAAGACGTTCGCCGCGACGGTACGCAGCCGCAGCGGCCGGACCGCCTCGCCGAGCGCGTGCCACATCGCGATCCGGCCCTGCATGGCGGCGACGCTGGCCAGCGGCAGGACGCCGGTGCAGTCGCCGGCGGCGTAGATGCCGGGGACGTTGGTACGCGACACCCGGTCGACGGACACGTAGCCGCCCCGGGCCAGCTCGACGCCGTACTCGGCGAGGCCCAGGTTGGCGGTGTTGGGGATCGAGCCGACCGCGATCAGCGCGTGCGAGCCGGCCACCACCCGGCCGTCGGCGAGCACCACCTCGACGCCGTCGCCGATCCGGCGGACCGCCTCGGCGCGGGAGTTGTTGAGGATGGTCATGCCCCGGTTGCGGAACACCCGCTCGATCGCCGACGCGGCGTCGGCGTCCTCGTGCGGCATGACCCGGTCCCGGCTGGAGACCAGGGTGACCTGGACGCCCATCGCCAGGTACGCGCTGGCGAACTCGGCGCCGGTCACGCCGGAGCCGACCACGATCAGGTGCTGGGGCAGCTCCGGCAGGTCGTACACCTGCCGCCAGGTCAGGATGCGCTCGCCGTCCGGGACGGCGGTGGGGAGCTGGCGCGGGGTGGCGCCGGTGGCGATCAGGACGGTCGACGCCGCCACGGAGTACTCCGCGCGAGCCTCCGTCGGGGTGACGATCACCCGGTGGGTGTGACCCAGGGTGTCCTCGCCCAGCCGGGCGGTGCCCGCCACGAACTCGACCCCGGCCTTGACCAGCTTCGCGTGGATGTCCGCGGACTGGGCCAGCGCGAGCCGCTTCACCCGGTCGTGCACCGCCCGGGCATCGACGGTGACCGCCTCCAGCCCGTCGGAGTGCACCCCGAACTCCTCGGTGTCCCGGTAGCCGGTGACCACCTCGGAGCTGGCGATGAAGGTCTTCGACGGGACGCAGTCGGAGAGCACGCAGGCGCCGCCGGCCCCCTCCGCCTCGACCACGGTGACATCAGCGTCCAGCTGGGCGGCGACCAGCGCCGCCTCGTACCCGGCCGGCCCCCCGCCGATGATCACGATCTGGCTCACAGCGCTCGCCCCTTGTCAGTGCTCACAGTGACTTTCTTCTCCCCGTCGCGCTCGACACGCACCGTCGTATTCTCCCCCACCCGCCGACCGGGCTATCGTCATCGCCGTGCGTCTGTACGCCGCTTATGGCTCAAACCTGGACCCCGCTCGCATGCGCGCCTACTGCCCGCATTCGCCGATGGTGGGCACCGGCTGGCTGGAGGGGTGGCGGCTCACCTTCGCGGGCGAGGACGCCATCGGCTGGGAGGGCTCGGTCAGCACCGTGGTCGAGTCCCCGGGCGACCGGGTCTTCGTGGCGCTCTACGACATCAACCCGTACGACGCCGCGCAGCTCGACGAGCTGGAGGGCGTGGCCGCCGGGACGTACCGGAAGCTGACCGTCCGGGTCTCGACGCTGGACGGGGACGTGACCGCGTGGGTCTACGTCTTCGACGGGTACGAGGGCGGCCTGCCGACGTCGTGGTACCTGTCGGAGATCGCGAACGCGGCGGAGAAGGCGGGCGCGCCGGACGACTACGTCACCGAGCTGCGGTCCCGCCCCACCGGCACCGCGTCGGCCTAGAGGCTCTGCCACGCCTCCAGTCTGCTCCGGCCGGGCCCCCGGCCGGTCGGCGACCCCGGAGTGGGGGTCACGGGTCACACAGCCGTGGCGGTCACCGGCCGCTCGTACATGTCGGTCCAGCGCTGCTCGCGCAAGCCGACGGAGCGGTAGAGGGTCACCGGGACGGTCGGGTTGGCCAGGTCGACCCCGAGCCCGGCGCCGGCCCGGCCCTTGGCGGCGTAGACCGCGAAGGCCCGCCGCAGCAGCGCCGCCCCCACCCCGCGCCGCCGGTACGCGGGCAGCACCGAGAGCGTCCTGACCCAGCCCAGGTCGTGGTCCAGCGCCTGGTCCGAGGACTGGAGGGCGCCGGCCGGCACCCCGTCGACCTCGGCGACGAACCACTCGTCCCAGACCTTCCCGTACGAGGGGAGCAGCTCCCGCCACTGCGCGAAGCCGAGCGGCTCGTAATCCGGGGTGTCCCGGAACGCGGTGTCGAAGATCCGGTGGAACTCGCGCAGGTCCGCCTCGTCGTCGGGGCGCAGCGGCCGGACGGTCACCCCGGGCGGGGGCGGCGGCTCGGCGGGCAGGTCGGCCAGCGAGCGGGTCATCCGGACGTACCGCTTGACCAGGGTGAAGCCCGCCTCGGCCAGCTCGGCCGCCCAGCGGGTCTCCGGCGCGAAGACCGCGGTGCGGACGGTGAGCGCGGGCAGGTCACGCTCGGTGGCCCGCTCGGCGACCCGCTCGAGCAGCCGCTCCAGCAGCGGCGCGCGCAGCTCGGCCCCGCGCTCGGGGTCGACGTAGACCTCGACGAACTCCCGGCCCACCCCCGTCGGGTTGCTCAGGATCGACCAGGCGACCACCACCCCGTCCGGGTCGGTGACCAGCCACGAGTCCCGGGCCATGTCGACGAAGGGGGCGGTCAGCGCGTCCCGGACGTCCTCGGCGTCGAAGTCCGGGTAGCCGACGGCGAAGGTGTCGGCGGCGTGCACCACCGTGAGGATCGCGGGCACGTCGTCGAGGGTGGGGCGGCGGGCGGTCCAGCCGGCGGGAAGCGTCACGCCGGCATCCTGGCAGCCGACCCGGCGGTCGCGCCGCTGATTTATCCGCCACGCAGGTGCAGCCGGGCGGCGGTGAGCAGGTTGAGCAGTTCCGCCCCCTCGCCGGGGGCGAGCGCCCGGAACGCGGCCGAGGCGAGCCGGTCGGTCACCGCCTCGGCCCAGAGCCGGCGCCGCACCAGCGGCCCCACCGGCGGGTACGGGGGCGACCAGCCGCACGCGGCGGCCCCCGCCTCCCCCTCGGGTCCGGCCAGCACCGCCTCCAGCGGGGTCATCCCGGCGGCCCGCACGGCCAGCAGGTACGCCCCGGCGAAGTGCTCGCGGAGCAGCAGCAGCGCCACCGCCACCCGGGCGCCCGGCGAGCGGTCCGGGACCGGCATGGCCCGCCAGGCGGCGAAGAGCGGCATCCCGCTGCCCTCGGCGGCGTCGACCGCCCGTTGCAGCAGGCCGGCCAGGCGGGGTGACTCGGGGGCGTCGCCCAGCCGTTCGGCGCCCCACCGGCAGCACTCGGCCAGGTTCGCCTCGGCCACCTCCAGCGGCCGGACGGTACGCACGGCCCCGTCCCAGCCGTCGGCGACCGCGTCCGGGGCGATGAAGCCGAGCGCGGCGGCCACCGTCTCGGCCCGCACGTCGCCGAGCGCGCCGGCCCGCCCGGTAATGTAGAAGGCCCACCCGGAGATGCCGAGCAGCCGGGCCCGGCGCAGGGTCGACGGGCAGCGGGCGAACGCCTCCCCCAGCTCCAGCACCAGCGGCTTGCTGGCGGCGGCGACCTGTTCCGGAGTCATCGGCGCGCCGTCCGTCCACCATGGTCATCCATCACGGTCAGTCTGCCTCGTGACCACCCTCCGATGCATCCTCCTCTTCGGCGTCGAGCGCCTCCAGCGCGCCCTCCACCTCGCCGGTGCGCCGGCGGGCCGCGGTGACCGACCGTTCCGCGCCCCGCCGGGCCAGCTTGGCGCGGCTCAGCTCCTGCTCGGCGGCGGCCCGCCGGCGTTCCAGCTCGGCCAGCTCGGTCTCGATCCGGTCCAGCGTCGCGGCGCCGTCCTGCTCGGCGCCGGTGGCCTCGGCCAGCTCGCGTTCGGCGCGGTCCTGGTCGTCGCGCGCCTTCGCCAGTTCGCGTTCCAGGGCCCGGCGGCGTTTCGCCCGTTCGGCCCGCGCGGCCCGTTCGGCGGCCCGCTCGTCGCGCGCCCGCCGGCTCTCGGCCCGCTCGGCCGCCCGTTCCCGTGCGGGCGGCTCCTCGCCACCGCCCCCGGTGACCAGCCGAAGCTGCGGCCGGGGCACCTCGCCGAAACCGGCGTAGTGGACGGTTCGGAGCAGCCGGCCGGCCCGGACCTGCCCGGCGACCTCCGGGTCGGCGAGGGCGGCGTTGAGGGTCGCCTCCACCTCGGCCAGCGGCAGTTTCCCGGCCGGCGGGGCGGCCGGCTCGGCGGCGGCCAGCTTGCGTACCTCGGCGACGAGGGCGCCGACCACGGCCCGGCGCTGCGCGGAGAGCTCGCGCAGCTTGGCGCCGCGCAGTTCGCGCTGGGCGGTGCGCAGCGAATCGGCGAGGTGGGCCAGATCGGCGACCAGTTCGGGGCGGCGGATCGCGAGCAGGTTGACCAGCCAGGCGGCCACGGTGGGCCGGCGCAGGCGGCCGATCTCCCGGGCGCCCTTCGCGTCGCCGGCCCGGCGCGCCTCGGCCACGGCGGCGTCCCGGGCCGCGACGAACTGGTCCGGTGGCGTCGCGTACAGCCGCTGGACCAGGTCGGGGGTGGGTCCGGGCACGGCGGTCAGGCGTCGATCCGGGTGCCCGGCTCGAGGCGGCGGTAGTCGGTGTTCGACAGCGCGGTGTACTGCCGGTCGAGCACGCCGAAACCGTTGGCGTTGAGCAGCCCGTCGTGCAGCGCGTACGCCCGGCGCGGGGCGACCGCCCGGATGAAGTCGACCACCTCGGAGAACTTGTTCCAGGGCGCGTGGATCGGTGCGAAGAGGGTGTCCACCTGGACGTCGTCGGGGACCACCAGTGAGTCCCCAGGGTGGTACACCACGTCGTTGAACAGGTAGCCCAGGTTCTGGACCACCGGGATGTCCGGGTGGATGACCGCGTGCTGGCCGCCGTACGCCCGGACCGCCACGCCGGCGGCGGTGAACGACTCGCCCGGCGCGACTACGACCAGCGCGTCCGCCGCGTCGCCGAGGACACCGGCGAGCGAGGCCGGGCCGTGGACCGGGATCGGCCGGCGCGCCAGCGCACGGGTCAGCGCCTCGACGTTGACGTGGTCCGGGTGCTCGTGCGTGATCAGCACCGCGTCCGCCCCGTCCAGCGCCTCGGGTTCGCAGTAGACCCCGGGGTCCACGACGAGCACTCCCCCGTCGTGCTCGATCCGGAGGCAGGAGTGGGCGTACTTGGTGACCTGCATCGTGACTCCTCGATTATCGAATCGTGACGTCCTCGTCGCAGTCTGCCGGAACCGGCGCGATGACGCGTCGCGTCCGAGGTATCGACCCCGGGCCCGGGGTCGTCGACGAGCGGAGCGGGGACATGAGCGAGCGTCAGCTGAAGGGCAGCACGCGCGGACGAGGAAGACCGCGCCGGGGCGTACTGCTGGCGGTGGTGGGACTGGCCGCGGTACTGGTCGCCGGGGGCTGCGGCGCGGACGGCGGGAACAGCGCATCGGACTCCGGACGGGCACCCGTCGCGGGCGGGGCCGCGGACGCGGGTGCCGGCGCGGCCCCGGAGAAGGCGGCACCGGCCGCGACCGGCTCCGGCGGGGCGGACCTGCGGGTGGACCAGCGGTCGATCATCTACACCGGAACCATGCGGGTCCGGGTGGCGGACGTGGAGCGGGCGGCCCGCGAGGCGACCGACCGGGTGACGGCGGCGGGCGGTTTCGTCGGCGGCGACCAGCGCAGCAGTGAGTCGTCGGACGCCCGGGCCGAGCTGACCCTGCGGGTGCCGGCGGACCGGTTCACCACGGTCATCGACCAGCTGGCCGGGCTCGGCGAGCAGGAGCGGCGGGAGATCCGGACGGAGGACGTCACCGAGGAGACCGTCGACCTGGACGCCCGGATCGCCACCCAGCGCGCCCGGGTGGACAGCGCCCGGAAGCTGCTGGCCCGGGCCACCACGATCAACGAGCTGGTCACGCTGGAGAACGAGGTGGGCCGGCGGGAGGCCGACCTGGCGTCGCTGGAGGCGAAGAAGCGCCGGCTGGCCGACCTGACCGCGCTCTCCACCATCACGGTGACCTTCCTCGGCCCCGACGACACCACTGCCGACGAGGGACCGGAACTCGGCTTCCTGGTCGGGCTGAAGGGCGGCTGGGACGTCTTCGTCACCACGTTCTTCGTGCTGCTCACCGTGCTGGGCGCGGTGCTGCCGTTCGCTCTGGTGATCGGCGTACCGGTGGTGCTGCTGGTCCGGCGGGCCCGGCGGAGGCGGGCCCGGCGTGCGCCGCCGGCCGGTCCGACCCCGGTGGTGCCGGGACCGGCCGGTCCGTCGGGTGGTCCGGCGCCTAGCGGGCCGCCGCAAGTGCCCGCAACGCGGTCTGCACCATGAGGCGCACGCCGACCGGGATGGCGCGCTCGTCCACGTCGAACGAGGCCCGGTGCAGGTCCACGTTGGGCCCGTTCCGGCCGACACCGAGGCGGGCGAGCGCGCCCGGCACGTGCTCCAGGTACCAGGAGAAGTCCTCGCCGCCCATGCTCTGCGGGGTCTCCGCGATCCCTTCGGGACCGAGGGCCGCCGCGGTGGCGGCGGTGAGCACGCCGATGGCCCGGGCGTCGTTGGTGACCGGCGGGCGGCCGCGCAGGTACTCCAGGTCGACGGTGGCCCCGGTCGGGGCGATGACGTCCCGGACCACCTGAGCCACGATCTTCGGGGCCTGGTCCCAGGTGTCGCGGTCCATCACCCGCAGGGTGCCGGCCGCGCACGCCTCGGACGGGATGACGTTGTAGCGGGTGCCGGCCGACGCGTGGCCGAACACCAGCAGCAGGCCGCTGTTGGCCGGCACCCGGCGGCTGACCAGCGTCGGCACCTCGGTGACCAGCCGGCCGAGCGCGTCGACCAGGTCGACCGTCAGGTGCGGGCGGGCGGTGTGCCCGCCCGGCCCGGTGAGCCGGACGGTGACGTTGTCGGCGGCGGCGGTGATCGGGCCGACCCGCAGGCCGACCTTGCCGACCGGCAGGTTCGGGTCGCAGTGCACGGCGAAGATCTGCACCACGTCGTCCAGGCCGCCGGCCTCGATGACCTCCAGCGAGCCGCAGGGCAGGATCTCCTCGGCCGGCTGGAAGATGAGCCGGACCCGGCCGTCGAGCTGGCCGAGGTCGGCGAGCTGGGCCAGCAGCATGCCGACCCCGAGCATCACCGTGGTGTGCACGTCGTGCCCGCAGGCGTGGCAGACCCCGTCCACGGTGGACCGGTACGGAACGTCCTTCGGATCGGTCAGCGGCAGCGCGTCGATGTCGGCGCGGAGCGCGATCACCGGGCCGTCCGGGCGCCCGTCGATGTCGCAGATGACGCCGTTGCCCTTGGGCAGCAGTCGCGGGTTCAGCCCGGCGAGGGAGAGCTCCCGGTGGATCAGTGCGGCCGTCTCGAACTCCTCGCCCGACAACTCCGGGTGGGAGTGGATGTGACGGCGGGTGGCGATGAGCCCGGGTACCCGGAGGGCGAGCAGATGGTCCAGCTCGAAGGGCAGGGGTTGGGACCCGGATGGCGTCTCCGGCCAGGACGACGCCAGTGGGCTGCCGGAAGGCAGCGTCAACGCACTCGTCACGTCGAATTCTCGATCACTAGAGATGGATGGATCTTCGGGGAGAACAGCAGACAGCCTAGACCTTCGGCGGTGACGCTGTGCAACATCTTTCGCGTAGCGGTCGGACCGCACAGCGTCACGAATGCCCTGGTAAGAGGGCTCAACTATTTGCGGGACAGCAGGTAGATCGGGGTCGAAGGCCGTCATCTGTCCCACACCTCCTACAACGCGTAACCGTTTCAGCGGTCACAAATCCGGGGCCGCCGTTCCGAATTGTCGCATTAGTCGCGCCAATTAACTGCCGCTCGGACAATTGCGCGACAACGCTCGGCTGTCGGGCGACTCCCGAGGGTGACATGCCGGTCCGAAGTGCGACCGCACACGCTGTCCGTCCCGATCACCGGATCGGGTTACCCGCATTCCGACCGACCACTCCGGCCGCGTGTCTGAAAGCCACGCCGCGACCCTGAGCAGTCGTCCGCACACGTGCCCCGACGGCGGGCGCCACTGCCCCGCGGCCGGCGGGCCGGCCCGGGCGACATCGCCCGGGAGGTCCGCACCGAAAGTGCCGCCGGGGGGCCGGCAGGCACGAGCCGCCGGCACCTTCGCAGAGCCGTCACCGCCCCCGCGCGCATGCGGGGAGACCATCGACTGTACGCCCGCAGCGACCACCGTGACGAGAGCGTCCGCCCAGGTCAGGGGTCACCCCTAGCAAAATGGACGGCCCGCGCCGGGCACCCGGGTGGGTGCCCGGCGCGGGCCGTCGTCGGGTCAGAACCGGTCGCTCGGCCGGTACGTCCCCCACACCTCGCGCAGCGTGCCGCAGACCTCGCCGACCGTGGCCCTGGCGCGCAGCGCCTCCTTCATCGGGTAGAGCACGTTCTGGTCGCCCTCCGCGGCCGCGCGCAGCTCGGCCAGGGCCCGCTCGACCGCGCCGCCGTCCCGCTCGGCGCGCAGCTTGGCCAGCCGCTCCGCCTGGGCGGCCTCGATCGCCGGGTCCACCCGCAGCGGCTCGTACGGCTCCTCCTCGTCGATCCGGAACCGGTTGAGCCCGACCACCACCCGCTCGCCGGAGTCGATCTCCTGCGCGATCCGGTACGCGGACTGCTCGATCTCCCGCTTCTGGAAGCCGGCCTCGATCGCGTCCACCGCCGAGCCGTGGTCGAACACCCGCTGCATCAGCTCGTCGGCGGCCGCCTCGATCTCGGCGGTCATCGCCTCCACCACGTACGAGCCGGCGAACGGGTCGACGGTGGCGGTCAGGTCCGTCTCGTACGCCAGCACCTGCTGGGTCCGCAGGGCCAGCCGGGCCGCCTTCTCGGTGGGCAGCGCGATCGCCTCGTCGAAGCTGTTGGTGTGCAGCGACTGGGTGCCGCCGAGCACCGCGCCGAGGCCCTGGATCGCCACCCGGACCAGGTTCACCTCCGGCTGCTGGGCGGTGAGCTGCACGCCGGCGGTCTGGGTGTGGAACCGCAGCATCATCGACTTCGGGTCCTTCGCCCCGAACTCGTCGCGCATCAGCCGGGCCCAGAGCCGCCGGGCCGCCCGGAACTTGGCGACCTCCTCCAGCAGCGTGGTGCGGGCGACGAAGAAGAACGACAGCCGGGGGGCGAAGTCGTCCACGGCCAGCCCGGCCGCGAGCGCCGCGCGGACGTACTCCACGCCGTTGGCCAGGGTGAACGCGATCTCCTGCGCGGGCGTCGCCCCGGCCTCCGCCATGTGGTAGCCGGAGATGGAGATGGTGTTCCACTTCGGCACCTCCTTGCGGCAGTACGCGAAGGTGTCGGCGACCAGCCGCAGCGACGGCTTCGGCGGGAAGATGTACGTGCCCCGGGCGATGTACTCCTTGAGGATGTCGTTCTGGATGGTGCCGTTGAGCGCCGAGCCCGGCACCCCGGACTCCTCGGCGACGAGCTGGTAGAGCAGGAGCAGCACCGAGCCGGGCGCGTTGATGGTCATCGAGGTCGAGACCTTGTCCAGCGGGATGCCGTCGAAGAGCAGCCGCATGTCCTCGATCGAGTCGATGGCGACGCCGACCTTGCCCACCTCGCCGTGCGCGATCGGGTCGTCGGAGTCGTACCCCATCTGGGTGGGCAGGTCGAACGCGACGGAGAGGCCCATGGTGCCGGCGCGCAGCAGCTGGTGGTAGCGCGCGTTGGACTCGGTGGCCGTGCCGAAGCCGGCGTACTGCCGCATGGTCCACGGACGCGAGGTGTACATCGTCGGGTAGACCCCGCGGGTGTACGGGTACTCGCCCGGGGCGCCCAGCCGCTCGGCCAGTTCCCCGGGCAGGTCCTCCGCGGTGTAGACGCCCTTGATCGGGAAACCGGACTCGCTCGACCGCCGTTCGCTCATCCCCGGATGGTAGGACGCGGGAAGACATCGATGAGTGAGGGATTCCGCACATTCGGGGACCGGGCAGGGGTGGCCGGGCCGTGAGTAGGCCGCCACGTACGGTCGAGTAGGTAAAGGTCCGCCGCGTCGGGTTTCGCATCGGCCGTCGGAACCAGCAAGATAGGGGGGTTGTGTCCCAGCCCCCTCGATATCCCCCGGTGGCTTTTCTGTGACTCAGATCCCGACGTGGAGCGGCGGACCGGTCAGTCCCCCCACTGGACGCGCGGCGCCCGGCACCACCATCGGTGGTCGCTACTCGCTGCGGTCGCCGGTGGGCAACGGCGGCATGGGCACGGTCTGGCGCGCGACAGACACGCTGCTGCGCCGCGACGTGGCGGTGAAGGAGGTCGTCCTCCCGCCCGGTCTGGCCCCCAGTGACCGCGACGCGATGTACGAACGGACCCTCCGCGAGGCCCGCGCCGCCGCCGCGATCCAGCACCCGGCCGTGGTCCAGGTGTACGACGTGGTCACCGAGGGTGGCCGCCCGTGGATCGTGATGGAGCTGCTGGACGCCCGCAGCCTCGCCGACATGGTGATCGAGGACGGGCCGGTCGCGCCCCGCGCGGTCGCCAAGATCGGCATCGCGCTGCTCGGCGCCCTGGAGGTGGCGCACGCGATCGGCGTGCTGCACCGCGACGTCAAGCCGGCCAACGTGCTGATCTGCTCCGACGGCCGGTGCGTGCTGACCGACTTCGGCGTCGCCCGGATGCCCACCGACGTGCAGCTGACCACGCCCGGCATGGTGCTCGGCTCACCGCACTTCATCTCGCCGGAGCGGGCCATGGGCCAGGACTTCGGCCCGCCCAGCGACCTGTTCTCGCTCGGCGTCACCCTCTACACGGCGGTCGAGGGGCGCCCCCCGTTCGACCGGGGCGACCCGATCGAGACCATGCACGCCGTGGTCGAGGACCCACCGGCCACGCCCCAGCGCAGCGGCCCGCTGACCCGGGTGCTGATGGGCCTGCTGGAGAAGGACCCGGCCCGCCGGCTGGACGTGCACACCGCCCGCGCCATGCTGCGCGAGCTGCTCGCCGGCCCGCTGACCAGCACCGCCACCGCGGTCAACTCGGTCACCGACCCGTACGCCGTGGTGCCGGTGCAGCGGCCGGCCGCGCCGGCGCCGGCCGCTCCGGAGCCGAAGCCGACCGGGCAGATCGGCGGCCGGGCGATGATCGCCCCCGGTGAGTCGCTGACCGACCGGCTGGCCGCCCTGCGCCGCGGCGAGCGGCCCGAGCCGACCGCGGCCGCCGCGGGGGCGGCGCTCGACGAGACCAGCGCGGACGCGATGGCCGGGGCGCTGCACACCCCCACCGGCGCCATGCCCGACGCGACCCAGCGCATCTCCCCCGACGCCACCCAGCGGATCGGGGACGGCGCGAACCCGGGCGCGACCCAGCGGATCACGCCCGGCGTCCGGCCGGACGCCACCCAACGGATCGGCGGCGGATATCCGGACGCCACCCAACGGATCGGCACCGGCCACCCGGACGCGACCCAGCCCGTCTACGGCCGGGGCGTCGAGGCCACCCAGCCGGTGTACGGCGGCGGCCAGTGGTCGGTGCCGGGCACCGGCCAGCCGTGGGCCGCCCCGGCGCCGGCCGGCGGCCCGGGCAGGGCCAAGGGCGTCGGCCAGCTCGTCGGCACGGTCAAGGGCTGGCCGCGCAAGGTACAGCTCGCGGTGGCCGGCGGCGTCGCCGTGCTGCTGCTGGTCGGGGTGATCGCCCTCTCCGGCGGCGGCGACAAGCAGCCACCGCCGATCGTGTCCTCGCTGCCCACCGGCAGCGCCCAGGCCACGCCCCCGGTGGACATGCAGGAGGAGTCCGTCAAGGGCGTCACCCTCCAGGTGCCGAAGGGCTGGGACAAGCGGACGTCCGGCGGCGTGTTCGTCGACTTCGTCGACCCGCAGCAGGACGGCCGGAAGGTGCGGGTCCTCGCCGAGAAGTGGGACGGCACCCCGACCCGGTGGGCCGAGTCCGCCTCGCGCAACCTCCGGGACCGGAGCAAGGCCTGCGCCAAGCCGTACGAGCAGCTCGCGATGACCGAGACCACGCTGGCCGGCAAGCCGGCGGCCGAGTTCGAGTACACCTGCGGCGACGGCGACACCAAGCGGCACGGGGTGTGGCGGGGCGTCGTGCAGGACGGCAAGGTCTACTCGTTCTACCTGACCGCCAACGAGGCCGACTTCGCCGCCAGCAAGCCGATCTTCGACGCGATGGCGAGCTCGTTCAAGTTCGGCGGAGGCAGCTGAGCCGAGGCCGACGGACCGTGGTGATCCGCCGCCGTGCTATCAAGAGGCAATGGCGGCGGATACCACTGATCTTGACGAACTTCGCGAACAGGCCCGGCGGTGGCTCGACGACGACCCCGACCCGGCCAGCCGCGACGAGCTGCGCGCCGTCCTGGACGGCCTGCCGGGCAGCGCGCCCGAGCTGGCCGACCGGTTCGCCGGGCCGCTGACGTTCGGCACCGCCGGGCTGCGCGGCCCGCTGCGGGCCGGCCCGAACGGCATGAATCTCGCGGTGGTCACCCAGGCCGCCGCCGGGCTGGTCGCCTGGCTCGCCGACCAGGGCGGCGAGGGCCCGCTGGTGATCGGGTACGACGCCCGGCGCGGCTCGCGGGCGTTCGCCGAGCGCACCGCCCAGGTCGCCACCGGCGCCGGCCGGCCGGCGCTGCTGCTGCCCCGCCCGCTGCCCACCCCGGTGCTCGCGTACGCGGTGCGGCACCTCGGCGCGGTGGCCGGCGTCATGGTGACCGCCAGCCACAATCCGCCGCAGGACAACGGCTACAAGGTCTACCTGGGTGCCGGGCTGGGCGGGGAACTCGGCGCGGGGGCGCAGATCGTGCCGCCGGCCGACGCCGGCATCGAAGCGGCCATCCGGGCGGTCGGCCCGCTGGCCGAGGTGCCGCTCGGCCCGCCCGGCGAGGTGCTCGGCGACGACCTGGTCGCCGCGTACGTGCAGCGGGCCGCCCAGGTGGTCGACCCGACCGGTCCGCGCGACCTGAAGGTGGCCTACACCCCGCTGCACGGGGTCGGGGCCGCCGTGCTGACCGCCGCCTTCGCCCAGGCCGGGTTCGCGGTGCCGGGCGTGGTGCCCGACCAGGCCGAACCCGACCCGGCCTTCCCGACCGTGAACTTCCCCAATCCGGAGGAGCCGGGCGCGGTCGACAAGCTCGTCGCGCTGGCCGGCGCGACCGGCGCGGACATCGCCATCGCCAACGACCCCGACGCGGACCGCTGCGCGGTGGCCGTACCGGACCAGGCCGGCGGCTGGCGGATGCTGCGCGGGGACGAGGTGGGCGCGCTGCTCGCCGACCACCTGATGCGGCGTGGGGTCACCGGCCTGTACGCCACCACCATCGTGTCGTCGAGCCTGCTCCGGGCGATGTGCGCGGCCCGCGGCCTGCCGTACGACGAGACGCTGACCGGGTTCAAGTGGATCGTCCGGGCCGGTGGCGGGGCCGAGCCGCTGGTCTTCGGCTACGAGGAGGCGCTCGGCTACTGCGTCGCCCCGGAGCACGTCCGGGACAAGGACGGGATCACGGCCGCGCTGACCGTCGCCGAGCTGGCCGCCGGTCTCAAGGCTCAGGGCCGTACGCTCACCGACCGGCTGGACGAGCTGGCCGCCGAGTTCGGCGTGCACCACACCGACCAGCTCTCGGTCCGGGTGGACGACCTGCGGGTGATCGCGGAGATGATGACCCGGCTCCGGGGGGCCACCCCGACCTCGCTGCTCGGGCACCCGGTCACCGAGGCGTCCGACCTGCTGCCCGGGGCGGACGTGGTGATCCTGCGCACCGACGCGGCCCGGGTGGTGATCCGCCCCTCCGGCACCGAGCCGAAGCTCAAGGCGTACCTCGAGGTGGTGGAACCGGTCGCCGACGGCGACGTCGCCGCCGCGCGCGCCCGCGCCACGACCGCCGTGGCGGCGCTTCGCGCCGAGATCGCTGCCGCCTTGGGCGTTGCCTAGCAGCGGTCGGCGGGGCAGCGCCGGAAGGCGTGCAACCTCGCCGAGCCCGGTCTCGTTCTGCTGGCTGTGACCCCCTCAGAGGAACAGGCCTTCACCCAGTTCGTGCAGGCTCACGGGACGCGTTTGTTACGCCTGGCACGGCTGTTGGTGCCGGACGCGACCGAGGCCGAAGACCTGCTGCAGACCGCCCTGCTCCGGCTCGCCAACCACTGGTCGAGGCGGCTGGACTCGCCCGAAGGGTACGTGCGGACAACGCTGGTCAACCTCGTCAAGGACCGGAGCCGACGCAGCCATCTGGTGCCCGTGCCCGTGCCGGCCGATCCGGACCGGGCGACCGCGGGGCCGGACCACGCCGAGGCGATCGTGGCCCGCGCGCAGCTCGATCAGATCCTCGGACTGCTGCCACCTCGGCAGCGCGTGGCGGTCGTGCTGCGGGTCATCGACGGGCTGAGCGAGGCCGAGACGGCCTCGCTCATGCGGTGCTCGACCGGCACCGTCAAGAGCAACCTGGCGCGCGGGCTCGAGAAGGTTCGCGCTGCGCTGACCACCACCCTTACCGCCGTGGAGGAGACCGCACGATGAACGACACCTTGCAGATGACCGGCGAGGCGGCGGAACGACTGCGCGTCCTCGCCGCAGCGGCGGCGCCAACCGCGCAGGCTCGCCCGGACCTGGCCCGCCTCGTCCTCGACCGAACGCGTCGGCAGCGGCGATTCCGGCGATTGAGCCGTGTCCTGATCGGTGCCGGAGCCGGGGTCGCGGTGGTGAGCACCCTGGCCGCGTCCACGCTGCTCGGTCGCAGCGACTTCTTCACCGTGGCCGAGCCCAGCACCGCCATGGAGCCCAGTATCCGGGTCAGCGAGCAGGTGGTCTTCAACAAGAAGCTGGTGCCTGCCCGTGGCGACGTCGTCCTCGTCCATCTCAGGGACGCCGACACCGGGGCCGAGTACGACGCCATCCTCCGGGTCGCCGCCCTGGCTGGCGACAGCATCGGCTGCCCGGCCAGCCCGAGCGGCCGGTGCGAAGCGCTTGTCGTGAACGGCGCCCCGTTCCCCGAGCCGTACCTCGGGACGGCGGTCACCGACCCGTTCCCCACCACCACGGTCCCCGCGGACACGATGTTCCTGCTCGGCGACAACCGCTCGGCGGCGAACGACTCCCGCTACCGGGGGCCGGTCGAGCTGGATGCCGTGGACGGGGTGGCGGTGGAGATCAAGGGGGCGAACGGTCCGGCTCGGGCCGTGCCGGGGGCCCCGTCCCGCACCGGCCCCGGCGACCGCGACAACGTCGACCCGGCGGGTCCGGTCCCGCCGGCCGGCGTTTCGGTACCCAGCTCCCGATGACGCCCCGACGCATAGGACCCGCGCAGCTCGGGCCTCGGGCCTTACGGCTTGGGCTTGCCGAGGGCGGCGTCGACGGCCTGGGCCAGGGCGGCGATGACCAGGCTGATCGAGGGGCGGACGACGCTGTCGTCCAGGCTGACGTCGCCGGAGAAACCGGCACCGGTGGCGATCTCCTCCAGCCGCTTGCGGGCGTCGTCGGCGGCGTTGCCGGTCAGGCCGAGCGCCGGCTCCATCCGCAGCACCGCCACCAGGGTGGCGAGCGCCGCCGTCCGCTCGTCGGGGAGCTGCCCGCTGGTCAGCGCCTCCGCCAGCCGGCGCCGGATGTCGGCCTCCACCGAGGCGTCGGCGACCGGGTACCGGTGTACGTGGATGAAGCCCAGCTCGGTCTCGTCGACGTCCCGGACCACGCCCCGGCCGCACAGGTCGCCGAGGATCCGGTCGCGCAGCCCGTGCCGCAGCCGCTGCACCCAGGACGACGGGGTGTGCGGCGTGTCGGCCGCGATCTTGGCGAGGACGGCGTCCGCGATGGGCTCGCCGGTCGGGGCCGGGTCGATGACCGCCAGGGAACCCTCGGCGTACGCGATCCGGCCGGCCAGGGCCAGCTCGACCAGCACCGCGGCGGCCATCCCGAGATCCAGGCTGATCCGCGGCATGGTCGCCTTGCCGGTTTCGTCGTCGTAGGCGAGGAGCAGCAGCTCTTCGGCGAGCGCAACACCAGTCATGGCCGCAGACGCTAGCGGGTACGCGCATCCCGCGCACCAACTCGCCACCGATGGCGCGCCGACGCACGGCGTGAGCGGGCCGCCCGCCCCACCCACGCCGGTCTCACCGTCAGCCGAGCGTGTCGGTACGGCGGCCCTCGAGCAGCAGTCCGTAGTGCAGCACCCGGTGCCGCGGGGCCAGCTCCAGGTGCTCGTGGGCGAGCAGCTCACCGGTGGACGGGTCGAAGACCAGCAACATCTGCACCCGCTGCGGCTGGCCCGTCGGCATGGTGAGGTCGGCGGTGACGCCGACGCCGGCGCGGCCGGCCCGGTCGACGACGCGTCCCCGCCACACGAAGCCGGGCTTGCCGGCCAGGATGGTGAGGATGTCGGCGCGGGTCCGCCGCGGGAGCAGGTGCTGGGCGTAGACGTTGTACGCCGCCACGGCCACGTCACCGGCCGCCCGGTCGGACCGGAGCAGGCGGGCGAGGACCGCTCGACCGGTGGGCAGTCGTCTCCCGGCGGCCAGGTCCCGGGGTTCCTCGACCGGCCCCGGGGGGCGCCCGGTCCCCGACGGGGCGGGTCTGGGGGGCTGCCTCGTCCAGTAGTCCCGGGACGCCGCGTCGGGGAACTCGAGGTCCAGCACCGTGCTGTCGGACCACCGGCGCCCGTCGGGCGTCGTCCAGCTGCGGCGCTCGTCCACGTAGCTGGCCAGGTAGCCTTCGGGCGAGAACAGGGTCGTGCGGCCCCAGAACTTGATCCGCTGGTAGGCGTAGCGGCCACCCTCGCGGTCGTAGGACGCGTCGGTGAGGCCACCGGCGAGCGCCCGCAGGTGCGGCCCGGCCGGCTCGCCGTCGGTGGCGATCTCGTAGCCCACCGGCTGGAGCACGGTCCCGCCGGCCTGCGGGACCGGTCCGGTGGGTGCCGGGCCGCGCCGGAGGACCGGCACCAGGCCGGCGGACGCGGCCGCGGTCGCCGCGGCGGCCGCGCCGACGAGGAGGGTACGGCGGCTCGCACGCCGGCGGGTCGGGGGCGGCGCCGAGTTCTCGGCGCGGAGGATCAGGTCGTGCGCGGAGAGCGGCGCCGCCGGCACGACGACGCCACGGGCCGGGTCGGCCGGGCCCAGGAGGTCCCGGACCTGCTGCTGGGTGTGCATGCTGCTCCTCTCGGACAAGGGCGGACGCTCGGACATCGGCGGACGCTCGGACATCGGCGGACGCTCGGACATCGGCGGACGCTCGGACATCGGCGGACGCTCAGACATGGGCGGACGCCGGCCGGGGGTCGTGGCGGGGCGGCCGGGTGGCCAGCGCGGAACGCAGTCGACGGCGGGCCCGGAACAGCCGCACCGCGGCGGCGGACCGGGTGCAGCCCAGCGCGGCGGCGGCGTCCGCGACGCTGAGGTCCTCCCACCCGACCAGCCGGAGGATCTCCTGGTCGGCCTCGGGCAGCGCACGCAGCGCCCGGCGCAGGTCGAGCACCGGCGCCACCGCGTCGGGCCCGACGAGCCCCGCCGGCACCTGGTCGGCCTCGCTGAGCGGGAGCAGGGTGGGCGCATCCCGCCCGTGCCGCCACCGGTTGGCCACGGTGTGGCGGGCGACGGCGTAGAGCCACGGGAGGGCGCGTTCGGGGACCTCACCGCGCCGCCGCCAGACGACGACGAACACGTCCTGGGCGAGTTCCGCGGCCGCGTCGGCGTCCGGTAGCCGCCGCAGGCCGTACCTGAGGATGTCCGGGTAGTGCGCGGCGTAGAGGCTGGTGAACCAGCCTTCGTCCCGCTCACCCACGGGTTTCATCTGATCGCTCTCCCGACCGGAGTTCCTGACAGGGACACCAGGTATGTGTCGTGGGCGGGGCGGATCATTACCGGCGGGTGCGGAACGGGTGTCCGGAAACGGCGCCGCCCCGGCGTGGGCCGGGGCGGTGGGCACGTCTGGGCGGGACTAGAAGCGGGGCATGCCGCCGAACTGGCGGTCGCCGGCGTCGCCGAGGCCCGGGACGATGAACATCCGGTCGTTGAGTCCCTCGTCGATGGAGGCGGTGACCAGGCGCAGCGGCAGGCCGCTCTGCTCGAGCCGCGCGATGCCGACGGGCGCGGCGAGGACGCACAGCACCGTGATGTCGGTGCAGCCGCGGTCGGCGAGCAGCCGGCAGCAGTGCTCCAGCGAGCCGCCGGTGGCCAGCATCGGGTCGAGGACCAGCACCGGCAGGCCGCTCAGGTCCCGGGGCAGCGACTCCATGTACGCGCGCGGCTCGTACGTCTTCTCGTCCCGGGCCAGGCCGACGAAGCCCATCGACGACTC
The DNA here is from genome assembly GCF_043197935.1 of Micromonospora sp. NPDC048930. Lineage (NCBI taxonomy): Bacteria > Bacillati > Actinomycetota > Actinomycetes > Micromonosporales > Micromonosporaceae > Micromonospora > Micromonospora sp. NPDC048930. Next base: position 228,248 of record NZ_JBICUB010000002.1, read on the forward strand.
CGGCAGCAGGCCGAGCGCGGCGTCGGCCATGCCGAGACCGGCCCGCAGCACCGGCACCAGCAGCGGCGGGTTCGCCAGCCGGGTCCCCTCGGCGGCGGTGACCGGGGTCTGGATCGGGTACTTCTCCACCGGGAAGGAGCGCGCCGCCTCGTACACCAGCATCGTGGTGAGTTCGTGCAGCGCGGCCCGGAAGGTCGCGGAATCGGTCCGGGCGTCCCGCATGGCGGTCAGCCGTGCCTGGGCGAGCGGGTGGTCAATGACGTGTACGTCCACGAACGCTCAACCTACCGGTCTCCGGGGCGTCGCACTGCGGGTGCCGGTTGACCAGCGACGCCGCTCACGTACGGCGCTCAGCTCCGGACCTGAGTGACCAAGATCACTCGACTCGCGGGTGCGTAGTATTCGGGGCATGACGGCGACAGCGACGTCGGCCCGGTCGGACCTCTCCGAGCTGGGACGATCCGAGACCGCTCTGCGGACCTTCCTGCACGGCCTGCCCGGCGTGGACCAGGTCGGCGCGGAGCAGCGGGCGGCCCAACTCGGCACCCGCTCCATCAAGACCACCGCGAAGGCCCAGGCCATCGACCTGGCGATCCGGATGGTCGACCTGACCACCCTCGAAGGGGCCGACACCCCCGGCAAGGTGCGGGCGCTCGCCGCCAAGGCGGTGCGGCCCGACCCGGCCGACCCGTCCTGCCCGCACGTCGGCGCGGTCTGCGTCTACCCCACGATGGTCCCGTACGTGGCCGAGGTGCTGCGCGGCAGCGGCGTGCACCTGGCCAGCGTGGCGACCGCCTTCCCGTCGGGCCAGGCCCCGCTGGAGGTCAAGCTCGCGGACACCCGGTCGGCGGTCGAGGCCGGGGCCGACGAGATCGACATGGTGATCAACCGGGGTGCCTTCCTGGCCGGCCGCTACAAGGAGGTCTACGACGAGATCGTGGCCACCAAGGAGGCCTGCGGGGACGCCCACCTCAAGGTGATCCTGGAGACCGGCGAGCTGGCCACGTACGACAACGTGCGGCGCGCCTCCTGGCTGGCCATGCTGGCCGGCGGCGACTTCATCAAGACCTCCACGGGAAAGGTGCCCGTCGCGGCCACCCCGCCGGTGACCCTGGTGATGCTGGAGGCGGTCCGCGACTTCCGCGCCGCCACCGGCCGGCAGGTCGGCGTGAAGCCGGCCGGCGGCATCAAGACCACCAAGGACGCGATCAAGTACCTGGTCATGGTCAACGAGACCGTCGGCGCCGACTGGCTGGACCCGGACTGGTTCCGGTTCGGCGCGTCCAGCCTGCTGAACGACCTGCTCATGCAGCGCACCAAGCTGAAGACCGGCGTCTACGCCGGTCCCGACTACTTCACCCTGGACTGAGCGCGATGTTCGAATACGCCCCCGCCCCCGAGTCGCGCTCGGTGGTGGACATCAAGCCCTCGTACGGGCTCTTCGTCGACGGGAAGTTCGTCGACCCGGTCGACGGCGGCAGCTTCAAGTCGATCAACCCGGCGTCCGAGGAGGTCCTCGCCGAGATCGCCGAGGGCGGCAGCGAGGACGTGGACCGCGCGGTCCGCGCCGCCCGGAACGCGTACGAGAAGGTCTGGGGCCCGATGCCGGGCCGCGACCGGGCCAAGTACCTGTTCCGGATCGCCCGGCTGATCCAGGAGCGGTCTCGGGAGCTGGCCGTGCTGGAGTCCCTGGACAACGGCAAGCCGATCAAGGAGTCCCGGGACGTCGACATCCCCCTGGTCGCCGCGCACTTCTTCTACTACGCCGGCTGGGCCGACAAGCTGCCGTACGCGGGCTTCGGCGCGAACCCGCGGCCGCTCGGCGTGGCCGCGCAGGTCATCCCGTGGAACTTCCCGCTGCTCATGCTGGCCTGGAAGATCGCCCCGGCCCTGGCGGCGGGCAACACGGTGGTGCTGAAGCCGGCCGAGACCACCCCGCTGACCGCGCTGCTCTTCGCCGAGATCTGCCAGCAGGCGGACCTGCCGGCCGGCGTGGTCAACATCGTCACCGGCGCCGGCGACACCGGCCGGGCGCTGGTCGAGCACCCGGGCGTGGACAAGGTCGCCTTCACCGGCTCCACCGAGGTCGGCAAGGCCATCGCCCGCGCGGTCGCCGGCACCCGCAAGAAGCTCACCCTGGAGCTGGGCGGCAAGGCCGCCAACATCGTCTTCGACGACGCCCCGGTCGACCAGGCGGTCGAGGGGATCGTCAACGGCATCTTCTTCAACCAGGGCCACGTCTGCTGCGCCGGCTCCCGGCTGCTGGTCCAGGAGTCGGTCGCGGACCGGGTGCTGGAGTCGCTGAAGCGGCGGATGGCCCAGCTCCGGGTCGGCGACCCGCTGGACAAGAACACCGACATCGGCGCGATCAACTCGGCCGCGCAGCTGGCCCGGATCAAGGAGCTGTCCGACGCCGGCTCGGCCGAGGGCGCGGAGCGCTGGTCGCCGCCGTGCGAGCTGCCGGACCGCGGCTTCTGGTTCGCCCCAACCATCTTCACCGGGGTCACCCAGGCGCACCGGATCGCCCGCGAGGAGATCTTCGGCCCGGTGCTGTCGGTGCTGACCTTCCGTACCCCGGCCGAGGCCGTGGAGAAGGCGAACAACACGCCGTACGGGCTGTCGGCCGGGATCTGGACCGACAAGGGCTCCCGGATCCTGTGGACGGCCGACCGGCTCCGCGCCGGCGTGGTCTGGGCCAACACGTTCAACAAGTTCGACCCCACCTCGCCCTTCGGCGGCTACAAGGAGTCGGGCTACGGTCGCGAGGGCGGCCGGCACGGGCTGGAGGCGTACCTCAATGTCTGAGCGGGTCGCGGTACGCAAGACGTACAAGCTCTTCATCGGCGGGAAGTTCCCGCGCAGCGAGTCGGGACGGTCGTACATCGTGCAGGACGCGAACGTGGCGCTCTCCTCCCGCAAGGACGCCCGCGATGCCGTGGTCGCCGCCCGGGCCGCCGTGAAGGGCTGGGCCGGGGCCACCGCGTACAACCGCGGGCAGATCCTCTACCGGGTCGCCGAGATGCTGGAGGGCCGGCGCGACCAGTTCATCGCGCTCGGAGTGCCGGCCGACGAGGTGGACGCGGCGATCGACCGCTGGGTCTGGTACGCCGGCTGGTCCGACAAGCTCCCGCAGGTGTACGGCGGCGCCAACCCGGTGGCCGGCCCGTACTTCAACCTGTCCGCCCCGGAGCCGACCGGCGTGGTGGCCGTGGTGGCCCCCGAGACCCCGGCGCTGCTCGGCCTGGTCAGCGTGATCGCCCCGGCGATCGTCACCGGCAACACCGTGGTGGTGGCGGCCTCGCCGTCGGCGCCCCTCGCGGCGGTCACCCTGGCCGAGGTGCTGGCCACCTCCGACCTGCCGGGCGGGGTGGTCAACATCCTCACCGGCCGGCTGTCGGAGACCGTGCCGACGCTGGCCGCGCACATGGACGTCAACGCGATCGACCTCACCGGGGTGACCGACGCCGACCTGGCGGCGGAACTGGAGGTCAAGGCGGCGGAGAACCTGAAGCGGGTGCTCCGGCCGGCCCCTGCACAGCACGACTGGTTCGCCGATCCTGGGGTGACGCGGATGACTGTGCTCTTGGAGACGAAGACGGTGTGGCACCCGAAGGGTGTCTAGTTCTTGTGGGGGTTTCCGGGAAGCCCCGCCCGCTCCGGCCCCTCACCCCTCAAGATCCGCACTGATTCACGGAAAGAGTGGTGTCCGCGTGGCGGATGGCCACTCTTTCCGCGTATGAGGGCCCTCCGCGTCGGGTGCAAGGCCGCGGGGCGGTGCTGGTGGGGGCGGGTCTACTACGGGGGGTAGGATTTAGGGGTGACTCGGCTGGGCGATCTTGAGCGTGCGGTGATGGACGTGTTGTGGGACTCGGTCCCCGCCACGTCGGACGGCGTGACCGTGCGGGAGGTCGCCGACGCCCTCGCCGGGCGGGAGCTGGCGTACACCACGGTGATGACCGTGCTGGACCGGCTCGCCGGCAAGGGCATGGTGCAGCGCGAGCGGGAGGGGCGGGCCTGGCGCTACCGGGCCGCCGCCAGCCGCGAGGCGCACATCGCCCAGCTCATGCTCGACGCCCTCGACCTCGGCGGCAGCCGGGACGCCGCGCTGGTGCGCTTCGCCCGCTCGGTGACCGGCACCGAGGCGGAGGTGCTGCGCGCGGCGCTCAGCGCCGAGGCCGGGCTCACCGACCGGGTCGATGACCCGCGGGCAGGGCGTCCGGCGCTGGCCGACGAGGCGACGGACCGGTAGGGCGGCTGCCGTGGCGTACGCCCTGCACTTCGCCGCGACCATCCTGGCCTGCTGGCTGACCGCGCAGGTCCTCGCCGTCTCGCGGTGGACCTGGCGGGCGCCGCGGGTGGCCATCCTGTGCTGGCAGTCGGTCGGGCTGGCGCTCGGCCTCTCCGCGATGGGCCTGCCGATGGCGGTCGGCCTGTCCGCGTACGACCAGCCGGCCGGGAGCGCCCTGGTCGCCCTCGCCGACGATCTCGCCCACGGCAAGCTGCCGGCCGGGCTGGGCGCGGCACACCTGGGCCTGGTCGGGGTCGGCTTCGGCATCGGGGCGGTGCTGCTCACCACGACCGTCCGCAGCATCTACGGCACGGTGCGGGCCCAGCGCCGGCACCGCGAGCTGCTCAGCCTGGTCGCCCGCCGGGACCCGACCGTCCCGGGCGCGCTGGTGCTGGACCACCCGAGCGCGGCGGCGTACTGCCTGCCGGGGGTGCGGCCCCGGGTGGTGGTGAGCGCCGGCACGCTGAGCCTGCTGGACCGGGCCGAGCTGGCGGCGGTGCTCACCCACGAGCGGGCGCACGCCCAGGAACGGCACGACCTGGTGCTGCTGCCGTTCACCGCGCTCTGCCGGGCGCTGCCCTGGTTCCGCTGGGTGCGGGACGCGCACGAGCGGGTGGCGCTGCTGGTCGAGATGCGCGCCGACGACAAGGCCCGTGAGCTGCACGCCGAGGCCCCGCTGGCCGGGGCGCTGCGCCGGTTCGCCGCCGCCGGTCACCGGATCACCCCGGCGGGCGCGCTCGGGATCGGCGACCGCGACCTCGACGTACGGGTGCAGCGCCTGCTGGTGGCCGACCGGCCGCCCCGGCTGCTCGGCGGCACCGCGCTGGCGGTGGCGACCGTCCTGGTCGCCCTGCCGATCTCGCTCTTCCTGAGCTGACCCTGATCCTGACCCCTAGGGCCATCATAAGTAGGCAACCTACGTGTAGGCTCCCTACGTCAAGCGAGTCGACCCGTGGGAGTCACGGCCATGGACACCCTGTTCCTCGCCCGCCTTCAGTTCGCCGCCACCACCTCGATCCACTTTCTCTTCGTGGCGGTCACCATCGGTCTGGTCACCCTGCTGGTCGGGGTGCAGACCGCCGGCTTCATCACCGGCAAACCGGTGTACGAGCGGCTGACCCGCTTCTGGGGCCAGCTCTACGTGATCAACTACGTGCTCGGCATCGCCACCGGCCTGGTGATGGAGTTCCAGTTCGGGCTGAACTGGAGCGGGCTGTCGCGCTACGTCGGCAACGTCTTCGGCGCCCCGCTGGCCGTCGAGACGCTGCTCGCCTTCGTCCTGGAGTCCACCTTCCTCGGCATGTGGATCTTCGGCTGGCACCGGCTGCGCCGGGGCGTCCACCTGGCCCTGATCTGGGGCGTCGCGCTCACCGCGTACGCCTCGGCGTTCTGGGTCCTGGTCGGCAACGCCTGGCTGCAACACCCGGTCGGGTACGAGATCCGCGACGGCGTCGCCCACCTCACCGACTTCGGGGCGCTGCTGACCAACCCCACGCTGGGCTTCGCCTTCGGGCACGTGGTCTCGGCCAGCCTGGTCACCGGCGGGATGCTGATGTCCGCAGTGAGCGCGTTCCACCTGATCCGGCGTACCCCCGACTTCGCCCTCTTCCGGAAGTCGCTGCGGATCGGCCTGCTCACCGCGGCGGTCGCGGTGGTGTTCCTGCTCGGCTTCGGCTTCGCCCAGTTCGGCCCGACCGGCGAGGTCCAGCCGACGAAGTTCGGCGGCGGGGCGGACCGGGACGCGCTGATCGCCGAGTGGACGGCGAAGTTCGGCCCCGGCGACTACGTCCCGCCGGCCCTCTCGAACGTCGGGCTCGGCTTCATGATCATCATCGGGATGGGCCTCTTCTTCGGCCTGCTGATCGTTCCGCTGCTCTGGCGGGACTGGCTGATCCGGCTGCGCTTCCCGCTCTGGCTGGTGCTGCTCGCCCTGCCGTTCCCCTTCGTCGCCCTGATCCTCGGCTGGATCGCCCGCGAGGTGGGCCGGCAGCCCTGGGCGGTGTACGGGCTGCTCCCCGTCGAGCGGGCCGTCTCCCCGGTCGGGTCCGGCCTGATGCTCACCTCGCTGATCGGCTTCACCCTGCTGCTCGGCACCCTCGCCGTCACCAACTGGGTGCTGCTGGCCCGGCACGCGGCCCGGGGCGCGGGCGATCCCGCCCTCGGCCGCCCGCCCGAGCCCGACACCGACACCCGCCCGCAACCCGTGTTCGCCTGAGGGAGCCCGCCGTGGAACTCGTCTGGTACGCCCTGTTCGGCCTCTTCCTCGCCACCTACCTCGTCCTCGGCGGCTACGACTACGGCGTCGGGCTGCTGCTGGCCCGGGGCGCCACCGAGGAGCGGCGGCGGGCCGCGCTCACCGCCGTCGGGCCGTTCTTCCTCGGCAACGAGGTGTGGCTGGTGGCCGCCGGCGGCACCCTGCTCGGCGCCTTCCCCACCCTGGAGGGCGAACTCCTCTCCGGCCTCTACCCGGCCGTGCTCGGCGCACTCGTCGGCGTGGTGCTGGTGACCGCCGGGGTCCAGTTGCGCAGCCGGCCCCGGGCCGGGTCGGCCCGGGCCGCCTGGGACCGGGTGGTGGTGGCCGGCAGTGTGCTGGCCGCGCTCGGCTGGGGCGCCCTGCTCGGCGGCCTGCTCCAGGGCGTACCGCTGCACGCCGACGGCCACGTCGAGGGGGTGGGGCACCTCTTCACCCCGTTCGTGGCCGCCGTCGCGCTGGCGCTGCTGACCCTGGTCGCCGTGCAGGGTGCGACCTTCCTCACCCTCCGCCTGCCGGCCGCCGGCGCCGCCTCGCTCGCCCGGGTGGCCCGCCGGCTGGTGCCGGTGGCGCTCGCCGCCGTCGCCGTGGCCACCGTCCTGGGCCTGCTGTCCGACCGGGTACGCGCGGCCGTGGCGCGGCCGGCGGTCGCCGTACTCCTGCCGGTGGTGCTGGTCGCGGCGCTGCTGGTGGCCCGCGCGGCGCTCGGCCGGGGGCGGTCCGGAGTGGCCTTCACGGCGACCAGCGCGGCGCTGGCGCTCCCGGTGCTGCTGGTCGGCGCGGCCCTCTGGCCCCGGGTGCTGGTCTCCACCGTCGACCCGGCCGCCTCGCTGACCGTGGCCGACGGTGCGGCGAGCGGTCCGACCCTCTCCCTGCTGGGCTGGCTCGTGCTGCCGCTGGTGCCGGCCCTACTAGGCTTTCAGGCGATGTGCTGGTGGGTGTTCCGGGGACGGACCGACGGCAGGGCACCGGTGTACTGGTGAATCGCCGCCCGTTCGACCCGCGTCTGCTGCGCCGGGTCCCCGCGGCCCGGCGTGACCTCGCCGTGCTCGCGGTGTTGGGCGGGCTGACCGCGCTGCTGGTGGTCGCGCAGGCCACCGCGCTGGCCACGCTGCTGGCCACGGCGATCGACGGGCGGCTGCACCGGCCGGCGCTGGCCGGCTTCGTCGCGGCGGTGGCCGCCCGCGCGCTGGTCAGCTGGGCCCAGGGGACGGTGGCGGCCCGGGCGGCGGCCACGGTGAAGGCCACGCTCCGCGCCGACCTGCTCCGCGCGGTCGGCCGGCACGGCCCCACCTGGGTCGCCGGGCAGCGGGCCGGGCAGCTCGCCACCCTCACCGGGCGCGGCCTGGACGCGCTCGACCCCTACTTCACCGGCTACCTGCCCCAGCTGGTGCTCAGCGTGACCGTGCCGCTGGCGGTGCTGGCCCGGATCGTCCTGGCCGACTGGAGCTCGGCGCTGATCATCGCGCTGACCATCCCGCTCATCCCGGTCTTCGGGGCGCTGCTCGGCTGGCAGGCGCAGGCCGCCACCGAGCGGCAATGGCGACGGCTGTCCCTGCTCGGCGGGCACTTCCTCGACATGGTGGCCGGGCTGCCCACGCTGCGCGCGTTCGGCCGGGCCCGGGCCCAGGTCGACGTGGTGCGCCGGATGGCCGACGGGCACCGGCAGGCCACCATGCGCACGCTGCGGATCGCGTTCCTCTCCGCGCTCGTCCTGGAACTGGTCGCCACCCTCTCGGTGGCCCTGGTCGCGGTCCCGGTCGGCATCCGGCTGCTCGGCGGCGGGATCACCCTCTCCACCGCGCTGCTGGTGCTGCTGCTCACCCCGGAGGCGTACCTGCCGCTGCGGGCCGCGGGCAGCCGGTTCCACGCCAGCATGGAGGGGCTCACCGCGCTCGACGAGGCGCTCACCCTCTCGGCGACCCCGGCGGCCGCCGCCACGGCCACCACCCCGCTGCCGGCCCCGGACGGCCGCGGCGAGATCCGCTTCGAGGGCGTCACCGTCGAGTACGAGCGGACCGTCGCCCTGCGGGACGTCACGCTGACCATCCGGCCCGGCGAGCGGGTGGCCGTCATCGGCCCCAGCGGCGCCGGCAAGAGCACGCTGCTCAACCTGCTGCTCGGCTTCGTCGCGCCGACCGCCGGCCGGGTCACCGTCGACGGCGTGGACCTCGCCGAGGTCGACCTGGACGCCTGGCGGCGGCAGCTGGCCTGGGTGCCGCAGCGGGCACACCTGTTCGCCGGCTCGCTGGCCGACAACATCCGCCTCGGCGCGCCGGACGCCCCGGACACCACGCTCGCCCGGGCGGTCCGCGACGCCGCGCTGGACGAGGTGGTCGCCGCCCTGCCCGACGGGCTGGCCACCGTGCTCGGGGAGCGCGGGCACGGCCTCTCCAGCGGGCAGCGGCAACGGGTGGCCCTGGCCCGGGCGTTCCTCCGGGACGCCCCGCTGGTCCTCCTCGACGAGCCGACCGCCCGGCTGGACACCGCCAGCGAGGCGATCGTGCTGGCCGCCACCCGGCGGCTGGTCGCCGGGCGTACCGCGCTGCTGGTCGCCCACCGGCCCGCGCTGCTGGAGGACGCCGACCGGATCCTCCGGGTCGAGGACGGCCGGGTCACCGAGCTGACCCCGGCGCCGGCCGGAAAGGTGCCCCGATGAGCGACGCGCGCGACCGACCCGACGACCAGGACGGGGTACGCCGCGCCCCCGTCGACCCCGCGCGCACCGGCGGTTCCGGACCGGACGGCGGCACCGGACCGGCCGGCGAGCCGGGCGGTGTCGTGCCCGGGCGGCCGGACCAGCCGGTCCGTGCCGTGCCGGGCGGCGTCTCCCGGGACGGGACGACCCCGGCCGGGCGCGACCCGGGCGCGCCGAACGCCGCCGAGCAGAACGCCGCCGAACTGCTGCCCGACGGGCCCGCCCCCACCACCGCCGCCCCGGCCACCGCCGCCCCGGCCACCGGGGCCGCGAGCGCGGGGCGCGCCGAGCGGGAGGTGCTCCGGCTGGCCCGGCCGTACCTGGGCCGGCTGGTCGGGGCCGGGCTGCTCGCCGCAGCCACCGAGTTCGCCGGACTGGCCCTGATGGCGACCGCCACCTGGCTGCTGATGAGCGCCGCCGGCCGGCCGACGCTGGACCGGTTGACCGTGGCCATCGTCGCGGTCCGGGCCCTCGCCGTCAGCCGGGGCGTGTTCCGCTACACCGAACGGCTCGCCGGGCATGACGCCGTGCTCCGCATGATCACGGACGTCCGGGCCCGGGTCTTCGCCACCCTCGCCGCCCGCCGGGACGAGGCCGCGCAGCGCACCGGGGATGCGCTGAGCCGCCTGGTGTCCGACGTGGAGGCGGTGCAGGACCTGCTGCTGCGGGTGCTCGTACCGGGGGCGGCAGCCGCGCTGGTGAGCCTGGTCGCGGTCGGCGGGGCCGCGCTGATCTCGCCCCCGGCGGCCGGCGTGCTCGCCGTCGGGCTCCTCGTCGCCGGCCTGGCACTGCCCGCGCTGGCCACCGTGCTGACCCGCCGGGCCGCCGACGAGGTGGCCCCGCTGCGCGGCGCGCTCGCCGTGGACGCGGTCGACCTGACCCACGGGACCGCCGACCTGGCCGCCTTCGGCGCGGCCGGCCGGGCGCTGGCCGCCGCCGAGGGGCGGGCCCACCGGCTCGCCCGGCTGGAACGCCGGCTGGCCGCCACCGGCTTCGCGGTCGACGCGGCCGGCGTGCTGGTCAGCGGGCTCACCGCCGCCGCCGTGGTCGTCGTGGCACTCCGCGCCGGCGTCGGCGGGGTGCAGGTCGGCGTCCTGGCCGTCGGCACCCTGGCCGCCGTCGAGATCGCCCTCGCCCTGGTCGGCGCCGCCCGGCAGCGCACCCAGCTCCGGGCCGGCCTGATCCGGGTGGCCGCCCTGCTCACCGCCCCCGGGCCGGTCCCGCCCGGAGCACCCGCCGAGCCCGCACCCGCTGCTAGGCCCGCACCCGCTGCCGGGCCCGCGCCGGCCGTCGCCGGGCGGGGTGTCGGGCCGGGCGCTGGGCCGGCCGCCGCGCGGGCCTCGGTGCGGGACACGGCGGGGGTCGGGCACGACGTGCGGTTCGACGGGGTGACGGTGCGGTACCGGGCAGGTGCCGCACCCGCCCTGGACGGTGTCGACCTCGACCTGCCCGCCGGCCGCCGGGTCGCCGTGGTCGGCCCGAGCGGCGCCGGCAAGAGCACCCTGGCCGCCGTGCTCACCGGCGCGGTACGCCCCGACGCCGGCCGGGTCACCCTGGACGGCGCGGACGTGAGCGCGTACCCGCCCGAGGAGCTGCCCCGGGCGATCGGCGGCCTACTCGCCGAGGCGTACGTCTTCCACGCCTCGGTCCGGGAGAACCTGCTGCTCGGCCGGCCGGGGGCCGGCGAGGCCGAGCTGACCGCGGCGACCCGGGCGGCCGGCCTGCTGGACTGGGTACGCGCCCAGCCGGAGGGCTGGGACACCGTGGTCGGCGAGCAGGGCGGGCAGCTCTCCGGCGGCCAGCGGCAGCGCCTCGCCCTGGCCCGGGCGCTGCTGGCCGCGCCGGCGGTGCTGGTGCTCGACGAACCGACCGAGGGCCTCGACCCGGCCGCCGCGGACGCCGTGCTCGCCTCGGCGCTGGCCGCCACCCCGGCCGGGCACTCGGTGCTGCTGATCAGCCACCGGCTCAGCGGTCTGGCGGAGCTGGACGAGATCGTGGTGCTCGACGCCGGGCGGGTGGTCCAGCGCGGCCGGCACGCCGAGCTGGTGGCGCGGCCGGGCTGGTACCGCGACCAGTGGCTGCTCCAGGAGGCGGCGGAGCGCGGCTACCTCGCCCTCGGCCCGGTCGCCTGACGCCCGCCCCGCCGGGCCGTCCCCTCCCCGATACCCCTCGAGATCTTGGAAGGAAATGGCCCCCATGGGGGCCGATTGCCTCCAAGATCTTCCGATCGGCGACCGGCGGTCGCTTCCGAGCCGGCCGCGCCGCGCCCCCGCCCGGCCGGGGCGTGCCTCACTCAGGGAAATTCCCGGACGCGGCCGGCCACGCGGGATGGCAGGGTGGTCCCATGCGCGCGTACCAGGACGTGCTCGTGGAGGAGCGGCTGCGCGAGCTGGCCGGCCGGCTGCGGGGGCCGGCCCGGCTCAAGGCCGACCTGCTGACCGAGGCGCGGCACTCGTTGCAGGACGCGGTCGAGGCGTACCGGGAGGGGGGCCTGCCGCGGGCGGAGGCCGAGCGGCGGGCGGTGGCCGAGTTCGGCAGTCCCGCCCAGCTCGCCCCCGACTACCAGGCCGAGCTGGCGGCCGGGGCGTTGCGCCGGCTCGCGGTGCGGGCCCTGGCGGTGGCGGTGGTGCTGATGGCCGGCGGCGACCTGACCTGGCGCGGGTCGAGCTGGAGCGACGGACCCCGGCCGCCGGAGGGTTACCTGCTCCTCTCCGCCTCGCTGAACGGGATCTGGGGGCTGGTCGCCGCGCTGGCGCTGGCCGGGCTGCTGCTCGGGATCCTGGCCGCCCGGTACCGGTCGTCCCGGCTGCCCCGCCTCGGCCGGGCGGTGGGCTACGGGCTGACCGGCGGCCTGCTCGGCGGGGCCCTCGCGGGCAGCGCCCTCTTCGGCTGGTCGATCACCCTCTGGGAGGCGGCCCTCAGCTGGCCCCCGATGATCATCGGCGCGGTGGTGGTCAGCGTGGGCTGGTTCGCGCTGGCCCGGGCGGCCCGCTGCTGGCTCCAGACCACCTGCTGACAGCCGGGCCGGCACCGGTCCGGCCGGTCGGCTTGATCCACTCCAGGTCGGCGAGGTGGCGGGGTCCGTTGCGCCCGAACGCCGCCATGCCGCCGAGGTGGCGGCGCGGGATGCCGCGGGGGGGCGGCGGGCGGTCAGGCCGGGGTGGCGGGCGGGTGCTCGGTGCCGAGGAAGCGGCCCACCGTGGCGCTGAACTCGCGCCAGCCGGCCCGTTCGCCGGCGAGCGCGCGGACGCCGACGTCGGTCAGCCGGTAGGTGCGTCGTTCCCGGCCGTTGACCGTGCTCCACGAACTGGCCACGTAGCCGGCCCGCTCCAGCCGGCGCAGCGCCGGGTAGATGGTCCCGGTGGGCAGGTCGAGGGCGCCGCCGCTGCGGGCCCGGAGCGCGTCGATGATCGCGTAACCGTGCAACTCGCCCTGCTCCAGCACCGCTAGCAGCAGCGCGTCCAGATGTCCGTGCAGCGCCTGGGCCTTCATGTGTAGCAACGCTACTTGTCCGCCGGTCGGGACGCCACCGGGGTGCGGGTCCCGGTGCCGTCGGGACGCCCACTAGGGTATGTGCGCAGAGTCACTCGGCGGCCGGAGGCGTCGCCGGGTGGGCAACCGACAGCACACGGAGGTCAGCGTGGCCCGCCAGTCGCCCCAACGGCCCGACGCCGACGAGCCCGAACTCGACGACACCACCGCGTCGACCGCAGATGACGAGGTCGAGGCCGACCGTCCGGCGGCGGACCGCACGCTCTGGGACGAGCTGCGCATCGACCCGATCGAGATCGCCCTGCCGTCCGGCACCGGCTTCACCCTGCGGGCGTACCGGCCGGCCCGGGAGCTGACCCCGACCGACGTCGCCGAGCGCGACGAGGAGGACCCCTTCCTCGCCCGCCGCCAGGTCGTCGAGACCGAGGACGAGGAGGAGGTGGTGATCCTCGACGAGGAGTACGCCGCCCTCACCGCCGAGGAGGACGAGGAGGAGCAGGCCGAGGGTCGCCGGCGCGGCAAGGCCGAGGCCACCGACGAGGAGGCCGAGGGCGACGAGGCCGACGAGGACGAGGACGAGGAGGCCGCCGGCGACGAGGAGGTGCCCGTCTTCCTCAGCCACCGGGGCAAGCTGCTGCTGTTCAAGACCCCGGAGTCGTTGGTGAGTTTCGTCCGTTCCGGCGCGCCCAACGACCTGTCTCAACTGGACGGCTGGGATGAACTGTCCGAACGGGTGGAACCGGCCGACATCGCCCCGCTGGACGAGGACACCTACGAGCTCGACCTGGTGGTCGAGAACCTCCGCGGCGGCCACGACGCGTGGGATCCCACGCTCCTGATCGAGGCCGGCGAGATCGCCCGTGACCTGGCGTACGCGCTGCGGCTACCAGCCGTGCTGGACATGCTCTCCGCAGGCTCCAGCCTGGACGACCTGGACGAGGCGCTGCGGGCGACGGTCAACGGCGGCATCGGCGGTTTCCTGGGTCGGCGCCGGCTGAAGAAAATCGGGGCACAAACCGCAAGTTTGGGCTGGCGCACCATTGTCGGCAAGATCTCTGCCGTTGTGGACTGGCGCGACTGACCCGGACCGGGGAGCATCAGTCTCTGGCAGAGAAAGACCTGTGTTCCGGGAGGAGGACGACGCCGTGGCGCTCGTGCGCGTGTACTGCGGTCTGGCCTCGGCGGATCCGGCCGACCGGCCGGCTTCGGCCGGTTCGACGCTGACGTCCGCTGTGGTCGACGACGCAGGCCGTCTGCTGCATGTCTGCGAGATCAGCGACGACCCGGCGGGCTACGCCCAGCTGGTCGCGCTGCTCGTGGAGCGGTCGGGCGGGCCGAGCGGTGCGGCCATCGCCGCCGACAGCGACGACCACACGGTCACCTCGCTGCTCAGCGCGGCCGGTCGGCCACTGGCGATCGCGGACGACGACTCGGTCGACGACTTCGCCGAGCGCTTCGCCGACGACGACTCGCTGGAGGAGATGCAGTCGCCGCCGGTCGAGCGCCGGGCGGTCGGGCTGGCCCGCGCGCTGCAGGCCGGCGCGCTCTCCGCGGTCACCCTGCCGGCGCCCCGCGACCTCGCGGGCTACAAGCAGGTCCTCGCCGCGCACGCCGCGCTGACCAGCGGGCGGCACTCCGCTGCGGTGGCCCTGCGCGAGGTGCTCCGCGAGCTCTACCCGGCCGCGCTGCGGGCCTACCCGGACCCGGCCGAGCCGGTCGCGCTCGCCGTGCTGGACGCGCTGCCGGAGTCCGGCATGCTGAGCGGCACGGTGGCCGGCGGTCGGGAGGTCGCGGTCGCCACGGACGCCGTCGTCGCCCACCTCGCGGCCGAGGGTGTCGCCGACGCCGAGACGGTCGACGACGCGGTGACCGCGCTACGGGTCGCCATCTCCGAGACACCCCGACGGGCCGCCGTCAACCGGGCGCTCACCGCCGCCGTCGCCGAGACCGTGCGGCAGGCCGTCGCCTCCGTCCGGGCCTGCGACGCCGGCTGCGACGCGCTGGTCGGCGCCCTCAGCGCCCGGGTCACCACGCCCGCGCAGGTCCCCGGCCGCCGGGCCGCCGCCCGGCGCGGCGAGCCGGTCGGCGAGCTGACCGACCGGCACAACACCGGCACCGGCCTACGACCGGTCCGCCCCGCCGAGCCGGAGCCGGTGGGCCGGCGCAGCCGCCCCGAGCCGGTCTCCGGGCCCGCCACGCCGGCGTCGCCCCGGCCGCTCGGTCCGCCGCCGGTCGCCCCGGCCCCGGTCACGCCGCCGCCCGTCGCCCCCGCCCCGGTCACCCCGGCCGCGGCCGCCGGCCGACCGACCTCCGCGCCGCCGTCCCGCCCCGAGCCGGCCGCCGCCCCGCTGCCGCCGCGCCGGGACGTGCCGACCAACCGGCCGATCTCCGCGCCGCCCCCGCCGCCGCCCGGGATCACCCCGATCGCGCCGGCGCAGCGCGGCAACGTGCCGCCGGCCGAGGCCGGGGAGCCGTTCCGTCCCACGCTCACCACGGCCGCGATCAACAGCGCCCGGGCCGAGCGGCAGCGGACGATCATCCCGCCGCGGCCCAAGACCACCCCGCCGGAGCCGCCGACCGGTGGCTTCAGCGCCACCGACCTGAGCATCCCGGTCCCGGCGCCGCGCCCCGGCGCGGAGTCCGCTCCCCCGGGCTCCCGGGCCAACTGGCCGCTGGTCAACAACGCCGACGACCAGGACGAGCGGGCCAAGGAGGTGCCGGCCGGCTACGGGTACGGCGGTCGCGGCGTGGACGCGCCGAGCGACCCCGGCCGGGTCACCCCGCCGTGGCTCGCGGACGACCTGCCGCAGGAGCCGCCGATGCTGCGGCTGGTGGAGCCGCCGCCGCTGGCCGACCGGGCGCTGCGCGACGAGCTCGACCCGCCGACCGACCCGGGTCTGGAGGCTCCGTCGCTGCGGCTGGTCGAACGGGACCGTGGTGACCGCCCCGGCCGGACCGCACCCCGCGCGGAGCTGCCCACCCCGCCGGAACGGCGTCCCGCGCCCAAGGAGCACCGGCCGCCGCCGGTCTCCGACGAGGGCGACGGCGATCTGCTGATCTTCGCGCAGGCGAAGTCCGCCTGGTTCGTCGGGCACGGTGAGGACGCCGACCTCGACTGGTCGAGCACCGCGGACAGCGGATGGCAGGCGGCCTCGCAGGCGGCCAGCCCGGCGATCGGCTCGGAGACCAAGGCCGGTCTGCCGAAGCGGGTGCCGCAGGCCAACCTGGTGCCGGGCTCGCCGCTGCGCGAAGAGCGTCCACTGCGGATCGTCCGGAACGCGGCCAGCCTCGCCGAGAACACCACGGGCTACTTCCGGGGTTGGCGGCGCGGCCAGGAGATCGGTGGCTTCGCCGTCGGCGGTCGCCCCGGCCGGGAGGCGGCCGGCGGTTGGGACTTCAGCCGCGACACCGGCGACCGCGACGACGACCGGGAGTACGAGTACCGTTCCGCCGGCTACCGGTCCTGATCGGAGTCGCACCGCTTTCCAGCCGCGTGTTCCTGCCCACACCGGGATAATTTGACGCCGGGTCGGGCTGGCCGGGAGCATACCCGGCGGAACAGCCGGCGGCGGGCGTCGCCGGGGCGGGAAGGCGACTCCATTGGCGACACCGGCATTCGACTCGTCCGTGCTGACCCGTCGCGGCGTGCTCGCCGCAGCGGCGAGCACCCTGCTGCTCACCGCGTGCGGGCAACCGGGCCAGCGACCCGACGACCGGGCGGTCAGCAGCGCCGCGCCGGGCGGCCAGGAACTGGTGGTCGGCGCCAGCCTCGAACTGACCGGCAAGGGCGCCGCCTTGGGCGTGCTCCAGCAGCGTGCCCTGGAGATCACCGCCGAGTCGCTGAACGTCTCCGGGTTCCCGGTCGGCAACCTGCGCCGTACGGTGCGGCTGGAGATCCGGGACAACGGCAGCGATCCCCGGCTGGCCGCCCGGCAGGCCACCGAGCTGACCCGGCGGAACGGGGTGCACGCCCTGGTCGGCGGCACCCTCGCCGAGACCTCCATGGCCATCGCCGGGGCGGCCCAGGAGCTCCAGGTGCCGTTCCTGTCCCTGGGCACCGGCGACGGCATCGTGCTGCCCCTGGCCCAGCGCACGTACATCTACAAACTCACGCCGGACGCCGGTGACGTGGCCCGGCGGATGGTCCAGCTGATCGAGTCGCAGCAGGTGCGGCGGGTCGCGCTGCTGGCCGCGGCGGGCCTGCACGGCGACTCGGGCGTACGGGCCGTGCGCGCCGCCCTGCGGGCCGTCGGCATCGAGCTGACCCGGACCACGCGGCTCTCCGCCACCGGCCGGGGCTTCGCCGTCGCCGCCGAGCGGGCGGTGGCCAGCGAGCCGGACGGGGTCATCGTCTGGGCCACCGCACCGGACTCCGGCACCGCGGCGCGGGAGCTGCGTCGGGCCGGCTACCGGGGTCCGCTCTTCTTCGACGCGGGCGCGGTCGCCGACGACACCCTCGCCCGACCGAACGCCGCGGCGGTGGAGGGGGCGTACGCCGTCCATCCGGCCTGCCTGGCCGGCTCCACGCTGACCACGACCACCACGGCGGAGATGGCCCGCCGGGACTTCACCTTCCGCTACCTCCAGCGGTACGGCAGCTTCACCGGCTTCGCCCCGTACGCCTCGGACGCGCTCCAGCTCCTCACCTCGGCGGCGCGGATGGCGACCAGTCTCGACCGTGGGCGGCTGCGGGCGTACCTGCAGACCCAGGTGACCGAGGGCATCGCCGGCGGGTACGCGTTCGCGCCGATCCGGCACGGTGGCATGGAGCCCGACTCGCTCGGGGTCTACGTGGTCAACCGGGGCAGCTGGACGCCCTGGTCCTGACCGTCCACTCCGGCCGTCCGCAGGGGATCGTCCCGTGCGGGCGGCCGTCGCGTTCGCCGTGACCCGACGGGGACTGCACGCCGTGACCCGGACGCGGACAGCACGAGGCACCCGGTGACCACCGGCCACCGGGCGCCTCGGGCCGCCGGTCAGGCGGGCGCGACCGCCCGCGAGCGCCGCATGGTGAGCACGTACTCCACCAGGGAGATCAGCACGTGCTTGGTCGACTCCCGGTTCCGGGCGTCGCAGGCCACGACGGGCACGTCGCTCGAGATCGCCAGCGCGTCCCGGACGTCCTGCGGGTCGTGGTACTGCATCCCGTCGAAGCAGTTGATGGCCACCAGGTACGGCAGCCGCCGGTGCTCGAAGAAGTCGATGGCGGCGAAGCAGTCCGCCAGTCGACGGGTGTCGACCAGCACGACGGCGCCGATGGCACCGCGGACCAGCTCGTCCCACATGAACCAGAACCGGGTCTGACCCGGCGTACCGAACAGGTACAGGATCAGATCACGGTCGATCGAGATACGACCGAAGTCCATGGCCACCGTGGTCGTCGTCTTGCCCGGCACCTGCCGGTTGTCGTCGACGCCCACACCGGCGGAGGTCATGATCGCCTCGGTGGTCAGCGGCGTGATCTCCGAGACCGAGCCGACCAGCGTCGTCTTGCCGACGCCGAATCCACCGGCGATAACGATCTTCGCCGACGTCACGCGGCCGCTCGGGGCCGGCGGCCGGTGCGACATGTCAGAGCCTGCGAAGTCCACTCAGCACCCTCTCCAGCAGTTCAGTGCCCACCGCGTCGTCGGAGTCGTCCAGGATGGTCGGCTCGTGGACCGCGACCAGGCCGTCCGTCGCCATGTCGGCGATGAGCACCCGGGCCACGCCGAGCGGAAGCTGCATCCGCGCCGCGATCTCGGCGAGCGACTGCACGCGTCCGTCACACAGCGCGGCTATGTACTGGTGTTCACGGCCCTGACCGCCATTGCCACTGGCAACGGCGCGGCCGCGCACCGTCGTCTCGACGAGCGCCTCCAGGGCGATCTCCAGCCGGGGCCGGGTACGACCGCGGGTCACGGCGTAGGGACGGACCAACGCTCCGGTCGGCTCGTCACGATCAGCCATGTCGCCGCTCACCTCCCTCGTACCCGGCACCGGCCCACCCCGGTGACATTCGTCGATGTCGTAGTTGTTTCCGCTCCTGACCCACCGGTCAGCGCGTCGTTCAGCCCATCATCCCCACAGCCGTACGCGGCTGTGGGGTCAGGGCGTCGCCCACCCGGTCGACGAGCAGGGCCATCTCGTACCCGACCTGACCGACGTCGCAGCTGCGCGCGGCGAGCACCGCGAACGACGAGCCGTCCGAGATGGACATCAGGAACAGGAAGCCGTTGTCCATCTCGACGACGGTCTGGAGCACCGCCCCGCCCTCGAAGCAGCGCGCCGCGCCCTGGGTCAGGCTGACCAGGCCGGACGCGATTGCCGCTAGCTGGTCCGCGCGGTCCCGCGGAAGGTCACGGGACGAAGCGAGGAGCAGGCCGTCGGCGGAAACCGCGACCGCGTGCGCCACACCGGGCACCCGGTCGGCGAAGTTGGCGAGCAGCCATCCGAGATCCTGCGTACTTGTCATCCTTGTTGCTCCTTCTGCCCGCTCCCGGCCACCGGGCCTGAGCCAGACTGCGAGGACTGCTGCCCGCCCGGAGTCGCCTCCGGGCCGGCCGGGTTGCTGTCGGACGGGTGGTTACGCCCCCGCTGCACGCCCCGATGGTAGGCCGAGAGGAGGCCCCGTACCCCCTCCGGCGTCCGGCGCTGCACCGACGTCGACGGCTTGTCGATGCCACCGGGCACCAGCTGCGCCATCGGCGTCCGCTTGGGCAGGCCCTTCTGCGTGGTCTCGGCCACCGGGACCTCGGTGGCGGCCGAGGCCGCCCGCCAGCCGTCGTCGGCTGCGGTCTGCCAGCCGGGCGACTGCTGCTGGGTCCGCCGGTTGGGCAGCGCCTCGGCGTAACCGGGACGCGCGCCCCCGTTCGCCGATCCGTTGTCGCGCGGCGCCGGGCCGGCCGCCGGAGTGTGTGCCATCGGCGTGTTACCTGTCGTTGCGGGTGTTGGCTGCTGCACGGCCCGACCGGTGGCGTCGACCTTGGCGAACTGCTGGGTCGCCGCACCGTTCGCCGCCGTGGTCTGCGCCGCAGCGGCCTCCTCGTTCGGCCCCGGCCGCCGGGTACGGAACCAGGCCGACTCCAGCTCCCGGAAGATCGGCAGCTCCATCGTCTCGTCCGCGTACCGCTGGCGGTTGGCCGCCTGCTGCGGCGCCGGCCGCGGTGCCGGCGCGGGCGCCGGCCGGCTGACGGCCGGCGGCGTGGCGGCCGGCGGGGTCTCCGGACGCGCCACCCGCGGCAGCTCGGTGGTCATGTCCAGGCCGGCCGCGAGGCGCTCCGGCACCGGCGGGGCGGCCGGGTCGGGCGAGGCGACGGGCGGCCAGACCGGCGGGGCACCGACGGTCGGGGGCCCGGCCTGCGGGGCCGGACGCGGCGGTACCTGGCTCACCGGCGGCACGGACACCGGCTGGCCCGGGGCGGGCGCGGCCGACACCGGCTGCCCGGAGTACGGCTGACCGGAGTAGGGCTGACCGGAGTACGGCTGGCTGGAGATCGGCTGCCCGGACACCGGCGAGGCGGACACCGGCACGCCGGAGACCGGCGGCAGCGGCGGCACGGGCGGGGCCGAGACCGGCGGCGGGTTGTACGGTCGCGCCTCCGGGCTGGCCGGCAGCTGCCGCGGAATGGCCGGCTGCTGGCCGGTGCTGGTCGGGTCGGCCTCGGCCGGGTGGCGCCGCTGCGGCAGCGGGTCGATCGGCTGGCCGTTCGACGGCCGCGGGCTGAAGCTGTCGCCGCCGGAGAGGGCGCTGGCCCCGGTCAGGTCGGACCAGGCCGGCATCGAGCGCGGCCCGCCCGGTGTGGCCGGGGTGCCGGAGCCGTTGCGCGGTTCCGGGTCGAACGCGCGACCGCCGAGGGTCACCTGGTTGCCGGAGGCGCCGGGGCGCTGGGCCGGCGGGGTGTGCGGGCCGTTGCCGAGAGCGGCGAGGGCACCGAACGCCGGGACCGGACCGGCCTGCTGGGGGCCGGTGTTGGCGGCCGGGAGGGCGGGCGCGGCCTGCGGGCCCCGGCCGGAGAGGGCGCGCGGCACCAGGACCGACGGGGGCAGGGTGACGTCGGCGACGGTGCCCCGGTCGGCGCCGGGCCGGAGCTCGACCTTGACGCCGTGCCGGGACGACAGCCGGGCGACCACGACGAGACCCATCATCCGGGAGACCGCCACGTCGACCTGCGGCGGCGTGGCCAGCCGCTCGTTCAGCTCGCGCAGCTGCTCCGGGCCGATGCCGATGCCGCGGTCCTCCACGTAGAGGGAGGCGCGGTCGCCCACCCGCCGGGCCTCGACCATGACGTGGGAGTCCGGCGGGGAGAAGGCGGTGGCGTTGTCGAACAGCTCGGCGACCAGGTGCACGAGGTCGTTGACCGCGTGCGCGGCGATCTCGATGTCCCGGTCGATGACGCCGAACTCGATCCGGGTGTAGTGCTCGACCTCGGACTGGGCGGCGCGGAGCACGTCGATCAGGGCGGCCGGTTCGCGCTGCACGCGGGTGGAGTCCGCACCGGCGAGGACCAGCAGGTTCTCGTCGTTGCGGCGCATCCGGGTGGCCAGGTGGTCGAGCTGGAACAGCTCGGCCAGCCGGTCCGGGTCCTCCTCGCCGCGCTCCAGCCGGTCCAGGTGACCGATCAGGCGGTCGACCAGGATCTGCGACCGGCGGGCCAGGTTGACGAACATCGTCGCGACGGACGCCCGGAGGGCGGCCTGCTCGGCCGCGGTCCGGACCGCCTCCAGGTGGACGGCGTTGAACGCCTCGGTCACCTGGCCGAACTCGTCCTTGCTCCGGACCGGCAGCGGCTCGGCGATCTGGTTGGCCAGCTGCACCGGGGAGAGCTGGCCGGTGACCTGGGGGTCCCGCAGCCGGGCCACCGCCTGCGGCAGGCCGTACTGGGCCACCGAGAGGGCGCCCTGGCGCAGGTCGCGCAGCGAGCGGGCCATCGAGCGGGCGACCAGGTACGCGAAGAGGATCGCCAGCAGCAGCATGCTGAGCAGCAGGCCGGTCTCCAGGAACACCTGGCGCTGCGTGGCGCCGCGCAGGTCGTCGGCCTTGCGGACCACGTTGCCGTCCAGCCGCGACTCGACCGTACGGATCAGCTTGGCGTTGGCCACCATGGCCGCGTCCCACTGGTCCGCGCCGAACTTGAGGCCGACCAGGCTGCCACCGGCCCGGGTGTTGTTGATGATCTCCCGCTGATAGGTGGTCGACTCGCGGAGGTCCGGACCCGAGACCGTCTGGTCGTAGAACTCCGCGTCGGCCTGGCTGGCGACCGACTTGAAGGTCTGCAGCGCCTGGTCCTGGCCGGTGCCGGTGGCGATGAAGTCCTCGCGCAGCACCGGGTTGAGGTTCTTCTGCACCAGCGCCTGGTGGACGACCACCCGGCGCTGGGAGAGCCACTCCTTCTGCCGGGCGACCGCCGCGGCGGCCCGCATCCGGTCGCTCAGGTCGTTGTCGCCGGCCAGCTGGGTCGCCGAGTCGCGGATCGAGAGCAGGTCGTTGATCAGACCCTGGTACGTCTTCTCCGCGTCGCTGATCGTCAGCTTGCCGTTGAGCACCTGGCTGCGGGTGCCCGGCAGGTCGGCGAGGCTCTGATCGATCTTGTCGAGCAGCGCCTCGAAGTTCCTCGGCAGGTTGTCGACGTCGAGCCGCTGCTGGGAGTACGGCGTCTTGGACTGGTCCACCCGCTGGTTGGCCCGGTTGTAGGCCTCCTGGTACTGGGCGTTCTGCTGTGTCTTCTGCGCGTTCGTGGTGCCACTGTTCGCGCCCAGCCACAGCACCGCCGCGACCCGCTCGTCCTGCAGGGTGTCAACCAGGTCACCGGAGTACCCGATGAGGTTGGCCAGGTTGCCGGCCCGGTTGGCATTGTTGAGCGTCTGCAGGTGGTCGACCAGACCGCTGGTGCCCACCACGACCGTGGCGATGGTCGGCACGATCATGATCAGACCGAGCTTGGACCAGATCGGCATGTCGCGGAGCCGGCTGGCCGGCCGGCGCAGACGCGACAGGAAGGAGCCCGCCGTCTTTGGCCGTTTGCTCACGTCACCGCCCTCGCATTACCGCGTACGGACGTCGCCTCTGGGCAACGCCGAGCGACCGACCCGGCGGGTCGGACCTCCGAGATTCCATCACGCCGGTCCGCAAAGAGAAAGCCCAGGCTGTCCCTCGCGGACGGTGTGATGAGATGTTGATGCAATTTGATAGCAATCCGTCTGGCCGGAGTCACTCAAAGTAATGGAACACCCTCACCGCGTCGTCCTCCTCGCCGGTCCCTCCGGCTCCGGAAAGTCGTACATTGCCCAGCGAACCGGACTTCCGGTGCTCTGCCTGGACGACTTCTACAAGGACGGCGATGACCCTACGTGTCCGCGCCGAAACGGACAGGTGGACTGGGAGTCCCCGCTGTCCTGGGACGCGGAGTCGGCGGTGGACACCATTGCCCGACTGGCCCAGGACGGCAAGGCCGAAGTGCCGGTTTATGCGATCGGCGCAGACCGGAGGGTGGCCACCCGGCCATTCGATGTCGCCGGTTCGCCATTTTTCATCGCTGAAGGGATCTTCGCCGCCGAGATCGTCGCCGAGTGCCGGCGCCGCGGCCTGCTCGCCGGGGCGTACGCGCTGCGCCGGCCGCGCGGCGCGACCTTCGTCCGCCGGCTGGCCCGGGACCTGGCCGAGCAGCGCAAGGCACCCCGGGTGCTGATCAGCCGCGGGGTGGCGCTGCTGCGCGCCGAGCCGGCGGTGCTGCGCCGGCAGACCGGGCTGGGCGCCGAGGCGGCCCGGGCCGGCGAGGTGCTGCGCCGGGTGGCCGCCCTGCTCGCCGGCCACCCGCACCCGCACTCCTGATCAGCCGATCAGCTTGGCGTAGGCCGGCTTGATCACCTCGTCGATGATCCGCAGGCGCTCGTCGAACGGGATGAAGGCGCTCTTCATCGCGTTGATGGTGAACCACTGGAGTTCCTTCCAGCCGTAGCCGAAGGCCTCCACCAGCAGCGCCATCTCCCGGGACATCGAGGTGCCGCTCATCAGCCGGTTGTCGGTGTTGACCGTCACCCGGAAGCGCAGGTCGCGCAGCAGCCCGATCGGGTGGTCGGCGATCGACGCCGCCGCCCCGGTCTGCACGTTCGACGACGGGCACAGCTCCAGCGGGATCCGCTTGTCCCGGACGTACGCGGCCAGCCGGCCCAGCACCGGCGGATTCCCGGTGGTGATGTCGTCGACGATGCGGACGCCGTGGCCCAGCCGGTCCGCGCCGCACCACTGGATCGCCTGCCAGATCGACGGCAGCCCGAACGCCTCGCCGGCGTGGATGGTGAAGTGGAAGTTCTCCCGCTGGAGGTACTCGAAGGCGTCCAGGTGCCGGGTGGGTGGGAAGCCCGCCTCGGCCCCGGCGATGTCGAAGCCGACCACCCCGGTGTCCCGGTGCCGGACGGCCAGCTCGGCGATCTCCTGCGACCGGGCCGCGTGCCGCATCGCGGTCAGCAGCGTGCCGACCCGGATCGGGTTGCCCGCCTCGGCGGCCAGCGCGCTCCCCTCCCGGAACCCGGTGACCACCGCGTCGACCACCTCGTCCAGGGTGAGGTTCTGCTCCAGGTGCTGTTCGGGGGCGAACCGGACCTCGGCGTAGACCACGCCGTCGGCGGCCAGGTCCAGGGCGCACTCGCGGGCGACCCGGCGCAGCGCCGGCGCGGTCTGCATGACCGCCACGGTGTGCGCGAAGGTCTCCAGGTAGCGCTCCAGCGAGCCCGAGTTCGCCGCCTCGACGAACCAGCGGCCCAGCGCCTCCGGGTCGGTGGCGGGCAGCTCGTGGCCGACCTCGGCGGCCAGCTCCACGATCGTGGCGGGCCGCAGCCCGCCGTCGAGGTGATCGTGCAGCAACGCCTTCGGGACCTTGACGATGTCCTCGTACGAGATTGCGACCATGCTCAGACACTAGTCACCGTCCGTCGAGGCGCGGTACGGGACCGGTCACGGCCGCCAGCCGTACACCCGCTCGACCGTCAGGCGGAGCACCACCCGGCCGTCGGCCACCATGGCCGCCCGGTAGTCCGCCCAGTCCGGGTGCTCGCCCCGGATCCGCCGGTAGACCTCGACCAGCTCGTCGACCGTGGCGTCGTCGGTGGCCGCCGCCGGCGGGGTGAGCGCCACCGTGCCCTCGGCCACCGCGTACGCCCCGCCGTCGGCGGTGGTGACGTGGAAGCTGGCCCGCGGATCGCGGCGCAGGTTGCGCACCTTCGCCCGGTCCCCCGTCGTGGAGCAGCGGATCAGCCCCGGCTCGGCCAGGTAGTCGACGTTGGAGAGCTGCGGCCGCCCGTCCCGGCGCAGGGTCACCAGCACCCCGCGCCCCCGCTCGCCGAACAGCTCCCACAGCCGGGCGGTCACGCCGGCACCCGCAGCGGCGCGAGCGCGACGGCCAGCCGGGCCAGCTGATCGAGCATCTGATCCGCGGCCGCCTCCCGGCCCGGATCCGGTCGCAGCTCACCGGCCTCGTCCAGCGCCTGCCGCAGGAAGATGGTCACCGCCTCGTTGACCGGCATCATGTTCAACGTGGTCACCACCTGCTTGATCATCTGGACCGCCCGCAGGCCGCCGGAGCTCATGCCGTAGCTCACGAAGCCCACGGGCTTGTGCCGCCACTCGTGGTAGAGGTAGTCGATCGCGTTCTTCAGCGGCGCGCTGAAGCCGTAGTTGTACTCCGGCATCACCAGCACGAAGGCGTCGGCGGCGGCGGTGGTCTCGCTCCACGACCGGGTGTGCTCGTGCAGGTAGACGCCCTCGGAGGGGTGGTGCGGCTCGTCGTGGAACGGCAGCCCGACCTCGGCGAGGTCGACCAGGCGTACCTCGTCGAAGGCGGCGTGGCGGACGGCGGCCGCGGTGAACCAGTCACCGATCCGCCGGCCCACCCGCCCGGGTCGGGTGCTGGCGACGATCACGTTCAGGCGGGGCATGGCGGGGTCACTCCTGTCGTGGTGTGCCGGCCCGAAACGGGCACGGCGAGTCGGGGGATGAGGAACTGGGCGAGCGGCCCGATGGAGAGCGCGTACAGCAGGGTGCCGGGACCGACCGTCCCACCGAGCAGCCAGCCGACGGCGAGCACCGCCAGCTCGATCCCGGTGCGGACCCGGCCGACGGGCAGGCCGCGCGCGGCCAGGCCGGTCATCAGGCCGTCGCGGGGCCCGGGCCCCAGACGGGCGCCGAGGTAGAGACCGGTGGCGACCCCGTTGAGCAGGATGCCGAGGACCAGCAGGCCGACCCGGGTGGGAAGCGCGGACGGTGGCGGCAGCACCGCCAGCACCGCGTCGAGCGCCAGGCCGACCAGCGCGACGTTGGCCACCGTCCCCAGGCCCGGCCGCTGACGCAGCGGGAACCAGAGCAGCAGGACCAGCAGCGCCACGCCGTTGACGATCCACCCGAGCGGCAGACCGGTCCGGGTGGCGAGGCCCTGGTGCAGCACGTCCCAGGAGGACAGGCCGAGATCCGCCCGGACCATCAGCGCCACGCTGGCGCCGAAGAGGGCCAGGCCGGTGAGGAGCCGTACCAGCCGTGTCGGCAATGTGGTTGACATGTCATCGACCGTAGGGCGGGTTTGATGACATGTCAACAAGTAAGTTAGGCTCGGCACATGGACGCCCCACGCTGGCTGGACGCGCGCGAGGCCCGGGCCTGGCGCGGCTACCGCCGCATGCGCCGCCTGCTCGACCTGGAGCTGGCCCGGGAGCTGATGCAGGACGCCGGCCTCTCCGAGCCGGACTACGACGTCCTCTCCGACCTCTCCGAGACGCCCGACCAGCGGCTGCGGCTCAGCGAGCTGGCCGACCGGATGCTCTGGTCGCGCAGCCGGCTGTCCCACCACCTGGCCCGGATGCAGCAGCGCGGCCTGGTCACGCGGGAGGAGCACCCCTCGGACGGCCGCGGCTCCATCGTGGTGCTGACGCCGGCCGGCCGGGCCGCCATCGAGGCCGCCGCCCCGGGCCACGTCGCCGCGGTCCGCCGGCACCTCATCGACCTGCTGAGCCCGGAGGAGATCGACGCGCTGGGCGCGCTGACCCAGCGGGTGGTCGACCGACTGTCCGGCCGCCCGACCGCGCCGGAGGGCTGACGTGGACGACAGCATCCTGGCCCGGCTGCGCTGCCCGGTGTGCGCCGAGCCACTGGCCGAGGCCACCGTCGGCACCGCCCGGGCGCTGCGCTGCCCGCGCCGGCACAGCTTCGACGTCGCCCGCCAGGGGTACGTCAACCTGCTCGCCGGCCGCGCCCCGCACAGCGGAGACAGCGCCGAGATGGTCGCCGCCCGCGCCGACTTCCTCGCCGCCGGTCACTACGACACCGTCGCCGCCGCCCTCGCCGCCACCGCCGGCCAGGTGGCCGACCGGGTACGCGCCGTCGGGCCGCCGGCCCGCTTCAGCCCGGCGGACACCGCGGCAGGCGGGGCGTACCCCCTGGTGGTGGATGCCGGTGCCGGGACCGGCTGGTACCTCGCGGCGGTGCTGGCGGCGCTGCCGGACGCGGTCGGTCTGGCGCTGGACGTCGCCAAGCCGGCGCTGCGCCGGGCGGCCCGGGCCCACCCCCGCGCGGCGGCGGCGCTGGCCGACACCTGGCAGCGGCTGCCGCTGGCCGACCACTCCGCCGCCGTCCTGCTGAACGTCTTCGCCCCGCGCAACGGCGCGGAGTTCCACCGGGTGCTCGACCCGGCGGGCGCGCTGCTGGTGGTCACCCCCACCGCGGACCACCTCGCCGAACTGGTCGGCGCGCTCGACCTGCTGCGGGTCGACCCGGCCAAGGCGGACCGGGTCGCCGGCAGCCTGGGCGCGCACTTCACCGAGGAGTCGGCCACCGTGCACCGGGCGCGGCTGGAGCTGACCCGCACCGAGGTGGCCACCCTGGTCGGGATGGGGCCCAGTGCGTGGCACACCGACCCGGCCCGGCTCGCCGAGCGGATCGCCGCGCTGCCCGAGCCGGTGCCGGTGACCCTCGCCGTCCGGCTCGGCGTGCACCGGCCGCGCTGACCGGTCCTCAGGTGGAGAGGTCCACCTCTTCCCAGCCCGGCGGCTCGTCGTGGTACGGCCCGCGCAGCACCACCGCCCACTCCAGCGCCCAGCGGCGCTGCCCGATGGCGTTGGCGTCCACCAGCCCGGGCAGCGCCCGCCCGGCCTGCTCCGACTCCAGGTACGCCCAGTCCAGGCAGTAGTGCAGGTCGAGCAGGGCGGCGGCGTCGGCCGGGTGCTGCGGGGCGGCCAGGATCCGGGCCCGCCACTGCGCGAAGGTCTCCCCGCCGACGAGGTTCGGCATCCGCTCGACCAGCCGCTCGTCCACCGGCACCGTCGGGTCCAGCTCCTTGGTCAGCCCGAGCACCCAGGCCAGCGAGAAGAGCGCGTCGTGGTGCAGCACGAACGAGCGGTGGTCGCCCTTGCCGCCCATCACGAACTGCCACTCCGGCGGGGTCACCAGCTCGACCAGGTGTGACTCCAGCAGCCAGCTCATCGCCGCCTGCGCGGGCATGCCGAAGCACCGGGCCAGGATCACGTGCAGCACCGCGATCCGGGCCTCGATCTCCGGGGTGGGCCGCAGCTCGATCTCGTCCCCCGGCTCCCACACCAGCGGGAACTGCCGGGGCGGCAGCGGGAGGCCCAGCCGGGACAGCTCGTCGAGGCTCGCCTCACGGACGGCCCGGGGGTCGGGGGCGGGTACGCGCACGGCTCAGGTCCCTGTCTGCTCACCACGGCTCATCGCCGGTCGGTCCCCCCTTGGCCTGGGAGAATAGCGGCTCGGCCGCCCCGGCACCATGTCCGGGAACGATCAGCCGATCCGCTCGATGACCAGCGGCGTCGCTGCCGGGGCGTCCGGCGCGATGCGCACCGCCCGCTCCGCTTCGGAGAGCGCGGCCGGGATCCGCTCGGCGTGCTCGGCCCGCAGCTCGTAGAGGGGCTCGCCGACGCGTACCCGGTCGCCGGGGCGCTTGTGCAGCACCACCCCGGCCGGGATGCTGACCGGGTCCTCCTTGCGGGCCCGCCCGGCGCCCAGCCGCCACGCGGCCACCCCGATGGCGTACGCGTCGATCCCGGCGACGTAACCGTCCTCGGTCGCGCAGACCACCTCGACCTCGTTGGCGGCCGGCATCGGGGCGTCCGGGTCGCCGCCCTGCGCGCGGATCATCGCCCGCCAGGCGTCCATCGCCCGGCCGTCCCGCAGCGCCGCCTCGGGGTCGGCGTCCGGCAGGCCCGCCGCGTCCAGCATCTCCCGGGCCAGCGCCAGGGTCAGCTCCACCACGTCGGCGGGGCCGCCGCCTGCCAGCACCTCGACCGACTCGGTCACCTCGACCGCGTTACCGACGGCAAGGCCGAGCGGGGTGGACATGTCGGTGAGCAACGCGACGGTCTTCACGCCGTGCGCCTTGCCCAGCTCGACCATGGTCCGGGCCAGCTCGCGGGCGTCGTCGACGTGCTTCATGAACGCGCCCGAGCCGACCTTCACGTCGAGCACCAGGGCGCCGGTGCCCTCGGCGATCTTCTTGCTCATGATCGAGCTGGCGATCAGCGGGATCGCCTCGACGGTGCCGGTGACGTCGCGCAGCGCGTACAGCTTGCGGTCGGCGGGGGCCAGCCCCTCGCCGGCCGCGCAGATCACCGCCCCGACGTCGCGGAGCTGGGCGATGAACTCGTCGTTGCTCAGCGCCGCCCGCCAGCCCGGGATCGACTCCAGCTTGTCGAGGGTGCCGCCGGTGTGCCCGAGGCCGCGGCCGGAGAGCTGCGGCACGGCGGCGCCGCAGGCGGCGACGAGCGGGGTCAGCGGCAGGGTGATCTTGTCACCGACGCCGCCGGTGGAGTGCTTGTCCACGGTCGGCCGGGACACCGGGGAGAGGTCCAGCCGCTCCCCGCTGGCGATCATCGCGGCGGTCCACCGGGCGATCTCCGGCGCGGTCATCCCGCGCAGCAGGATCGCCATGGCGAGCGCGGACATCTGCTCGTCGGCCACCAGCCCCTTGGTGTACGCGTCGACGACCCAGTCGATCTGCCCGTCGCTCAGCACGCCCCCGTCCCGCTTGGCCCGGATAACGTCAACCGCCGTAAAAGCACTCACCTTCGAGTTTCCTATCCATAGATCAGACAACGCGTCGGGCACCGGCTGCACCCTCACGACGAGCGCCACCACCGAGGGATCGGGCCGACCGTGACCGGCGGAGGGATCAAGCCTGACCGCCCGGAGCCGGTCACGGTCGGCCCGATCCCCACAAGCTCAAGCGCCAGACCAGCGAACCGGGATCTCCAGAGGAGGCTCACCCTCACCGGCCCAGAAGATGGTGCCCGACGCGTCCACCACCACGACGCGCGGCGTACGGGCCAGCCCCCAGGTGATCGCCTCGGCCGGGTCGTCCCAGGTGGGGCCCTCCTCCAGCACGCCGGTCTCGGCGCCCTCGGTGTCCCCGGCCGCCCGCTCCCAGTAGGCCGTCCAGACCTGCTGGCCGGCGGAGAGGTCGGGGTGCACGAAGACGGTGCCACGCCCGCGCCAGGCGGCCAGCCGGTCCGGCACCACGGGCACCGGGTGCTCGGCGGTCACCGCCTCCAGGTCGGCCACGTCGAAGGCGTGCGGCAGCAGCTCGGCCATCCGCAGCGGGCGCCCCTTCGCCTCGATCAGGCACTCCGGGCCGCCCTGCTCCCAGAGCAGCTGCCGGCACCGGCCGCAGGGCATCAGCGGCTCGCCGGTGGCGTCGACGCAGGACAGCGCGACGATCCGGCCGCCGCCGGTGGCGTGCAGCGAGGAGACCACGCCGCACTCGGCGCAGAGGACCACGCCGTACGCGGCGTTCTCCACGTTGCAGCCGACCACCACCCGACCGTCGTCGACCAGGGCGGCCGCCCCGACCGGGAACTTCGAGTACGGCACGTACGCGTGCCGCATCACCTCGGTGGCGGCGGCCCGCAGCCGCTCCCAGTCGATCTCCATCACGTCTCCCATTCTGCCCAATTCACGCCGCTCTGTGCCGGTGGCGGCCCGGAGACGGTCGTGCCCGGCGGGTCTCCCCCGCCGGGCACGCTGCGTCGTGGGCGGTCAGCCCTTGATGTACGGCTTGCCGTCGGCGGCCGGCGCCCGGACCTTCCCGACCAGCCCGGCCACCGCCAGGATGGTCGCCAGGTAGGGCAGCATCGCCAGGAACTGGCTGGGGATGCTGCTGCCGATCGCCCCCAAATAGGTGGCGAGCTGGTCGGCGAAGCCGAAGAAGAGCGCCGCGAGCAGCGCGCCGGTCGGGCTCCACCGGCCGAAGATCAGCGCGGCCAGGGCGATGAAGCCCTTACCGCCGATCATGTTCTTGGTGAAGGAGTAGAGCGCCAGGGTGTACGACGCGCCGCCGACCCCGGCGACCATGCCCGCCATGATCACATTGCGGTAGCGGAGGCCCAGCACCCGCACGCCGAGGGTGTCCGCGGCGGTCGGATGCTCGCCGACCGACCGGGTCCGCAGACCCCACCGGGTACGGAACAGCGCGATGTGGATGACCAGCACCAGCAGCAGGCCGAGGTAGAGGAAGATGTTGCCCCGGAACAGCGCCGGGCCGAGCAGCGGGATGTCCTTGAGCAGCGGGATCTCCCAGTTGCTGAACCGGGGCGCGCTGTTGTACTTCGTCGCGTCGGTCTGCATCAGCCGCTCGTAGAGGAAGCCGGTGACGCCGACCGCCAGCAGGTTGAGCACGATGCCCATGACCACCTGGTCGACCAGGTAGCGGATGGCGAACACGGCGAGCAGCAACGAGATGAGCGCGCCGCCGATCGCCGCGGCGACCAGCCCCACCCAGACGCTGCCGGTGATGCTGCCGAAGAGCGCGCCGGAGAAGGCGCCCATCAGCAGCTGCCCCTCGATCGCCACGTTCACCACGCCGGACCGCTCGCAGAGCACCCCGGCCAGCGCGCCGAAGATCAGCGGCAGGGCCAGGATGAACGTGCCCCGGACGACGTTGACCAGCGGCATGAAGTTGCGGCCCTCGGGGGCGGCGGACACCTGCCAGCAGAGGAAGCTCAGCACGAAGGCGACCAGCCCGACGCCGAGCACCAGGGTGAACCAGCGCTTCGGCACCCCGGCGAGCAGGGCGGCGCCCGCCGCGGCGGCGATGATCCCGAACAGGATCGCGCCGACCGTGCCGTTGATCTCCAGCGCGGCGCCGCCCTCGGTCTCGCTGAGCGTGAAGCGGGCCTGCTGACCGGTGGCGAGCGCGCCGAACAGCACCGTCGCGAGCACGCCCAGCGCCAGCAGGACGGCGCCGGTCTTGCGGGCGCGCGTCCAGAAGCCCTCGTCGACCGTGGTCACGGCGACCTCGGGGACAGCGGTGGTGGACATGCTCACCAGCCCTTCGCGAGGCTCGTCTGCAACCGGGCCGCGCGGGCCGCCCGGAGCTGGAAGATCGCCTTCACCAGAGCCGGTGCGGCGATGAAGATGACGATGAGCGCCTGGAGCACCGTGACCAGCTCCAGCGAGATCCCGGAGTACGACTGCATCCGGTTGCCGCCGGCCTGGAGGGCGCCGAACAGCAGCGCGGCCAGCAGCACGCCCCACGGCTTCACCCGGCCGAGCAGGGCGACCAGGATGCCGTCGAAGCCGATCTGCGCGATCACCAGCGGGGTCAGCGCGTTCGCGGTCGACCCGAGCACCATCTGGCTGCCACCGAGGCCGGCCAGCAGGCCCGAGATCGCCATCACCAGCACGTACGTCTTGGCGACGCTGATGCCGGCGGTCCGGGCGGCGTCCGGGTTCTCGCCGACCGCGCGGAACTCGAAGCCGAGCGTCGACCGGTTCAGCAGCCAGGCGACGAACCAGGTGACCAGCACCGCGAGCAGGATGCCGGCGTGCACCCGCAGGTTGTCGCCGAGCAGCCGGGGCAGCTGGGCGGAGGACTCGACCGGCTTGCTGATCGCGTCCGACCGGTTCGGGTTCTGCACCCCGTTCTGCACGATGATCCAGGACAGGAAGTAGACCGCGACGTAGTTGAGCATGATCGTGTTGATCACCTCGTGGGCGCCGGTACGCGCCTTGAGGATGCCCGGGACGAAGCCCCAGAGCGCGCCGCCGGCCGCACCGGCGATCAGCGCGACCAGCAGGTGCACACCGGGCGGCAGCGGCAGCGCGAAGCCGATGACGGCGGAGAGGATGACACCGATCGTCGCCTGGCCCTGCGCGCCGATGTTGAACAGGCCGCCGCGGAAGGCGAGCGCCACCGACAGGCCGGTGAAGACCAGCGGCGCGGTGTAGGTCAGCGTTTCCGAGATCGGGCTGAGCGCGGCGGTGAAGCCGCTCGCCTCCGGGTCGAAGATCGCGCCCTTGAACAGGTTCGCGTACGCCTCGCTCACCACGGTCCAGCTGGAGTTGATCGCGTCCGACGGCCGCGCGGTGATGTAGCCGTAGGTGGCCAGCACCTCCGGGTCGGAGACGATGATCAGCACCGCGCCGACCAGCAGCGCCAGCAGCACCGCCAGCACGGTGACGGTGACCGTGTTGGCCGCCCAGAGGTTCTCCAGGAACAGCCGGCCCAGCGAGGGGCGGCGCTCCTCGGCCGCGGGCTGCTTGGTCGCGGTGGCGGGGACCGCGCGCTCGGTGTCGCCGGCGGGCGCGGTCGGGGTCGCCCGCGCCTCGCTCTGCGCCTCCTGCGCCTCGGTCGCCGGCTCCTTGTCCGGGGAGCCCGACACCGGGTTCGGGTTGCTCATGCCTCGTCCTCTTCGACAGGGGCCTCGGGGGCGGCCGCGCCGGGCGTACCGGTGGTCGCGGTGTCCGGGGTGATGCCGGCCATCAGCAGGCCGATCTCCTCGCGCGGGGTGTCGGGGCCGACCACGCCGATGATCCGACCGCGGTACATCACCGCGATCCGGTCGGCCAGGCCGATGACCTCGTCCAGCTCGCTGGAGACCACCATGACGGCGGTGCCGATGTCCCGTTCGCGGATCACCCGGCTGTGGATGAACTCGATCGAGCCGACGTCGACGCCGCGGGTGGGCTGGGCGGCGATGAAGAGCTTCAGCGGCCGGGACAGCTCCCGGGCCACGATGACCTTCTGCTGGTTGCCGCCGGAGAGGGTGCCCACGGCCGCGTCGGCCGAGGACGTGCGGACATCGAACTGCTCGATCCGCTCCTTCGCCGACTTCGCGATGGCGTCCGGCTTCAGCGACAGGCCCTTCGCGAAGGGCGGCCGGTCGTAGATGTCGAGCACCAGGTTCTCCGCCACGGAGAACTCCTTGACCAGGCCGTCCACGCTGCGGTCCTCCGGCACGTAGCCGACGCCGGCGCGGAGCACCTTCTTGGTCGGCCAGCCGTGCACGGCCTCGCCGTCCAGCGTGACGGTGCCGGCCAGCACCGGCCGCAGGCCCATGATCGCCTCGATCAGCTCGGTCTGCCCGTTGCCCTGCACGCCGGCGACGCCGAGCACCTCACCGGCGTGCACGGTCAGGTCGACGCCGTCGACCGCGCGCACCTGCCGGTCGTCGTCGACCACCAGGCCGGCGACCTCCAGGATCGGCTTGCCGGGGGTGGCCGGCTTCTTGTCCACGGTCAGCCGGACGCTGCGACCCACCATCAGCGCGGCCAGCTCGTCCCGGCTGGCGGTGGGCTCGGCGGTGCCGACGGTCTTGCCGCGCCGGATCACCGTGATCCGGTCGGCGATCGCCTTGACCTCGCCCAGCTTGTGGGTGATGAACACGATCGACTTGCCCGCGGCCTTGAGCGACCGCATGACCGTGAGCAGCTCCTCGGTCTCCTGCGGGGTCAGCACGGCCGTCGGCTCGTCGAGGATCAGCAGGTCGACGTCGCGGGTGAGCGCCTTGACGATCTCCACCCGCTGCTGGATGCCGACCGGCAGGTCCTCGATCACCGCGTCCGGGTCGACCCGGAGGTTGTACCGCTCGGAGACCTCGGCGACCTCCCGCCGCGCCCGCCGGCGGTCGAGAAAGCCGGTGAAGCCGCCCTTGACCTGCTCGGCGCCGAGCATGACGTTCTCCGCCACGGTGAAGACCGGCACCAGCATGAAGTGCTGGTGCACCATGCCGATCCCGGCCGCGATGGCATCCGACGGGCCCTTCAGCTTCAGCGGCTTCCCGTCGACCAGGATCTCGCCCTCGTCGGGCTGGTAGAGCCCGTAGAGCACGTTCATCAGGGTCGACTTGCCGGCGCCGTTCTCGCCGAGCAGGGCATGGATCTCTCCAGGCTCCACCGTCAGGTCGATGTGGTCGTTGGCGACCAGATCACCGAACCGTTTGGTGATGCCGCGCAGTTCGAGTCTCAGCGCAACCTCCTGGAGTGCGAGCGATGGTGCAGCGTAGCGGCTGCCCGCCGGCCACCGCGCCGGGTGGGGGTCAGTGGGGGGTGATCGTGGATCGGCCGCCCCGGCGGCGTGGGGAGGTTCCCCACGTACGCCGAGGCGGCCGGATCGTCATGCCTGGTGACCGTCGGCCCCCGCTGCCGATGATCCCATCGCGGAGGCCGACGGTTCGGTCACTTGGTCGGCTGGGCCTTCGAGGTGACCGTGATGGTGCCGGCGGCGATGTCCGCCTTGATCTTGTCGACCTCGGCCTTCAGGTCCGCCGGGACCTTGCTGTCGAAGTCGTGGTACGGGGCGATCGAGACGCCGTTGTTGGCCAGGGTGCCGACGAAGCCGGGCTTGGCCTGGAGCTTCTCGCCACCGGCGGCCTTGAGCACGGCCTCCTTGACGGCGTCCGGGATGTTCTTGACGACGGTGGTCACCAGCGCCGGGCAGTTCGGGGTGCTCTCGCAACCGTCGACGTCCACCCAGATCACCGAGTACTTGCCGTTCGAAGCCTGCGCGGCGGCGGTGGTGCCGAGGCCCGCGCCACCGGCGACCGGCATGATGATGTCCGCGCCCTGGGCGACCAGCGCGTCGGAGACCTTCTTGCCCTCGTCCTGCTTGACGAAGTCGTTGGTGAAGGAGCCCTTCTGGGTCGCCTTGTCCCAGCCGAGGACCTGGACGTTCTTGCCCTTGGCCTTGTTGTAGTAGGCCACACCGTCGGCGAAGCCGTCCATGAAGATGGTCACCGGCGGGATCGGCAGGCCGCCGTAGGTGCCGACCTTGCCGGTCTTGCTCATGCCGGCGGCCAGGTAGCCGGCCTGGAAGGCGGCCTGGGCGGTGTCGAACTGCATCGGGTAGATGTTGTCCAGGCCCGGGTTCGAGTCGACGATCGCGAACTGCTGGTTCGGGTTCGCCTGCGCGGCCTTCTTGGTGGCGTCGGACATCAGGCCGCCGACCGCCAGGATGAAGTCGCACTTCTGGTTGACGAACCCGGTCAGGTTGACCTCGTAGTCCGCCTCGGCCTTCGACTGGACGTTCTTGATGTCGATGTTGTCGTTCTCCTTCTTCGCCTCCTGCAGGCCCTTCCAGGCTGAGGTGTTGAAGGACTTGTCATCGATGCCGCCGACGTCGGTCACCATGCAGGCGCTGAACTTCTTGCCGCCGTTGCCGCCGGCGTTGTTGTCGTCCTTGGGGGCCTCACCACAGGCGGCGGCACCCAGCACGAGGCCACCCGCCACGATCGCGGAGGCGAACCGCATCCCACGCACAGAGCGCAAGACGTCTCCTTCCCATTGCACACCGCGTCGTGCGCGGTGGCAGCCCTTGCGCCGGCCTGCGGTGTGCCGCCGGCGTCCCACGTTACGGACGGGAGCGTACGCCCGCGCCCACCCACCGGCCGACAATCGTGCACGACTGTTGAGCGTCCGTTACCCCTACGTAACCCTTGCGTGGGGCACGTCACTTTTCGTGCCGACAGCCCTCCGGAGAGGTGCCGCGAACGTCCGTTTTTCTTCGGCTTTCCGCTCCTTCCGAGGCTACCGCCAGAAGACCGCCACAGCGGCGTTGAGCAGGGTCAAGCCGATAATCGCGAGGAAGTGGCCACGGTTGACGGACTCCCGCTTACGGGAGAAGAAGACCATGACGAAGATCAGCAGGGCGATCACCAACTTGGTAACAAGTTTCGCCGGCGCCGGCTCGTGGTCCGGCTCGCGCAGCGGCGCGGACAGCCCTATCCCGGTCAACACCTGGATGATCGCGCCCCAGAGCATGGCCGCGTTGATCCGCAGCCGGCCGGTGGCGTACTGGGCGATCGCACCGCCCAGCAGCAACGCGAACCCGATCAGGTGGACGAAGAGAAGTATCAGCCGAAGAGCTTCCATGGCGGCCATCCTTCCCTACCAACGACGGTTTGTAGTAGA
This sequence comes from Micromonospora sp. NPDC048930, assembly GCF_043197935.1. Classification (NCBI taxonomy): domain Bacteria; kingdom Bacillati; phylum Actinomycetota; class Actinomycetes; order Micromonosporales; family Micromonosporaceae; genus Micromonospora; species Micromonospora sp. NPDC048930. Next base: position 265,137 of record NZ_JBICUB010000002.1, read on the forward strand.
CGGCCCGCCGAAGCCGCCGTCATACCGTGACCTCCACCGGGCGCCCCCGGTCCGCCGCCGGAACGGCGCCCGCGGCCGGCCGGAACCGTCCCACCAGCACCAGGAGCAGGCCGAACACCGCGTAGCCGGCCAGCACGGCGAGGGCCCGGGACGCGCCGGCCCCGTCGAAGAACGCGGCCGAGCGCAGCAGCGTGCCACCGGCCCCGACCGGCAGGAACTGCCCGATCGTCCCCCACGGCTGCGGCAGCAGTTCCGGCGCGGCGCCGACCGCGGAGAGCGGGTTGCCCACCAGGAAGACCAGCAGCGCGCCGAGCCCGATGCCGGGGCCGCCGAGCAGCGCCCCGAGGCCGGCCACGGTGCTGGCGGCGGCCAGCGCGAACAGCCCGATGGCGCCGGCCTCGAGCAACCAGGAGCCATCCAGGACGCCGAGCCAGCCGTGCAGCACCGCCGCCCCGACCAGGCCGGCGAGGGTGGCGTAGCCGACCAGCCCGAGCAGCCGGGCGCCCCGGCGGGCGACCAGCAGGACGAGCAGCGCCCCGGCCAGCATGCTGGTCAGCGCGAGCGGCAGGAAGCCGGCGGCGAAACCGCTGCCGCGCGGGTCGTCGGGGTCGGCCGGGACGACCGGCACCACCGGCACCGGACGGCCGGCGGAGAGCTGGGCGGAGGCCTCGGTGAGCAGCGCGGCCACGGTGGGGCTGGCCGCCGGGGCGGTGTGCAGCGCGACGCCGTCCGGGCCGGCGACGAACGCGGCGTACACCTCCCGGTCGCGCAGCGCCCGGTCGGCCGCCGCGCCGTCGGGGAGGGTGGTCACGTCGAAGGCGCCGGGGCGTACGGCCTCGATCCGGCCGGCGAGCTGGGCCGCCATCTGGGGCGGCCCGGCGACGGCGACGGGCAGGTCGCGGGGCGCGAGGTGGGTCGCCGGGGCGGCGAACAGCGGTACGAGCAGGGCCTGCACCGCCACCACCAGCGCGGCCAGCAGGACGGCGAGCAACCAGGGTGAGCGGGTCCGGGACGCGGGCAGGGACATGACGTTCTCCTAAAAACGAACGCTCGTTCTCTTTAAGTCTGAGGGTGCGCCCCGACCCGACCTCCAGTCAAGAACGAACGTTCGTTTTACACTGTGCGGCGTGCCACGCGTATCGGAAGAACACCTGGCGGCCCGCCGGCAGCAGATCCTCGACGCCGCCCGCCGCTGCTTCCTGCGCGACGGCTTCCACAACACCTCGATGCAGGACGTGATCGCCGAGGCCGGACTGTCGGTCGGGGCGGTGTACCGCTACTTCCCGAGTAAGAACGACCTCATCACCGCGATCGCCCAGTCGGTGATCGGCGGGGCGGACGGCCTCTTCGCCGAGCTGGCCGGCGCCGAGCCGCCGCTTCCGCTGGTCGAGGCGCTGGACCGGGCACTGGCCTTCGTCGACTCCCAGACCGGCCCCGACGGCCTCCTGCCGTTGGCCATCCAGGTCTGGAGCGAGGCGCAGCGGGACCCGGCGCTGGCCGGATTCGTCCGGGACACGTACACCCGCCTGCGGAACCGCTTCGCGGAGCTGTCCCGGCGGGCCCGGGACGCCGGCGAACTACCCCCGGACGCCGACCCCGAGGCGGTCGGCGCAGCCCTGTTCGGACTGATCCCCGGCTACTTCATGCAACGCATCCTCACCGGCCACCCCGACCGCCACACCTACCTGGCCGGCGTCCGCGCCCTGCTGGCCAGCCACCGCCCGGCGCCCCGCTGACCTGGCCCCGGCCGCGCTGATCGTGCTCGACCACAGCAGTAGTGGTCTCCCGGTGCGGGGAGACCACTACCGCCCGGCCGGAGCGCGATCCTGAGGCGACCGGCGCCTCAGGCCAGGCGCCAGACCTGGAACGTGGGGCCGTCGGCCGGCAGCGTCGCCGCGCCGGTGGGGTCGGGGCGCAGGGCGGCGGCGCCGCCGTAGATGTTCTCGGCCGCCGGGAGGCCGGCGAGCCGGACCGGGGTGCCGGGCGCGCGGCGGGCCAGCACCAGCACCGTGCCGGTGGGCGCCTCGCGGAGGAAGACCAGCGTCTCGGCGTCCGCGTGCACCCAGCGCAGGCCGCCGTGCCGCAGCGCCGGCTCGCCGCGCCGCAGCGCCAGCAGCGACCGGTACGCGTCGAACGTGCGCCGGTCCCAGCTCTCCGGCCGGTGCCAGGGCATCGGGGTACGCGAGCCCTCGCCGTTGGTGCCGGTCAGCCCCAGCTCGTCACCGGCGAAGATCACCGGGGTGCCCGGCATGGTGGCGAGCAGCCCGGCGGCCACCTCCTGCCGCGCCGCGCCGCCGACCACGGTCCGGATCCGGGCCGAGTCGTGCGAGCCGAGCAGCTGCCACGAGTGCACGTACGACCGCCAGGAGATCAGCGACCGGTAGGTGTTCATGGTCGCGAGCATGGCGGCGGCGTCCCGCCGGCGGACCCCGCCGGGCGTGCCGAGGAAGTTCGGCAGCGGCTCGTCGCCGTGGCGCAGCCAGGACCAGACCGGGTCGGTGAAGCCGACGTAGTTCATGGTGCCGTGCCAGCCGTCCCGGTCCAGGTCACCGGTGTGGTCGTGGCCGTGCTCGGCGAGCAGCAGCCCGTCGGCCCGGGTGTCGGCGACGACCTCGCGCAGCAGCCGCGCCACCTCGTGGGTGTACGCGTCCGCGCCCCGCCGGCCGGTCATGTTCGCCACGTCGACCCGCCAGCCGTCCAGCCCGTACGGCGGGCGCAGCCAGCGGCGCAGCAGCGAGTCCTCGGCGGTGGCGAAGCGCCGGCGCAGCTCGGCGCTGCCCCAGTTGAGCTTCGGCAGCGACTTGACCCCGTTCCACGACTCGTAGTCCCCGGTCACCTCGTCGAAGTAGTACAGCTCCCGCTCCGGCGCGTGCACGTTCGAGGCGGCGGCCGTGAACCACTGGTGTGCGTCGCCGGTGTGGTTGCTGGTGATGTCGCCGAGCAGCCGCCAGCCCCGGGCGTGCACCGCGTCGGCGAGCCGGGCCAGGGCGGCGTCCCCGCCGAGCAGCGGGTCCACGGTGTCGAAGCTGGCCGCGTCGTACCGGTGGTTGGAGCGGGCCGGGAAGATCGGAGTGAGGTAGACGGTGTTCACCCCGAGCCGGTCCAGGTGATCCAGGTGCTCGGTGACGCCGTCCAGGTCGCCGCCGTAGAACTGGCGCGGGGTCTCCGGGCCGCGCCCGATCACCGGGGTGTCCCAGTCACAGGGGATGGCCCAGTCCGGGGCGATCCGGCCGTCGGCGGCGGCCGAGCGGGCGAACCGGTCCGGGAAGATCTGGTAGATCACCGCGTCCCGGGCCCAGGCCGGCGGCGGCGCGTAGCTGACCAGCTTGAAGTCACCGTTGTCCGGCACGTCGTGGTCGACCAGGCCGGCGGCGTTGAGCCAGCGGTAGCCCCGCGCGCCCTCGATCATGAACCGGTAGTTGCTGACCGGATTGCGGACCTCGACGTCGGCCCGCCACCACACGTCACCGCCCTCGGTGCGGTCGACGACGGCCTCGGCGAACCGGGGCTCGCCGTCGCCGGTGGTCCGGACGTGCACCTGGCGAACGTCGGCCCCCGCCGGCACCCGGACGAAGACCGGGACGGTCTGCCCGAGCGCGGGCTCCTGCTCGGGTACGTAGGTGGCGGATCCGTCGTGGTGCGGCTGCAGCGACATGGGGGGATGCCTTTCGCGTCGTTCGGACGGGGAGTGGGGCGGGCACCCGCCGCGCCCGGTGACCCGACCGCGGCGATCCGCCCGATAACCGCTCCGGTGTACGTCGACACGACGTCCTTGCCGCAGCGTGAGCCGAGGAGGCTCAGCCTTTGACCGCTCCGGCGGTGAGGCCGGAGACGATGTAGCGCTGGAGCAGTTGGAACACCAGCACCGTGGGGATCGCGGTGAGCAGCGTGCCCGCCGCGAACATCCCGAAGTTGTTGTTGCGCTCCCCGGCCACCAGGCCGAACATCCCGACCGCCAGGGTCTTCGAGTTCGGCTCGGTGAGGAACACGTTGGCGATGATGAACTCGTTGATCGAGCCGATGAAGGCGAGCAGTCCGGTCACCGCCAGGATCGGCGCCACCAGCGGCAGCATGATCCGGAAGAAGACCTGTGCGTGCGAGGCGCCGTCCATGGTGGCCGACTCGTCCAGCTCCTTCGGCAGGGTGTCGAAGAAGCCCTTCATGAGCCAGGTGTTCGCGCCGAGCGCGGTGCCCATGTAGAGCAGGAACAGGCCCCACGGGGTGTTGAAGCCGATCGCCGGCCACAGGGCGGTGACCGTCGTGAAGATCAGGAAGATCGCCACGATGGCCAGGAACTGCGGGAACATCTGGATCAGCAGCAGCGCGAGCAGCCCGACCCGGCGACCGGCGAAGCGCATCCGGGAGAACGCGTACGCCGCCAGCGCCGACAGGAAGATCGACGCGAAGCTGGCCACGCCGGCGAGCAGCAGCGAGTTGAGGAACCAGTGAGCGAACGGCGTGTTCTGGAACAGGTTGGTGAAGTTCTCCAGGGACATCCCGGTCGGCAGCAGCTCCGTCGACGAGAGCGTGCCGAGCGGGTTGAGCGCCGCGGAGATCACGAAGAGGATCGGGAAGAGGCTGAACGCCACCGCCAGCACCCCGACCACGTGCCGCCAGCCCACCTGGGCGAACCAGCGTCCCTTCGACTTCCCCGTTCCGGCCCGGTTGGCGACGGCGGCGTCCGACAAGGTGGTCACGAGTAGACCTCCTCCTGCTTGCGGGTCCGCGAGAAGCTGATCGCCGCCACGATCGCCACGATCGCGAAGATGAAGATCGAGACCGTGGTGGCCAGTCCGTACTCGGCGCCCTGCGCGCCGAAGGCCAGCCGGTAGGTGTAGGTGATGAGCAGGTCGGTGGCGCCGTTGGTCGGGTTGTCCGGCGCGAACGGGCCGCCCTCGGTGGTGAACAGGATCGCGTTGACGTTGTTGAAGTTGTACGCGAACGACGCGATCAACAGGGGCGAGAGGGCCACCAGCAGCAGCGGCAGGGTGACCGCCCGGAACGACTGCCACGGGCTGGCGCCGTCGACCGAGGTGGCCTCGGTCAGCTCGCGCGGGATGGCCTGGAGCGCGCCGGTGGCCACCAGGAACATGTACGGGTAGCCGAGCCAGAGCTGCACCAGCAGCACCGCGATCCGGGCCGACCATCTGCCGCCGAACCAGTCGATGCCGAGTCCGAACAGGTTGTTGATCAGGCCGAAGTCGGTGTTGAACATGTCCCGCCAGACCAGCAGCATCGCGAACGACGGCATGGCGTACGGCAGGATCAGCAGCACCCGGTAGAGGTTCGTCCCCCGCATCCGGGGCGAGTGCAGGGCGAGCGCGATGGCCATGCCGAGCAGGAAGGTGAGGCCGGTCGAGCCGATCGCGAAGGCGAAGTTCCACAGCAGCGTGCCGAAGAACGGTCCGGAGATGTTCGGGTCGGTGAGCACCCGGCTGAAGTTCTTCAGCCCGACGTTGACCTTCCAGCCCTGGGTGAGCCGCTCGCCGTCGGCGGCGACGAAGGAGCCGGTGGCCTCGTCGGCGGTCCAGGTCTTACCGGTCTCGGTGTCCTTGACGCAGTCGCACCCGGCGTCGTACGCGCGGACGGCCTTGCCCTCGTAGGCGCGGGTGAGGCCGTTGGAGCGGATGGCGCCGCCGGAGGTGGGAACAACCAGGGCGGTGATGGCGTCGCTGCGGACGCTGGCCTGACCGATGTTGAGCACGGTGTAGCCGTCGGCGGCGGTGACCTTGCCGGTGAGGCTGCTGACGGTCACCTGGCCGGCGTCGAGCTTGCGCAGCCCGCCCGCGTCGCCCGCGAAGACCTCCTTGGTCTTCGGGTCGCTCAGCAGGAAGACCAGCGGTCCGCTCGCCGGGTCGCCCTTGGTGGCGATGGAGAGGGAGTACTCGGTGGAGCCGGGGACCTGCTTCACCGAGGAGGTCTGGATGGCGACGATCGCGTCCTGCTTGCTGCCGCGGTGTCCGTCGCCGAAGTTCGTGAAGGCGGTGCTCGCGGTGTAGAGCACCGGGAAGACCTGGAAGGCGATGAGGAAGAGCGTGCCGGGAACCAGGTACTTGGCCGGGATGTGCCGCCGGCTGAGGTAGAGGTAGAACAGGCCGGCGGTGGTGACCGCCAGGATGCCCAGTCCGACCCAGTGTTCGGCCTCGATGAGCGGGAACGCCGCCCAGATCGCGATCCCGGCCACCAGGCCGAGCAGGATCACCTTGACGACGAGGCCGGTCGCGGTGATCGGCGCGTGGTTCCGCGCGGTACGGGACTTGCGCGGGAGCCCGCGGCGAACGGGCTCCCGGCCCGGAGCCTGCGTGGCAGGCTCCGGGCCGGACAGCGACGTGCTCATTACTTGATCTGACCAGCGATGGTCTTGCCGGCGGCGGTGATCGTCTTGGCCGGGTCGGCGCCACCGATGACGGCGGCCTCCGCCTTGCCGAACGGGTCCCAGATCGCGGCCATGGCCGGGATCGCCGGGAGCACCTGGCCGTTCTTGCCGGCCTCCTGGAACTTGGCCAGGTCCGGGTCCTCGCCCTTGACCTGGTCGAAGGCGGCGGTCAGCGCCGGCGGGCGCGGCTCGGCCTTGTACAGCGCGACGGCCAGCTCGGGCTTGGTCACGTAGTTGGTGACGAACTCCTGGGCCAGGGCCTTGTTCTTGCCCTTGGCGGCGACGTAGAACGCCTGGACGCCCACGAACGGCTGGGCCTCCTTGCCACCGGCGAAGCCGGGGACCGGGGAGATGTCGTACTTGATGTTGGCCTTCTTGGCGTCGGCGATGGCCCACGGGCCGGAGACCAGGAAGGCGCACTTCTTGCTGGTGAAGGTGGCGATGGAGTTCTCGCCGGTGATGGAGCGCTTGAGCGCGCCCTCGCCCTTCTCACCGAGCTTCGCGATCTTCTGGAAGGCCGCGATCGACTCCGGCTTGCCCACGCCCAGGTCCTTCGGGTCGTAGTCGCCGTTGGCCGCGGTGCCGAACAGGTAGCCGCCGCCGGAGGTGTACAGCGGGTAGATGTGGTACGCGTCGCCGTTCTGGCCGGACTGGAGGCAGAGGATCTCGCTGGCCTTCTTCTCGGCCTTGAGCTTCTTGCCGGCGGTGACCAGGTCCTCGATCGTCTTCGGCGCCTCGGGGGCCAGCTCGGTGTTGCGGATCAGCGCGACGTTCTCGGTGGCGTAGGGGACGCCGTAGACCTGGCCGTTGAAGGTGACGGCCTTGATCGCGGTCTCGTTGAACCCGCTCTTCTGCTCGGCGCCGAGCTGCACCGGGTCGATGGCGCCGTTCTGGACCATGTTGCCGATCCAGTCGTGCGCGCCGACCACGACGTCCGGGCCGCTGCCCTGCTGCGAGGCGGTGACGAAGTTGGTCTGCAGGTCCTTGGAGACGGCCTGGACCTCGACGGTCACGCCGTTCTCCTTGCCGAACTCGTCGGCGAACGGCTTCAGGGCGGCGGCCCGCTTGTCGTCGGCCCAGATGACCAGCTTGCCGCCGGTCGCCTTGGCGGACTCCTTGGCGGCCGGCTTGTCGCTGTCACTGCCACCGCAGCCGGACGCGGCGAGCGCCAGGCCGAGGACAGCGACCACACCCGCGGTACGGATGCGCATCGGTACTCCTGTCGTCATGGCGGCCCGCCGGGGGAAGGGCGGCCCGCCAGTGGAAACCTCTGAAATTTCTTGCTGACCGGCGCGGGGTGCTGCGCCGCTGCTCTCGCGTGTTGCGGGCACGTTAGCAAGAGGTTGCAGAGGATGGAAGGGCTTGCAGGAGTGTACGCAAGACTTTGCTGTTGAGCTAAAGTGCCGCCATGCGCGCTCGACTGTCCGACATCGCCCAACAGGCCGAAGTCAGCGAGGCCACGGTGTCGCGGGTGCTCAACGACCGCCCCGGAGTGGCCCCCGAGACCCGGCAGGCCGTCCTCACCGCCCTCGACGTGCTCGGCTACGAGCGCCCCGCCCGGCTGCGCAAGCGCAGCGCCGGCCTGGTCGGCCTGGTCGTGCCCGAGCTGGACAACCCGATCTTCCCGGCCTTCGCGCAGGTCATCGAGTCGACGCTGGCGCAGAGCGGCTTCACCCCGGTGCTCTGCACCCAGACCCCCGGCGGGGTGACCGAGGACGAGTACGTCGAGATGCTGCTGGACCGGCAGGTCTCCGGAATCGTCTTCGTCTCCGGCCTGCACGCCGACACGGCCGCCAACCACGACCGGTACCGCGCGCTGATCGCCCGCCCGCTGCCGATCGTCATGATCAACGGGTACGCACCCGGCATCGCGGCGCCCTTCGTCTCCTGCGACGACGGCGAGGCCACCGAGCTGGCCATCGCGCACCTGGTCGCGCTCGGCCACCGGCGGATCGGCCTGATCACCGGCCCGGACCGCTTCGTGCCGGTGCAGCGCCGGGTGGCCGGCTTCCGGGCCGCGATGACCCGCCTGGTCGGGGCGACCGAGGCGGAGGTCGGCGAGCTGGCCGAGCTCTCCCTCTTCGGCGTCGAGGGCGGCGAGGCCGCCGCCGGCCGACTGATCGAGCGCGGCGTGACCGGCATCGTCTGCGGCTCCGACCTGATGGCCCTCGGCGCGATCCGGGCCGCCCGCCAGCGCGGCCTCTCCGTCCCCGCGGACGTCTCCGTGGTCGGGTACGACGACTCACCGCTGATGGCCTTCACCGACCCGCCGCTGACCACCATGCGGCAGCCGGTCACCGCCATGGCGGTGGCCGCGGTCCGGGCCCTGGTGGACGAGATCAACGGGCACGCCGCCCCGCACTCCGAGTACCTGTTCCGCCCGGAGCTGGTGGTGCGCGGCTCCACCGCCGTGGTCCGCCAGTCGGGCACGGGCGGCCCGAAGTCGCAGCGACCGGCCCCCTCCTCGCTCGCCATCCCGGCCTAGCGCTGCCACCGCTTCCCCCTGGGGGCCGACCGTCGTCGACCCCTACCCGACCACGCCGCTCCCCACTCCGGTAGCCGGCGTCCGGCGTCCCGCCCGTCCTCGGGCCTCCGCCCGGGGCCTCGTCCCGCGCCTTGGGACAGGCGGACAGGCGATCCGGACCGGCGGACGAGCGGTCGCCATCATTTCTTGCGCAAGGAATGCTTGACTCTTGCAGCGCAAGGGCGGCATTCTGCTCAGACACCCACGCCCGCCACCCAGCCGCGCGGGTGCCGCCGTCGCTTGACAGAGAACGGGGATCGTCACCGATGACCGCCGCCACCGACCCCACGCCGCCGACCGCCGACCACGACTGGTGGCGGTCCGCGGCCATCTACCAGGTCTACGTCCGCAGCTTCGCCGACGCGAACGGGGACGGCGTCGGTGACCTCGAGGGCATCCGGCAGCGCCTGCCGTACCTGCGCGAGCTGGGCGTGGACGCGCTCTGGCTGACGCCCTTCTACACCTCCCCGCAGATCGACGCGGGCTACGACGTGGCCGACTATCGCGACGTGGACCCGCTCTTCGGCACGCTCACCGACTTCGACGCGATGATCACCGACGCGCACGCGCTCGGCCTGCGGATCATCGTGGACCTGGTGCCCAACCACACCTCCAGCGCCCACCCGTGGTTCACCGCGGCCCTGGCCGCCGGCCCCGGCTCCCCGGAGCGTGAGCGCTACCTGTTCGCCGAGGGCAAGGGCGAGCAGGGCGAGCTGCCGCCGAACGACTGGGAGAGCATCTTCGGCGGCCCCGCCTGGACCCGGGTCGCCGACGGCCAGTGGTACCTGCACCTGTTCGACCCGGCCCAGCCCGACCTGAACTGGCGTCACCCCGAGGTACGCGCCGAGTTCCAGGACATCCTGCGGTTCTGGCTCGACCGGGGCGTGGACGGTTTCCGGATCGACGTTGCGCACGGGATGATCAAGGCCGAGGGGCTGCCGGACGTCGGCTTCAACTCGATGACCACCGGCCAGCGGCAGTCCGAACTGCTGGGCAAGGGCCGGCTGCCGTACTTCGACCAGGACGAGGTGCACGACATCTACCGCAGCTGGCGGCCGATCCTCGACAGCTACCCCGGTGGCCGGATGGCGGTGGCCGAGGCCTGGGCGGAGACCCCGCAGCGGCTCGCCCGCTACATCGGCCCGGACGAGCTGCACCAGGCGTTCAGCTTCGACTTCCTCGACGCCACCTGGTCGGCCGACTCGTTCCGCAAGGTGATCGACACCGCGCTCGCCGAGTCGACCATCGTCGGCGCCCCGACCACCTGGGTGCTCTCCAACCACGACCGGCAGCGGCACGTCACCCGGTACGGGGACGGCGAGGTCGGGCTGCGCCGGGCCCGGGCGGCCGCCCTGCTGATGCTCTCCCTGCCCGGCTGCGCGTACGTCTACCAGGGCGAGGAGCTGGGCCTGCCGGAGGTGCTGGACCTCCCCGACGAGCTGCGCCAGGACCCGGCGTTCCTGCGTACCGGGGAGAGCCGGGACGGCTGTCGGGTGCCGATCCCGTGGAGCGGCGAGCTGGCGCCGTACGGCTTCGGCCCGGAGGGCAGCGAGCTGAGCTGGCTGCCGGCCCCGGCGACCTGGCGAGCCCTCTCGGTGGCCGCCCAGGCCGGCGTGCCCGGCTCGACGCTGGAGCTCTACCGGACCGCGCTGCGGATCCGCCACGAGCACCCGGCGCTGGCCGGGACCGGCGGCATCACCTGGCTGGAGACCGAGCCGGGCGTGCTGGCGTTCCGCCGCACCGCCGGCGAGGTCGAGCTGACCTGTGTGGTCAACATCAGCGGCGCGGCGGCGACGGTCACCGGCTACGGCCGGCCGATCGCCGCCAGCGCCGACCTCACCGAGCAGGGCGACGGGCACGTCCTGCCGGTGGACGCGGCTGCGTGGTTCGAACGGCGTTTCGCCGGGTAACCCGCCATTGACCTGGTCGTCCGTTGTGCCCCGCGCCGGCGGGCGGCTGGGCCACCGACCCCTTGTGGTGGGGGGTGAGGTGGCACCGGCCCCTCGGGGAGCCCGCTCCCCGAGGGGCCGGTGTCCATCTGGGACAGCGGGGTATCCCGAAGTGATGACCGCACACGTGGCGCAGTACACCCTCGATGTCACCGACCTCGAACTGATGGCCTCCTTCTGGTCCCGGGCCCTCGGTTACCAGATCCGGCAGGGCGACGACGGCAGCGCGAAGCTCTGGCCCCCACCGGACCGGCCCGGCCCGACGGTCTGGTTGCAGGGCAGCGGGACCCCCAAACGCGAGAAGAACCGGCTGCACCTCGACCTGGTGTCCGACGGAGATCCGCGGGACGAGGTACGCCGGCTGCTGGCGCTCGGTGCCCGCCCGGCCGACGTCGGCCAGTCCGGCGAGGAGGGCTTCGTGGTCCTGGCCGACCCGGAGGGCAACGAGTTCTGCGTGCTCGACCACGCGCCGCGCCGCTGAGCGCGCTCAGTCCCCCTTGCTGGTGAGCAGCTTGGCGATCCGGGCGAAGCCGGCCCGTACCTCGTCCCGGCTGGGCGCTGGCAGCGGCTCGGCCGCCGGCTCCTGCTCGGCGGCCAGCTCCAGCTCCTCGTCGATCACGTCCTCGAAGTCGCCGTACAGGTCCGCCTGGTCGGTCCGGGCCGCCTCGTCCTCGGCGGCGATCTGCGCGGCGGCGATCTCGCCGCGGATCTCCTCGGGCGTCAACGCGGGCAGCAGCGGCTCGACCACCGCCATCAGCTGCTCCTCGGCGACCACCGCTTCGGCCAGGGCGAGCGCGTGCGGCCGCTCGTACGGGCCGCAGACCACCGGCTCCCACTCATCGGCGTCGCCGAGCGGACCGAACGTGATGATCCACGGCAGGCCGAGCATCGGCGAGTCGTCCGGCAGGTCCAGTGTCACGAGTGCGCCCACCGGCTCATCATGGTCGTTACCGGGGGGAACGCGGGTGGCATTCACCCCAACTGCCGATTCTTCACCTGTCACCCTCACGACATCCCACCCTCCCCGCCCCCACCCCCACCCGCGCGCGTCCGCGCCCCGCGCCCCCGCGCCCGCGCCCGCCAAGATCCGCACTCTTTCACGGAAAGAGTGGCCTCGATCGGCCGGGTGACCACTATTTCCGTGAAAGAGTGCCCACGCCCGGAGCGGGCGGCGCGGACGCACACGCGGCGCGGACCCCAGGCGGCGCGGAGCTGGGGCACGGGCCGGGCGGGAGCGCGGGGTGGTGGGTGGAGGTCAGTGGGGGGTGTCGAGGGCGGCGCGGACCAGGGCGAGGGCGCGGTCCGGGGGGACGCCCAGGCGGAGCGCCTCGGCGGCGTACTCGGTCGCGGCGCGGTGCAGCCGGTCGATCGCGTCGTCCCGGCCTGGGGCGACCACCGTCCCGTGCCGGCCCCGGGTCTCCACCAGTCCCGCCCCCTCCAGCTCCCGGTACGCCCGAGCCACGGTGTTCGCCGCCAGCCCCAGGTCGGTGGCGAGCTGCCGGACCGCGGGCAGCCGGGTGCCCACCGGCAGCCGGCCATCCCCGATCATCCGGGCGAGCTGGCCGCGTACCTGCTCGTACGGGGGCACCGCCGAGGTGGGGTCGATCCGGATCCGCGTCGTCATCCCGCTCCTCCCGGCGTACCGGGGTCGGTCTCCTCGTCGATCTCGACGTCCACCTCGCGCGCCGCGGGGCCCTCGGCCAGGTCGACCACGCGGCCGTACCGACTGGTGGCGGCGAGCGCCGCGCCGAAAAGCAGCAACTGGTTGAGCAGGTAGAGGTAGAGCAGCAGCCCGACCGCCGTGGCCACCACGGTATAGGCGGGGTTCCGCTCGGTGCGCACCACGTAGTAGCGCCCGACCGTGTTCAGCAGGGTGATGCCGATCGCCACCACCAGGACCACCGGCCGCAGCCGGCGCCGACTCATCCGCAGCCGGGGCACCGCGACCAGCAACGCCACCGCCAGCACCGCGTTGATCAGGACGCTGAGCAGCGCGCTCACCGTGGTCAGCCCGACCGACCCGGTGCTGCGCAGCAGGAACCGCAGCAGCGACCCCAACGCGTCGACGGCGGCCACCGAGACGCCGAGCAGCACGAAGACCGCGACCAGCACCCCCAGGTCGACCAGGCGGCGGACCACCAGGTTGCCCGGCTGCTGGTTGAGGCCGTACATCAGCCGCTGCGAGGAGCGGATCGCCTCCACCCAGCCGATCCCGGTGATGACCAGGATGATCAGGCCGACCACGCCGACGGCGTTGCTGCTCTGGGCGATCTGCTGCGGGTCGAGGAACGGCAGGTTCCGCTCCAGGAAGTCCGCCGCCGCCTTGCTGACCTCGTCGTTGTCCTCGAGGATCGCGCCGAACACCCAGTACGCGACCAGGGCGAGCGCGAACACGGCGAAGAAGCCGTAGTAGGCGATCGCGGCGGCCAGCCGACCGGCGAGCACGTCGGCGTAGAGCGTCCCGGCCCGCCACAGGTGGTCGAAGGCCGGCAGCCGGTCACGGGCGGCGTCGATCCGACGGTTCGCCGCGGCCTCGATCCGGCCGATCACGTTCACCACGTCATCCTCGCCGATCCCCGGTCGCCGGGGAGGCAGGCCGGCCGGCTGCTCAGCTCAGCCGCCGAGCCGGAAGTCGCGGCGGGGCTGCCACCGCGTCGCCCCGCTGTGCGAGAACAGGGTGAACCCCTCCACCTCGAACAGCGCGGAGAAGTCGGCCAGGTCCTCGTACGCCTTGTCGAGCACCTCGGGCGGGACGTCCTGGGCCACCGTGACGTGCGGGTGGTACGGGAAGCGGGCCTCCCGGTGCAGTTCGGGCGCCGAGTTGATCGCGGCGGCGAGCAGCTCGCACTCGCTGATCCCGGCCGCAACCGCGACGAAGACCACCTGGGTGACCGGCCGGAACGTGCCGGTGCCCCGCAGGTGCAGGGTGAACGGCAGGTGCGTGGCGGCCACCCGGGCCAGGTGCGCCTCGACGGCGGGCAGCGCGGTCACCGGGATCTCGGTGGGCCCGAGCAGGGTGACGTGGGCCGGGACGGCCTGCGGGTCGCCGGCCTCGATCCGGCGGCGGGTGAGCATCCCGCCCCACGGCTCGGGGATGTCCACCGCGATCCCGATCTGGATGGTGTCGCCGACGTCCGGCGCCCCGTCCCTGCGATCCACGCTCCGCGCCACCCCTCCGGCCACCGACTGAGTCCCCACCCGTCCCGTCGCGCCCGGGCCGCTACTCGGCCCGGACCGGGGGGAAGAAGCCGATCCGCTCGTACGCGGTGGCCAGCGTCGCGGCGGCGACCGCCCGCGCCTTCTCCGCACCGTGAGCGAGCAGCTTGTCGAGCTGGGCCGGGTCGTCCAGGTAGGCGCGGGTGCGCTCCTGGATCGGGGCGACGAACTCCCGGACCACCTCGGCGAGGTCCTTCTTCAGGTCCCCGTAGCCCTTGCCGTTGTACGCGGCGACCAGGTCGTCGATGCTGCGCCCGGAGAGCGCCGAGTAGATGGTCAGCAGGTTGGTGATGCCCGGCTTGCCCTCGGCGTCGAAGACGATCTCGCGGCCGGTGTCGGTGACCGCGGAGCGGATCTTCTTGGCCGAGCGGGCCGGGTCCTCCAGCAGGTCGATGATGCCGGCCGGGGAGGAGGACGACTTCGACATCTTGGCCGTCGGGTCCTGCAGGTCGGTGATCTTCGCGGTGTCCTTGACGATGTGCGGCGCGGGCACGGTGAAGGTCGGCCCGAACAGCGAGTTGAACCGCTGGGCCAGGTCCCGGGAGAGCTCCAGGTGCTGCCGCTGGTCCTCGCCGACCGGCACCGCGTGGGCCTGGTAGAGCAGGATGTCGGCGGCCTGCAGGATCGGGTACGTGAAGAGGCCGACGCTGGCCCGCTCGCTGCCCTGCTTCTGCGACTTGTCCTTGAACTGGGTCATCCGGCTGGCCTCGCCGAAACCGGTGATGCAGCCGAGCACCCAGGCCAGCTGCGGGTGCTCGGGCACCTGCGACTGGACGAAGAGGGTGCTGCGCTCCGGGTCGATGCCCAGCGCGAAGAGCTGCGCGGCGGCCACCCGGCTGCGCTGCTTGAGCACCTTCGGGTCGTGCCCGGCGGTGATCGCGTGCAGGTCCACCACGCAGTAGAACGCGTCGTGGCTGTCCTGGAGGGCCACCCAGTGCCGCAGCGCGCCCAGGTAGTTGCCGAGGTGGAACGAGTCGGCCGTCGGCTGGATGCCGGAGAAGACGCGCGGGCGGGCGGGTACGTCGGACATGCCGGCAATTCTGTCAGCAAGGCCGGGCGTACGTCATGACGGGCCGGCCGGTCGCCTCTCGGCGGGCGCGACCGGTCCGCTGACCTCGCGGCGCTGCTCCGGCACGCGCACGGCGGAGACCGCCAGGCGGGACACCCGCCGCCCCTCCAGGGCCAGCACCCGCAGCAGCCACCCACCCGCCGGATCCTCCGGGTCGGGCCCGCCGGCGCCGTCCCCGGCCGGGGCCACCGGGATCTCGTCGCCGGCCACCGGGAGCCGTCCCAGGGCGGCCATCACGTACCCACCGACCGTCTCGTACGGCCCGACGGGCAGCGGCACCCCGGTGCGCTCGGCGAAGTCGGCCAGGTTGAGCCGGCCGTCGACGACGGCGGGCAGGCCGGCGTGGGCCGGGTCGGGCGGGGTGTCGTCGTACTCGTCGTGGATCTCCCCGACCAGCTCCTCGACCAGGTCCTCGCAGGTCACGATGCCGGCGGTGCCGCCGTACTCGTCGACCACCACGGCCAGGTGGTGCCCCTCGCGGCGCATCTCGGTGAGCGCGGCGAGCACCCGCTTGCTGCCCGGGAGCCGCTTCACCTCGCGGGTCAGCTCCCCGACCGTGGCGCAGCGGTCCCGTTCGGGGCGCAACAGCACGTCCCGCAGGTGGACGAAGCCGACCACGTCGTCGTGGGTGCCGTCGACCACCGGGTACCGGGTGTGCGTCTCGGCCCGGACCAGCCGTTCCGCCTCGGCGAGGGTGAGCCCGGAGGAGAGGAACACCACCTCGGTGCGGGGCACCATCACCTCGCGGACCAGCCGCGCCCCGGCGACCAGCACCTCGTCGATGATCCGGCGTTCGTCGGGGTCGAGCACGGTGTTGGCGACCAGGTCGCGCAGCTCGGCCTCGCTGATCCGCTCGCGGCCGGCGGCGGGGCTGGCCCCGAGCAGGTCGGTGACCAGGCGGGTGGCGCCGTCGGCGGCGCGGACCACCAGCCGGGCGACACTCCGGGCCAGCGGTCCGGGTTCGCGGCGCGGCCGCCCCGGGGGTCGTCGCCGGAGTCCGGGACCGCCTGCCTCCCGCATGACAAGGATGGTAGACAGCGGCAGCCGTGCGGTCGGGGTGATGTTCGTATCTGTTCAATCATGGCGGATCGTGGTGGAATAGCGGTGTGTCACGGGCAGCGGAGGCACAGCCGGCGGCCCTAGGGTGATCGACGGACGGCCGGCACGGCGCCCGGCCAGGCAGGGAGGAATCCGACGTGAAACTGCTCGTCACCGGCGGCGCCGGCTACATCGGCAGCGTGGTGACCCGGATGCTGCTGGACAACGGCCACGACGTGACCGTCCTGGACGACCTGCGCACCGGCCACCGGGCGGCCCTCGCCCCCGAGGCGACCCACGTCGACCTGCCGGTCCACGAGGCCGCCCGGGTGCTCACCCCGGACGCCGGGTTCGACGGGGTGCTGCACTTCGCCGCGCTGATCGCCGCCGGCGAGTCGATGGTCAAGCCGGAGCTCTACTGGCACACCAACACCGTCGGGTCGCTCGCCCTGCTCGACGCGGTCCGCGCGGCCCGGGTCCCCCGGCTGGTCTTCTCCTCCACCGCCGCCGTCTACGGCAACCCCACCGAGCTGCCCATCCCGGAGACCGCCGTCAAGGCCCCCACCAACACCTACGGGGCCACCAAGCTGGCCGTCGACATGGCGCTCACCTCCGAGGCCGTCGCGCACGACCTGGCCGCCGTCTCGCTGCGCTACTTCAACGTCGCCGGGGCGTACCTGCACGACGGGCGGGCCATCGGGGAGCGGCACGACCCGGAGACCCACCTCATCCCACTCGCCCTCGACGTGGCCGCCGGCCGGCGCGACAAGCTCCAGCTCTTCGGCGACGACTACCCCACCGTCGACGGCACCTGCGTCCGCGACTACATCCACGTCGAGGACCTGGCCCGGGCCCACCTGCTGGCGCTCGACGCCGCCGCGCCCGGCCGGCACCGGATCTACAACCTGGGTAACGGCAACGGCTTCACCAACCGGCAGGTGATCGAGGTGGTCCGCGAGGTCACCGGGCACCCGGTGCCGGTCGAGGTGGCCCCGCGCCGCGAGGGCGACCCCGCCGAGCTGGTCGCCTCCTCCGCGCTGGCCCGGGCGGAGCTGGGCTGGGTGCCGGCCAAGCCCACCCTGCAGGACATGGTCGGCGACGCCTGGGCGTTCTACCGCGAGCACATCGTGGGGCAGCGATGAACGGTCCCGCCGCGACCGCCACGACCCCACCCGCGCCGGCCGGCGACGTCGCGGCCCGCGCCACCGCCGGCTTCCGGCAGCGGTACGGCGGGGAGCCGGCGGGCCGCTGGGCGGCTCCCGGGCGGGTCAACCTGATCGGCGAGCACACCGACTACAACGAGGGCTTCGTGCTCCCCTTCGCGCTGCCGCTGCGTACCGTGGTCGCCGCGGCGGCCCGCGACGACGAACGCTGGACGGTCTGGTCGGAGCTGGACGACGACCCGGTCGAGTTCGGGCCGGACGAGGCCGACGCGCCGGGCCGGGTCACCGGCTGGGCCGCCTACGTGGCCGGCGTGGTCTGGGCGCTGCGGGCCGCCGGCCACACCGTCCCCGGCGCCCGGCTCGCCATCGCCTCCGACGTGCCGGTCGGCTCCGGGCTCTCCTCGTCGGCGGCCATCGAGTCCGCGGTGCTGGCCGCCCTGGTCGAGCTGGGCGGCCTGGACCTGCCCGCCGAGCGGTGGCCCCGGCTGGCCCAGCGGGCCGAGAACGAGTACGTGGGCGCGCCCACCGGGATCATGGACCAGTCGGCGGTGATCCGGGGCCGGGCGGGGCACGCCCTCTTCCTGGACTGCCGCAACGAGCACGTCGAGCAGATCCCGTTCGACCTGGACGCCGCCGGGCTGGCCATGCTGGTGATCGACAGCCGCGCCCCGCACCGGCACGCCGACGGCGAGTACGCCTCCCGCCGCAGGTCCTGCGAGGAGGCGGCGCGCGCCCTCGGGGTGGCCGCCCTGCGCGACGTGGACGTCGCCGACCTCGACGCGGCGCTGGAGAAGCTGCCCGACGACGAGACCCGCCGCCGGGTCCGGCACGTGGTCACCGAGGACCAGCGGGTGCTCGACACCGTCGCGCTGCTGCGCGCCGGCCGGGTACGCGACATCGGCCCGCTGCTGACCGCCTCGCACGCCTCGATGCGGGACGACTTCGAGATCACCGTGCCGGAGGTCGACACCGCGGTCGAGGCCGCCCTGGCCGCCGGGGCGTACGGGGTGCGGATGACCGGCGGCGGCTTCGGCGGCTGCGTCCTCGCCCTGGTCGACGCGGATTCCGCCGACGCCGTGGCGGCCGCCGTCACCACCGCGTACGCCGAGCGCGGGTTCGCCGCCCCCGGCACGGTGACCGCCCTCCCCGCCGGGGGTGCCGCCCGCCTCGACTGACCGTCCTCAGCGGATCGATAGGGTGTGGCCCGTGACCCAGGCTGCGATCGCCGCCCAGGAACGGGCCAACGCACTGCTCCAGGTCGGCCGGTACGCCGAGGCGGCGAGGGTGCTGCGCGAGGCGCTGGCCGGGCAGCCCGAGCACGTCGGGCTGCTGGTGCTGCTGGCCCGCTGCCTGCGGATGCTGGGCCAGCTCGCCGAGGCGATGCGGCTGGTGGACCGGGCGATCGGGCTGAGCAGGGCGCCGCAGCACCCGCTCGCGGAGAAGGCCCGCATCCTGCTGGACGCCGGCCACCCCGGCTTCGCCGCAGCCGCCGCGCAGCAGGCCCTGGAGCTGGCGCCCCGCTCCTGGGAGTGCCACGCCCTGCTGGCGCAGGCGCTGCTCGGCATGGGCAACCCCAACCGAGTGCTGGCCGCGCGCCGGCACGCCGACACCGCCCTGGACATCGCCCCCGACAACCCGGAGCTGCACGTGCTCGACGCCCGGGTGCACGCCCGGATGGGCCGGCTCCGCGCCGCGCGGGCGGCCTGCGGCCGGGCCCTCGCCGTCGACCCGGCGTTCGAGCCGGCGCTGCGGGAGCTGGCGAGGTTGGCCGCCGGGCAGGACCGGACCAGCGCCGCAGCCCGCGGCTTCGGCGACGCCCTCGCCGCGAACCCCCGCGCCGGTTGGAACGTGAGCGCCCACGAGGTGGTCTCCCTCGCGCTGGGCTGGCGGCTGTTCGACGGCACGGCGCTCGCCGCGCTCGCGTACTGGTCGGCCTTCGCGCTCGTCGACCCCGCACCCGGCGGGGTACGCCCGGTGGCGGCCGGAGTGGTCCTGGCGGTCCTCGCCGGCGCGACCGGGTACGCCTGGCGCCAGCAGCCGGAGCCGGTACGCCACCAGCTGCGGCGATGGGCGCGCGCGGCGGCGGCCGTACCGCTGCTGGTGCTGGTCGTGGCGGCGGTCGCGTCCCTGGTGCTCGGCGGCCTGGCGTCCCGGCTGGAGAGCCCGGCCGGCGGCGCGGCCACGCTGTTGCTGCTCCCGGTCGGCGCGGTGCTGGCCTTCCGCGCCTGGCGGCAGCTCCGCCGCCGGGCCGCCGTGGCGGTCCGTCGCCTCGGTTACGCCCTCTGGGCCCGCCTCGCCGCCCGCCGCACCCCGACCACCACCTGATCCCTGCCCATCGAGGACGCCCTCACGCCCCGCGCCCCGCGCCCCGCGCCCCGCGCCCCGCGCCCCGCGCCCCGCGCCAAGATCGTGCTCGAACAGGAAAGTAGTGGCCTCCGGCGAACAACGAGGCCACTACTTCCCGGTTCGAGCGCGGCCTGCTGCCCTGAGAGGCGGCGAAGGCCCGCGCCGGACAGCGGCGCGGGCCTTCGCGGAGCGTGACGGATCAGCCGGCTTCGACGATCATGCCGGCGCCGACCGTGCGGTTGGTGGTCTCGTCGATGATCACGAAACCGCCGGTGGTGCGGTTGCGCCGGTACTCGTCGGCGAGCAGCGGGACGGTGGTGCGCAGCCGGACCCGGCCGATCTCGTTGAGCTTCAGCTCGCCGGCCGCCTCGTCCCGGTGCAGCGAGTTGATGTCCAGCCGGTAGTGCAGGCCGCGCACGATCGCCCGCGCCGAGCGGGTGGTGTGCTTGATCGCGTACTTGCCGCCGACCTGCAACGGGCGGGTCTCGTCCATCCAGCAGACCATCGCCTCGATGTCCTGCGCGACGGCCGGGGCGTTGTTCGGCCGGCAGATCAGGTCACCGCGCGAGATGTCGATCTCGTCGGTCAGCCGCACCGTCACCGACATCGGCGGGAACGCCTCGGCCACCGGGCCGTCCGCCGTCTCCACCGAGGCGATCCGGCTGGTGAAGCCCGAGGGCAGCACCATCACCTCGTCGCCGGGCTTGAGCACGCCCGAGGCCACCTGGCCCGCGTACCCCCGGTAGTCGGTGACGGTGGTGGACTGCGGCCGGATCACGTACTGCACCGGGAAGCGCACGTCGACCAGGTTGCGGTCGGAGGCGATGTGCACCCGCTCCAGGTGGTGCAGCAGTGACGGGCCCTCGTACCAGGGCATGTTCTCCGAGCGGGAGACGATGTTGTCGCCCTTCAGCGCGGAGATCGGGATGACCGTCAGGTCCGGCACCTCGAGCTTCGCGGCGAACGCGGTGAACTCGGCGGCGATCCGCTCGAACACCTCCTCCGACCAGTCGACCAGGTCCATCTTGTTGACGCAGAGGACCAGGTGCGGCACCCGCAGCAGGGAGCAGAGGAAAGCGTGCCGGCGGGACTGCTCCACCAGGCCCTTGCGGGCGTCCACCAGGATCAGCGCCAGGTCGGCGGTGGACGCCCCGGTGACCATGTTCCGGGTGTACTGGATGTGCCCGGGGGTGTCGGCGATGATGAACTTCCGCCGGGGCGTGGCGAAGTAGCGGTACGCCACGTCGATGGTGATGCCCTGCTCCCGCTCGGCCCGCAGGCCGTCGGTGAGCAGCGCCAGGTTCGTGTACTCGTCGCCCCGGGCCGCGCTGACCGCCTCGACCGCGGCGAGCTGGTCGGTGAAGAGCGACTTCGTGTCGTACAGCAGCCGGCCGATCAGGGTGGACTTGCCGTCGTCGACGCTGCCGGCGGTGGCGAACCGCAGCAGGTCCATCTGCCGGGCCTCGGCGCCGGAGCCGGCCGGGGGCAAGGTCTCGACGCTCATCAGAAGTAGCCCTCCCGCTTGCGGTCCTCCATGGCGGCCTCGCTGACCCGGTCGTCGCCGCGGGTCGCGCCGCGCTCGGTGATCCGCGTGGCGGCCACCTCCTCGATCACCTTCTCCACCGTGTCGGCGTCCGAGCGGACGGCCGCGGTGCAGGAGGCGTCGCCGACGGTCCGGTAGCGCAACTGCGCCTTGAACCGCTCCTCGCCCGCCTTGGGCCGGATGAACTCGTTGACCGCGTAGAGCATGCCGTCCCGCTCCACCACCTCGCGCTCGTGCGCGTAGTAGATCGACGGCAGCGGGATCCGCTCCCGGGCGATGTAGTGCCAGACGTCCAGCTCGGTCCAGTTGGACAGCGGGAAGACCCGGATCGACTCGCCTGGGTGGTGCCGGCCGTTGTAGAGCGACCACAGCTCCGGGCGCTGGTTCTTCGGGTCCCACTGGCCGAACTCGTCGCGGAAGCTGAACACCCGCTCCTTGGCCCGGGCCTTCTCCTCGTCCCGCCGGGCGCCGCCGAACAGCGCGTCGAAGCGGTGCTTCTCCACCGCGTCCAGCAGCACCGGGGTCTGGATCCGGTTGCGCATCCCGTCCGCCGACTCGCGGACCAGCCCCGCGGCCAGGGCCTCCGGCACGCTGGCCACGATCAGGTGCAGGCCCAGCTCGGCGACCCGCTGGTCGCGGTATTCCAGCACCTCGGGAAAGTTGTGCCCGGTGTCGACGTGCATCACCGGGAACGGGATGTTGGCCGGCGCGAACGCCTTCTGGGCCAGCCGGAGCATCACGATCGAGTCCTTGCCGCCGGAGAACAGCAGCACCGGGCGCTCCATCTCGGCGACGACCTCGCGCATCACGAAGATGCTCTCCGCCTCCAGCGCGTCGAGGTGGGAGACCTGGTACGCGGCCGGGGACGTCACGACACGAATCCGTTCATCGAATTCCAGACCTTTCCGGTCGGACTCGTCAAGAAGAACGTTCAGGCTACCCGGAATGCCGCTGCAACGCTGCAAGCAACCGACTGGCGAGATCCTTGCGACACACCAGCAGGTCGGGTAGGCGCGGGTCGGCCTCGTTGTATTTCAGCGCAGAACCGTCGATCCGGGAAGCGTGTAGCCCGGTGGCCGTCGCCACAGCCACCGGCGCCGCCGAGTCCCACTCGTACTGGCCACCGGCGTGGATGTACGCGTCCACCTCACCGGTCACCACCGCCGCGATCTTCGCGCCCGCCGATCCCATCGGCACCAGATGCGCGCCGACGTCCTCGGCCAGGTCGGTGAGGAAGACCGGCGGACGACTGCGGCTCGCCGCCAGCCGGATGGTCCGCCCACCGGGCGAGGTCGCCGCCTCCAACGTCATCGGCGGGTACGCCGGCGGGTAGTCCGTGGCCAGCACCCGGTGCTGCGCCGGCAACCCCACCGCCCCCGCGACCAGCCCGTGCGGCGTCGGCGCGTTCCGCGCCCAGAGCGCCACGTGCACCGCCCAGTCCGACCGGCCCTCCTCGGCGAACTCCCGGGTGCCGTCCAACGGGTCGATGATCCACACCCGGTCGGCGGTCAGCCGGGACACCGCCTCGGGGCTCACCTCCGCCGTCCAGGCCAGCCGCGAGCCCTCGTCCTCCTCCGACAGCACCGCGTCCGCCGGCCGCCACTTCGCCAGCTCGGTCCGGATCAGGTCGTGCGAGACCTTGTCCCCGGCCGACTTCAGCGCCCCCGGGTCGGCGAAGCCCAGCTCTGTACGCAGGTTCACCAGCGCCTGCCCGGCCCGCGCCGCCAGCCACCGGGCGAACGCACCGTCGATCATCGGAGGACTGCCCATGCTTTCCGCTCCCGTCGCTCGCCGCCGGCATCCGCCACGTCAGAAAGGCGCAGACTACCGGCCAGAAACCTCGCGCGCCCGGACGACGGCTCCAGGTCGCGGCGCGGCGTCAGACCGGCCTTCATTCGGCCGGAGCGCCGTCTAACGGCGCGGAGGCCGCATTATGGCCGCCAGCCGAGCTGGGGTTGGCGGAACGACCGCCCGGGTCAGGCCCCGTGGTAGAGGTTCTGGGTCGGCTCCACACCCTTGGTGATCACTGACTCCACCACGTCCGCCGCCCGGTCGACCAGGAAATCCAGCTCCTTACGTTCGGACGAGGAGAAGTCCGACAGCACGTAGTCCGCGGGATCCTGCCGCCCCGGCGGCCGGCCGATCCCGAACCGCACCCGGACGTAGTCCTTCGTGCCGAGGGACTTCGACATCGAGCGCAGGCCGTTGTGCCCACCCTCGCCGCCGCCGCACTTCACCCGCACCTGCCCGTACGGGATGTCCAGCTCGTCGTGCACGGCGATCACCCGACCCGGCGGGATCTTGTGGAACTGCGCCAGCGCGACCACCGGACCACCGGACAGGTTCATGTACGTCAGCGGCTTCACCAGCACCAGCTTCGGGCCGCCGAAGCCCAGCCGCCCCTCGGCGGCCTCCGCCACCGCCCGCTTGTGCCGCCCGAACCTACCGCCCAGCCGGCCGGCCAGCAGGTCGGCCACCATGAAGCCCACGTTGTGCCGGTTGCCCGCGTACTCCCGACCGGGGTTGCCCAGGCCGACCACCAGCCACGGCCCCGACTCGTCCGTCACGCCACGTCCCTTCCGTCACTTGCCCCGACCCCAGTTCGGCGCGGCTGCCGCCACGCCGCCACCCGGAGCCGTCGCGCCCGGGCCGCCACCGGGCGGCCGTCCCCGATACGCCGACAGGCGCCCCCGGGAACCGGGGACGCCTGTCGCACAGCCTGCGGACCGATCAGGCCTCGGTCTTCGGCTCCTCGGCAGCCGGCTCGCCCTCGGCCGGAGCGCCCTCGGGAGCCTCGGCGGTCTCCTCGCCGACCTCGGCCTCGGCCTCCTCCTCGGCCTCCTCGACCTCGGGGAGGGTGGCCTCGAGCTGCTCGGCGGTCGGGGCGGCGGTCACGGTGGCGACCGGCAGCTCCGGGTCGGCGGCAAGCTCGACGCCGGCCGGCAGCTGGACGTCGGCGGCGGTGACCTGGACGCCCGGCTCGGCGCCGGCGATCGAGGCCTCCAGGTGGTCCGGCACCCGGGTGGCGTCGGCGGTCACCGACAGGGTGTCGTGGTCGTGCACGATCAGGGTGTCGCCCGCGGGCTCGCCGGTCAGCTGGACCGGAACCTCGACGGTGACCTTCTCGCCCCGGCGGACCAGGAGCAGGTCCACGTGCTCGAAGGTGTCCTTGATCGGGTCACGCTGGATCGCCTTCGGCAGCGCCAGCACCTGGGTGCCGTCGCTGACCTCGATCGCGAAGAGCTGGTTCGCACCGCCCTTGCGGATCGCGGCGGCGAACTCACGCGCCGGAAGCGCGATGTGCTTCGGCTTCTCGCCGTGGCCGTACAGCACGGCGGGCACCTTGCCGGCCCGGCGGGTACGACGGGCACCACCCTTGCCGAACTCGGTACGGGGCTCGGCGCTGATCTTTACCTCGGACACGGGGAAACTCCTGATGCTTTCGCTGCGGCGGCTTGTCGTCTGGCGGTGCTGGGGCGAGGGGCTCGCTGGGGCTCATGCGTCATGAACGACTGCCCGGAGCACCGCGTCGATGACGGCGCCTCCGTGCGGTGCTTTTCAGCGGCCCGCCGGGCACCCTCGCCGTGGCAACCGCACCAGTCTACCCGAGGGATTTCCCGGCTCTCCGGCAGTCCCCACATCACCATCACCGCCGGCCCGCAGGGGCCACGACCGGCCGCCGGCCGCTCCCCCGGCGCGTCGTCGGACGCGCCGAGGGAACAGCCGGGCGAATCAGCTCAAACCACCGAAGAGCGTGGTCACCGAGCCGTCGTCGAAGACCTCCCGGATCGCCCGGGCCAGCAGCGGCGCGATCGACAGTACGGTGATCTTGTCGAGCTGCTTCTCCGGCGGCAGCGGCAGCGTGTTGGTCACCACGACCTCGCTGATCGGGCTGTTCTTCAGCCGCTCGGTCGCCGGGTCCGACAGCAGCGCGTGGGTCGAGGCGACCACGATCTCCGCCGCGCCCGACTCCTTGAGGATGTCCGCGGCCTTGGTGATCGTGCCACCCGTGTCGATCATGTCGTCGACGACCAGGCAGACCCGACCCTCGACCTCACCGACCACCCGGTTCGCCACCACCTGGTTCGGCTTCAGCGGGTCGCGCGTCTTGTGGATGAAGGCCAGCGGGCAGCCACCCAGCCGGTCCGTCCACCGCTCCGCCACCCGCACCCGGCCCGAGTCCGGCGCCACCACGGTCATCGGCCGGCCCGCGTACCGGTGCTCCACGTACTCGGCCAGGGTGTCCATCGCGAACAGGTGGTCCACCGGGCCGTCGAAGAAGCCCTGGATCTGCGCGGTGTGCAGGTCGACCGTGAGGATCCGGTTCGCGCCCGCCGTCTTCAGCAGGTCGGCCACCAGCCGCGCCGAGATCGGCTCCCGGCCGCGGTGCTTCTTGTCCTGCCGGGAGTACGGGTAGTACGGCAGCACCACGGTGATCCGCTTGGCCGAACCGCGCTTCAACGCGTCCACCATGATCAGGGTCTCCATGACCCAGGTGTTGACCCCGTGCGTCACGGACTGCACCACGAAGGCGTCCGAACCACGCACCGAGTCCTTGTAGCGTACGAAGAGCTCACCGTTGGCGAACTCGTACGAGTCGGTCGGCGTCGGCGCGACGCCGAGCACCTCACCGATCTCCTTGGCCAGCTCCGGAAAACCCCGTCCGGAGAAGAGCATCAGGCTCTTGCGGTTTTCGGCGACGATGCTGCCCATGGGCCCGTCTGCTCCCGTGTGTCGGTGGTTCCCGGCGGCGGTGGAGCCGGGGACTATTCGGTTGCAGTATCCCCCGCGTTCACCGGTCCACCCACGGCCCGGCGGTCCCCGTGGATTCAGTCACCTTCACTTGCGGCTCCGGCCCCGCCCGACGCACCCTCGCGGGCCTGCTGCGCCGCCTCGGCCGCCTTGGCGGACACCGTACCGGCCCGCTTGCGGGCCACCCAGCCCTCGATCGCCCGCTGCGGCGCCCGGGTCACCCCCAGCGCGCCCGGCGGCACGTCCTGGGTGATCGCGCTGCCCGCCGCGATGTACGCTCCCGCGCCCACCTCGACCGGGGCGATCAGGCTGGTGTCACAGCCGACGAAGGCCGCCTCGCCGACCACGGTGCGGTTCTTGTTCACCCCGTCGTAGTTCACGAAGATCGTCGCCGCGCCGATGTTCGCCTTCGCGCCGATCGTCGCGTCCCCGACGTACGACAGATGCGGCACCTTCGCGCCCGCGCCCACCTCGGAGTTCTTCACCTCGACGAAGGTGCCCACCTTCGCCTTCTCGGCCAGCTTCGCCGCCGGCCGCAGGTACGCGAACGGCCCCACGGTGGCCTGCGGGCCGACCTCGGCGCCCACCGCGTGGCTGCGCACCACGCTGGCGCCCGCGCCGACCGTGGTGTCGATCAGCGTGGTGTCCGGCCCCACCGTCGCCCCGGCGCCGACCACCGTCGCACCCTGGAGCTGGGTGTTCTGGTCGATCACCGCGTCCCGCTCGACCGTCACCGTCACGTCGATCCAGGTGGTGTGCGGGTCCAGGATGCTCACCCCGGTCCGCATCCAGCCCTCGTTCACCCGGTCCCGCAGCAGCCGGCGCAGCCCGGCCAGCTCGACCCGGTCGTTGCAGCCCAGCGTCTCCACGTGGTCCGGCGCGCAGTGCACCGCCACCGGCTCCCCGGCGTCCCGGAGCAGACCGAAGACGTCGGTCAGATACTCCTCGCCCTGGTCGTTGTCGGTGGAGAGCTTGCCCAGCGCGTCCCGCAGCCGCGCCACGTCGAACGCGTAGATGCCCGCGTTGATCTCCCGCAGCGCGCGCTGCTCCGGCGTGGCGTCCCGCTCCTCGACGATCTGCGCCAGCCGGCCGTCCGCGTCCCGCACGATCCGGCCCAGGCCGGTCGGGTCGGGCACCTCGGCGGCCAGCACGGTCGCCGCCGCGCCCGTGCCCTCGTGCGCCTCGACCAGCGCCGACACGGTCTCCGGTCGGAGCAGCGGCACGTCCCCGTTGATCACCACCACGGTGCCGGCGGCCTCCGGAACGGCGTCCAGCGCGATCCGGACCGCGTGCCCGGTGCCGAGCTGCCGCTCCTGGAGCACCGGGGTGGCCTCCGGCGCGACCTCGGCCAGGTGCCCGCGGACCTGGTCGGCGCCGTGCCCGACCACCACCACGGTGCGGTCCGCGCCGAGCGGCGCGGCCGCGGCCAGCACGTGACCGAGCAGGGTACGGCCGAGCAGCGGGTGCAGCACCTTGGGCAGGGCCGACTTCATCCGCTTGCCCTCACCGGCGGCGAGCACGACAACGGTGCGGAGGTGGGGCTGGGACACGACGTGGCTCCCGTCGGGACGGCGACAGTCTCGCGGCCATGCTAACCACAGGGCGAGGCAAGCCGCCGAATACCCCGAGAAGGGCGCCTATACCAGAAAAGTGCTCGGCCGCCAGGATTCGAACCTGAAACACAAGAACCAAAATCTTGGGTGTTGCCAGTTACACCACGGCCGAAGGGTCGCCCAACAGCTTAGCGCCTGCTGTCCAGATCCCGGTGGCTCGTATCTGGGCGATCGTTCACCGCCGGCCCCTCGCACCGGCCCAGGCAACGCTGAGCCCGCGGACTCACGTTCCGCAGCCTCCCACCGTTGCCGCCCGGTCGGCACGAACGCGTGCCTGACTCTGCCAGCCGCTACGCGCGCTGTGCGGCCGGCTCCGACGACCCGTCGAGCGGGTGGTGCCCGAGGTTTCCTCATTCATCGGTCGATCCGCCCGTAGCTGTGAAGATCCCAGCGACCATGCCCTCGATCCGCCCGTAGCTGTGAAGATCCCAGCGACCATGCCCTCGATCCGCCAGTAGAGGGCCCGACTACCGGGCACGGTGATCACGAGACAGCCGTGGTAGTCATCGGCGGTGTTCCCGCGGACGGTCGTCGGAGTGTGCCGCTTGAGCGTGGGACGCCCGAACCGCTCGAGCGGGACGGCCAGCCGCGCCGCCCACCACCGCACGGCCGCATCGGCGTCGGCCGACTCGTGGATGAGCAACCGGTAGCGCGGGACGTGTCGCCCGATCCCACACTTCTCAAGGAAGCGGAGGAACAGGGCGAGCAACCCCGGATCGGTGTTGACCATCTCCAGTCGGTCCTGCTGTCGCCACGGCTTGGACTTCGTCCCCTCGCACCAGTAGAGGATCGCGCCGAGCAGCATCAGGTCCCGCTCGGCCAACGGCCCGGCGAGCGACGCACCGCGAGCCTGTTCGGCCGCCTGCGCGGCGTCCCGCTCCGCCCGGTACGCGGCCCAGCGGGCGTCGGTCATCACCTTGGCGTGCGCCCGCCGCCGCCTCATCCGGATCCAGCGGCAGGTGCTTCACCCATTGGTACGCGGTCGACTTCGCCACGCCGAGCTGCTCCGCGATCTGGTTGACCGACCGGCCGTCGGCACGCAGGCGCACCGCCTCGGCGCGCAGCGCATCCTTGGCGCGCGGCCGGCGGGTCCAGTCGGGCGGCGGGACACCGCGCAGGAGCGCGTACACCCGGTCACGGCCGATACCCAGACGGGCCCGGATCTCCCGGACGGAGAGCTGTTCCTCGACGCGCAGGCGACGCACTTCGACGGCGAGTGGATCGGTCACGACCAGCAGATTAGAACGGGCGTACGACAGATCCGTCCATTCACGAACGGCAGAGTCCGCTGCGATCTAGGCCGCCCCTGGTTACGGTGACGTAGGCGTAACCCTGCTGCCGGGAGGTGCCATGTCGACCGCCGTGACCGGGCCCGACGCGGGCCCGAAGCCGCTCACCGAGGGACACCAGTCGCGCGGCATCCTGGTGGCCCTCTGGGCCTTCGTGGTCGTTCCGTTCCTCGCCCTGCTGGCCGCCGTCCCGGTGGCCTGGGGCGGGTGGCTGGGCTGGAGCGACCTGCTCGTGGCCGCCTTCTGGTACGTGCTGTCCGGGCTCGGCATCACCGTCGGCTACCACCGCTACTTCACCCACGGCTCGTTCCGGGCGAAGCCGTGGCTACGGGTGTCCCTGGCGGTGGCCGGCTCGTTCGCGGTGCAGGGCGAGATCATCCAGTGGGTGGCCGACCACCGCCGGCACCACGCCTTCTCCGACCTGGAGGGCGACCCGCACTCGCCGTGGCGGTTCGGGGAGAGCGTCCGGGGGCTGGCCCGCGGGTTGTTCCACGCGCACGTCGGCTGGCTGTTCGACCGGGAGTTGTCCAATCGGGAGCGGTTCGCCCCGGACCTGCTCGCCGATCGGGCCACCCGCCGGGTCGACCGGCTGTTTCCGCTGATGGTGGCGGTGTCGGTGCTCGGGCCGGCGGCGATGGGCGGGCTGCTGACCTGGTCCTGGCAGGGCGCGCTGACCGCGTTCTTCTGGGGCGGGCTGGTCCGGATCGCGCTGCTGCACCACGTGACGTGGTCGATCAACTCGGTGTGCCACGTGTACGGGGAGCGGCCGTTCGCGGTGCGTCAGGGTGACCGGGCGTCGAACTTCTGGCCGCTGGCGCTGCTGTCGTTCGGGGAGAGCTGGCACAACCTGCACCACGCCGAGCCGACCAGCGCCCGGCACGGGGTGCTGCGCGGCCAGCTCGACCCGTCGGCGCGGGTGATCTGGTTGCTGGAGAAGGCCGGCGCGGTGTGGGCGGTGCGCTGGCCGAGGCCGGAGCGGGTCAGCGCGAAGCTGCTGGAGCCGGGCCGGGCGCGCCGCTAACCGGTCGTCCCGGGGGCCGCCGGCCTGGCAGGATGGCCGGATGACCGAGCTCCAGTGCAGCCGCCGGGCCCGGCCGCAGGACGGCGCGGCCAGATGAGCCAGATCCCACGGCAGGGCGTCACCGAGCGCCGGCGAGGTGACGAGATGACCGAGGTTCCCGGCAACGACGGCGGCAGCGCCCGGCGGCGGGCCGTCCCGGCGGCGAAGCCCTCTTCCCGGGTACGGATGTCCGCGACGCAGCGGCGCGAGCAGTTGATTTCGATCGCCCGGCAGATCTTCGCCGAGCGCGGGTTCGACGCCACCTCGATCGAGGAGGTGGCCGCCCGGGCGAAGGTGTCCAAGCCCGTGGTGTACGAGCACTTCGGTGGCAAGGAGGGGCTCTACGCGGTGGTGGTGGACCGGGAGGTCCGCTCGCTGCTGGAGCGGATCACCACGGCGTTGACCGCGGGGCATCCCCGGGAGCTGCTGGAGCAGGCGGCGTTGACGCTGTTGACGTACATCGAGGAGGAGACCAGCGGGTTCCGGGTGCTGGTCCGGGAGTCGCCGCTGATGTCGGCGACGGGCAACTTCAGCAGCGTGATGAACGACGTGGCGCACCAGGTGGAGCACATCCTGGGGGCGGAGTTCTCCAGCCGGGGGTACGACCCGAAGCTGGCGGAGCTGTACTCGCAGGCACTGGTGGGCATGGTGGCGTTGACCGGGCGCTGGTGGCTGGAGGTGCGTAAGCCGCGCAAGGAGACTGTGGCGGCGCACCTGGTGAACCTGGCCTGGAACGGCCTGTCGCACCTGGAGGCGAAGCCGGGGCTGATCACGGTCCGCAAGCCGGGGTGACCCGGCGGCGGGTCAGCGGGCCTCGGCGACGGGGTGGTTGCGGCGGCGCCGTTCCTCTTCGGCGTGCTCGGGCGGCCCGACCTTGTCGTAGAGGCCGGTGCCGAGCAGGATCAGCCCGAACAGCATCGACACGACGACCGTCGACATCGAGAAGTTGAGGAAGTTCGCCGGGGTCTGCAGCACGGCCATCATCAGGATGCTGGTGAGCAGGAAGACCGCCCCGGCGGTCAGGTTCATGTAGTGCCCCAGGTTGGTGCGGCGGGACGCTCCGATCAGCAGGAACGCGCCGAACACCACGGAGACGAGCGAGAACGCCAGGTTGGTGCGGAGGCCGAGGGCCCAGTTGCCGTCCCGGCTGAAGAGCCCGTCGCCCCAGGTCAGGAACGTTCCGTACACGCCGAAGATCAGAATGTAGAGCCCGATCAACCCGGAGAGGACGCGGTAGATCGGCCGCGCGGGATGGTTCACCGGGATGTGTGCCATGGGGACCCCTCCAGCCGAATGACCGATTCGGGTCGATTGTCACCCGCGGCACGCCGTCCCGTCCCCGGAAAACGCCGAAGGCCCGGCATCCGCCGGGCCTTCGGGTGGTTGCTGGTCAGAGCACGAGGCGCGCCTTCTGCCAGGCCTCGTGCTCGTCGTCGGTGCCGACCTTGCCGTACATGCCGGCCATCAGGAGCACCAGGGCGAGCACCAGGACCACGATGTCGGTCATGATCGAGAAGTTGAAGATGTTGGCGTCGGTCTGCAGGAACGCCAGCTCGGCCAGGCCGAGGGCCATCAGGGCGTAGGCCAGCCACTGGTTGATCAGCACGTCGAGGTTGCGGCCGATCACGATGCCGAGCAGGATCACCGCCCCGAGCACGACGGAGAGCAGCGAGTAGCCGAGGTTGGTGCCCTGGCCGAGGACCTTGGTGTCGTCCTGGGCGAGCACGTCGTTGCCGGCGCTCGCGATGATGCCGAGCACGCCGAAGACGACGAAGTACAGACCAACCAGCCCCCCGATAGCCCGGTAGATCGGCCGCGCGGGGTGGTTGACAGGGGTGTGGGACATCTCTGCGTCTCCAAGACCGATGGGATGAGGGGTCGGGAGCGATTGTCCCGTACGGCGAGCTGTGACGCCGCACACCCCCCACCTCGTGTCCCGGTCAGCCGGCCGGCAGCTCCTCGGCGAGGGTCAGCCAGGCCTCCTCGGTGCGTTCCCGCTCGGCCCGCAGTTCCTTCAGTTGGGCGTCCAGCTCGGCGACCTTTGCGTAGTCGGTGGCGTGCGCGGCGAGCTGTTCGTGGAGGGTGGCCTCCTTCTGCTCCAGCTTCGCGATCTGCCGTTCCAGCCGGCCGAGCTCCTTCCGCGCGGTGCGTACCTCGGCGGCGGACATGCCCTCGCGGTCCGGCGCGGCCGCGGCCGGGGTGAGGTCGGCGGGCGCCGGGCCCCGGCCGGCGGCGGCGCGGGCGAGGTACTCGTCGACGCCGCCGGGCAGGTGCACCAGCCGCCCGTCGCCGAACATCCCGTACGCGATGTCGGTGACCCGCTCGATCAGGTAGCGGTCGTGGCTGGCCACGACGATGGTGCCGGGCCAGGAGTCGAGCAGGTCCTCCAGCGCGGCGAGGGTGTCGGTGTCCAGGTCGTTGGTGGGCTCGTCGAGGAGGAGCACGTTGGGCTCGCCGGCGAGCAGCCGGAGCAGCTGGAGCCGGCGGCGTTCACCGCCGGAGAGGTCGCTGACCGGGGTCCAGAGCCGCCGGTCGTCGAAGCCGAAGATCTCGGCGAGCTGGGCGGCGCTGATCTCCCGGTCGCCGAACTGGACGCGCCGGGCCACCTCCTCGACGGCTTCGAGGACGCGCAGGTGGCCGGGGAGTTCGGCGAGTTCCTGGGAGAGGAACGCGGGCCGGACGGTCTGCCCGGCGGTGAAGCGCCCGCCGTCGGGGCGGGTCACCGCGGCGAGCATGCGCAGCAGGGTGGTCTTGCCGGCGCCGTTGCGGCCGAGGATGGCGACCCGGTCGCCGGGACCGACCTGCCAGGTGACCTCGCGCAGGATCTCCTTCGGGCCGGCGTGCAGGGTGACCTGCTCCAGGTCGTACACCTGCTTGCCGAGCCGGGCGGTGGCGAGCCGTTGCAGCGACATGGTGTCGCGCGGCGGCGGGACGTCGGCGATGAGCGCGTTGGCGGCCTCGATGCGGAACTTCGGCTTGGAGGTACGCGCGGGCGCGCCCCGGCGCAGCCAGGCGATCTCCTTGCGGAGCAGGTTCTGCCGGCGGGCCTCGGTGGCGGCGGCGACCCGCTGCCGCTCGACCCGGGCGAGGGTCCACGCGGCGAAGCCGCCCTCGTACGCCCGGACGGTCTGGTCGGCGACCTCCCAGGTGGTGGTGCAGACCGCGTCGAGGAACCACCGGTCGTGGGTGACCACGACGAGCGCGCCCTTGCGGGTGACCAGGTGCTTGGCCAGCCAGTCGACGCCGCCGACGTCCAGGTGGTTGGTGGGCTCGTCGAGGATGAGCAGGTCGGCGTCGCGGACCAGCAGCGCGGCGAGGGCGACCCGGCGGCGCTCGCCGCCGGACATCGGCCCGACCGGCGCCTCCAGGCCGAGGTGCGGCATGCCGAGGCCGTCGAGGATGGCGCGGACGCCCGCGTCGCCGGCCCACTCGTGCTCGGCGCCCATGCTCTCGCCGAGCCAGGCGGTGCCGAGGACGACGTCCCGGACGGTGGCCTCGGGGGCCAGGTCGAGGGTCTGCGGGAGCCAGGCGACCCGCAGGTCGCGGCGGTGGGTGACCCGGCCGTCGTCCGGTTCCTCGATGCGGGTGAGCAGCCGCAGCAGGGTGGACTTGCCGGCCCCGTTGAGCCCGACCACGCCGACCCGGTCGGCGTCGTCGAGGCCGAGCGAGACGTCGGTGAGCAGCGGCCCGGCGGCGCCGTACCCCTTGGACACCCGGTCCAGGTTGACGATGTTGGCCACTTCCCCACCTTTCATGATCAAGGCGTCCCGGTGCCGGCCGGCACCTCAGGACGCCCACTCCAAGGGTACGCGGACCGACCGGCCCCCCGCGCCGCCCGGGACGCTCCGGTCCACGGCGGCGACCTTGCCGCGCTCTCAGGTTGCGGAAAACCGCGGTATGCCGGCGTGCGGACAACCCGGTTCGGCGAAGACCGAGTCGATCACGCGGGTCGGGCCGGCAGGCGGGTCAGACGATGCGGGCGCCGGCGACCGGGCCGTGGGCGACCCGGGCCTCCCGGCACACCCCGGCGGCCTCCAGTTCGGCGGCGATCTGCCCGGCGTGTGCCTCGTCGGTGGCCAGGAACACGCAGGTCGGGCCGGAGCCGGAGACGATGCCGGCGAGCGCGCCGGCCGTCTCCCCCGCCTTGAGCGTCTCGGCCAGCGCGGGGCGCATGGTCAGCGCGGCGTCCTGGAGGTCGTTGCCGAGGGCGGCGGCGAGCACCCGCGGGTCGCGCTGGCGCAGCGCGGCGAGGAGCGCGTCGGTGCTGCCCAGCGGCGCGCCCGCGGCGCCGGCGTCGCGGAGCCGGTCCAGCTCCCGGTACGCGGCCGGCGTGGACAGGCCGCCGTGGGCGACGGCCACCACCCAGTGCCAGGAGGTGGGGCGGGCCAGCACCGGGCTGACCGCCTCGCCCCGGCCGGTGCCGAGCGCGGTGCCGCCGTGGATCAGGAACGGCACGTCGGAGCCGAGATCGGCGGCGATGCCGGCCAGCTCGTCCCGGGACAGGCCGGTGCCCCAGAGCGCGTCGCAGGCGACCAGGGCGGCGGCCGCGTCGGCGCTGCCCCCGGCCAGCCCGCCGGCCAGCGGGATCTGCTTGCGCAGGTGCAGCCGGGCGTGCGGCAGCACGCCCGCGTACCCGGCGAGGGCGTGGGCGGCCCGGATCACCAGGTTGGAGTCGTCCAGGGCCAGCTCGCCGGCGCCCTCGCCCTCCATGGTGAGGGTGAGCGTGTCGCCCCGGCGGGCGGTCAGCTCGTCGTAGATGGAGATCGCGTGGTAGACGGTGTTCAGCTCGTGGTAGCCGTCCCGGCGCAGCGGCCCCACCCCGAGGTGCAGGTTGACCTTGGCGGGCACCCGGACCTTCACCGGCCCGCTGGCCCCGCGCCGCTGCCCGTCCTCGTCGTCCGGTCGCCAGGCCTCGGTCACGGGGCGATGTCCCGCGGGCGCAGGCGAATGTCGAACGGCTTCTCCACGGTCAGCTCCTCGGCGGGATCGGCAGTGGCGCCCAGCCTACTGGGCGGCGGCGGGCACGGTCGGGGCCGACGCGGCGATCGCGGCGAACTGCTCCACGGTGAGTGACTCCCCCCGCGCGCCGGGGTCGACGCCGGCGGCGCTGAGCGCCGCGGCGGCCCGGTCGGCGCCGCCGGCCCAGCCGGCCAGGGCGGCGCGCAGGGTCTTGCGGCGCTGCGCGAACGCCGCGTCGACCACCGCGAAGACGGCCTGCCGGGGTACGTCGGCGCGGGGCGGCTCGCGCCGGGTGAAGGCGACCAGGCCGGAGTCGACGTTCGGCACCGGCCAGAAGACGTTCGGCGGGACCTTGCCGGCGGCGCGGGCCCGGGCGTACCAGGCGAGCTTGACCGACGGGACGCCGTACACCTTGGAGCCGGGACCGGCGACGAGCCGGTCGGCGACCTCCTTCTGCACCATCACCAGGCCGTGCCGCAGGGTGGGCAGCTCGGCGAGGAGGTGCAGCACCACCGGGACGGCGACGTTGTACGGCAGGTTCGCCACCAGCGCGGTGGGCGCCGGGTCGGCCAGTTCGGCGGCGGTGGTCCGCAGCGCGTCGCCGGGATGCACGGTGAGCCGGGCGGCGTCCGGGCCGGCGAACCGGGCGGCGGTCTCCGGCAGCGCGGCGGCCAGCGCCGGGTCCAGCTCCACGGCGTGCACGTGCGCGGCGACCGGGAGCAGGGCCAGGGTGAGCGAGCCGAGCCCGGGGCCGACCTCCAGCGCCACGTCGTCGGGGGCCAGCCCGGCGGTGGTGACGATCCGGCGGACGGTGTTCGGGTCGTGCACGAAGTTCTGGCCGAGCTTCTTGGTCGGCGTCACGCCGAGCCGGGCGGCGAGCTCCCGGATCTCCGCCGGGCCGAGCAGACCGGTCACGCCGGGCATCCTCTCACCACGGGCCGAAGGCGCGGTCGCCGGTCGCGGAGATGGCGGCGCAGAGCTCGTCGAGGTCGGTCCCGGTGGTCTCGGCCAGGAACCGCACGGTCAGTGGGACCAGGTACGACGCGTTGGGCCGGCCGCGGTGCGGCATCGGGGTCAGGTACGGGGCGTCGGTCTCCACCAGCATCTGGTCGACCGGGGTGACGGTGGCGGCCTCGCGGAGCGCCGCGGCGCTGCCGAAGGTGACCGTGCCGGCGAAGCTGAGCAGGTAGCCCCGCCGGACGCACTCGCGGGCGAAGTCGGCGTCGCCGGAGAAGCAGTGCAGCACCACGGTGTCGGGGGCGCCCTCGTCGTCGAGGACGCGCAGCACGTCGGCGTGCGCGTCCCGGTCGTGGATGACCAGCGCCTTGCCGTACCGCTTGGCGATGGCGATGTGCGCGCGGAAGCTCTCCTCCTGCGCGGCCCGCCCCTCGTCGCCGGTGCGGAAGAAGTCCATCCCGGTCTCGCCGATGCCGCGGACCCGGTCGCGGGCGGCGAGCGCCTCGATCTCGCGTAGCGCCTCGTCGAGGTCGGCCAGGCGGGGCGCCTCGTTCGGGTGCAGGGCCACGGTGGCCAGCACCGCGCCGTACCGCTCGGCGACGTCGGCGCTCCAGCGCGACGACTCGACGTCCACGCCGACCTGGACCAGCCGGTCCACGCCGACGCCGGCGGCCACCGCGATGGCCGCGCCGACCGGGTCGTCGGCCGGCCCGCCGGGGACGCCGGCCTCGCTGACGGTGATGTCCAGGTGGGTGTGGCTGTCCAGCACGGGTACGGGCAGCGCCTCCGGGGCGGGCGGGAACTCCCCGGCCCGGCGGGCGGCCCGCTGCTTGCGGGTTTCGGTCTGCTCGGTCATCGCGACCAGCATCACACACCGCCGACCAGCCCCGTCCCCGGACCGATATCACCTGTTCACCTGCGTAACATCTGCCACGCCTACGTTCCGGAACGTGACCGTCACACCTGAGGCCAGCGGGGCCGCCCCTGAGCGGACCGGGTTGCACGTGACGTACGAGGGCCGGGTCCATCCGGCGGAGATGCTGGCCCGCGGGGCGGCGTACGAGTTGTTCAGCCCCGACGAGCTGCCCGGGTTCGAGTTCGCGCCCCGGCCCGGGGTGGCCCACCCGTGGCGGAAGTTCGTCCACGTCACCGAGGTCAGCGCGGTGCACGGGGCGGTCGAGCCGACCGAGGAGGCGGACCCGCCGCTGCTGATGCCGGTGCACCGGGAGCACGGCTGGGCGCACCTGCACCAGCTCAGCCAGCAGCCGGGCGCGGCGGGCGACCCGACGCTCGCCGCGGTGCGCGCCTCGGCCGTGATCCGTCCCGGGACCCGCATGGTGAAGGTGCTCTCCGCCCGGCAGCTCGCCGGCCACGTCCGGGGGTGGCTGCCGCACGGCTTCTGCTACCGGGAGCACGACGTGGCGCACCTGCGTACGCCGTCGGGGATGGCGGTGCTGCGCGGCGACGGCGAGGGCGGCGACGTGGCGTACGCGCTGCGCTGGCGGGCCGCCGACCCGGCCGACTACGACGCCCCGGTCGGTCCGGCGTACCAGGGGCTGACCGTGCTGCCGCCCCGGGACCGGCTCGGGCCGCCGGTGCTGGGCACCGGGTTCGTGCCGAGCAACGGCCAGCTCATCCCGGAGTTCGTCACCCGGGACTTCGCCGACCTGCCGATGCCGGCGAACGCCACCCTGCTCGCCTACCCGGCCGAGGGGGTGGAGGTGGTGCTCTACACGTACCAGGCGGAGCAGCGGGGCTGGCTGCGGATGGTCGGCCCGCAGTGGCGGCACCTGCTGGCCGCGGTGCCCGGCCTCTCCCCCGACCAGGAGTACGTGCCGACCGGTGACGCGCCCCGCTCCACCCAGCTCGTCGGCGCGTACGGCGGCGGCGAGTACGAGGCGGTGGCCGACCTGCCGGGCGGGTTCCGGGTGCTGGCGATGACCCGGGCGGCCCGGTACCCGGTGGAGTCGGCGGCCCGGCGGGTGCGGTTCGCGGCCTGGCGTGGGGTGCCCTGCCTGGTGCTGCGGGAGGAGTCCGGCTGGCTGCGGCTGCGGTTGCGCCGGCCGGATCCGGACGCCGTCGTGGCCACCGGGGCGCAGTGCCACGAGCGGGGCGTCTACGAGGCCTGGGCGCCCGGTTCCGAGGTGACCGACGACCATGTGGTGGATCTGCGGTATCCGACGGCATAACCGGCGTCGGCACGGGAATCCGCCCGGGTCCGCGATCGAACCCGTTCAGGAGACCCAGATGCCCTTCATCACCGTCGGTACGGAGAACTCCGCCCCCATCGACCTGTACTACGAGGATCACGGCTCCGGCCAGCCGATCGTGCTGATCCACGGTTTCCCGTTCAACGGGGCGACCTGGGAGAAGGTCAGCATTCCGCTGCTCAACGCCGGATACCGGACGATCACCTACGACCGGCGTGGTTTCGGCGCCTCCGCCCAGCCGACAATGGGGTACGACTACGACACGTTCGCGGCCGACCTGGACGTGCTGATGACCGAACTGGACCTGCGCAACGCGATCCTGATCGGGCACTCGATGGGCACCGGTGAGATCACCCGCTACCTGGGCGCGTACGGGTCGGACCGGGTGGACCGGGCGGTGCTGATGGCGCCGTTGGCGCCGTACCTGCTGAAGACGCAGGACGATCCGGAGGGGGTCGAGAAGAGCCTCTTCGACGGGTTCCAGCAGGCCATCATCCAGGACCGGTTCGCCTTCCTGACCCAGTTCTGCGACGCGTTCTTCAACGAGAGCGAGAACAAGGGCAAGTGGGTGAGCGACGAGGCGTACCGGGCGCACTGGGAGATCGGCGCCCGGGCGTCCGCGAAGGGCACCTACGACTCCGTGACCGCCTGGCAGACCGACTTCCGGCGCGACCTGCCGAACATCAACGTCCCGGTGTTGATCATCCAGGGCGACAAGGACAACGTGCTGCCGTACCCGGCCACGGGTCAACGGTTGCAGACCATGCTCTCCGACTGCCGGTTGGTGACCCTGAAGGGGGCGCCGCACGGCATCCCGTGGACCCATCCGACCGAGGTGAACCAGGCGGTCATGGAGTTCATCGGCGCACCGTCGATGGCCCGCGCCTGACCGCCGGACGCGACGCGGCCCCCGGGGAAGTCCCCGGGGGCCGCGGCGTGCGTCGGGCTCAGCCGGCCAGCCGCGCCAGCTCCTCGTCGACGATCGACGGGTCGAGCTTGCGGAACACCGGCTTCGGCGCCGCGAGCGGCCGGCCCACCTCCAGCGGTACGGACTCCCAGCGCGCGCCGACGGTGTAGTCGCCGGTCAACACCGGGTACGCCGGCCCGCCGTCGAGGTCCTCGACCTCCTCGATCACCGGCATCGGCGCGTGCACGCCGGTGCCGCCGAGCAGCTCGTGGATCTTCTGGGCGGAGTGCGGCAGGAACGGGGTGAGCAGCGTGTTGGCGTCGCTGACCACCTGGAGGGCGACGTGCAGGATGGTGCCCATCCGCGGCTTGTCGGCCTCGCCCTTGAGCTTCCAGGGCGCCTGCTCCGACAGGTACTTGTTGGCCTCGGCGACGACCCGCATCGCCTCGCTGATGGCCTGCTTCTGCCGGTGCCGGGCGATCAGGTCGCCGACTCCCGCGAAGCCGGCCCGCGCGGTGGCCAGCAGCGCCTGGTCGGCCTCGGTGAGCCCGGCCGGGTCGACCGGCGGGATCGCGCCGAAGTTCTTCGCCGCCATGGAGATGGACCGGTTGACCAGGTTGCCCCAGCCGGCGACCAGCTCGTCGTTGTTGCGGCGGAGGAACTCGGCCCAGGTGAAGTCGGTGTCGTTGCTCTCCGGACCGGCGACCGCGATGAAGTAGCGCAGCGCGTCGGCGTCGTACCGCTCGAGGAAGTCCCGGACGTAGATGACCACCTTGCGGGAGGAGGAGAACTTCCGTCCCTCCATGGTCAGGTATTCGCTGGAGACGACCTCGGTGGGCAGGTTGAGCCGGCCCAGCTCGCCCGGCTCGCCGTCCCGGGAGCCCTCGCCGGAGTAGCCGCCGAGCAGCGCCGGCCAGATCACCGAGTGGAAGACGATGTTGTCCTTGCCCATGAAGTAGTAGCCGCGGGCGTCCTTGCCCTCGCCGTCGGCGGACCACCACTTGCGCCAGGCCTCGGGGTCACCGGTGCGGCGGGCCCACTCGATGGAGGCGGACAGGTAGCCGATGACCGCGTCGAACCAGACGTAGATCCGCTTGTCGGGCCGGTCGCGCCAGCCGTCCAGCGGGATCGGCACGCCCCACTCCAGGTCGCGGGTGATGGCCCGGGGCTGGAGGTCGTCGAGCAGGTTCCGGGAGAAGCGCAGCACGTTGGGACGCCAGCCCTCCCGGGTGTCCAGCCACTGCCGCAGCGCGTCGGCCAGGGCGGGCAGGTCCAGGAAGAAGTGCTCGGTCTCGACGAACTCCGGGGTCTCGCCGTTGATCTTCGACTTGGGGTTGATCAGATCGATCGGGTCGAGCTGGTTGCCGCAGTTGTCGCACTGGTCGCCGCGGGCGCTGTCGTACCCGCAGATCGGGCAGGTGCCCTCGATGTAGCGGTCGGGCAGGGTGCGCCCGGTGGACGGGGAGATCGCCCCGGTGGTGACCTTGGGGACGATGTAGCCGTTGCGGTAGAGCCCCTGGAACAGCTCCTGCACCACCGCGTAGTGGTTGCGGGTGGTGGTCCGGGTGAACAGGTCGTACGACAGCCCGAGCGCGCGCAGGTCCTCGGCGATCACCCGGTTGTACCGGTCGGCCAGCTCGCGCGGGGTGACCCCCTCGGCGTCGGCCTGCACCTGGATCGGGGTGCCGTGCTCGTCGGTGCCCGAGACCATGAGCACGTCGTGGCCGGCCATCCGCATGTACCGGGCGAAGACGTCGGAGGGAACGCCGAATCCGGATACGTGGCCGATGTGGCGCGGGCCGTTGGCGTAGGGCCAGGCGACCGCGGCGAGAACGTGACTCATGAGCGTCAAGCCTAGTGATTGCCGTGCCGCACCCGCGAACCAATAGGGCGCGTCCCACCGTGGGGCCCCGCCGGCCCGTCCGATTTGTCGCCGACACGCGGTCTGAGCTGCCCGGCCCGCCCTGCGTACCGGTGTGAAATGAACGGCGTGACCAGCAGACGAGCGGCCCCGGGCCAGGACGGGCCCTCCGCCGCGGCGGCCGGCGGGGATGCCCGGCCGGCCCGCTCCGGCGTGGCGCGCGGCGGGCCGGTCGCCCCGCAGCCGCGGCTGGACCCGGCGGACCCGCCGGTCGAGGTGGAGCCGACCACCGGGGCGCCGGTGGACGCGGTGCCCCGCCGGGTGCCGGTGCGCCAGCCCCGCTGGCGGCGGCTGCCCGCCGGCGGTGCGCCGGCGGGGGACGGCGAGGTCTCCTGGGCGCCGATCGAGGAGGTGCACTGGGACGGCACGCCGCTGCGCGAGGAGCCCCGACGGGCGGACCGGCCGCCGGCCCCGGCCTCCCGGCGGGCCCGGACCCGGCGCGGCCACCCGCCGGACCCGCTGGCCGGACTGGCCGCGCTGGTGTCGTTGAGCCTGCTGGCGGCCTTCTTCGCCTGGGTCAGCGCGGGGCCGCTCTGGCTGGCGGCGGGGCATTCGACGGACGGGACCGCGGTGATCACGGACTGCTCGGGCGGCGGGCTGACCCAGCGCTGCCGGGGCATCTTCCGCGCCGACGCGGACCGCTTCGTCGCGCACGGCGTACGGGTGAGCGGGGTGCCGGCCGAGCGCACCGCCACCGGCACCGCGTTGCCGGCCCGGATGACCGGGCCGGACGGCGGCACCGCGTACGCGGACACCGGCATCGGTCGGCACCTGCGCTGGCTGCTCGGCCTGCTGCTGGTGGCCGCCTGCGCCACCGGGATCGCCCGGTGGACCGGCGCGACCCGGCTGCCGGACCCCCGGCACCGCCGCCTTGCGGTGGGAGCGGCGCTGGCCGGCCCGCTGCTGATCACCGCCGGGTTCCTCGCCGCCGCCTGGTGAGGCCACCGCGCCGCCGGGCGGCCGGCCGTCAGGCGTGCACGACCGTGTAGACCTCGCGGCGGCGCAGGCCGTACTCGGTGGCCACCTCGGTGATCGCGTCTCGCCGGGACAGCCCGGCCGCCTCCCGCGCGGCCACCGCGGCGCGCAGCGTGTCGTCGTCGGGCCGGGTCGCGGCGGCCGGCGGCGCGCCGGCCACGACCAGGGTGATCTCGCCCCGGGGCTCACCCTCGGCGGCCCACTCGGCCAGTTCGCCCAGCGACCGGCGGACCACCTCCTCGTACGTCTTGGTCAGCTCGCGGCAGAGCGCGGCCGGCCGGTCCGGG
This sequence comes from Micromonospora sp. NPDC048930, assembly GCF_043197935.1. NCBI lineage: Bacteria > Bacillati > Actinomycetota > Actinomycetes > Micromonosporales > Micromonosporaceae > Micromonospora > Micromonospora sp. NPDC048930. The sequence goes on from NZ_JBICUB010000002.1 coordinate 307,291, forward strand.
CCGAACTCGGCGGCCAGGTCGGCCAGCGCGCCGGCGATCCGGTGCGGCGCCTCGAACAGGACCAGCGTGCGTTCCTCGGCGGCGAGCGCGCGCAGCCGGGACCGGCGGGCGCCGGGCGTGCGGGGCAGGAAGCCCTCGAAGCAGAACCGGTCGGAGGGCAGCCCGGAGAGGGCCAGCGCGGTGGTCACCGCGCTCGGTCCGGGGGCCGCGGTGACCGGGAAGCCGGCGTCGATCGCGGCCCGGACCAGGCGGTAGCCGGGGTCGGAGACGCTGGGCATGCCACCGTCGGTGACCAGGGCGATCGTGTAGCCGGCGGCGAGCACGTCGACCAGTTCGGGGGTACGCCGTTCCTCGTTCCCCTCGAAGTAGGAGACGATCTTGCCGGGGACGGTGACGGCCAGGTCCCGGGCCAGCCGGGTGAGCCGCCGGGTGTCCTCGGCGGCGACCACGTCGGCGGTGGCGAGCACCTCGCGGAACCGGGTCGAGGCGTCGGCCGGGTTGCCCAGCGGGGCGCCGAGCAACACGAGGCGTCCCACCTCGGACATTTCACCCACGACGTGCGCTCCTTCATCGACGGTCGTACCAATCTCGGAGACGACGGGCGCCACCGGGCACCTTCGCAGCCTACGATCGCCGGGTGACGAGTGCGTCGACAGCACAGAGCGCGAGCGCGGGTCGGGCCGGATCGGACCGGACGACCGCCGGCCAGCCCACCGCCGACCAGGCCAGCGGGTCCGTGACGACCGGCGGGGGCGGGATCCCGGCCGTCGTCCGCCGGCGGCTCGCCACGGTCGACGCCCGCCTCGACGGGCACGCCTGGCTGGCCACCACGGTCGTCGTGGTGATCGCGGCGATCCTGCGCTTCGTCGGTCTCAGCGGGCCGAAGGGCAAGATCTTCGACGAGATCTACTACGCCCGGGACGCGTACGGGCTGATCGACCGGGGCGTCGAGTGGAACTACAAGGACGGCGGCCCGTCGTACGTGGTGCACCCGCCGCTGGGCAAGTGGCTCATCGGGCTCGGCGAGTGGGCCTTCGGCTACCAGGACGCGGAGTTGAAGATCTCCGTGCCGGGGCACCTGACCACCACCGCCCCGGAGTTCGGCTGGCGGTTCGCGGCGGCCGTCGCGGGCACCCTGTCGGTACTGATGCTGGTCCGGATCGCCCGGCGGATGTTCCGGTCCACCACGCTGGGCTGCGCGGCCGGCCTGCTGCTCGCCCTGGACGGCTTCCACCTGGTGCTCTCCCGCACCGCCCTGCTGGACATCTTCCTGCTCCTGTTCGTGCTGGCCGCGTTCGGTGCGCTGGTCCTCGACCGGGACGCCCGGCGCCGCCGCTGGTCGCGGGCGCTGGAGGCCGGGCTCGACCCGTCGGTGCCGGGGCGGGCGGGCCGGCCGCCGTCGACCTGGCGGGACTGGCCGTGGTGGCGGCTGGCCGCCGGGGTGCTGCTCGGCTGCGCCTGCGCGGTGAAGTGGAGCGGACTGTACTTCGTCCCGGCCTTCGCGCTGCTGGTGATCTTCTGGGAGGTCGGCGTCCGCCGGTCCGCCGGGGTACGCCACCCGTGGCGGGACGCCCTGCTGGACGAGCTGCCGTGGCTGTTCCTGGCCGGCGTGCTGATGGTCGGGACGTATGTCGCCACCTGGTCGGGCTGGCTGCTCAGTGACGACGGCTACTACCGCCTGGCCAGCCGCTACCCGAACACCCCGGGGCTGAGCGACACCCCGGTCATCGGCGCGCTGATCAACCTGTGGGAATACCACAAGGCCGCGTACGGCTTCCACACCCAGCTCGACGACCCGCACAAGTACCAGTCCTGGCCGTGGCAGTGGCTGCTGCTGGGCCGCCCGGTTGCCTTCTACTGGTCGGGGGACGGCAACTGCGGCGCGCCGAGCTGCGCCTCGGAGATCCTGCTGCTGGGCACCCCGCTGCTCTGGTGGTCGTTCCTGCCGGCGCTGGCCGCGACGGTCTGGCTCGGGCTGGCCCGGCGGGACTGGCGGGCCGGGGCGATCCTGCTCGGCGTGGCCGCCGGCCTGCTGCCCTGGTTCTGGTTCGCCCTCGACGGCCGGACGATGTTCTCCTTCTACGCCGCGCCGGCGGTGCCGTTCCTGGTGCTGGCGGTGGTCTACGTGCTCGGGGCGATCGTCACGCCCGGGCCGGTCACCGGCACGGCCGCGCCGCCGAGCCAGGAGGATGTCTCCGACCGGCGGCTGGTGGGCGGGATCATCGTCGGCGCGTACGTGCTGCTGGTCGCCCTCTGCTTCGCGTACTTCTACCCGATCTTCGTGGGCAGGTTGATGACGTACGCGGACTGGTCCGCCCGGATGTGGCTGGACGGTCGCTGGATCTAGGGCGCGGAGCGTACGTCGCGGCCCGGTGGCACGCCCACCGGGCCGCGTTTTTCGCTTGCGCCGGCCGAGGGGGACGCCCCGATCGGGTCGGGGCACGAAAAAGCGCGCCCCGATCGCCTGCCACGGGGGAAGCGGGCGATTGGGGCGCGCAAGAAGAGCTTAACCACACTCCCGCACTCGCACAACGGGTCATCCCGGGTCAGATTTCCGACGACTGCGCCACTCCACAAAAGGTTTACATCCGGCATATGACTGTGGGTCATCCCGCGGGAACCTTACGGGATCCTTACCGCTCCACGCCGCTCCGCCGACACCTGGCGCCGGCCCCGGTCACGCCGCCGGACAGGGTCACCGTCCTGGCAGGACGGCCACCACCCCACCCCGATGATCTTCCAAAGTGGATCTCACTACACTTCGCCCGGTGATCAACAAGAGACGATCGACGGCCGTCCTCCTCGGACTGCTGGCGACGACCGCGCTGATCGGTCCCACCCCCGCCCGGGCCGACGGCGAGACCGCCGAACCGCCCGCCGAACCGCCCAAGGTGGAACTCGTCCTCGACGTGAGCGGCTCGATGCGGGCCCGGGACATCGACGGGCGCAGCCGGATCTCCGTCGCCCAGCAGGCGTTCAACGAGGTCGTGGACGCGCTGCCGGACGGGACCCAGCTCGGCATCCGGGTGCTCGGCGCCACCTACCGGGGCAAGGACAAGAAGCAGGGCTGCCTGGACACCCAGCAGATCGTGCCGGTCGGCCCGGTGGACCGGACGCAGGCCAAGGCCGCGGTCGCCACGCTGCGGCCGACCGGATTCACCCCGGTCGGGCTGGCGCTGCGCTCGGCGGCGCAGGACCTCGGCACCGGCAGCACCGCCCGCCGGATCGTGCTGATCACCGACGGCGAGGACACCTGCGCCCCGCCCGACCCCTGCGAGGTGGCCCGGGAACTGGCCGCCCAGGGCACCAGGCTGGTCGTCGACACCCTCGGCCTCGCCCCCGACGAGAAGGTACGCCGGCAGCTGCTCTGCATCGCCGGGGCGACCGGCGGCACGTACACGGCGGCCCAGAGCGCCGACGAGCTGACCGGCCGGATCAAGCAGCTGGTCGACCGGGCCCGGGACACCTACACCGCCACCCCGACCGTGGTCGGCGGTTCCGCCCGGTGCGGCGACGCGCCCCTGCTCGGCCCCGGCGTCTACACCGACCGGGAGGCGTTCTCCGAGCACCGCTGGTACCGGGTGCCGGTCCGGCCCGGCCAGGAGCTGCGCGCCTCGGTCAGCATCGCGCTGGACCGGCCGGTCAACCCCGACTACGGGGTGCTGCTGCGGGCCACCGCGCCGGACGGGCGGGAGCTCGTCCGGGGCGTCGACGCCGGCAGCGGGCGTACCGACGTGATCTCCGCCGGCCTGCGCTGGTCGGCCACCGGGGACGCCCCCGATCCCGCCCCCAGCGGCACGGTGACCTCGCAGACCGTGTGCCTGGTGGTCAGCAACGCCTTCGCGCCCCGGCCCGGCACCGAGGCCAGGCCCGGCATGCCGGTGGAGCTGACCGTCGACGTGGTCGCCGCGTCCCCCGCCCCGGACGGGCCGGACCTCGGCCGCGGCTGGGCGCTGCTGCTCCTGCTCACCCTGGCCGGGCTGGTCACCGGGCTGATCGCCGGGCTGCTCACCCGCTGGTGGGTCGCCACCTGGAGGGAGAACTGAGGATGCGTACGCTGATCCGCTCCGCGGCGGCGCTAGCCGCCGCCGGGCTGACCCTCGCACCGGGCGTGGCCACCGCGGCTCCCACCCCGTCGCCGGGCGCGGCCACGGTGACCAAGGCCGGCACCTCGTTCCTGACCGCCACCGCCATCACCGCCGGTCAGCCGGTCCAGGTGGGCGCGTCGACGGGTGACCACCTCTACTGGTCGTTCCAGGCCGAGGCCGGCCAGGTCCACGAGATCGCCGCGACCGTCTCCTTCCCGAAGGGCCGCACCGGCTCGTCCACCTGGACCGTGGACGTCTTCGACGGGCTGCGTCGCCGGCAGGCGTGCACCGCCGGGGCGCAGACCCCCACCGCCGCCGCGTCGGCGACCAGCGTCACCCTCGGCTGCACCCTCCGCCGCGTACGCCCCTGGGCCGAGCCGTGGTCGGGCGACCCGCTGCCCGGCACCTACTACGTCCGGCTCTCCGTGACCGACCTGCCCGAGCCGGACCTGGGCCTGCCGATCGACGTGGACCTGCTGGTCAGCGCCGACGGCGAGGGCGGGACGTCGGGCGACGACGGCCGGCTCGCGGCGCCGCTGGTGCCGAACACCCGGGCCGGGACGCTGCTCACCGCCGAGCCGACGCCGGAGCCGGTGACCGAGCCGGAGAGCAGCCTCACCGGCTGGCTCCCGGAGCCCGGCTCGCGCTGGGTCTGGACCAGCGTGGGCGGGGTGCTCGCCGCCGTGGCCGGCGTGGTCGGCTTCGCCCTCACCCGGCGGCCCCGCCGCCCCTGACCCGCAGCCGGTGGCCGCCGAACCCGAGCGCGGCGGCCACCGGCGGCGTCAGGCGGTACGCGGGCTCCGCGGCACCCAGCCGATGAACCGGTCCTGGAGCGAGGCGGTCGGGGCGGAGCGCAGGTCCTGACTGGCCGCGGCCAGGCAGGAGCCGAGGTAGACGCTCAGCGAGGCCCGGTCCGCCTGGTACTCGGCCAGCAGCCGGCCGCGCTTCGTGTCACAGGGCCAGTCGTGGCCGCACGAGCCGCAGGTCCAGTCCGGGGTGACCGGAGAGTGCTCGTCCGGCGCCTGTCCCGACGCCGCCGCACCACGCGTCATCGCACTCCCCCTCGTATGTGGACACACCAAGCCCCGTGTCCCCCCTACAGCGCGCCGCGACTCTGCGGTGTTACATCACTGCGCTACGTTCTCCTCGTGCGTGACCTCCTGCCGCCGACGGTCGCGGTGGCGGTGGCCGGTCCCGCCGACTGGGCCGGCGAGTTGCTCCCCGCCGAGCTGGCCTGCCTGGCCGACCGCGCGGTGGCGGGCCGGCGCCGGGACTTCACCGCCGGCCGGATGTGCGCCCGCCGGGCCCTGGCCGGGCTCGGGCTGCCACCCACGCCGGTCCCCTCGGCGCCCGACCGGTCCCCGGTCTGGCCGGCGGGGGTGGTCGGCACCATCACCCACACCCGGGACTACTGCGCGGCGGCCGTCGCCCGCGCCGCCGAGCTGCGCTCGGTCGGCATGGACGCCGAGCGCCACCGGGAGCTCACCCCGGGGGTACGCCGGAAGGTGTGCCTGCCCGAGGAGGAGGCGGAGCTGGTCCGCCTGCCCGCCGGCGCACCCTGGCCGACCGTGCTGTTCAGCGTCAAGGAGACCGTCTACAAGGTCTGGTGGCCGGTCGTCGGCACGTGGCTGGACTTCCACGACGCCCGGGTGACCCTCGACCCGGAGGCGGGCACGTTCACCGCCCGGATCGCTCCCGCCCGGCTCGACGCGGCACCCGTGTCCGATCGTCCGGCATCGATCACCGGCCGGTTCGCCGTCGACGCCGATCTGGTACGCACCGCCGCCGTTCTGGTATCGGGGTGAGGGCCACGCGGCCGGCTTGCCGGCGACTTGTACCGTCGTTCCGACTGAAGATCTTCGAAGGCGCCAAGGAGAACGGTGAGTAACCCTCAGCCTCCGTTCGGATCGCAGGACCCGAACCAGCAGCCCCCGGAACCGCCGACGCAGCCGTTCCCCACCGCGCCGATGCCGCCGGTGCCCGGCAACCCGTACGCGCCGCCGCCGGCCGATCCGTACGCGCCGCCGCCGACCTCGGGCGCACCGTACCCGCCGCAGCCGCCGACGCCGGGCGACCCGTTCGCGCCGCTGCCGCCGACCTCGGGCGCGCCGTACCCGCCGCAGCCGCCGACCTCCGGCACGCCGTACCCGCCGCCGGCCGCCCCGGGCGGGGGGTACCCGCCGCAGCCGCCGACCTCCGGCACGCCGTACCCGCCGCCGGTCGCCCCAGGCGGGGGGTACCCGCCGCAGCCGCCGACCTCGGGTGCCCCGTACCCGCCCGCCGGGCAGTTCCCGCCGGCCCCGGGTGGGGCGTACCCGCCCGCGCCGGGCCAGCCGTTCGCCGCGCCGCCGACCAAGAAGTCCAACAAGGGGCTCTGGATCGGCCTCGGCGTCGGCGCGCTGGTCCTGCTGCTGCTCTGCTGCGGCGGCGGCATCTTCGCCATCTACAGCGGAGGCAAGAAGGCGGAGGAGGCGATCGCGAGCCTGCCCACCTCGGCCCCGACCGTCGACCCGTTCGACACCCCCAGCCCCGCCGAGTCGGGCTCGACCCCGGACGCCCGTCCGACCGACGGCGAGACCTTCAACATGGCGCCGGGCGACACGCTGATCATCAACGACGACGACGGGACCATCGAGATCACGCTCAGCAACTTCCGCACCAAGAAGGACTCCTGCCAGGAGTTCATGCCGGGGCCGAAGAAGGGCATGTTCCTGATCGCCGACGTGACCGCCGAGGTCACCAAGGGCACCGGCTCGGTCAACCCGTTCTACTTCCGCTGGAAGGGCGCGGACGGCAGCGAGGAGAGCGGCATCTCCGGGGCCTTCTCCGGCTGCGGCAAGCTGCTCAACTCTGGCAACGACCTGCCGGTCGGCACCAAGCGGACCGGCCAGCTCGTCCTCGACGTGAAGGACAAGAACGGCGTGGTGGAGTACCAGCACAACTTCCGGCCCGCCGGCTCCTGGAAGCCCTGAGCCGAGACGCCCCACGACGGGGGCCGGTCCCACCCGGGACCGGCCCCCGTCCGCGTTCTCCGGGATCCGTCGGTAAGAACCGGGCCGGTACCCGCATTACCTGGTGACGGCACACCTCCGGCGACAGGGAGCAGCAGCCAGTGGATGCAGCAGAAGCAGGGGCCCGGTTCACCGAGCTGTACGAGGCACACCACGCCCCGGTGTACGCGTACGCGGTGAGCCGGGCGGGCCGGCAGCTCGCCGACGACATCGTCAGCGAGACCTTCCTCGTCGCCTGGCGGCGGCTCGCCGAGGTCCCGGCGACGCCCCTGCCGTGGCTGCTCGGGGTGGCCCGCAACGTGGTCCGCGAGCGCTACCGCGACGAGGTACGCCAGGCGTCGCTGGCGGCGGAGATGCGGGCCTGGGTCGACGAGGCGGGCGGTGACGTGGCCGACGGGGTGACCGAGCGGGCCGCCGTCCTCGGGGCCCTGGCCCAGCTCGGCGACGCCGACCGGGAGCTGCTGACCCTGGTGGCCTGGCAGGGGTTGTCGCACCGGGCCGCCGCCCGGGTCGTCGGCTGCTCGGTCGCCACCTTCGCGGTCCGGCTGCACCGGGCCCGCCGCCGCCTGGAACAGGCCGCCTCCGCCGCCGACGAGGTCGTCCGTCGGGTCCCGTCCGCGTTCAGTGTGAAGGAGTTCAGCCGATGAGTCGGCGTCGAGATGTGCTGCAACTGCTGTCCGAGTCCCGCCCCGCGCGGCTCGACCCGGGTGACGCCCGGTTCGACCCGGCGGCCGTCACCGCGTACCCCCGGCCGGAGCCCGACCGGCGCGCGGTCCGGCCGGTCGCGCGGCGCCGGCTGGTGCTGACCGCCGGCCTGGTGCCGGCGCTGGCGGCGGGGGCGCTCGCGGTGGTCGTGGCGGTCCGCCCGGGCGCCACCCCCAGCCCGGCCGCGAAGGCGCCGGTGCCGGCCCCGGCCACCGCGCCGGCCACGGCCCGACAGCTCCTGCTGGCCGCCGCCGAGACGGTGGCCGGCACCGAGGCGGGTACCGGCCGGTACTGGAAGACCGTCGTGGAGGATGGCGAGGTCCGCCAGGTCGGCCCGACCGGCGGCCGGTACGACATCCTCGTGCGAATGCGGGTCGAGACCTGGTACGCGACCGACCCGGCGGACCGGACCTGGGTGTTCTTCCAGCCCCTCGGGGCCCGGCCGGTCGACGCCGCGGACGAGGCGGCCTGGCGGCGGGCCGGCTCCCCCAGCCGGTGGGGGCAGTTCTCCGCCGCGCCGGGATCCCGTCGGCTGCGCACCCCCAACGGCCTCGATCCGGCCCGGAACTATCTGCTCGGCGGGATGTCCGTCACCGGCGCGGAACTCGCCGCGCTACCCACCGACCCGGCCGCACTGCGGGCGGCGTTGCTCAGCCGGTACGAGGGCGGCGAGAGCAACACCGAGTACCTGTACTGGAGCGGGAACCAGCTGGTGCTTCAGCTGCCGGCCTCCCCGCAGGTCCGGGCGGCGGCCTATCGGATGCTCGCCGGCCTGGACGGGGTGACCGAGCTGGGCCCGGTGACCGACCCGCACGGCCGCCCCGGCATGGCGGTGGCCTACACCCGGCGCGGCGACGGTGGCCTGGGACAGACCCGGCTGATCGTCGACCCGCGCACCGGGATGGCGCTGGCCGAGGAGTCCTGGGACGCCGACACGGGGCGGCTGCTCGGCTACCAGGCCGTGGTCGACGCGAGCTGGACGGACACCCAGCCGACGGCGTGACCTCCACGGAGGCCGTCCCCGCCGAGGGACGGCCTCCGTGCCGTCAACCGGAGCGGGACAGGGACCGCCAGGCCGCGAAGAGCCAGGCCGGGTCCTCGCCGTCCACGTCGGTCGGTCAGACCGGGACCGCCGCCAACTCGTCCGCGTACCGGAGGGCCCGCGCCGTGGCCGCCGGGCTGGCGGGCAGCAGGGGCGGGCGGACCGCCGGCGTCGGAATCCGGCCCCGGGCGTGCAGCACCGCCTTGATCACCGCGGGGTTGGGCTCGGCGAACAGCGCCCGGGAGAGGGTGGCGAGCCGGTGGCCGAGCGGCCGGGCGCGGGCGACGTCCCCGGCCCGCCAGGCCGTGACCAGCGCGGCGAAGTCGGCCGTGGCGACGTGCGCCGAGGCCAGGACGCCGCCGTGCCCGCCGAGGGCGAGCAGCGGCGAGACGTACGCGTCGTCGCCGCCGAGCACGGCGAAACCCGGGGGTACGTCGGCCAGGAAGGCGACGGTGTCCGCGTCGATCCCGCCCACCGCGTGCTTGATCCCGACCACCCCCGGCAGCCCGGCCAGCCGGCGCAGCGCCCCCGCCGAGAGCTCCTGCCCGGTCCGGTAGGGCACGTGGTAGACGACCAGCGGCACCGGCGACGCGTCGGCGAGCCGGGCGAAGTGGGCCAGCACGGCCTCCTCGCCGGGCCGCAGGAACGGCGGTACCAGGCAGAGCGCCGCCGTGACGTCGCCGGCCAGCGCGCGCAGCGCCTCGGCGGTGTGCGCGCCGACCAGGAGCGGGGCGCGGCGATCCCGGCAGACCCCGGTGAGCACGTCGACCACCGCACGCCGCTCCGCGTCGGCGAGCGCGTGCGGCTCGGCGGTGGTGCCCAGGGCCACCAGGCCGGCGGCCCCGGCGTCCAGCACCTCGTGGGCGAGAGCCGCGAGGGCGTCGCGGGCGAGGTCGCCCCGCTCGTCGAAGGGCGTGATCAGCGGTACGTACAACCCGTGCAGCGTCATGCCTCCAGCCTGCGCCGGGCAACCCTGAAGAACCAGTTCCGATTGCTCAACGGATGCGTAAGCTGGGCTTCATGCTCGACGTCCGCCGCCTGCGACTGCTGCGGGACCTGGCCCGGCTGGGCACCATCGCCGCCGTCGCCGAGGCGCACACCTACACGCCGTCCGCCGTCTCCCAGCAACTGGCCGCCCTGCAACGGGAGGCGGGGGTCGCGCTCCTGGAACGGGCCGGCCGCCGGGTGGCCCTCACCCCCACCGGGGAGGCGCTGGTCCGGCACACCGAGGTCGTCCTCGCCGCGCTGGAGGCCGCCGACGCCACCCTCGCCGCCGCCCGGGGCGGGCTCTCCGGCACGGTACGCATCGGGGCGTATCCGAGCGCGGTACGTACCCTGCTGCCGCCGGCCCTGGTCGCGCTGGCCCGCGACCACCCCGCGCTGGACCTGATGGTCACCGAACTGGACCCGGTCGACGTGCCGGACGCCCTGCGCGACCGCCGCCTGGACGTGGCCCTCGCCCACGACTACGACGTCGTCCCCACCTCCCCCGATCCGGCGCTCGACTCGACGCCGCTGCTGGAGGAGACCGTCCACCTGGCCGTACCGTCCACCCTGGAGGCGCGGACGCTGGCCGACGTGCGGGACGCGGACTGGATCCTCGGCAGCCCCGGCACCCTCTGCCACGCGGTGGCGTTGCACGCCTGCCAGCTCGCCGGCTACCCACCGACCGTCCGGCACCACGCCGACGACTTCACCGCGATGCTCGCCCTGGTGGCCGCCGGCCAGGGGGTCGCCCTGGTCCCGGACCTCGCCGTCGGCCAGCCACCCGACGGGGTCCGTCTCGTCCCGCTCGACCTGCGGCGGCGCACCCGGATCGCGTACCGGAAGGGGGCGGGCGACCACCCGGCGGTGGCCGCCTGCGTCGCGGCGCTGCGGGCCGCCGTCCGCGATCGCGCCTGACGCCCGCCCCCGTGAGGTGGCGGCCCGCCCCACCGCGCCGGGCCTTCGCCGTCGGCGGGTTTCCGGGCGCTGTCGGCGGGGACGCGGGTCAGGAGTGGTATCCCGTTTCGCCCACGACGGCAGGGAGGCGACATGAGCTCCATCGAGCGGTCGAAGGACAACCTCGAGCAGGTGGCCGGGCCGGCCCGGGCGCGGATGGGCGACATGACCCGGGCCGAACGGGCCGAAGCGGATCAGGTGATACGACAGGACGAGATCCGGGGCAGACAGCCCGGTGAACACGTTCAGAAGGAGCCCCGGGACACTCGGGACGACTTCAGCACCTGATCCGTGCGCTGCCGACCCGGCCAGGTCGACCCATCCAGGTCCTGGCCGGGTCGGGGCCGTCAGTAGCCGCGGAACATCCCGGGCTTCGGCAGGAACCCGTACATGCGCTGCGACACCTCGGCGGGGGCGTACCGTTCGTCCCCGGCGAAGCTGGCGCTGAACGTGACCCGCTGGTACGTCCGATAGGTGGCGGTCAGCTTGCCGTACGCGTCCACGGCGCGGCAGGTGAGCGTCCGCCGGCTCGACCCGTAGGGCTGGGCGTACAGGCAGACCGTGCGGTTGGTGTAGGTGGTGCCCAACTGGGCGGTCACCGTCGCGCGGCGGCCGTGGGTCGCCTTCGCCGTGATGCTCAGCGCGGTGGCGGCGCGCGAGACCTGCACGGTGGCCGACTGGCTCGTCGCGGGCTGCGTGCTGTCACCGGGGAAGGTCACGGTGTAGGTGTTGGCCCCGCCGACCAGCGGCGTGTCGGAGAACGAGAACGACCCGTCCGCGCTCGTGGTGACGTCGGGCAAAGGGTGGCTGCCGGTGAGGTCCTGCTTCACCACCCGCAGCGTCCGCGGTGTCGACACGCTCGCGCCGGCGAACGCCACCGTCCCGCGGACGGTGACCGGCGCGGTGCGGGTGCTCGTCGCCGGCGCGGACAGCAGGAGCGAGGATCCGGTGGTGGTGAAGTCGGTCAGCACCCGTAGGGCCGGATTCTTCCGGTCCTGATCGGTGGTGACGACGTAGAGCGTGCGGCTGTCGGCGCTGACGGCCAGGCCCCGCACCTCGAGGTGGTCGCCCGGCGGGAGGTCGTACCGGCGTACCGGGGTCCCGTCCGGTCGCGCGACGTGGATCGAGTCGCTCTCGCTGGAACCGAGGATGACGAAGGAGCCGCCCGGAGAGGTCGTCACGGCGGTCGGCCAGGTCCCGGACGGGTACGCGCCCGCCGGCGACAGGTCCGTCGTCGAGTACGCCACATGCTCGGTGGCCGCCACGCGGGAGTTCGTCTGCGGGTCCCACAGGTAGGAACAGGCCAGGATCACCTTGTCGGTCGTCAGTGCGGCGTCGTGCAGGCCGGTGCAGGCCGACCCGGCCAGGGACGCGACGTGCGACGGCGTCCCGGACGAGACGTCGTACAGGATCGGCCGGCCCGAGATGGGGAACGAGACGCTCGACCGGTCGACCAGGAGCAGCAGATTCGGGTCGGCCGGGGTGCTCCGGAGCAGCGGCGGGTAGTAGTACTCGCCGTCGAGCGGCAGGTCCAGGGCCACGACCGGCGTCGCCCCGCGTACGTCGATCGACCCGAGCTTGCCCTTGCCGGTCTGGCAGCCGTAGCCGACGTAGATCTTCCCGCCGGCCGGCGCCAACCAGGTCGGGCAGGTGAAGGTTCCGAGGTTGTAGCGGCGGGTGCGGCAACGCGCCGATGGTCCGAGCCGGCCCCACACCTGCCCGAAGGGCGTGACCCCTAACCGCGGACCTGGCGTGGTCGTGGTGTCGCCGGGTTGCTTCTGGGGTGTTCGGGACTGCCGGTCGCGGGCGCGACATCCACCGGGACCACCGCCCGTTTCCCCAGGTCAAGGCCGACCGCGCAGCGCGGTGTCGCCGATGGTCGGGTGAGCACCGAGGCGCCTGCGACGGTTCACCGCCGACCCGGAGGAACGCAGCAATCTGAGCGAAGACACGGCGGCGGACGCTCACCATGCTGTGTCCGGTGCCGGGCCGGGGCGGACGAGCTGACGGCGACGAGCATCCAGAGCGTCCGGAGGAGTGACCAGTGATCAAACTCATGCGACGTGTCGGTGTCGTGCTGGTGGCGGCCGCCGTGGCCGTCGGGGTCGCGGCGGTGCCGGCCAGCGCGCACGTGGTGACCACCCCGAACACGGCGGACACCATGTTCTTCCACACGGCTTTCCGGGTGGGTCACGGCTGCGCCGGCTCGCCGACCACGGCCGTGCGGGTGCAGATTCCCGAAGGCGTGTACCTGGTCGACCCGGAGCCCGTACCCGGCTGGACCATCGAGGTGACGCGGGCGCACGGCGAAGGCCAGGGCTACGGCCGGGTGACCGAGGTGGCGTGGGTCGGCGGGCCGCTGCCCGACCACGCCGTCCAGCTCTACGGCCTGCGTTTCCTGATCGGACACCAGGCGCCCGAGGTGCTGTGGTTCCCGACCGTCCAGGAGTGCGAGGTGGGCGAGACCCGCTGGGAGCAGATTCCGCCCAGCGTGGCGGAGTGGCACAACGTCCCGAACCCGGCTCCGTATGTGATCAACGCGGCCTGGTAGGCCACCGCGGTGCCACCGACGCCCGAACCGGAGCGCCCCCGCTCCGGTTCGGGCGCACCGCTGCCGGTCACGGCTGGGCGCGGCAGGTCACGCCAGCTCTGCCACCAGATCGGCGACGTCGGCGAAAACTCGGTCTCCGGCCGCCGCGGCGGCGGGTGAGATGGTGTCGAGGGTGAGGAATCCGTGCACCATCCCGGCCTCGCAGCGATGCCTGACCGCAACGCCCGCGGCCGCCAGCCGAGCCGCGTACGCGTTGCCCTCATCTCGAAGCGGATCGTGCTCCGCGGTGACGACGACGGCGGGCGGCAGCCCGCCGAGGTCGGCGGTGAACACCGGACTGACGTCGGGGTCGGCGCGCCGGGAGGGGTCCGGGACCCATTGCTCAGCCCCCCAGGCGACGTCGTCGGTGGTCAGGCCCCAACCCGTGGCCTTCGTCCGCGCGCTGGGATGGGAGAGTGTCAGATCGGTGTTGGGATACACCAGGATCTGGGCGGCAGGCAGCGGTCCGCCTTCGTCGCGCAGGCGCAGGCAGGCGAGCGCGGCGAGGTTCCCGCCAGAGCTGTCGCCCATGACGACGGTCGGTCCCCCGATGCCGGCGATCGAACCCTCGCCGGTCGCGGCCCGGATGACCTCCACGCAGTCGTCGACGGCCGCCGGCCACGGGTGCTCCGGAGCTCGGCGGAAGTCGACGCTCAGTACGGCCGTGTCAGTCTTGAACGCCAAGCGGCGACACGCCCGGTCGTGCGACTCAAGATCGCCGATCGTCCACATCCCGCCATGGAGGAACACCACCAGCGGCTGAGCCACGGCCGACGGCCGGTAGAGGCGGGCCCGTACGGCGGTCGAACCGACGGCCAGATCCTCGACCCGGGCGATCTCCGGGCCTGGCGGGCGCGCTTCGACGCGAAGCCGTTGCGCACGCCGCAGTTCCGCCGCCCCCACAGCCCGGGCGGGAGGTCCGGGATCCCGCCGAACGGCCTCGATGAAGGCGGCCAGTTCGGCATCGGCAAGCGAGAGATCGGCCATGCCGGACAGGATGTCACCTTGATCCGGACAGGTCCTGAGCTGACCCTGGGCCGCACCCGGCGAGTGGCCGAGAACGCCGACCGGGCGGCGTACGCCGACGTGGTGTCGGAGCACGCCGCCCTCGGGCGGGACGATTTGCGGGAGGCGACCCGCGCGGTCAGGGCGGTTACTTCGGGTCGCGGTTGAACTTCGAGGTCGACCAGAAGTAGCCGAGCACCGCGAGCCCCAGGCACCAGGCGACCGCGAGCCACCCGTTGTGGCCGATCCCGCTGCCGAGCAGCAATCCCCGGAGGGTTTCGATGGCGGGCGTGAACGGCTGGTACTCGGCGATCGGCTGGAACCAGCCCGGCATCGCGTCGACCGGGACGAAGGCGCTGGAGAGGAGCGGCAGCAGGATCAGCGGCATCGCGTTGTTGCTCGCGGCCTCGGCGTTCGGGCTGATCAGGCCCATGCCGACCGCGATCCAGGTGAGCGCCGTGGCGAAGAGCACGAGCAGCCCGAACGCCGCCAGCCACTCCAGGACGCCGGCATCCGTGGACCGGAAGCCGATGGCCACGGCGACTGCGCCGACGAGGACCACGCTCATGACCGACTGCAGCACGCTGCCGACGACGTGCCCGACGAGCACCGAACCGCGGTGGATCGCCATCGTGCGGAAGCGGGCGATGATGCCCTCGGTCATGTCGTTGGAGACCGACACCGCGGTCCCGATTACGGTGCTGCCGATGGTCATCAGCAGGAGACCCGGGACGACATACGCGACGTACTCGGAGCGGTCGGCGCCGCCGCCGCCGATGCCCGAGCCCATCACGTCGCCGAAGATGTAGACGAAGAGCAACAACAGCATGATCGGGGTGAGCAGCAGGTTCAGGGTGAGGGACGGATAGCGCCGCGCGTGCAGGAGGTTGCGGCGCAGCATCGTGGACGAGTCGCGTACGGCCAGGGAGAGGGAGCTCATCGGACGGCCTCCTTGGGCTGGTTGGGGACGCCGGCACCGCCGGTCAGGGCGAAGAACACGTCGTCGAGGTCGGGGGTGTGCACGGTCAGCTCGTCGGCCTCGATGGCGGCCGAGTCCAGCCAGTCGAGGATGGAACGGAGCTCCCGCTGGCTGCCGTCGCAAGGGATCTGCAGCGCGAGGGACTCGTCGTCGCGGGTGGCGTCGCGAAGCGCGGAGGCCGCGGACCGGTACGAGGCCGGATCGGTGAAGCGGAGCCGGACGTGGCCGCCGGGGATGAGCCGCTTCAACTCCTCGGCGGTGCCCTCGGCGGCGATCTTCCCGTCGTTGAGCACGGCGATACGGTCGGCGAGCTCGTCGGCCTCCTCCAGGTACTGCGTGGTGAGGAAGACGGTGGCGCCGTCCGAGACGAGCTCGCGGATGATCTGCCACATGTTGTGGCGGCTGCGGGGGTCGAGGCCGGTGGTGGGCTCGTCGAGGAAGATGATCCGCGGGTTGCCGACCAGCGTCATGGCGAGGTCGAGGCGGCGCCTCATGCCGCCGGAGTAGGTGGAGGCGGGCTTCTTCGCGGCGTCGGTGAGGTCGAAGCGCTCCAGGAGCTCGGCGGCGGCGCGGCGGCCTTCACCCTTGGACAGGTGGTGAAGGTCGGCCATGAGGAGCATGTTCTCCTCGCCGGTGATCAGGTTGTCGACGGCGGAGAACTGGCCGGTGACGCCGATCGCGGCGCGGACCGCCTGGGCGCCGGTGGCGAGGTCATGGCCGCCGACGCGGATGTCGCCGGAGGCGGGGTCGGGGGAGACGAGGGTGGAGAGGATCTTGACGGCGGTGGTCTTGCCGGCGCCGTTCGGGCCGAGCAGGGAGAAGATCGATCCTTCGGGAACGGCCAGGTCGACGCCGTCGAGCACGATCTTGTCGCCGTAGGACTTGCGCAGCCCGTTCGCCGCGATGGCCAGGTTGGTCATGGTGGTGCTCCTTCAGAGGCTGCGGGCGACGATGTCGCCGTGGGAGGTGGTGGCGCGGATGTCGAGTTCGGCGGCGCCATCGTTCTTGAGGGCGTTGCTGATGCGGCCGTAGCCGGTGCCGGCGTCCAGGGCGGCCGAGACGCCGGCGGCGGCGGTGACCGAAATGTCGCCGGACTGGGTGCGGAGCACGACGGTGCCGCGTACGGCCTCGGCGATCCGGATGTCGCCCCTTGCGGTGCTGATCTCCGCGGGGCCGTTGAGCCGGCCGACCTCGATGTCGCCGTCGGTCGCGGTGAGGCGGACGCTCGCGGCCTCGTCGATCTTGATCTGGCGGTACGCGCCGTCGAAGGCGACGTCGCCGAGGCGGCCGACGCCACGGAACTCGGAGCTGGCGGCCCTGGCCTCGATGCGGGAGCCGGCGGGCAGCTGGACGGTGACCTCGAGCGATCCGGAGGGGCCGAAGAGCTGGTTCCTGGGCTCGGGGGTGCGGATCCGCAGGACGCCGTCGGCGAAGGCGACGCTGGTCTGCTCGGCGGCCTGGGCGTCCCGGCTCTTGGCCGGGTCGGCGGGCCGGACCTCGACGGTGGTGTCGGCGCGGTCGGCGGCGATGAACTGGACGCGCCCCGCGGGGATGTCGAGGACGGCGGAGATCGGGGTGGGGGTGTCGAACTTCTGCATCGCGGCTCTCCTCCTGCGCTTGTCGTTTCTGACTCCGGAAACGCTACGTTGCGTTCAAGGATGACGCAACGAACTCGTTGCACGTCGAGAGCGTCTAGGCAGGTAGAGGACGGATTATCGTTGCAACGGTCGTGTTGCTAACGCAACAGCCATGCCCGCGTTCGTTGCATTGGATGGGGAGTGAACGCTATGCTGGAGGCACAAGGAAGCGGGAAGGGAGATCGCGATGCCGGGAGGCAGGCTGACCCAGCAGGAACGCCAGCAGATCGCGCTGGGGCTGGCCGACGGGCTCGCCTACGCGGAGATCGCCAGACGCCTCGACCGCCCCACCTCGACGATCACCCGTGAGGTGATGCGGAACGGCGGCCCCACCGCCTACCGTGCCGACCTGGCCCACCACGCCACCGAACGTCGCGCCCACCGGCGCAGGCAGGCCACCCGCCGAGGACCGCAGGCGCCCCCGCAGGCCCACGGACGCGACGCCGAGGCCGTGCGCGAGTACGAGGAGACGTTCACCGCCCTGCTCATGCACCAGGGCCTACCCAAGATGATGTCCCGGGTGCTGACCTGCCTCTACACCACCGACGCGGGCAGCCTCACCGCGTCCGAACTCGTCCAGCGCCTCCAGGTCAGCCCGGCGTCCATCTCCAAAGCGATCACGTTCCTCGAACGCCAGGGCCTCATCCGCCGGGAACGCGACGAACGCCGCCGCGAGCGCTACGTTGTCGACGACGACGTCTGGTACCAGGGCATGATCGCCGGCGCCCGATCCAACGCCCAGCTCGCCGAGACCGCTCGGCAGGGCGTCAAGATCCTCGGCCCCGACACCCCGGCCGCCGCCCGCCTCGAGAGCATCGCCCGCTTCGTCGACTTCGTCGGCGAGAGCATCGCCCGCGCCGCGGAGCAGGCCCGCGAGATCCTCTACACGAAACCCGAAGCAACCTCAGGCGGCACGGCCGCACCAACATCAGATCCGGATAGACAGCCGTCTTGATGGTCACCACCAGTTGTGCCCGCGCCGACGGGTCCCGGACGTGCAGCGAGACGGAATGATCGTTGCTCGGGCAGCCGACTCGGCAAGGTGCGGAGGCACTGCACCGGGCCCGCCCTGCTCAGGCGGGCCCGGCGCTTCTGGAGCAGCTGTCAGCCGACTCGTTGCCAGCTCTGATTTTTTGCGGAGGGACGGTACGACCACACCTGGTTTCCGCTTGAGGTCGTAACGGTCACCTGCACGGTGCTCCCGCTGACTACCGCCTTCTCGATACGGCTGACTCCGTTGGTGCCCGACCGAAGAACCTCCCAGCCGAGGGGGTAGTCCCCATCCTGCTGGAAGGATTGCAGGGTCTGTGACATCTCGCCGCTGGGGGACCGCAACGTGAGGATGGCGAACGTCGCTTCGCCGTCGCTGGCGTTGACGAAGGAAACGGCGCCGATCGTGATCGTGTAGCGGGTGGTGCCCTTGTCGTCGCCGTTGTCCAGGTCGGCTTCGCCGACCCCATTCACCATCGGCACGCAGTAGACCCGACCGGACCCGTCGGGATTCCTGCGGCCCATGAGGAGGCCGGTGTTGCGGAAGTCGACCTCGTGGAAGTCCTTCGATGGCTTCTGGAAGGTGGTCGGACCGCTCACCTGACGGAAGGCACCATTCCGGAACGCGTAGCCCCGCACCTGTCGGTCGCAGGCCGGCCACCCGTTGGTCTGGTACGCGCCATATACGGCGAGCCGGACGACGCCGTTATCGACCGTGATGGCCTCGCGGGAGAACGTCGCGGCCACGTTGGGAGTGTCCGCCGAGTTGATCACGTATCCCAACGGTGTCAGTGCACCGTCCGAGGCGACCTTCAGCGCCAGCAGCTGGGTGACGTTCATCGACCCGTCGTTCTGGCAACGGATGGTGGTGACTTCCTCGTTGCCTGGCACGCCATCGAGGTCGGCCATGATGGGGGACAGTTCCCCGATGACCAGTTTCACGCCATCCGCGGGCGTCGTCGTACCGTTGACAAATTTTCTCGTCCCCTTCGCCTTGCACTCGTCTTCCACGCCCGGGAACGCCGGGAGGTTGAGCGTGGCGTTGCGCAGGTCGGCCGGTGCTGGAGTCGACGTCGCTGGTGCCGACGAAGCAGGAGCCGACGACGGGGCGAGCGACGGTGTCGGACTGGCCGATTCGACAGGACTGGCGGATCCGATCACATTTGGTGGCGAGTTGTTGCCCTGTGGATTGGCGGCGTAGGCAGCGATCGGCACGGCGATCAGCAACGCACCGGCCACGCTGAATGCCGTGAGGCGGGCTCTCCGCCGGACCGCCACCTTGTGGCGGACTGCGGGGGCGCCCGGTGCCGGCAGGTGGGAGGAGCGCTCCACCGCATCGAATTCGGCGATGGCGTCGTTAATGAGGTTGTCAAAGTTCTCAGACATAAGACTTTCCTTTCCGGTCATCCCTGGAGGTGCTCAGCGAGGGCGGTTCTTCCGCGGCTGAGCCAACTCTTTACGGTGCCCTCGGGCACGTCTTCCTGCAGAGCGATTTCCGCGACGGATAACTGGCCCAGGTAGTGCAGGACGACGGCCTTGCGAAGCTTCGGCGATATCTTGGATAGGGCCGCGACCAGCGCCACGCGATCTGGCGATGGGCCGTCGTGATGTTCTTCGCGCTGGCGACGCAGGAACATCGCGGACGTCTTCTGTCGCCGGAGCCTGCTGGTGGCGAGATTCCATGCGACCCGGCGCACCCAGGCATAGGGGTCTTCGTATTTCCTGATCCTGGCCCACCTGGTGTAAGCGCGGCAGAACGCCTCCTGGACCAGATCCTGTGCCTCTGCTCGGTCACCCAGGTACGCGTAGAGCTGCGATCGGAGGACATCGAACTTCGCCGCATAAAACTCGTCGAAATCGCGCTGGTCGTCTTTTGTCGAAGCTCGAGGTGCGGCCGCGGCTGCGGTCATCACTGCGGTCACGTTTCCTTCCTCCCGTGGTGCCACCCTCGTGGGCGGGCAGCACGAACACGTGCGGGTACTCCCGTCGGTTGCATAGATCTTTTCTGGAGGAGGCCGTCCCCGCCGCCCCGCAGATCACCGTCACCACACCCGCACACCACGACCGGCGGCAAGGCTGGTTCATCGCCTGGGGCAAGCAGGTCGACGTCCCGCATCAACAGCAGGGCGGCGAGTTGACCGATGGCAGGGTCGCCACTGCTGGTGGCCCTCGACGTCCACCTCGGGGTCATGATGCGGATCCTGCGGCACAGTCAGATCGCCGTGACCATGAACGTCTACGCCCAGGTCGCCTCGGAGGCGACCGAAACAGCTCTCACCCGGCTCGGCGAGCAGTTCCTGTGAGCTGCTGTACAAGATCGAAAAAGGCCGTCTCCCACACGGGAAACGGCCTCTGAACTGGGTGGAGCTGAGGGGATTTGAACCCCTGACCCCCTCGATGCGAACGAGGTGCGCTACCGGTCTGCGCCACAGCCCCTCCGCTGGCGAACCAGCGTCGGTCCCACCCGGCATGCACCGGGCGGGCCGGCGACAAGGCTAACAGGTCATCGCCCCCCGGTGCGAATCACCCCACCACCGGATGAGGAGATCTTGGCGGGAAAAGGCCCCCGGAGAGGCCCAAACCCGCCAAGATCTCCAAGCCGGGGGTCAGTCCCGCGAGGGGGCGTACGCGAGGTTGAGGACCCCGCTCTTGAACGTCTCGTGGCTCACCAGGCGCAGCGGGTACGTCGGCGTCTCCTCGAACAGCCGCTGACCGCGCCCCACGGCGATCGGGTGGACCAGCAGCCGCAGCTCGTCCAGGAGCCCGTTGGCCAGCAGCCAGCGGACCGTGGTGGTGCTGCCCGACAGGGCGATCTCCCCGTCGGACTGCTCCTTGATCTCCCGCAGCCGCGCCGCGACCTGCTCGGACCCGCCGCTGAGCAGGGTGGTGTTCTGCCAGGTCGCCTCGGTGAGCGTGTTCGACAGGACGTACTTGGGCACCGAGTTGATGAACCCCGCGAAGCCGCCGTCGTCGCCGTCGGCCTTGTTCGGCCAGTACTCGGCCCACTCCTGGTACTGCTTGCGCCCCATCAGGAACGCCGTGGCCGCCTCCACCCCGCGGCCGACGGCGGCGCCCATCTCGTCGTCGAAGTAGGGGAAGTGCCACTGGTCGGGCCGCTCCACGACACCGTCGAGCGAGATGAAGAAGTTCGACACGATCTTGGCCATGATGCGCTCCCTGTGCGTCGGTGGTGGCCGGCCCTGCGCCGGCCTTCACCAACCCGTCGAACGGCACCAGCCGGATTCGACAACCGGCGGACAGAATTTTCAGGCGCCGCGTCCGGACTGGTAGGGCCGGCCGCGCAGCCCGCCCGCCCGGCGGTAGGAGACCGAGCCGCCGCTCGCCGCCGGTGGCAGGTCCGCCGGCCGGTCCAGGCCCATCGCCGTACGCCGGACCGCCTCCCGCTGGGCGGCCAGGCGCCGCTGCGCCTCGCGGCGGGCTGCGGCGCGACGGGCCTGCTCACGGCGTACCTCGGCCTGGCGGGCGGCCAGCCAGGCGGCCTCCCGGGCCTCCGCGCGCCGCCGCCGGCGCTCGGCCAGCGCGCGCTGCCGCAGGTGTACGACGTACGCCACGAGCAGGGTGCCGGTCACCGAGACACTGATCCAGAACCCGGGGCTGACCAGCACCACGCCGATCAGCTCGACGAAGTTGAGCAGCAGCAGCGCGGCGAGGACCCGGCGGCGGCGGTAGATCGCCGGTGTCTGGCGCCGCCTCGGCGGGTGCCGTCGGTGGGACCTGGCCGGGGCGGGTGACACCGACCGGAGCCGGCCGGGGCGGCGCCGGGCCGGGGGCGCGGAGACCGGCGGGGCGAGACTCCCCGTATCGGAATCTTCACTGAGAGTGACAACAAGAGTGCGGGGCGGATGCACCGGTCGCCGTCCGGGCACGGTACGCCGGCGACGGCGGCGCTGGAGCACCCGCGCCGTCGACTGCGCCCGCTCCGCCACCAGCCGCTCGGTGGCGTCGTACCGGCGGACCAGCGCCGGCGCGAGGGCGAGCAGGCCGGCGGCGGCGAGGACGGCGAGGAGCACCGAGGTCGGCACCCTCACCCCTCCCGTCACCGAATTCGGGGCGAGCGCCACTCTGCCGCAACTTGTTCCGTCGGCCGTCGTTTACGGCGCAGATCGTGCGGTCCCGGCAGCGCTTGCCACAGCTTGCAGTTACTTGAGGTTACGGGCCGCCGACCCGGTTCACCGGAAGCCGCGCCGGGCGTGGCGGGTGGGACGGTTCACCTTCGACTGTCACGCACGCGGTGCCACCGGGCCAGCAGGCCGCCCTCGGCGGCCACCTCCTCGCTGGTCATCGCGTATCCGATGTGGTCCCGCCAGGCGCCGTCGATGTGCATGTAGCGCACGTGGTAGGCCTCCTCGCGGAAGCCGAGCTTCTCGACCACCCGCCGCGACGGGGCGTTCTCCGGCCGGATGTTCACCTCGATCCGGTGCAGCCCGCCGGGGCCGAAGGCGTGGTCCACCGCGAGCGCCACCGCAGTGGGGATCACCCCGCGGCCGGCCACCCGGGAGTCCACCCAGTAGCCGACGTACCCGGAGCAGAACGCCCGGCGGACGATGCTGCCCACGTTGAGGTGGCCGACCAGCCGTTCCCGCCCGTCCTCGCGCAGGCACACCGCGAACGGCATGCCCTCCCCGGTACGCGCCGAGCGCCGCTGGTCGGCGTGGACGAAGCGGAACGCGGCCGGCGAGTTCAGCTCGTCCCAGCTCCCGGGCAGGTGGGACTCCCACGGGGACAGCCACGCCTGGTTGGCGCGCCGGATCTCCGACCAGGCCCCCGCGTCGGAGCGCCGGTACGGCCGCAGCACCACCGGACCGTCCACCAGCACCGCCGGCCAGCCGGGCGGCCGTCGGAACATCACCGACGCCGGTCCAGCAGGAGCACGTCCACAGTCGACCCGGCCGCCGCCGTGGTGACCCGCTCGCCGAGGACCAGCAGGCCGTTCGCCTCGGCCAGGCCGGAGAGGGTGAACGGCCCACCGGCGAGCGGCTGGACGGTGTACCCGCCGCCGCGTCGCTCGGCCACGTGCGCAGGGCGGAACTCGCGCAGCCCCGCCGGGGACGAGACGGTCTCCAGCAGGTGCGCGCGGACGCTGGGCCGGAACACCGGCTCGGCGCCGGCCAGCAGCTGGATGGCCGGCCGGGCCAGCACCTCGAAGCCGATCAGCGCCGCGCCGGGCTCACCGGGAAGACACACCACCGGCACCTCCTCGGCGCCGACCGTACCGAACCCGAGGGCCGTTCCGGGATAGAGGGCGACCTCTGTGAAGGTGACCGGCCCGGCGCGGCCGCCCTCCCGCCGGGACAGGATCCGGCGGACCATGTCGCCGGGGCCGGTGCCGGTGCCGCCGGTGGTGATGATCAGGTCGGCCCGCAGCGTCTGGTCCTCCAGCAGGCCGCGCAGCGCCTCCGGGTCGTCGTCGCAGATCCCCACCCGGTACGCGAGCGCGCCCGCCTCGGCCGCGGCGGCGGTCAACGCGTGCGAGTTGGTGTCCACCACCTGGCCGGGCTGGCTGCCCCGGCCCACGTCGACCAGTTCGTCGCCGGTGGCCACGATGACCACCCGCGGGCTGGGCCGGACCACGACGTGCCCGATGCCGGTGGCGGCGAAGACGGCGACCAGGGCGGGCGAGACGTACGTGCCGGCACGGGCGAGCAGGGTGCCTGCGGGCAGTTCCTCACCGGCCCGGCGGACGCCGTACCCCCGCTTGGGAGCACGGAAGATCTCCACGGCGGCCATGCCCTGGTCGGTCCACTCCACGGGGACCACCACGTCGGCGCCGATCGGCAGCGGCGCGCCCGCGGCCACCGAGAAGCAGGAGCCGGGGGTGAGCCGGACCGGCCGCCAGCTCGCCGCGCCCAGGTCGCCGACCACGTTCAGCCGGATGCTGCGGCCACCGGGAATACCGGAGGGGGCCGGGACGTAGCCCGGCCCCCGGCTCCCTCCGGAGATGTCCTCCCAGCGCGCGGCGTACCCGTCCACCGCCGCCTGGTCGAAGGCGGGGAACGAGTGCGGCGCGACCACGTCCTCGGCGAGAACGTTGCCGTACGCCTGGGTGAGGTCGAGGTCGAGCGGCGGCAGCGCGCGTAACCTGCGCAGCACGCTGCCCAGGTAGTCGGCGAGCGGCGTCAACTCGTTCGCGGCCGCCTCGGCGTCGGCCGTCGCGGTCATGTATTCGGACCGCCCGACGCCTTGCGCATCCCCTCCAGGACCGCCGAGGTGACGGTCTCGTCGCCGTTGTTCACGAACTCGGCCAGCCACTTGCGGAACTCGGCCCCGAGGTCCTCCCGCTCGGCCGCGATCTGGACCACGGTCTGCAGGTAGCCGAGCGGCATGCCGGTGTCGTAGCGGGTGCCCCGGTAGACGATGGCGTGCGCCGGCACCCCCTCAATACGCAGCAGCTCCATCGCGTCGGTCAGCTGGATCTCGCCGCCGCTGCCCGGCTTCGTCCGCTTGATCGCGTCGAAGATCCGCCCCGGCAGCACGTACCGGCCGAGGACGGCCAGGTTGCTCGGCGCGTCCTCCGGCTTCGGCTTCTCCACCAGGCCGGTGACCTTGACGACTTCGGCGATGTCGCTGAACTCCGGCTCGGCCGGCTCGACGGAGGCGATGCCGTACCGGGTGGTCTCGGCCGGGTCGACCTCGAAGAAGGCGAGCACGACGCCACCGGTGCGCGCCTGGAGCTCCAGCATCGCCGGCAGCAGCGGCTCGGACGGCTTGACGAACTCGTCGCCGAGCAGCACCGCGAAGGGCTGGTCGCCGACGTGGGCCTCGGCGTACCCGACGGCGTGGCCGAGGCCGAGCTGCTCGGGCTGCCGGCAGGTGTAGATCTCGGCCAGGTCCTCGGTGCGCTTGACGGCGGCCAGCAGCTCGGGCTTCTTCGCCAGCCGCTCCTCCAGATCGGGCCGGCGGTCGAAGTGGTCCACCATGGCCGTCTTGCCGCGCCCGGTGATCAGCAGCACGTCGTTGAGCCCGGCCTGGGTGGCCTCCTCGACGATGTACTGCAGCACCGGCCGGTCGACGACCGGCAGCAGCTCCTTCGGGACCGCCTTGGTGGCCGGCAGGAACCGGGTGGCCAGGCCGGCGGCCGGGATGACCGCCTTGACCGCACGGGAGCGACCGGTCGCGGCGGCCGCTGAGGGGTTCGCTGAGTGCTCCGACATGTCGCGAGACTATCGGCCACGGCTCTGCCGCGGCGGGTGAGGACCGGAAGACGCGCCGCCTTGACCCGCTCCCGCGGTGTCCGGTGCGCCGGCCCGGGGCAGTCCGTCGGGCGGGCTGACCGCGGCGGCGACGACCGGGATCTCCTGGGCGGGCCCCGGGTCCGGGGGCTGGGCCAGCCGGTAGCCGTCCCGGCCGGCGGCCTTGGCGGCGTAGAGGGCGTCGTCGGCGGCGTCGAGGACCTGTTGGCCGGTGGCGGCGTGGTCCGGGTAGACGGCGATGCCGATGGAGACGGTGACCGGCACCCGTACCGGCTCGCCCCCGTGCCCGTCCACCGGCACCGGGTGACCCCGGACCACCGCGCCGAGCCGCTCGGCGACGATCGTCGCGCCCCGGGCGTCGGTCTCCGGCAGCAACACCACGAACTCCTCGCCGCCGTGCCGGAAGGCCAGGTCCACCTCGCGGATCTCGCCGCGTACCCGGCGGGCGAACTCCACCAGGACGGCGTCCCCGGCGGCGTGTCCCCAGGTGTCGTTGACGTTCTTGAACCGGTCCAGATCGAGGGCGAGCACGCTGAGCATCCGGCCGAACCGGTTGGCCCGTTCCACCTCCCGCCGGATCGACTCGCGCAGGTAGCGGTAGTTCCACAGCCCGGTCAGCGGGTCGGTCAACGACAGCCGCTGGGCCTCCTCGTGCACCCGGACGTTCTCCACCGCCACCGCCGCGTGCCCGGCGAACGTCCGCAGGGTCACCAGATCGTCGTCGTCGAACTCGGCGGCGCCCACCCGGTCGTACAGGGCCAGCACCCCGAGCGCGCCGGAGGCCGCGGCGTCGCCGTCGGCCGGCGGGTGTCCGGGACGGTCCGGGCCGCGCCCGCCCAGCTCCGCCGCCCCGGGCGCGGCGAAGGGCACCGCCACGTACGTCTCGCAGCTGGGCTCGCCGGTCGTGGCCTGCGCCGGGTCCCACCGGCCGCAGAGCGGTTCCCCGGTGGCGGCCACCGTGCCGACCACTCCGGCGCCGACCGGCACCCGCAGCGCCGCCGGGTCGGGCCGCTCGTTGGTGGGCCAGCGCCCGTCCAGCCCCTCGACGCACCGGCCGACGAGGACGCCGTCGGCGTCGAGGAGGAGCACGGCGCCCGCCCGGGCCCCGGTCGCGGCGATCGCGCTGTGCAGGATCACCCGCAGGATGCGTTGCAGATCGTGGGTGCTGGCCAGGGTGTCGCCGAGCACCGCCAGGTGCCCGCGCAGCTGGTCCCGGCTGGTGGTCAGGGCGGCCACGTAGCTGCCGGTCTCCCGGGTCATCCGGTTGAACGCGTCGGCCAGCCGGCCGATCTCGTCCCGGCTGCGCACCGGCACCCGGGCCGTCAGGTCGCCGTGCGCCACCCGGTCCACCGCGCCGGCCAACTCGACCAGCGGTCGGGTGGTCACCCGGGCCAGCCGCCAGGCGGCCACCACGGCCAGCAGGGCGGCCAGCACGACCGCGCCGACCAGGGCGGCGTAGAGGTCCGGCGGGCGCTCGCCGGGGACCGAGAGGACCAGCGGCAGCGGCTGCCCCGGGGACGGGCCGACCCGGCGGACGTACCGGCCGTCGGTCTCGGTGACCCGGTCCCCGTCGACCGTGTCGGCGGCGGCCAGCACCGCCTCGCGTACCTCCCGGGTCTCGGTCGTGTGGGTGACCCGGTCGGTGCCGGCGGAGTCGCCGAGGAGGGTGACCGCGACGCCGGTCACCGCGGCGAGCCGGGCGACGAAGGCCGGGTCGACGGGCTGGGCGGCGGCGACGCTGCCGAGGTCCGCGCCGGCGGGGTCGCGGAGCTGGACCCGGGCGGCGAGCGCCCGGACCGGGCCGCCGGCCGGCAGGTCGCCGGCGCAGTCCCGCCAAGGCCCGCCGGGGCCGCCGGGGGTGGCGTAGCTGGTCCGGCCGGCGGTGTCGGTGACCTGCACGGCGGCGGCCAGGCCGCGCCCCACCACCTGGTCGGCCGCGCGGGGCCGGGCGGCCGGGTCGGTGACCAGCGCGACGGCATCGGCCGCCGCCCGGAGCTGCTGACAGAGGGCGTCCACGGAGGTACGTACCCCGGCCGCGGCGAGGCTGAGGCGTTCGGTGGAGCGGCTCCGGTCGAGGGTGGCCATGGTCGAGCCGACGAAGACGGCGCCGAGCAGAACGGGGCCGAGCACCACCGCGAGGAAGGCCGCCGTCAATCGCCCGCGTAGCGTCAAGCTTCCCCCCGGAAGTTCTGCGCCCCTTGCTGCGATGCTGACACAGAGCGACGGGGAGGCAAGCGTTGCGTCAGGAGTGTTGCGTGCCGGAATTTTCTGATGAAGCGGATGTCACGCATGAGGCGAAACGCGAGTTGCGGGTGGCGCGGCTCGCCCACCGCCGGTCGCTGACCGCGCGGCACCGGGCGGAGGCGGCGGCGCGCGTCCAGGCCGAGCTGATCTCCCTGGTACGCCGACTGAACCCGGCCCGGATGACCGGGTACGTGCCGGTCGGCTCGGAGCCCGGCGGGGCCGACCTGCCCGACGTGCTGCGGGCGGCGCTCGCGCCCGAGGCGGAGCTGCTGCTCCCGGTGCTCCAGGACGACCTGGACCTGGACTGGGCCGGGTACACCGGCGCGGAGTCGCTGCGGGCGGCCGGGCGGGGCCTGCGCGAGCCCACCGGTGTCCTGCTGGGGCCTGCGGCGATCGCCACCGCCGACCTCGTGGTGGTGCCGGCCCTGGCAGTCGATCATCAGGGGTTCCGGTTGGGCCGGGGCGGCGGCTCGTACGACCGGGCGCTGGCCCGGGTGCCGGCGGCGACCCTGACGGTGGCGCTGCTGCACGACGGGGAGTTCGTCGAGGTGGTACCCGGTGAGCGGCACGACCTCCCGGTCCGCGCCGTGATCACTCCGGCGGACGGGCTCGTGACGGTGCCGGATGTGGGGCGGCCCGCTTCCGCTGGACGAACCCGGGTCCGATGACGCACCATTGGCACTCGGATAAGTCGAGTGCCAACCGGCCGTGCCAGATCCGGAGGAGAACGTGCCCACGTACCAGTACGCCTGCACCGCGTGCGGCCACCAGCTCGAGGCGGTGCAGTCCTTCTCTGACGAACCGCTGACCGAGTGCCCCGCGTGTGAGGGGCGGCTGCGCAAGGTCTTCAACTCGGTCGGGATCGTGTTCAAGGGCTCCGGCTTCTACCGCACCGACTCGCGTTCGTCCGGCTCCGACGCCGCCACGAGCACCACGAGCAAGCCGGCCAAGTCCGAGTCGTCCGCAAACGGGTCGTCCACGTCGTCGACCAACGGTTCGTCCGCTTCGACGTCGAGCAACGGCGCGTCCACCAAGACCCCCGCGGCCAGCACCTCCAGCACCTCCTCCTGACGCCCCACCGCGCCGCGCAGCCTCCGCCGCGCCGCGCAAGATCCGCCCAGATTCACGGAAAGAGTGGTCATTCCCGCGGGGATGGCCACTCTTTCCGTGTTTCAGGCCGCTCGGCTTTTCCCGGATAGCACGAGGGGAGGTGGGGTGGGGGTTGTCCACAGGGGGGCGGGTTTTCCACAGGCTGTGGGTGACGGGGGTCTCTGCTGCGGGGTTCTGCTCCTAGCCTGCTGGCGTTGGTGGCCGGCGGGCGGGAGGGTGCGGGTGGCGGGCGAGGAATCTCTGCGGCCGGTGCGCTGGCGCGGGCTGCCCCGGGGCGGCACCCTGCTCCGGGTGGCGCTGGTCGCGATGCTGCTCGGCCTGGCCGCTGCCGTCCTGTCGACCCCGGCCGGCTGTCCGCCGCCCGGTGCCGGCGCTGTCTCGGCCACTCCCCACCCGACCCGGAGTCCGGCCACGCCCGATTCCGGCCCCTCCCCCGGGGCGCTGCCGCTGCCCAGCGGGTCGGTCGGCGTGCCGATCCGGCTGGCCGAGCCGGCCGCCCTCGCGGTGCTCCACCCGGGTGCCCGGGTGGACCTGCTGGTCGTACCGGCCGGCGGGGCGGCCGGGGAGGCGACCCTGCTCGCCCCACGGGCCCTGGTGCTCGACGTGGTGGGCGCCGCCGGGGCCGTCGACGGCTCCTCCGCCCTCTATCTGGCGCTCCGCCCCGAGCAGGCGCAACGGGCCGTCGGCGTACCGGAGGGCAGCCGCTTCGCCGTGGTGGTACGCGGCTGACCGTCGGTCCGTGCCGGGCCGTTCAGCCGCCCGGCCCGGGACGCCGCCGGGTCAGTCCCAGTGCGGCGGGCGCTCGGCCAGCAGCCAATCGTCGTTGCCGCCGGGCCGCTCGCCCCAGCCACGGTCCGTGTCGTCGGTGGTCTGCTCGGGCAGCACCACGAAGTCGTCACTGAGGTCGACCACGCGGTCGTCGTCGCCACGCATGCCGGGATCGCTCACGAGCGGCAAGGATACCGCCGGAACTCCAAACGCCTCGACCATCCGGCGCGCCGGTCCGGCCGGATCGCCCCGTCGCGTCGGAGCCGCCGACCGACCCGGGCGTTGGTAGCGTCGGACGGCGTGACGACGCCGAGCGGTGGCAGCCCCGAGGACGAGATCTGGCGACGCCCGACCCCCGACCAGCCCGCCCC
Organism: Micromonospora sp. NPDC048930; assembly: GCF_043197935.1. NCBI lineage: Bacteria > Bacillati > Actinomycetota > Actinomycetes > Micromonosporales > Micromonosporaceae > Micromonospora > Micromonospora sp. NPDC048930. The sequence continues at coordinate 336,983 of NZ_JBICUB010000002.1, forward strand.
GGAGGGCGACGGCATGCTTGGGCAGGAATCCGGGTCCGATTCGGGCGGGACCCCGGCCGGTGGCGCGACCCCGGCCGGCGGGGCCGGGTCGGAAGCGGGACGGACCGACGAGCCGGAGCCCGAGGCGGGACGTACCGGCGCGCCGGACGCGGCCCAGGTCGCCAGCCCGTGGGCCGGTCCCGGCCAGGCCGGCGATCCGTGGTCGGGCGCTCCGCAGCCCAGCGGCCAGTGGTCGGGCGCACAGCAGGCCGGCGGCCCGTCGTCAGGTGCGCAGCAGGCCGTCGGTCCGTGGTCCGGCGCTCAGCAGGGCGGCGCGCCGTCGTCGGGTACTCACGCCGGCGGTCAGTGGCCCGGCGCTCAGCAGGGCGGTGGCGCCTGGGCGGATCCGGGCCAGGCGGAGAATCCCTGGGCCAGGCCCGGACCGGGAGCCGGCGCGGGGGCGTCCGGTGGCGGCGGCCAGCCCGGTGGCGGCTGGTCCGGCGGGACGGCGGCGGTCGGCGGTTACGCCGGCCCGCCACCCACCACGCCGCCGCCGCCCGGCTGGCGGCCACCGGTGTACGTGCAGCCACCACCGCCCCGGCGGCTGCCCGGGCAGGACATGGCCGCCATGGATCAGGCGGAGCAGCAGGCCCAGCGGGTCACCTACGGCTTCGGCGCGGTCGCCGCGGTGGTGCTGGTGCTGCTCATGTGCCTGCTCTGCTCGCGGGTGATCTTCTGAGCCAGGCTCAGAGCGTGCCGCCCCAGACCGCCTGGGCGCCGGTGTCGCCGGCCAGGTAGACGTACACCACCGCGAAGACGGCGAGCACCGCCACCACGCCGGTGAGGACCGGGGCCAGCCAGCGGGGCAGCTTCCGCGTGCGGGCGTACCCGCTGGTCACCAACAGGAGCAGCAGCGCCGCCGCGGCCAGCCCGAAGGTGAGCGACCGGAGGGTGTCGCCGTACTCCGAGTGCTCGCGCACCTGGTCGAGGATCTGCGCCGGGTAGTTCTTCTGCTCCAGCGCCCTCTCCAGTTCCTCGCCCGACTCGGTGGCCAGGAACGTGGCGATCGGGGTGGCGATGGCGAGGGCCGCCACCGCCCAGTCGAGCCGGGGCCGCCAGCGGGGCAGCACCCCGTACGCGACGGAGACCAGCGCCAGCAGCGGTACGAGCACCACGGCGGCATGCACCAGCAGGGCGTGCGCGGGTAAACCGTTGAATTCCCTGAACACCGACACCTCCGGCAGTTGGACGCGACCGCGCGGTCAGCGTACGACGAGGGCGTGTCGTCGCCCGTCGTCACGTTCACCCACGCACGTGCCCCGGGTGCGGTTCACTCTGTGGCCCCGCCCACCCCGGCAACGGCTCGCTTGTCGGTCCCGCGGCCCCGTGCTGTCATTACGTCATGTCCAGTGCCGAGGAGTTGCTCCGGTCGAGGGGCCTGCGGGTCACCCGACCGCGCCTCGCCGTGCTGGACGTGCTCGCCGCCGGCGGCCACCTGGAGGTCGACGAGATCACCCGCCGGGTCCGTGAGCGGCTCGACTCGGTCTCCACCCAGGCCGTCTACGACGTGCTCGGCGCGCTCTCCCGGGCCGGCCTCTCCCGCCGTATCGAGCCGGCCGGCTCCCCCGCCCGGTACGAGGCCCGCGCCGGCGACAACCACCACCACGTGGTGTGCCGAGGCTGCGGCGAGATCGCCGACATCGACTGCGCGACCGGCAGCGCCCCCTGCCTGGACCCGAGCAACGGGCACGGCTTCGAGGTGGACGAGGCGGAAGTGACGTTCTGGGGTCTCTGCCCCACCTGCCAGACCCGCCGCGCCACCGACGACTGACTCGCCGGGGACCGGCCCGGGCCGGCGCGTGGCACTCTTGGCCCGTGGACTCGTATGACCTCGGCCTGTTCGGTCCGGGATCGGTCACGTGGAAGGTGCACGCGGAGCCGATCCTGATCGTCGCCGGCCTCCGCTCGCTCTACCTGCAGGCGCTGCACCCCCGGGCGATGGCCGGTGTCGCCCAGAACAGCAACTACCGCACCGACGCCTGGGGCCGGCTGGTCCGGACCGCCACCTACGTGGCGACGACCATCTACGGCACCACGGCCGAGGCGGAGGCGGCCGGCCGGCGGCTGCGAACCCGGCACGCCCGGCTGCGCGCCCGGGACCCGTTCACCGGTGAGGAGTTCCGGATCGACGATCCGGACCTGCTGCGCTGGGTGCACGTCGCCGAGGTCGAGTCGTTCGTGAGCACCGCCCGCCGGGCGGGGCTGCCGCTGACCGACGCCGAGGTCGACGGCTACTACACCGAACAACGCCGGGCGGCGGCACTGGCCGGGCTCGACCCGGCCGACGTGCCGGGCACCGCCACCGAGGTGGCCGACTACTACCGGCGGATTCAGGGCGACCTGCGGATGACGAAGGAGGCGGCGGAGACCGCCCTGTTCCTGACCGCCCCGCCGGTGCCGTGGAAGGTGAGCCGCCCGCTGCAGCTCGGCCTGAGCCTCGGGCCGCCGCGCTGGGCGTACCTGGGGGTGGCCGGCCTCGCGATGGCGCTGCTGCCGGCCTGGGCCCGCCGGTTGTACGGCGGCCTCGGCCTGCCCACCACCGCGCTCTCGGCGGACCTGAGCGTGCGCGCGCTGCGGCTCGCCCTGGCGGCGGTGCCCCGCCGTTATCGGGAGGGCCCGTTGCAGCAGGCCGCGAAGGCCCGCGCCGCGCGCCTCACCGCCGCCTGACCCGGCTCCGGCACCGCGCGCCAGACCGACCGCGCACCGAACGCGGCGAACCCATCCGCACCCGCGCCGCCCGACGACCCGCGGCCGGCGCGCGCGAATTGCGGCGAATCGCGCCGTGACCGCGGCCCAACACCCCGATCTGACGCGACCGGCAGCAGAGCCGGGCCGCGGGGTGAGGTGCGGTCAGTCCAGCTCGGAGGTCGGTTCGGTGGGGCGGTCGACGGCCGCCCAGGGGTCCTTGCCGGGCGTCTGCGCGCCGGCCGGGCAGGTCCGCCGGTAGTCGCACCAGCCGCAGCGGGGGCCGGGGGCGGCGGGGAAAGCCTCGTCGGGGTCGGCGCCGTCGGTGACCGCCCGCTCGGCGGCCATGATGTCCCGGGCGGTCTCCTCGGCGCGGGTGAGCTGCCGGTGCAGCGACTCCGGGGTGTGCTCGTGCGCGGCGACGGTACCGGTGGGCAGGTGGTGCAGCTCGACCCGCCGGCAGGGCCGGCGGAACACCCGCTCGGCCGCGTACGCGTAGAGGGCCAGGGCCTGCGAGCCGCGGGCGTCGTCGGCGTCCAGCCCGGTGCGGCCGGTCTTGTAGTCGACGATGACCAGCTCGGGCCGCCCGTCCGGCCCGGGGCGGGAGTCGATCCGGTCGGCGCGGCCGTTGAAGGCGAGCACGGCGGTCTTGACCGCGACCACCCGCTCCACCCCGACCGGTTCGTCGGCCGGATCGAGCCCGGCCACGTACGCCTCCAGCCAGGCCAGTGCCCGGCGGTAGGCGTCCCGCTCCTGCTCGTCGTCGCGGTAGCCCTCGCGGACCCAGGTGCCCTTGAGCAGCGTGCTCAGCACCTCGGGACGGCGACGCTCGGGGGCGAGCGCGTACCAGTTCTTCAGGGCGGTGTGGACGCTGGCGCCGAGCGAGTTGTGCGCCCACGGCGGGCCCTTCGGCGGGGCGGGACGGTCGACGTAGGAGTAGCGGTAGCGCCGGGGGCAGTCCGCGTAGGCGCCGAGCCTGCTGGGGGTGCAGACGAAGAGCCGTTCCGGCATCCCCTCGAAGCCGAGCTGCTCGGCCTGCTCGACGCGGGGGCGGGGCGGCCGGCCACCGCCGGTGGGTCGTCCGGTCGGGGAGGGTCGTCGCACGCCTCAGATCCTGCCATCCCGGTACGACAGCGCCACCACGGCCGGCCGGGCGGATCAGCGCATGGTGATGTACTGGGTGACGAAGGCGGCGATCGCGTCGGCGATGAGCTGCACCGCGATGGCGGCCAGCAGCAGACCGGCGATCCGGGTCAGCACCTCGATGCCGCCCGGCCGGAGGATCTTGACGATCACGCCGGAGAAGCGCAGCACGACCCAGACCGCGGCCATCACCGCGACGATGGCGGCGGCGATGGCGAGGTAGTCGGTGAACTCGCCGGCCCGCTGCACGAAGAGCATCGTGGCGACGATCGCACCCGGCCCGGCCAGCAGCGGGGTGCCCAGCGGTACCAGGGCGATGTTGGAGGTGGCCTGCTGGTTCGGGTCGTCGGACTTGCCCGTCAACAGTTCCAGGGCGACGAGGATCAGCAGCAGCCCTCCGGCGGCCTGCAACGCCGGCAGGTCGACGTGCAGGTAGGCCAGGATGGTCTGCCCGGCCACGGCGAACACCACGATCACCCCGAGCGCCAGCGCGACGGCCTGCCAGGCGGCCCGGTTCCGGTCGCGCGCCGGCAGCGGCCCGGTGAGCGCGAGGAAGATGGGCATCATGCCGGGCGGGTCGACGATCACCAGCAGGGTCACGAAGACCTCGCCGAAGAGCTTGAGATCCACCCGGACACGGTAGCCGCGCGGCCGGAACGCTTCAGCCTGAAGCGACCGGGGTCACCCCGCGGGCCAGGGCGACGATCCGCTCGTACGCCTCGGGGTCGGTGGTGTGCGCGCCGAGCTGGACCGTCTTGTGCGTGCCGTGGAAGTCGGACGAGCCGGTGACCAGCAGCCCCAGCTCGGCGGCGAGCCCGCGGACGTGGGCCCGCTCGGCGGGCGTGTGGTCCTCGTGGTCGGCCTCAAGGCCGGCCAGCCCGGCCGCCGCCAGCTCCACGATCAGCTCGTCCGGCACGATGCGTCCGCGCCGGCTGGCCCGGGGATGGGCGAAGACCGGCACCCCGCCGGCGGCCCGGACCAGTGCCACCGCCCGGAACACGTCGATGTCCTCCTTGGGCAGCCGGTACCGCTCCCCCAGCCAGTCCGGCCCGAACGCCTCGGAGGTGGTGGCCACCAGCCCGGCGCGGATGAGCGCCTGGGCGATGTGCGGGCGGCCGACCGTGCCGCCGGCCGCGCCGGAGAGGATCTCCGCCCAGTCGACGTCGATGCCGTCGGCCTGGAGCAGCCGGACGATCCGCTCGCCGCGCTCCTCCCGGGCCAGCCGGACCCGGGCCAGCTCGGCGACCAGCTCCGGCTCCGCCGGGTCGAAGAGGTACGCGAGCAGGTGCAGCGGGATCGCCGGCTCGACGCCGTGCCAGCGGCAGGAAAGTTCCGCGCCACGCACCAGGGTCGGCCCGGGCGGCAGCGCGTCCAGTGCCGCGTCCCAGCCGGCGGTGGTGTCGTGGTCGGTGATCGCCACGACGTCGAGGCCGGCGTCGGCGGCGGCCCGGACCAGCTGGGCGGGGCTGAGGGTGCCGTCGCTGGCGGTGGAGTGCGCGTGCAGGTCGATCCGGGCGGCGCTCACCCCGCCGACGCTACCGTCCCGCGGTGGCGCCCGCCGTCGGGGTGGCGCGGCCGATGGTGGGCGGTGTAGGCGTGGCGCGGCCGATCAGTGGGCGGTGTCGGGGTGGCGCGGCGGATCAGCGGGCGGTGTCTGCCACCACGACCAGCCGCTCGCCCTGGCCGACCCCGTCGACCGGTGCCCCTGCGGGCCGTTCCCCGGCCACCACGCGGTCGGGGCGTACCCGGACCAGTCGGCCGGCGGCATCGACGTGCAGCGCGACGCCGGCCGCGGTCCAGGCCACCCCGTCGACCACCGGGGGCCCGGCGGGGTGGGCCGACACGGCGGCCCCGAGGGTGCGCAGGTCGACCAGGAGGGCTGCCTTGCGGGCCCCGTTGACCAGCAACCAGTTCCCGTCCGGGGAGACCGCGGCCGCGCCGTCGGTGGCGAGTTCCGGGCCGCAGCCGGTGCGGACCGGGGTGAGGTTCCGGGCCGGGTCGAGCAGGGCCAGGCAGGGCCGTCGGGGCGTACCGGCGGAGACCTCGCCGACCACCTGGCCGTCGGGGAGCGTCCCGTAGACGTTCAACACGGCGCGTTCGGGGCTGCCCGGCTGTCCACCGGCCGAGCGGCGCCAGAGGCTGACCCCGCCCCGGTCGGGTTGCCGGACCAGCACGGCGTCCCCGGCGAAGCCGATCGGGACGGCGCCGGCCGGCGCGGTCGTCCGGCTGGTCGCGACGAGTTGGCCGCCGACCAGGCCGGCGGCGAGGATCTCCGGGCCGTCCCGCCAGGCGACCTGGCGACCGTCCGCGGCGACCGCGACGGCGTCCGCCCCGGCGAGCAGCACCTGCGGCGCGCTGCCGTTCGGCGGCACCCACCAGAGGGTACGGCCGGCTGCGGTGGCCACCGAGGTGACCAGCCAGCCCCCGTAGTCGGGGACGCGCTGCGCCCGCTCGACCGACCCGACACCGGTCAGGTCCCGCTGCTCACCCCCACTGGTCTCCAGCCGGGAGCCGATGATCAGGTCCAGTTCGGCGCGCACCGGGTCGACCGCCGGCGGCGAGGTGGCGGCGGTGGGCAGCGGGGAGGGCGTGAAGCCACGGGGGTCGCCGAGCACCACGGTGGGCGTGCCGCCGTGCCCGGCCGACCCGCCGAGCTGCGCCATCCCGGTGGTGACCAGCACGGTCGCCGCGCCGGCCAGGGCGAGACCGGTGAGCGTGCGGCGGCGGCCGCTGCGCCGGGCCCGGCGGATGGCGACGCCGGCCGGGTCGGCGGCGAGCGGCCGTGGCGTGGCGACGCGACCCGCGAGGGTGTCCCGCAGCGCCCGCTCCAGCTCGTCCTGGCTCACGGCCAATGGACGCTTCGGGCCGCCCGGCCGGTTGTCGCCGAGGTTGGCATTGCTCACGCCGCCACCTCGCTGCGCTCGGCGGCGCCCTGCGGCACCGATGCGCTGAGCCTGATGGTTCGCTCGCTCATCGGGTCTCCACCGGCACGGTGCTGACGGGTCGGGCCGGGGCGGAGAGCGCGGCCGGCTGGGCCACCGGCGGGCGTGCCGCGGGGGGTGGGGCCGGCGGACGGGCGGCGGGCTGCGGCGTCGCCGAGGCGGCGGGCGCGACGGGCCGGCCGGGCGTCACGGTACGCGGCGCGGGCCTCGCGGGGGCCGCCTCCTGCGGTTCGGCCGGGAGGCCGAGGGCGGCCTCGGAGCCCAGCCGGCGGCGCAGCGTGTTGAGCGCCCGCGACGTCTGGCTCTTCACGGTGCCCGGGGAGATCTCCAGCAGGGCGGCGGTCTGCGCCTCGGACATGTCCTCGTAGAACCGGAGCACCAGCACGGCCCGCTGCCGGGCCGGGAGCGCCTGGAGGTGCCGCCAGAGGGCGTCCCGGTCGAGCTGCTGCTCGACCTCGTCCACCCCGGCCTGCTCGGGCAGCACCTCGGTCGGGCGCTCACCGTGCCAGCGGCGCCGCCACCAGCTGGTCGAGGTGTTGACCAGCACCCGGCGGGCGTACGGCTCGATGGCCTCGATCCCGCCGAGCCGTTTCCAGGCCAGGTAGGTCTTCGTCAGCGCGGTCTGGAGCAGGTCCTCGGCCGTTGCCCAGTCCCCGGCCAGCAGGTACGCGGTGCGCAGCAGCGCGCCGGAGCGGGCCGCGACGAACTCGCGGAACTCCTCCTCCAGCGGGTCCCTGCTCGCCAACGCTCACCTCCGCACCCCGTCCTGCCTGGCAGGCTGCCATGCCCGGGTGGGTCAGGTCGACGGCAAATGGTGCGCATTCCCTCCGATGTTCGGACGAAAAGTTTCAGGCTCCGTCGTCGGCCTTGGCCTCGTCGGCCTCCTTGCCCAACCGCGCCTCGACGGCCTGCGGCTCGTACATCTCTTCCACGACGCGCAGGTAGAGCTCGTTCGGGTTGGGTAGGTTCTTGATCTCGCGGAGCGCCTGCTCCTGACCGGCGGACTCCAGCACGAAGGTGCCGTAGTTGAGCGCCCGGCCGGTCGGGGTCTGCTCGTACTTCATGTCGGTGACCCGGACCAGCGGCATCATGGCCACCCGGCGGGTGATGATCCCGTTGACCACCATCACCCGCTTGTTGGTCAGGATGAAGCGGTCGTACCACCAGTCGGCGACCCGCCAGGCGACCCAGCCCATGACGGCGAACCAGAGCAGCACCGCGACGGTGGTCAGCGCCCCGACGTCCCGCCCGGCGAGGAAGCCGGAGAGGTAGCCGAGGACGAAGGTCGCGGCGATGCCCACCAGGATCGGCGTGGAGAGGTGGATCCAGTGCCGCTTCCACTCACCCCGGTAACGCTCCGTGGGGAAGAGATAACGCGCCACCAGCGAACTGGGCTCGTCCTCCAGCGGCAGCACCCGCCGGGGGGCCATGCCCTGGGCGTCGACCCGCAGGCCGACCAGCTCGTCCTCGGTGATCTGGGGCGGCTGGTAGCCGGCCTCGGGGTCGCGGATCCAGGCGCGCCCGGAGCGCCCCTCGCCCGCGTAGCCCGGCCCGTCGCCGAAGGCCGCGTCGTCCGAAAGGGAGGGACCGTCGCCGTAGCCCGGGCCGGGACCGTAGCCGGGACCGTCGTCGGGGCCGATGCGGGGGATCGGCTCGGTGTCGCGCTCCCGGCGCTCCCGATCAGGGTCGTCCGGGTCGAAGGGCGGACCGGAGGGGCTTCCCATCGGCGGCTAGGCGACCAGGCTCGTGAAGAAGTCGCCGAAGCCCTGAGCGATGTCCATGATGCCGCCACCGAGGGACTTGAACACGTCGGCGGCGGAGTTCGGCCGGTACGCAACGAAGAAGATCAGGAATGCGATGCCGGCCCAGGTGAGGACCTTCTTGACCATAGCGGGCCATCCTCTCGCGCGGCGCCGGGACCAAATTACCCCAGTGGTACCCAGAGTATCAGCATGGTGTCGTACAGTGAATATCTGCGCCCGTTCTCCGATCCGCCCGGGCCGGCCGGTCAGGCCCGCCCGTGCAGGTACGGAGACGGTGCGCCGTACACGAGTTCGGGCGGTGCCCACTCGGTGAGGTCGTGCAGCACGACTTCTTCCGCGAGGAGGTGACCCGCACTCGCCGGCCAGGCTATCGCATGGAGCCACATTCCCCGAGCCTCGCCGGCGTACGCACTTCGATCTGTCGGCGAATTCACGAGCCACAGTGGAGTGGGGTGACCGCCCACCCTGATCTTCGCGTGCGGCACGCGTGCCGGGTGACCAGGCCCGGGGTCGGTGAGCGCCTCCTCGACCTGCGGTCCGGGATCGGGACCGGGCAGTCCCGCGAAGCGGGAGCCGAGGCCGACCCCCGGCTCCTCGGCGACGAAGAGGAGGTCGGCCGGTCCGCCGTCGAGCGGGGCCGGGCCGGCGCAGGCGACCGCGGTGGCGCGGATCCCGGCCCGCTCGTCCCCGGCCCAGGCCACCCCGGTCAGGGTCCACCCGGTGGGCAGCGGCCACGGGCACCAGAGCGGTACGCCGAGCCGCCCCGACGGGTCCGCGTCGGCGGCCACCCGCTCCACCACGCTGGCCATGATCTCGGCGCTGATGTGCTCGGGCACGTGCAGCGGCGGCACCGGGCCGCAGCGCAGGCACCGGGACTCGCCGTGCATCAGGTCCGGCTCCCGGACCGGGCCCGCGCACCTCGGACAACTCACCGCGACGCTCACGTTCCCACCGTCGCCCCAGGTCGGCGGGGCGTCAAGCCGAGCGGCCGGATCCGGCCCGTTCAGTCCGGCGGGGGTCCGGCGTACGCCCGGATCCAGGCGTGCATGGCGATGCCGCTGGCCACCCCGGCGTTGATCGAGCGGGTGGAGCCGTACTGCGCGATGGAGAAGAGTTCGTCGCAGGCGGCCCGGGCGGCGTCGGAGAGGCCGGGTCCCTCCTGGCCGAAGAGGAGGACGCACCGGCGGGGCAGGGTGCTGCTCTCCAGCGGCTTCGAGCCGGGCAGGTTGTCGATGCCGACCACCGGCAGCCGCTGCCCCGCCGCCCAGGCGACGAACTCCTCGATCGTCGCGTGGTGCCGGACGTGCTGGTAGCGGTCGGTGACCATGGCTCCGCGCCGGTTCCACCGCCGGCGCCCGACGATGTGCACCTCGGCGGCGAGGAAGGCGTTGGCGTTGCGGACCACCGTGCCGATGTTGAAGTCGTGCTGCCAGTTCTCGATGGCCACGTGGAAGTCGTGCCGGCGCCGGTCCAGGTCCGCCACCACGGCCTGGCGCCGCCAGTAGCGGTAGCGGTCCACCACGTTGCGCCGGTCGCCCTCGGCGAGCAGCTCCGGGTCGTACCGCGGGTCGTCCGGCGGGTCGCCGGGCCAGGGCCCCACACCCACGTCGAGCTGGTCGTCGGTCACGGTCTCCAGAGGGTACGGCCAGGATCCGCCCGGTCGCGACGAGGGCTGGGCGCTGTCGGGTCTCCGTCACCCGCCCGGACAGCGCGCGGACCCACCGCCGCCTAGGCTGCGGCCAGGAAACGGGGGCGGGGATGGACGCACGGGTACGAACGGCCGCCACGACGGTCCTGCTGGCGGCGCTGGCAACGGCGGGGTGCGGTCCGGCCGCGCCGGGCGGCACTGCGGCTACGGGAGGCGGCGGCCCGACTCCGGGCCCGTGGCCGAACGCCAGCGCCGCGCCGGTGGACCGGGTTCTGCGGACGGGCATCCGGATCGGCGACGACGAGTTGCTGCTCAGCCCCGCCACCGGTCACATCGTCGACACCGCCTGGTTCGACACCCGCACCGGGCGCTATCACCGGCTCCCCGAGGACGAGAATTTCCGCTCCGCCCTGGGTGGCGACCGCTCCCTGCCGTTCTTCGAGGTACGCGAGCGGCCCGCCCCCGACGGCCGGTTGATCACGTACGGGTTCGCCTCGACCCGGGTCGCCCGGGCGACGATCGCGCAACCGGGCTACCCGACCACCACTCTCACGCTGGCACCTTGGGGCGGGGGGACCGATGACACCGTGTTCTGGGCCGCTCGGCCGGGTCGGCCGCTGACCGCCGACCAGCCCGCGGCGCAGCGGGCGGTCTGCACGCTCTACGACCGGGCCGGACGGGAGATCGCCCGGCTGGTGCTCGCCGAGCCGCGGTACGAGAACAAGGGCGGCTGACCGCCACCGTCCGGGTGCTGCCCCGGCCGCACGAACCGGGTCAGCGCAGGTCCAGCGCGCCGCCGAGCCGGTCGAGGAACCGCTGGTCCGCGGGGCTCGACCCGACCTCACCGGCCTGGCAGACCCGGACCGCGACGGACTGCACCCACTGCCGGTACGCGGCCGAGTCGGCCGGGTCGGCGCGCCGCCGGAGCACCCGTACCGCCGCCCGGCAGGCGGCGAGCAGGTCGACGACGTCGGTGAGGCGTTCGTCCCGGGTGGCGGCGCCGTCGTGCCGGGCGTAGATCGTGGTGACGACGGCGCGGACCAGATCACTGTCGAAGGCCCGGCCCGCCGCCACCGCGTCGAGCCCGGCGAGCCCGGCCGCGACGCCGCGCGGCGGTCGCCCGGGACCGGGCGAGGCGGCGGCGACCAGGACCCGACCCGGCAGGTCGGTCAGCAGGTCCCACTCCACGGCCGAGTAGATGGCGGTGGTCAGCGGTGCGGCACGGCGTCCGGCGGAGGGCGGCTCTCCGCCGACCGCCGGTCTCATGCCCCCGCTCCGCTTCGCTCCGCGGCGCAGTGGGGCACCGACGCGCTGAGCCTGATGATTCGCTCGCTGCGCTCGCTCATCGGGGGACCTCCGGCGTCAGCATATGCCCCGGCAGGCGAAAAGGACCCCTTCCCCGGGGGAACGCCGGGGAAGGAGTCCTTGGTCGTACGCCTGCGGTCAGCGCGGCTCGGGGAAGCTGGGCCGTTCCGGGTCGACGCCCTCGGGCACGGCGGCGGCCGCGTACTCCTTCTTGGGCACCATGACCTTGCGCCGGAAGACGCAGACCAGCGTCCCGTCCTGGTTGTAGCCGCGGGTCTCCACGGCGACCACGCCGCGGTCCGGCTTCGAGGAGGACTCCCGCTTGTCCAGCACCGTGGTCTCGCCGTAGATGGTGTCGCCGTGGAAGGTCGGGGCGACGTGCCGCAGCGACTCGATCTCCAGGTTGGCGATCGCCTTGCCGCTGACGTCCGGCACCGACATCCCGAGGAGCAACGAGTAGATGTAGTTGCCGACGACCACGTTGCGCTTGAACTGGGAAGCCGACTCGGCGTAGTGGGCGTCCATGTGGAGCGGGTGGTGGTTCATGGTGAGCAGGCAGAAGAGGTGGTCGTCGTACTCGGTGACGGTCTTGCCCGGCCAGTGCCGGTAGACCGCGCCGACCTCGAACTCCTCGTAGTAGCGGCCGAACTGCATCCTTGTCCCCTTCGACGGGCGGCGATGGAGTTCGGCACAGCATGCCTTACCGCTTGTTAAGGCGGTGACGGGGGCGCTGCTGGTGAGGAAATGTCACACCGGGCCGACCCGGGGGGAGACGCAATGAGCGGCGGGGCCCTCCCCGGCACCCGCCGCCCACGCTCTGATGCGGAAGATTCTGCCGTACGCCGGTACTGTAACGACAGAGACGGACGTCACAGTTACCTTTTTGTTACATCACGCGGAGTAATCGGCGGTCACCTATCAAGCGATCTCCGCAGCCCGGATCCCCGCTTGTCAAGCGTCAAGTTACCCGAGTGTAGTGCTCGGCTCAGGCGATCTCCCTGGAAACGCTCCCATCACGTCCCGTCACGCAAATGCGGCATGCATTTGCGGTCCGCAGGGCGTGATGGACCGATTACCCTCGATGCGCCCGAGCGTCACCACAAGCCTGCGCAGCGTTTCGTCGCCCCGGCCACGGGAATTCCTGGACATCCACCCTGGTTCCACGGGACGTAGAAGCAATCCGCGCTGATCGGAGAGTTCAATGGCAACGGTTGAGCTGACCACCGCCAACTTTGACGAGGTGACCGAGAAGGACGGCATCGTCCTGCTGGACTTCTGGGCCGACTGGTGCGGCCCGTGCAAGCGGTTCGCCCCGGTCTACGAGCGCTCGTCCGAGAAGCACCCGGACATCACGTTCGGCAAGGTCGACACCGAGGCGCAGCAGGAGCTGGCCGTCAAGTTCAACATCAGCTCGATCCCCACGGTGATGGCGATCAAGGACGGCGTGATCGTGTTCGCGCAGCCGGGTGCCCTCCCGGAGTCCGCGCTGGAGAACCTGATCGAGCAGGTGGAGAAGCTGGACATGGACGAGGTCCGCAAGCAGATGGCCGAGCAGGGCCACCAGCACTGAGCGCACCCACTCGCACCGACGGCCGGGTCCCCGAACGGGGCCCGGCCGTCGCCGTCTCCCGGCCTTGACCGGTAGCGACACGGTCAGCCAGTCATGGACGACGGACGGACGCCTCCCGGGGTCCCGATCCCGTATCGTCCACATCCGATGGAGACCCTGACCACCCGCGGGCGCGCGATCCGGCTGGGCGCCACCGTGCTGGGGTTGGCGCTGCTCCTCGCCGGCACCGTCCGCGGCACCGACGACGACTTCCCGTTCGGCCCGTTCCGGATGTACTCCACCTCCGACCCGCCGGACGCGCCCGCGCCGGACACCCGCGTCGAGGGCGTGGACCGGACCGGAGCGGTGGTTCCGCTGGACCAGGACGCGACCGGCATCCGCCGCGCCGAGATCGAGGGCCAGCAGTCCCGGTACGTCGCCGATCCCGGCCGGTTGCGCCAGGTCGCCGACGCGTACGCCGAGCGACACCCGGCCGCGCCCGCGCTGGTCGAGGTCCGCATCGTGATCCGCTGGTACGACATCCAGGGCGGCCGGCCGACCGGCCGCTGGACCGACCGCACCGTGGTGGCCTGGCAGGCCACCCCGTGACCGGCTGGCTGACCGAGGCGGTGCCGCGCGGGCGGGTCGCCGCCTTCCGTACCCTCGTCTACCTCTTCGTCGCCGCCGACCTGGTGGTCTTCACCCCCTGGGTACGCAGTCGCGTCGACGTGCCCGGCGACCTCTACCAGCCGCTGCTGATCGGCCGGCTCCTCCCGCTGCCCACCCCCACCCCGGCGCTGGTCGGCGCGATCTTCTGGGTGCTGCTGGTCCTCTCCCTGCTCGCCGCGACCGGGCGGGCGCCCCGGCTGCTCGGCTGGACGGTCTTCGCCCTCTACTTCGAGTGGATGATCGTCGCGATGAGCTACGGCAAGGTCGACCACGACCGGTTCGGCCTCCTCGTCGCGCTGGCCGTGCTACCCACCGCCGGACGGGCCCGGCACGGTGATCCCACCCCCACCGAGGCCGGCGGCTGGGCGCTGCGGGTCACCCAGATCGCGGTCATCTGCACGTACTTCCTGGCCGCCTGGGCCAAGTTCCGCTTCGGCGGCCTCGACTGGGCGACCGGCTCGGTGCTGGCCAGGGCGATCATCCGGCGCGGCACCGAGCTGGCCGACCTGATCGCCCAGGTGCCGCACCTGCTGATCGTGGCCCAGTTCGGCATCCTCGCCTTCGAGCTGCTCAGCCCGCTGGTCTTCGTCCTGCCCCGGCGCTGGCGGGTGGCCGCCGTCGGCTTCTTCTACTCGTTCCACCTGGTCACCATCGCGACGATCACCATCTCGTTCGCGCCGCACCTGGTGGCGATGACCAGCTTCCTGCCGCTGGAGAAGGTCCGCCCGATCCGCCTGCTCCGCCGCCGGCTGTCACCGGCCGCCCTCGGCCAGCTCGGCGAGCATCCCCTCGCAGCTGCGGACGACGACCTGGGCGCCACGCCGCTGGGCCAGCCGGAGCAGCGGATCCTCCGCGCGGTTGCGCCAGCGCCACTGGGCCTCGGCGGCGACCTCCCACAGCCGGTCGACGGTCGCGTCGTGCTCGACGCCGAGCCGGGCCGCCAGTCCGACCCCGTCGCCGCCGACCAGCCGCTGCGCCTCGGCAGCCAGCTCGGCGTCGAACCCGAGCCGGGTGCCGCGCAACGCGGCGAGCAGGCGTAACTCGCGGAACTCGTGCGCCCCGGCGAGGATCTGCTCGACCAGGCCCAGCAGCTCGTCCGCCCCCCGCCGGGGCTCGGCCCGCAGCAGCGCCTCCACGGCGGCCAGCGCCGACCGGGCCTTGAGCGTGTCGCGCCGGTCGAGCAGGAACCGGTTCATCGACTCGCGCAGCTCGGTCAGCCCGCTGCGCCGGATCAGTTCGGCCGAGAGCTTCGCCCGGCTGTCGCAGCCGGTACGGACCAGCGTGGTCGCCAGCCGGAGTCCGAAGAGCCCGAGCCGGTCCAGCAGCGCGGCGCGTACCTCGGGGTCCAGCCGGAGCGGGACGTCGCCGCGGACGAAGCGATCGGCGGAGAGCAGGTGCGGCTCCAGCTCCGGACGGGGCACCCGGGCCAGCGCCGCGAGCGTGGCGAAGTCCGACTCGCTGAGGATCCGACCCGCCAGGCCGAGCAGGCCGCTGCACGGGACGACCGTCACGCAGAGCGCGTCCACCCGGGGATCGCGCTGCTGCCGCCGGGCCAACTGGCGGGCGGTGAGCAGGCCGTCGATCCGCCCGCCGCCGGTCTCGTCCACCCGGGACAGCACCATGATCACGTTGGCCGGGGCGGCCTGCCCGACCGCGCTCTCCCGGCTCGTCTCCAGCACCCGCAGGTCACTCTCACGACCGTCGCGGGTCAGGAAGAGCACCGCGTCCGCGTCGCGCAGCACCCGCTCCATGACCGGCGCCCGGCCCGGCTCGTCGCCACCGGTGGCCGCCGGCGTGTCGATCAGGGTCACCTGGCGCAGCGTCCTGGTCGGCCACTGCACCACGATGTCCCGAAGCTCGCCCACCCGCCAGCCGACGAGGTCCAGCCGCATCCCGGTCGGCGACTTGGCGACCGCCAGCTCCTGGGGCGGATGGCCGGCCGCGTAGGCGGTGGCCCTCGGCTGCGGCCCGTCCTCGTACCAGGTGAAGCAGCTGCCGCCGTCGACCCCTTCGACCGGCGCGACCTCCTCCCCCATGATCGCGTTCACCAGGGTCGACTTGCCGGACCGCCACGGGCCGGCGATCGCGATCCGCAGCGGTTGCTCCAGCCGGGCCAACTGGTGTCGCAGGTGATCCGTCGCCCCGCGGCTGTCCCGGTAGAGCTGGAGGGCCTGGTGCAGCAGCCCCCACACCGCCTCGTCCAGTCGCAGGCCGACCGTCATGCCCGGGGCTCCAGCTGCACCGGGGCCGACCGGGCGGCGGTCAGCTGCTGCGCCTGCTCGAAGAGCCCCGCCAGCCGGGTCATCTTCAGCCGGATCTCGCGCTGCCGCTGGTCACGGACCGCCGCATCGGTGTCGGCGGCCTGCTTGGCGCTGCGGAACGACCGGATGATGGCCTCCTGCAGTTCCTCGGTCAGCGCGGTGAAGTGGTCCCGCAGCATCCGCTGCGCCTGGCGGGCCGCGTCCCGGCGGTCCTTGGTGACCCGGACGAAGAAGTCGTCGACGTGCCGCTGGACCGCCGTCTTGACCACCGCCTGCCGGCGGCGGAGCAGCTGCCGGCTCTCGTCCCGGATGCTCTTGCCGCCGAACAGGGCGCCAACGCCGAGCGACAGCGGGTTGATCATGGGCATCCCCGCCAGCGTCGTCGCCAGGCCGACCATCAGCAGCCCGCCGTACGAACCCCGCATGCCGGTGATCAGCTTCTGGCTCGCGGTGAACCGGTCGACGTTCGGCCGTTCGATCTCCGGCAGCCGCTCGTCGAGATCCGCCGGCACCGTCATCGACCAGGGCGGCAGCACGTCACCGCCGTACCGGGCGAAGATGGCGGCCACTCGGCGGGTGGTCCAGTCGCAGCGCTGGACCAGCCACTCGTGGTTCGCTTCCGCCGCCTCCAGCAGGCTGCCCGCCAGCCACTCCTCGAACTCGTCCCAGGCGTTGAGCGGATCGGCCGTGTCGAACGCCTCGTCCACCATGCGCAGGATCTGGCGGGTCCGGTCGCGCAGGTCGTACTCGATGTCGGAGAGCAGGTCGGCCATCTCGTCGGCGAGCGTGTTCTGCCACCGGGTCGAGCAGCGGCGCAGCTCGTCGACCTCGCGTTGCGCCGCGTGCAACCGCGAGATCGGGCCGGACTGCTCCTCGGCCTGCTGGCTCTCCAGCTCGGCGCGCAGCGGCGCGGCCAGCTGTTCCACCACGGTGCGGGCGACCAGGCCGACCGCGGCCCGGGCCAGGCGGTCGGACTTGCCGGCGAGGTCCCGCTGCAACCGGCCGATCAGCGCCGGGAAGCCGGACTCGGCGTTGAGGTCCCGGTCGTCGGCGACCGCCGCGCGCAACCGCAACGCCGAGGAGACCGGGATGACCGGCGCGGGCACGCCGGCGTCGGCCAGGTGCTGCCGGTTGCGCTCGGCGACGGCGCGCCAGTCCGGGACGAGGTCCGTCTTGGTCTGCACCACCACCACGTTCGAGTGCGACCGGGCGACGTGCAGCAGCACGGTCAGCTCGGTGGCGGAGAGCTCCCGGGTGGAGTCGGAGACCAGCAGCACGGTGTCCGCCGAGGCCGGGGCGGCAGCCGGCCCGGCCGCGCCGATCGCGGCCACCTCGTCGGCGCCGGGAGTGTCCACCAGCACCAGACCGGCGCCGAGCAGGGCGCGGGGCAGTCCGATCTCGACGTACGCGGGGCCGCCGCCGGGCCGCCGTCCCCACGCGCCGGCCACCCCCGCGGCGACCTGATCGAGCGGCACCGGGATCCGCTCGGCGGTCATCGGAAGCTCCGCGCCGACCGGCCGGCCCGGAGCCGCCGGCGGCGCCTGGACCACGGCGGCCGAGGGCACCTCGGCGTGCTGCACCACGGTCGGCAGCACGGTGGTGCGGCCGTCGCCGACCGGGCAGGCCGGGGCGTTGACGATGGCGTTGATGAGCTGGCTCTTGCCCTGCTGCGACTCGCCGATGACCAGGACGCGCAGCCTGGGATCCAGTAGCTGGACCCGCTTCTGCCGCACCGTCCGCAGCAGCTCGCCTCGCCCGTATGCGCTGCACGTACGAGCGATCTCGTCGAGCACGTCCAACCAGATCGCCGCGACCATTGCACCAAGTGTGCGGATTTCGGCTCAATTATCAAGTGGGCGAGGCGGAAGGCCGGATCGTGGGGGGCGATCCGGCCTTCCATCCCTGGTGGGCCCTCGCGTCAGAGCAGGCCACCCAGCAGGCCGCCGTCGGACGAGGCGTGCACCTCGCCGCCGACGCTGGTGTCGCCGTGCGCCACGGTGGCGTCACCGGTCACGCTGTGGGTGATCCCTCCGGTCAGGCCGCCGACCGTGCCGGTCACACCGCTGATCGTGCCGTCCACCTGCTGCGTCACGCCGTCCACGGTGGCGGGCACGTGCGCCGGCGACCCGACGTCACCCACGCCGAGCCCACCCAGCGTGTCGTCGACGCCGAGCGAATCGACGAGGCCGCCGACCTGGGTCTGGGTGCCGGGGAGGACACCCAGGTCCCCGCCGAGCACGTCGCCGTGCAGCACGCCGTCGGTGGTGCCGAGCGGGTTGGCGACCGTACCGGCGACGTCCCCGACGGCCGGGTCGACCGCGGCGTCCACCCCGCTCACCACGTCCACGTCCAGCGTGTGCGCCACGTCGTGCACCCCGGCCAGGTCGGTGCCGAGACCGCCCGGTCCGACGCCCAGGCCGATCCCCGGCAGCACGGCCGCGCCGGCGTACCCGCCGGCCGGGTCGACCGCGATGACGCCGAGCGCACCGGCGGTGGCGTCCACCCCGTGCTGGGAGGTGTTGACGCTGATCTGCTGCGGCACTGCCTGGAGCTGGCCGGCCACGTAGGTGGTGTCGTCCACCAGCGGGCCGAACCCGAGCTGTCCGACCGCCGGCGCCAGCGGCCCGAGCCCGGCACCGGGGGCGTAGTCGACCACCAACGGGACCACGTCCTGCACGTCGGCGGCGGTGACGTCGGTGAGCCCCGCGGCCTGCAGCGCACCCTCCGGGTCGAGGTCGAAGGCCGACCGCGCGTCCGGGTCGGTGAGCAGGTTGAGCACAAAGTCGTGCAGGGTCTGGTGCGATTCCGCGTGCAGGCTCTGCTGCGAATCCATGGGCGGGTTCTCCTCGAACGTAGCGTCAGCGACGGTCGTGCGTCGACGGTGACGCTATGGCCGGGGGCCGGTGGTCGGCATCGGGGAGCCGCCCGCAACTGGCCCGGCCGGATTAGGGAGATTGGTCCCTCGTTCGTTAGGGGGACAGGGGGAGTCGGGCCGGCCAGGGTTAGGGTACCGAGGCGGGAGTGATCTCTGGTACGAACGTAGGAGCCCCGAGGTACGCCGGGGTGGTCGCCACGGTGCCGACACCGTCGCCAGCGCCACGCGGTGGAGGAACAAACACATGCCGTACGTCCTGGGGATGGACATCGGAAGCACCAGCACGGCCGCCGCGGTCGCCCGGTGGCGCGGTGGCACCTGGGCCCGCCCCGAGGTGGTCCCGCTGGACGCGGACTCGGCCGTCGTACCGTCGGTGCTGCACCTGTCGCCGGACGGGTCGCTCCGGGTCGGCGAGCCCGGCGCCGACGACGGCAGCCGCACCACCCGGGACTTCGTCGGCCGGCTCGGCGACGACGTGCCGCTGGTGCTCGGCGGCGAGGCGTGCCCGCCGCAGACGCTGATCGCGGAGCTGGCGGCATGGGTGGTGGAGCGGGTCTCCGCCCGGGAGGGCGGGCTCGCCGAGGCCGTCGTGCTCAGCCACCCGGCCGGGTGGGGACCGCACCGGCGCGAGCTACTGCACCGCGCACTGTGGGACCTCGACCTGCGCAACGTCACGCTGCTGCCCCGCCCGGTCGCGGTGGCCGAGAGCCACGCGGCGCGCGGCTTCCCGGGCACCACGGCCGCCGTCTACGCCCTGGGCGGCACCACCTTCGAGGCCGCCCTGGTCCGGCGCGATCCCCGGGGCACGTACGAGACGTTCGGCCTTCCGCAGGGCCTGCCGGCCGTCGGTGGCGGCGACTTCGACGAGGCGCTCGCCGAGCACGTCCGTACCGTGCTCGGCCGGGAACTGGCCGGCGCCGAAGGCCGGGACGGGCACCCCACGCCCCGCGAGCTGCTGGCGGAGTGCGACCGGGCCAAGCGGGAGCTGACCGTCGGCACCGAGACCGACGTGGTGCTCGCCCTGTCGACGGGAGCGGTTCGGGTGCCGGTGACCCGGGCGCGGTTCGAGGACCTGATCCGGCCCACGGTGCAGGCCACCGTCGACCTGCTGGTACGCGCCGTACACTCCGCCGGCCTGACGCCGGCGCAGCTCGACGGCGTCCTGCTGGCCGGCGGCTCGACCCGGATCCCGGTGGTCCGCGAACTGCTCGCGGCGGCGTTTCCCGTCCCCGTCGAGGTGGAGCCGGATCCCCAGCTGACCGCCGCAACCGGGGCGGCGCTCGCCGCCGGCCAGGTGGTGTCACCGCGTCCCCGCCGGCCGGTGCCGCCGCCCAGGTCCGCACCGGTCAGCGGCGGTGGGCCGGCCGTCCCGGCGCGGCAGCCCACCGCGCACGACCAGGCGCTCCCCGGCGTGCCGCCGCCCCGTCCCCCGGTCCGGATCGCCCCGCTGCACCTGCCGAAGGCGTCCCGCCTGGCGCTGGCCCGGGGCCGGGGACGCGACGGATGACCAGCGGGATCATGAGCCGCACCGCCGAGTCCCCGCTCGTCCTGGCCGGCGGGTCGACGGCCCTGCTCAGCGCGGCCGAGGCGGACTCCACGGGTGCGCTCGCGGTCGGCGTGACCGGCCCCGGCGGCCACGGCAAGAGCGTCCTGCTCGGGGAACTGGCGCGGGCCCACCGGCGGGCCGGGCGCACGGTGGTGGACGGCGTCCCGGGCCCGGCCGATCCGGCCGACCCGGAGGCGGTGCTGCTGGTCGACGACGCGCACCTGCTCGACGACGCGGGGTTGGCGGCGCTGCGCCGGCTGGTGGTCGCCCGCCGGCATCGGCTGCTGATCGGCTACCGGCCGTGGCCCCGGTCGGCGGGGCTGGCCGAGCTGGCCGACGCGGTCAAGCGGGACGGGCAGCAGGTCACCCTCGCCCCGTTCACCGCGGAGCAGACCGGCGCCTACCTCGCCCGGGTGCCGGAGCTGGACCGGCGGACCGAGCTGGTCGCCTACGTGCACGCGCAGACCGGCGGTGTCCCCCGCGACGTCGAACGGTTGGTCCACGGGCTGCGCGGGCAGGAGCACCGGGCCGGGGTGCCGACCGAGCCGCCCCGGACCGCCGTCCTCCAGTTCGGACCGGACCTGGAGGAGCTGCCGGCGGACGTTCGGCGGTTGCTGCTGGCCGTCGCCGCGGGGGTGCCACTGCCGGTCGACCTGCTCGGCCGGCTTCTCGGCCGGGAGCCGGAGGCGGTGGACGAGCTGGTGGCGGGAAGCAGAGCCGCCGGCCTGCTCGGCGCCGACGGCCGGCTCGCGCCGCTCGTCCGGCGGGCGGTCATCGCGCTCAGCCCGGCCACCGAACGCACCGCGATCTGGCGCCGGCTGACCGAACTGCAGCTCGGCCTCGGCGCGGCGGTGCTCCCGCTGGTCCGCTCGCTGCGCGCGGCCGGGGCGCTCGGCGACTGCCCGGCGCCCGCGCTGAAGGCCGCGGCCGAGGAGGTGCTGGCCACCGACCCCGCGCTCGCCACCGAACTGTTCGCCACGGCCACGGCGGCAGGGCTCCCGGCGAACACCCGCCAGGCGGTCGCCGCGGCGCTCGCCGGCGACCTGGACTCCGCCCTCCGGCTGGCGGACCCGCTGCTCGCGACGGCCGACCCGGACGAGCGGGCGGAGGCGGCGACCGTGGCCGCGACGGCGCTGGCGCACCGCGGCCAGGTGGGACGCAGCGTCGAGCTCTACCGGTGGTCCGGCACCCCCTCGTCCGCCGCGTTCGCCGCCGTCGGCGCGCTCGCGGTCGGCCGCCTGACCACCGACCTGCCCGCACCGGACCACACCAACGGGCCACCCACCCTGCGCGCCGGCGCCGCCCGGCTGATGGCCGAAGGGGTACGGGAGAGCGTCACCGGCCCGCCGACCGCCGCGCTCTCCACACTCGTCCAGGCGGCGGCGTTGCTGGAACCGGACGGGCGGGCGGTGCTCCTGCCGGACAGCCCGGCCGCGCTGGCCGCGTTGACCGCGATCCACTGTGCCGAGTTCGACATCGCCGAGCGGGTGCTGGACCGGGCGGTGACGGCCGGCATCGGCGGGCCGCTGATGAGTCCCCGACACCGGCTGTTGCAGGGCTGGATCCAGCTGGTCCGGGGCCACACGGCTGCCGCGGCCGAGCGCCTCGCCGCCGTCAGCGCCGGCGACCGGCCGCTGGAGTCGCGCGACCTGCTCCTGGCCAGTGCGCTCCGGCTCGGCATCGCCCGCCGCAACAGCGACCTCGCGGCGCTGCGACGCGGCTGGGGGCAGGCGCTGGAGGCGGTGGTCCGGCACCCCGTCGACCTGTTCACGCTGCTGCCGCTGGGCGAACTGGCGGTCGCCGGGGCCCGGTTGGGTGAGGCGGACCGGCTGCAGCCGTACCTGCGGGAGGCCTGGCTGCTGCTGGACCGGCTGGGGGACCCGGCGCTCTGGAGCGCGCCGCTGCACTGGACCGGGCTGCACGCCGCGATCCTGACCGAGGAGCCGGCGACCGCCGACGAGCACGTCGCCGCCCTGCGCGCCGCCGCCGACCACAGCCGGTACGCCGCCGTGGTCGCCGCGGCCGCCGCGAGCTGGGTCGAGGTCCTGCGCGGCATGGTCGATCCGGTCCGGGTGGAGACCTCCGCCCGCGGGCTGCACGACGCCGGACTGTGCTGGGACGCCGCCCGCCTCGCCGGGCAGGCCGCGATCCGCACCTCGGACCGACGCGCGATGACCGCCCTGCTGGAGTGCGCCCGGGCGCTCCAGGGCCGGCCGGCGGCCCCCCGGGGCGGCCCTCCGGACACGGCGGCCGAGACCGGTCCGCAGGTGGCCGACGCCGTCACCGTCCCGGCCCAGCACCGGCTCAGCGACCGCGAGCACGAGGTGGCCGAGCTCGTGCTGGCCGGGCTGACCTACCGGGAGATCGGCGACCGGCTCTTCCTCTCAGCCAAGACCGTGGAGCACCACATGGCACGGATGCGCTCCCGGCTGAACTGCGCCAACCGGGCGGAACTACTGGCCCTGCTGCGCACCGTCGTCGCCGACCGGTCGCGCACCACGGGCCGGCAACCGTGGCCGGAACGGCCGGCCGGGCACCGCCGAGACACCGCACCCCGGAAGCAGTGAGAGGACCCCGATGACACACTCACTGGCCACCACCGACGACCTGACCGCCGCCCTGGACACCCTGGTCGACCGGGTACCAGGAGCCGAGTACGCGGTGGTCCTCTCCCCCGACGGGCTGCCGCTCGGCCGGTCCCGGAACGTCGAGGACGACCAGGCGGAACAGATCGCCGGCATCATCAGCGGCCTGCACGCCTTCGGTCAGGCGGCCACCCGGGCGTGCGAGGCGACCGTGCTGCACCAGGTCGTCATGCAGATGTCGCGGGCGTTCGTGTTCGTCGCCACCACCCGCAGCGGGGCGATCCTCACCGTCCGGCTCGGCGCCGACGCCGAGGTCGGTGACATGGCGTACGAGGTGGCGCTCTTCGTGGCGCAGGCCGAGCGGGACCTGCCGGTGCACCTCGAGCCGGCCCGGGCGATTCGGAACGGGTGACCGTGGTGCCGGGAGGACCGCAAGCGCCCGTCCCGGGGAGGACGGTCTGAAGGGGGGGGGAAGGCCCAGTGCCGGCACCACCGGCCCAGCCACGGCGGACCGTGGCGGTCATTCTGCTGGACGGGATCGTCGCGGTGACCGGGGCCGCGCGGCGCGTCGTCGCCGGCCGGCTCGGCGGCTCCCGGCTCGTCCCGGCGGCCCTCGCCGCCTCGTTCGGGCTGCTGGCGGCGACGGCGTTCGCCATCCTCATGGTGCCGGGCACGCCGGAACGGCCCGGACCGGTGGCGGTCAGGCCCACAACGGACGTGGGGGTGACGGGCACGCCGGCGACCGGGACGCCGGATGAGCGGTCCGGCGGGAGCCCGCCGGCACCCCGGGCGTCGGTCCGCTCCGCGACCAGGATCGGTCCGCCCGCCGCGGCCCCGCCGCCGGTCAGCGCGTCCCCGGGGACCACGGCGACGCCGCCCAGTCCGCCCGGACTGCGCGCCCACTTCGCCGTCGAGGAGAACGCCCTGTTCGGCTACGGCGCGGCGGTGACGATCAGCAACCCCGGGTCGGGCGCGGTCCGCCGCGACTGGGCCCTGGCCGTCGTGCTGCCCAGGGAGTCGCTCCGGGTCACCTCGGTCTCCGGTGCCCGGGCCAGCCAGGACGGCGCGACGTGGACGTTCCGACCGGACGGGAGCAGCGGGACGGTGCCCGGCCGCGGCTCGGTCCGGGTGACGTTCCGGGTGAGCGGCGCGGCGATCAACTCCCTGCCGACGGCGTGCACGATCGACGGCACCGCCTGCACCGGCCTGCGGGACTGAATCCCCGACGCGCCGGAGGGCTGACCGGCCGGCGGCGCAGCCTCGGCGGACCGGACGGGCCGGGGTGTCAGTGCCGGCGGGACGCGGGCACGGCGCAGGCCGCGGTGCCGCCGGGCAACCGGTGCCGGTTGCGGGCCACCCAGCGGTACGCCGGCCAGGCGGCCGCCCGGACCGGCGGGAAGCGCAGGCCGGCGCCGGCGACCCGCCAGAGCGGCGCGCTGTCGCCGAGCAGCCGGGCGATGGCGTCCGGGCCGGCGGCACGGCTGCCGTCGGCGCCCACCCACTGCACCGCCTCCTCGCACTCGGCCTCCGTCAGCCCGAGCGCCGCCAGGTCGGCGAACTGCCAGGGCAGCACCCGGGCGCCGGTGGGGATCCGGCGCTCGATGAACTCCGCGCAGCGGGTGCAGAACGCGCAGTCGCCGTCGTAGACGAAGGTCGACGTCTCCATGCCCCCATCCTGCACCCGGCCGGCCCGCTCCGGTGGGTCGGTGTCCGGCGCGTCACTTGCGCTTCGTTCGTACGCGTGTTCGAATGAGTGCCATGCGCTGGGACAACCTCTCCGCTCCCCCGGACGAGGGGACTCCCGACGGGGCAGCGCCGGCGGCTCCACCCCTGCCGCTGGCGCTCCCCGGCGCGACAGTCCGCACCTTCGACACGCCTGGCTTCGCCGGCATGACCTTCTACGAGGTCCACGCGAAGTCGATCATCAACCGGGTGCCCGGCCAGTCCCGCGTCCCGTTCGAGTGGACGATCAACCCCTACCGGGGCTGCAGTCACGCGTGCGTCTATTGCATCTCCGGCGACACGCCGATCCTGATGGCCGACGGCCGCACGAGGCCGATCAGCGAACTGACCCCGGGCGACCGGATCTACGGCACCGAGCGCAGCGGCGCCTACCGCCGGTACGTGGTGACCACGGTCCGCGACGTCTGGTCGACGGTGAAGCGGGCCTACCGCGTCACCCTGGAGGACGGCACCACGTTGGTCGCCAGCGGTGACCACCGGTTCCTCACCGAGCGGGGCTGGAAGTACGTGACCGGCGCGATGGGTGGCGCCGGGAAGCGGCCGTACCTGACCACCCGCAACCGCCTGATCGGGACCGGTCGGTTCGCCACCGCGCCCAAGGAGTGGGCCGACTACCGGCGGGGTTACCTGTGCGGCATGGTCCGGGGGGACGCGCACCTCGGCAGCCGGTTCCGGCTGGCCCTGGCCGACGAGGAGGCGCTCGACCGTACGGAGCGGTTCCTCACCGAGGCCGGCGTCGAGACGCGGCGCTCCTCCGCCGCGCCGGTCACCGGCAAACGGCGGGCGCTCACCACCCTCCGCACCGCCCGCCAGCGGGACGTCGAGGCGATCGCCGAGCTGATCCGCTGGCCGGACGAGCCGGCGGACGACTGGCGCCTGGGCTTCCTCGCCGGCATCTTCGACGCCGGAGGCAGTTGCAGTCGGGGCGTCTTCCGGATCAGCGGTGGTGACGAGATCCTCGACCGCGCGGCGAGCGCCCTGGACCATTTCGGCTTCCGCGGGGTCATCGAGCATCCCGGCCGCCCCAACCGGGTGCGCCAGCTCCGGCTGACCGGTGGCCTGCCGGAGCGGCTGCGCTTCTTCCACCTGACCGACCCGGCGATCACCCGCAAGCGGTCCGTCGAGGGGGCCGCGCTGAAGTGCCGCGCCCGGCTCGGGGTGGTGAGCATCGAGGACCTCGGCCTGGAGCTGCCGCTGTGGGACATCACCACCGGCACCGGCGACTTCATCGCCAACGGGGTGGTCAGCCACAACTGCTTCGCCCGCAACACCCACACCTACCTCGACCTGGACGCCGGGGCGGACTTCGACCGCAAGGTGATCGTCAAGGTCAACGCCGGGGAGCTGGCCCGCCGCGAGCTGGCCGCGCCGCGCTGGCGGGGCGCGCACATCGCGATGGGCACCAACGTGGACTGCTACCAGCGGGCGGAGGGCCGCTACCGGCTGATGCCGCAGATCATCGAGGCGCTGCGCGACTTCGCCAACCCGTTCTCGATCCTGACCAAGGGCACGCTGCTCCTGCGCGACCTGCCGCTGCTGCGCCAGGCGGCCGAGGTGACCCGGGTCGGGCTGTCCTACTCGGTGGGGTTCGTCGACGAGGCCCTGTGGCGGGCGGTCGAACCGGGCACGCCGAGTCCGCACCGCCGGCTGGATGCGGTCCGCCAGCTCACCGACGGCGGCTTCCAGGTGGGGGTGCTGATGGCGCCGGTGCTGCCGGGGCTCACCGACGACGACGAGTCGATCGACGCCACCGTGGCCGCGATCGCCGCAGCCGGGGCCAACAGCGTCACCCCGCTGCCGTTGCACCTGCGTCCCGGCGCCCGCGAGTGGTACGCGCACTGGCTGGCCCGCGAGTTCCCGCACCTGGTCCCCCGCTACCGGCAGCTCTACCGCTCCGGGTCGTACGCGCCGCAGGCGTACCAGCGGGAGGTGACCGCGCGGGTGCGGATGGCGGCCCGCCGGCACGGGCTGCACCGGGGCGAGGTCGGTGACAACCGGCGGCTGCCCGCCGCACCGTCCCCGGCACCGGCGGCCGAGCAACTCGCGCTGCTGTAGTCCCACGAGCGCCGAGCCGCTCTCGAGCCGGCCCGGTGTGATGGCGCTCGCCCGGTCGCCCGGCACCGACCGGGTTAGGCTCGGGCAATGCGCTCCGCCCAGCAGATCCTCGCCGACTCCGCCGTGATCGCCGTCGTGGGCGCGTCCCGTGACCCGGGCAAGGCCGCACACCGGGTGCCGCTGGAGATGCAGCGCCACGGCTGGCGGATCATCCCGGTGAACCCGACGGTGGACGAACTCTTCGGCGAGAAGGCGTACCCGTCGCTGGCCGACATCCCGCACCCGGTCGACCTGGTGGACGTGTTCCGCCCGGCCCGCGACGCGGTGGAAGTGGTCCGGCAGGCCGTGGGGATCGGCGCGCCGGCGGTGTGGTTGCAGCTCGGCATCTTCTCCGCGGAGGCGCGGCGGATCGCCGAGGAGGCGGGGATCGACTACGTCGAGGACAGGTGCCTGATCATCGAGCGGGCGGCCGGCGGGCTCAGCCGCCGCGCCTGACCCTCGCCCGGCTCACGGGCGGACCATCATGGTGTGATTGGCGAAGGCGTCGCTGATCACCGCCCGCCCGTCGGGGGCGACGGCCATCAGCCAGCGCCGCCGCTCGGGAAAGAACCCCTGGTCGGTGAAGGCGTAGGGAACCTCGGCGAGTGGTATCCGCCGCGGGTCACGGCAGGAGTGCGCGGCGCAGAGCCGCAGCACGACGCGACCCGGCGTCGGGTCGCCGGCACCCACCTGGAGGCGGAAGCCCTCCCGGCGTCCGCGTTCGATCACCACGTCGTAGACCTCACCCTGCTGCCCATGGACGGTGGCGACCGGCCCGCCGTCCCCGCAGCCGCCCGTCGGGCAGCCGAAGACGTCGTCGAAGCCCAACGACGTGAGTTCCTCTTCTGACGGCATGCCCGGCCGCCCTCCGCCGAACGGCGCGAGCTGGGGCCGGGCACAGTCCGGGGTCGCGCACCAGCCGACCGAGACCACGCCGGTGGACGGCGATCGGAAGGCGACGACCGGCTCCGCGCCTCGACGGGTTCGGATCATCAGCCTCGCGGGTGAATTGTCGAGCGTCTCAAGTGCGCCGTCCACGAGCCCGAGGCTGGTCACCGCCGGATCCACGCAGCGGACGTCGGGGCAGCGGATCAGTTTCAGCTCGACGTGGCTGGCCTCGTCGCGGGCCGTACCCTCGGCGGATCCGGCGGGCCGGACCTCGGTCGCGCTGGCAAGCAGGATCTCGCCGGCCGGGGACACAGTGATCGCTGCCGCCCCGGATCCCGCCAGCGCCGCCAACCGCCCCTCGGCCCGCCGGCACACCCGTCGGGCGTCGCACTGCTCCAGCTCCTGCTGCCCGAGGGCGTAGACCGAACCGTCCGGACCGAACGCCGCTCCCCCGTACGGCTCGAACATCATCACGGTCAGCGGGGTGAGGCGGGTCGCCCGGCACCGGTCGTCGAGGCAGTCCTCGATCTCGTGCTGACCGACGAGGATCGGACCACGACCGGGTGGCCAGGCCACCGCGATCATCCGGTGCGGAGAGTTTCCTGCTCGGACGGTGACCCCGGGCAGTCGCTCCGCCGCGACGACGCCGCCGGCGAGCGCCGCGGGAAGCAGCAAGGCCGCGAGGCCCAGCGACAACGCACGCCGGCCCGGGCCCCGGGTGGGTACGCCGACCGGCTCGGACACGGGCGCGCCGAACACGCCTTCCCGCCCGGGCAGGTCGCGGTACACGGCGAGCAGGCTCCGCACCTGGACGGCGGCCACCGCGATCAGGCACAGGTCCCGCAGCAGCCAGGCGAGGACGCCCTGGAACGGACCGGAGACGTGCTCCTCGGGGCGCGCGAAGGCCCAGCCGTAGAGCAGGGCCGGCACCGCCACGCCGACCAGCAGGGAGAAGCCGAAGGAAACCACCTGCCCGCGTACGGCGCCGGAGGCCGCCCGGAACGCCGCCATGCCGCGCAGCCCGTCCAGGACCGCGATCGGCAGCACCAGCGCGAAGCGGACCAGGAGCGCACCGACCGGCACGGCGAGCAGGGCGGCGATCACCCAGAACACCCCCTGGTCGGCGGGGAGCGCCAGCCCGAGCAGGAGGAACGCGACGAGCACCGCCGCCACCCCGGCGAGCAGCGCGGCGCAGGCCGTGGGGAGCGCCCGGAGCGTGCGGCGCAGCGGACGGTCGCGATGGGCCGTCGCGGCGATTCCAGCGGTCACCGCCAGCGCCCAGCCGACCGGTACGACGAGTGCCTCGACGACGCCGGCCGGCAGGACGAGCATTCCGTTGACCACGCGCGCCGGGCCGGCGCCGGGGAACGGGAGCAGCCCGAGGAGCACCCGGAGCAGCGAGAGCGGCACGAGCACCAGCACGAGGGCGGCGAGCGCGCGGCGGCGGCGGGGGATCGGCACGGGCCGTACGGTACGGCTCCCGCACCACCCCCGCTGACCCGTCCCGCGCGGGCCGTGGAGCTGGTGGTCGGCGCGTACCCTGCGGGCGTGTCCCTTCCCGGGCCGGCGGTGGCGTCGGCGCAGCCCCACCGCGACGGGCTCTGGTCCCGGCGGCTGCTGGCCCTCGCGGCCGGCGGCGCGGTCGCCGGGATGGCCGCCCGGGTCCTGTTGACGAGGAGCCCGGCCGACCTGGCCGACGTCCACGGTCTGGTGTGGGCGGTCACCGGGGTGCACCTGGCGCAGCAGCGGTGGCGGCCCCGGCGCACCGGCCGGCTGGTCTGGCGGGCCCGGGTCCACGGCCGGCACGGGACGGAGCCCGGACTGGTGGCCGGGCGGTCCGCGGCCGGCTGGGTGGAACTGGTCATCGAGGCTGCCCTGGCCGTCACACTGACGGTCGCCGGCATCTCACTCCTGCCCGAAGGGTGGGCCTGGGTCGGGGTCGGCCGGCCGGTCCTGCTGGCCGGCGTGGCGCTCGGCCTCGGTGCGCTCGTGTATCAGGAGGTCCGGTTCACCGGTCGGTTGGCGTTGACCGCGAGCGGGATCCGGGACGGCGCGGAGTGGTACCCGTGGTCCGAGGTCAGGGAGGCGCGACCGAACTCCCGGGGCCGGCGGGACGGGGTGTGGCTGCGCCTGGATCCGGGCCGGCTGTGGCCGCAGGTGGTCGGCGGGCGGGAGGTGACCGTCCCTGACGAACGGCTGCTCGCCGCGATCGAGCAGTTCCGGACCCGGCCGGAGATGCTCGCGGTGGGGCTGCCGGTCACCCCGCCGGAGCCCGCCGGCGCTTGACCGGCGGCCGGTCGACGGGCTCCGCCGGCCCGCAGACCAGGTCGAGGTGGGCGTCGAGGGCGGCGAGCGCGGTCTCCGCCGGGTAGTGCCCGCCGAGCAGGTAGATCCCGAGTCCCTCCAGGACGGCCAGCAGGCCCACGGCGGCCCGGTCCGGGTCCACCCGCCGGTCGGCCGGCCGGGTGGTCTGCGCGGCACGGATCTGCCCGGCGAGGAAGGCCAGCAGGGCGGCGGTCTCCTGGTGCAGCGCCGCGGCGACGGCCGGTCGCACCGCCGTGTAGGCCAGGAAGGCCAGCGCCACGCGGCCGTCGGCCCGGCGCGCCTCGTCGAGCGGCAGCAGCTCGACCAGCATGGTCCGCAGGAGGGTACGCGGGGCGGGGTGGTCGCCGAGCGCCGTGACCGCCCGGCTCACCCGGGCTTCGCCGTGCTCGCGTACGACGGCGAGGGCGAAGGTCATCATCTCGTCCTTGGTGCGGAAGTAGTGCTGCACCATCCCGGCGGAGACCCCGGCCTCGGTCGCGACGTGCCGCAGGCTGACCGCTTCCAGCCCGTGCTCGGCCGCCACCCGCATCAGCGCGTCGGCGATCAGCTTGCGGCGCTCCGCGTGATCGACCCGCTTCGGCATGCCCCCATGCTTTCACAATACGACTGCATTGACATGCAGCCGTCCCGCCGGATACGTTGCAACTGCATTGTAAAAAGCCTGGGGGGCGGGGGTGAGCTGTGCGGGAGCGGAGTCCGGTCGCGCTGCTGAGGATCGCGGTCGCCTACGAGATCGGCATGTGGCGCAGCCTCTACCGCTGGCTGCTGCGCCGGCCACCGACGACCGAACCCGGGGCCCAGGTCTTCAGCTACGTCGGCGTGGTGAAGCCGATCCTGATCGCCTTCATCGTCCTCTCGGCGGTCGAGATCCCGATCTTCGATGTGATCCTGGCGCACACGCTTCCGTCGGCGCGAAAGGTTGTGCTGGCGCTCGGCGTCTGGGGCCTGCTGTGGATGATCGGGCTTTTCGCCAGCCTGCGGGTCCACCCGCACGTCGCCGAGGCGGCCGGGCTGCGCGTCCGCAACGGCTTCTCCGTCGACTTCCTGGTGCCCTGGGCCGCGATCGCCACGGTCAGCGCCCGCTACCGGTCGCTGCCGTCCAGCCGCGCGGTCCAGGTCACCCAGGACGAGGGCGCGACGATCCTGAACATCGGCGCCGCCAAGCAGACCAGCGTCGATCTGGTGCTGCGCGAGCCGCTCTCCGTGCGGCTACCCAAGGGCCCGAGCGAGCCGGTCCACGAGATCCGCCTGTACGCCGACGACCCCGCCGCCCTGATCACCCGCACCCGCCAACACCTGCCGGCCCGCACGCCCGGCACAGACGCCCAACCCCGTTGACCAAGGAGTTTGCGTCGGATCCGGCCGCGCCGGTGACGCAAACTCCTTGATCAACACAGGGTTGGGCGGGCGCTCAGAGCTTGTACTCCTTGAGCAGGCCGCGGGAGATGATGGTCTTCTGGATCTCCGAGGTGCCCTCGCCGATGAGCAGGAAGGGTGCCTCCCGCATCAGGCGCTCGATCTCGTACTCCTTGGAGTAGCCGTAGCCGCCGTGGATGCGGAACGCCTCCTGGACCACCTCGGCGCAGTACTCGGAGGCGAGCAGCTTGGCCATCCCGGCCTCCACGTCGTTGCGCTGGCCGGCGTCCTTGAGCCGGGCCGCGTTGACCATGAGGGCGTGCGCGGCCTCGATCTTCGTACCCATCTCGGCGAGCTTGAACGCGATCGCCTGGTGCTTCGCGAGCGGCTGGCCGAAGGTGCGGCGCTGCTGGGCGTACGCGACGGCCAGCTCGAACGCGCGGATGGAGATGCCGCAGGCACGGGCGGCCACGTTGACCCGGCCGACCTCGATGCCGTCCATCATCTGGTAGAAGCCGCGGCCGACCTGCTCCTCCCCGCCGAGCACGGCGGAGGCGGGCACGGTGACCCCGTCGAGGACCATCTCGGTGGTCTCGACGCCCTTGTAGCCCATCTTGTCGATCTTGCCGGGGATGGTCAGGCCGGGGGCGGTCTCGCCGAAGCCGGGCTCCTTCTCCAGCAGGAAGGTGCTCATGTTGCCGTACACCGAGTCGGCGCCGGTGTCGGTCTTGACCAGGGTGGCCACCACCGAGGAGTACGCCCCGT
Organism: Micromonospora sp. NPDC048930; assembly: GCF_043197935.1. Classification (NCBI taxonomy): domain Bacteria; kingdom Bacillati; phylum Actinomycetota; class Actinomycetes; order Micromonosporales; family Micromonosporaceae; genus Micromonospora; species Micromonospora sp. NPDC048930. The sequence continues at coordinate 369,164 of NZ_JBICUB010000002.1, forward strand.
TGGTCAGCCACATCTTCTGGCCGTTGAGGACGTAGTTGTCGCCGTGGCGGACCGCCTTCGACTTGATCGCCGAGACGTCGGAGCCGCACTCGGGCTCGGACATGGAGAAGGCGCCGCGCACCTCGCCGGTGGCCATCCGGGGCAGCAGCCGGGCCTTCTGGTCGGCCGAGCCGTGCTGTGAGATCAGGTACGCCACGATGAAGTGGGTGTTGACGATGCCGGAGATCGACATCCAGCCCCGGGACAGCTCCTCCACCACCAGGGCGTACGTCAGCAGGGACTCGCCCAGGCCGCCGTACTCCTCGTCGATGGTGAGCCCGAAGAGGCCCATCTCGCGCATCCCGTCGAGGATGTCGGTGGGGTACTCGTCGGCGTGCTCCAGCCGCTGGGCGTGCGGAATGATCTCCTTGTCGGCGAACTCCCGGACGGTTTCCAGGATCGACCTCTGCACGTCGGTCAGGCCGGGCGTCTGGGCGAGTCGGGCCATCTCAGCCTCCGGGGGATCGGCGCATTACTCATGGGTAACTGAACGCTGGGTCAGTATCGGCCCCGCGCCCGGCGAGGCCAAGGTGACCAGTCCACACAACCGCTGTGAAAAGGTTCACCGCTGCGGGTAGCGTCCGCAAGAGAGAGGGCCGTTCACCTGCGACGGAGGGGGCGAGTGGCGTGAGCCAACCACCCGGCGATCCGGATCAGCCGCCGTCGCCGTACGAGCCGCCGCCCTACGGCCAACCCTACGGGCAGCCGTACGGAGACCAGCCACAGCAACCGCACTGGGGGCACCAGCCCCCGGGCGGCGGCCAGCCGCCGTACGCCCCGCAGCCCCCGTACGGCCAGTACGGTCCGCCCGGCGAGCCACCGCGACCGCGCGGCGGGCCGAACGTCCTCGCCGTCCTGTCGCTGGTCTTCGCCTTCGTCTTCGCCCCCGCCGGGATCGTCCTCGGGCACCTGGCGAAGCGGCAGATCCGGCAGACCGGCGAGGAGGGCAACCAGCTCGCCACCTGGGGACTGATCCTCAGCTACGTGTTCACCGTCATCGGCCTGCTCGCCTGCTGCGGCTGGATCGGCCTGGCCTGGTGGGCGAACTCCGACAGCGGCAACTACCGCTGACCGTCAGCGGAACTCGGCCTCGCGCACACTGTTGCCGCCGTCGACCACCAGCATCTGCCCGGTGATGTACGAGGCGGCCGGCGAGCAGAGGAAGGCGATGGCGGCGGCCACCTCGTCAGGTGTGCCGGGCCGGCCGACCGGGGTGCCCAGCCCCTGCTTGATCTCCGCCGCCGTCGACGCGGCGGTGTAGATGGTGCCCGGGGCCACCGCGTTCACCGTCACGCCGTCGGCGATCATCTCCATGGCCAGCGCCCGGGTCAGCCCCACCACGCCCGCCTTCGCCGCCGCGTACGCGGCCTCGGTGGGCAGCGCGTTCACCGGGCCGGCGGTGGCCGCCAGGTTGACGATCCGGCCCCAGCCCCGCTCGGCCATCCCGCCGATGAAGGCCCGGCTGCACAGGAACGCCGTGGTGAGGTTGCGGTCGATCTCGCCGCGCCACTCGTCGTAGCTGAGCTGGGCCACCGGGCGCAGCACCTCCGGACTGGCCCGGCTGGCCAGCCCCGCGTTGTTGACCAGCACCTCGACGTCGCCCAACTGCTCCGCCACCGCGTCGGCGAGGGCACCCACCTCGGACTCGTCGGTGAGGTCGGCGACGAAACCGGTCACCCCGAGCTCGCCGGCACGCTCGTGGATCCGCCGGGTGGTGGAGACAATCGCCACCCGGGCGCCCAGGTCGGCGAGGCGGCGCGCGGTGGCGTACCCGATGCCGTCCGGGCTGCCGGCGCCGGTGACCAGCGCGACCCGGCCGTCCAGCCGCATGGTGACCGGCTCGGCCAGCGGCGCCGGCTGGTCCTGGTCGGCGGACCCGGCCGGAAAGCCGGCCCGGCTGCGTCGCACCGTCCCCGGGCGACTCACGTCCCGTCGCGACCGACCGCCCCGCGCGTCAACTGCCATGCCGCGATCCTGCCCGCTGTAGACGTTCCGGGCAACGCGGCACCCGGAAAGCCGGTCCTCCGGTTTGCGGGCGGCTGGCTACCCTGACGGCACCCGAAAGCTACGGAGATGACCAGATGAGCTATCCCCCGCCGTCCGGTGGCTGGCAGGACCCGTCCGCAGCCGGCCCCCAGTCGGGTCCGCCGGCCGACCCGACGCTGCCGATGGCCGGCAACCCCATCCCGACCCAGCCGACCCCGGCGGACCCGTACGCGCCGGCCGGTCCGTACGCCGCGCCGGCCTACCCGGTGGGCGACCCGTACGCCGCGGGCGGCTACCCGCCGCCGGCCTACCCGGCGTACGCCCCCGCGCCGTCGACCAAGACCAACGGTCTGGCCATCGCGGCGCTGGTGCTCTCGCTGCTCGGCTTCACCTCGTGCATCACCGCCCCGATCGGCGCGATCATGGGGCACATCGCCCGCAAGCAGATCCGGGAGACCGGCGAGGGGGGCGACGGCATGGCGAAGGCCGGCATCATCGTCGGCTGGATCGTTACCGGTCTGATGGTGGTGCTGATCACCGTCTACATCGTGGCGATCGTCATCGCCGTCAACAGCGACACCTCCAGCGGCTACTGACCGGGACGGGCCGCCCCGGTCGTCCGGGGCGGCCCGTCACGTTCAGCGTCCGGGGCTCACTCCGACGGCGGGGTGAAGGACGAGGTACGGGTCATCCCGGCCGCCCGGCCCTTGGCCGCGATCACCAGCGCCATCTTGCGGGACGCCTCGTCGATCATCTCGTCGCCGAGCATCACCGCGCCGAGCTTCCCGCCCGCCTCCGAGGTGTAGTAGTCGTACGCGTCGAGGATCAGCTCGGCGTGGTCGTAGTCGGCCTGGGCCGGGGAGTAGACCTCGTTGGCCGCGTCGATCTGTCCGGGGTGCAGCACCCACTTGCCGTCGAAGCCCAGCGCCGCCGAGCGCTTGGCCACCTCGCGGAACCCGTCCACGTCGCGGATCTGCAGGAACGGGCCGTCGATGGCCTGCTTGTCGTGCATCCGGGCGGCCATCAGGATGCGCATCAGGATGTAGTGGTAGGGGTCGCCCGGGTAGTCCGGGATCAGCGCGCCGACCACCAGCGACTTCATGTTGATCGAGGCCATGAAGTCGGCCGGGCCGAAGATGATCGTCTCGACCCGGGGCGACGCGGCGGCGATGGCGTCGACGTTGACCAGGCCGGCGGCGTTCTCGATCTGCGCCTCGATGCCGATCCGGCCCACCTCCAGGCCGAGGGTCTTCTCGATCTGGGTGAGCGTCAGGTCCAGCCACTGCACCTGGGCGGCGTTCTGCACCTTCGGCAGCATGATGCAGTCCAGGTTGGCCCCGGCGCCCTCGACGACCTCGATCACGTCCCGGTACGTCCACGGCGTGGTCAGGTCGTTGACCCGGACCACCCGGGTCTTGCCGGTCCAGTCGCCCTCGTTGAGCGCGGCGACGATGTTCTTGCGGGCGTCCGGCTTCGCCAGCGGGGCGACGGCGTCCTCCAGGTCGAGGAAGACCTGGTCGGCGGGGAGGCCCTGGGCCTTGCCGAGCATCTTGACGCTGGAGCCGGGTACCGCGAGGCAGGACCGGCGGGGGCGACCGACAGCGGCCATGGATGCGCTCCTTCCAGCGTCCGGCGGACACGCCGACGCCTCCAGAAATGAAGAAACCGAGAACTTAACGATCCCAAAGGGCGTTGTGACGCCACGGTAACCTCGTGCCGTGACCGGGGTGAATGGACCTGTGGAAGATCTCACTGAGCGTCGGATCGTGGTGGTGACCGGGGCCAGCTCGGGCATCGGCCTGGCCGCCGCAGTCGACCTGGCCGCCCGTGGCGACCAGGTGGTCCTGGTCGGGCGGGACCCGGCCCGGCTCCAGGCCGCCGGGGACCGGGTGCGCGAGGCCAGCGGCGAGCGTCCGGAACTGTTCCGGGCCGACTTCGCCGTGCTGGACGACGTCCGTCGGCTCGCCGACAAGCTGCGCGCCGCGTACGACCGGATCGACGTGCTCGCCAACAACGCCGGCGCGATCGTGCTCCAGCCGGTCACCACCGTGGACGGCTTCGAACTCAGCATCCAGGCCAACCATCTCGCCCCGTTCCTGCTCAGCAACCTGCTGCGGGACCGGATCGGGCGGATGGTGGTGACCGCCTCCGGCGCCCACCGCAGCGGCGCCCTGGACCCGGACGACCTGAACGCCACCCTGCGCGACTTCCGGCCCTACCGGGCGTACGGCACCAGCAAGCAGGCCAACATCCTGTTCGCCGCCGAGGCGGCCCGGCGCTGGCCGGAGGTGCCGGCGTACTCGTTCCACCCGGGGGTGGTACGCACCCGGTTCGGCGCGGACAGCCCGCTGGTCTCGCTCGGCATGCGGCTGCTGCCGTTCCGCAGCCCGGAGAAGGGCGCGGAGACGCTCATCTGGCTGACGCACCAGGACCCGTCCCGGCTGATCTCCGGCGGCTACTACTACGACCGCCGGCCACGCCGGCCGCTGCCCAAGGCGCGCGACGCCCAGCTGGCCGCCCGGCTCTGGACGGCGAGCGCGCGAGCCGTCGGCCTCGACGCCTGAGCCGCCCTCGACGCCTGAGCCGGCCTCGACGGCGGCGCCCGCTCGCCGACGGTCATTCGGAGACGTGGACCGGGACGCTGGTGACCACCACCCCGGGCAGGGCCCGCAGCGCGGCGCGCAGCCGCTGCTCGGCCCGGCTGTGCAGCAGCCGGTGCCGGCGCCGGCGCAGCACCACCTCGGGCACGATCACGGTCAGCGTCAGGTCCGGCCGGGTCGCGTGCAGCGCCTCCAGGTAGTGCGCCAACGGCCCGATCACCGACCGGTACGGCGAGACCACGGTCTCCAGCCGCACGTGGTCGCCCCAGGCGCACCACTGCTCCCGGAACCGGTCCGCCTCCACCTCCTCCGGGGCGATGTGCACGGCCAGCGTCGGCTGGCCCAGGGACACCCCGTACGCCAGCGCGCGCAGCGACGCCCGGTTCAGCCGGGCCATCGGCACCACCACCAGGTGGCGTACCTCCTGGGGCAGCTCCTCGCCCTCGCTGGACCCGGCGGGGCCGCGCGGCCGGGCGGCCGGCGCGGGCCCGGCGGCCGGTGGCGGGTACAGCGCCAGGGCGTGGTGCAGCGTGGCGTAGTGCCGGTGGATCCGGCGGAAGAGCAGCACCAGCAGCGGCACCGCGACCACCACCAGCCAGGCGCCCTCCGAGAACTTGGCCACCGCGGCGGTGATCAGCACCAGCCCGGAGAGGACCGCGCCGACCGCGTTGAGCGCCAGCCGGCGGCGCCAGCCCGGCCCCTGGTGCCGCCGCCAGTGCACCACCATGCCGGTCTGCGACAGGGTGAAGGCGAGGAACACCCCGACGGCGTAGAGCGGGATCAGCGACTCGGTGTGGCCGCCGAACGCGACGAAGATGAGCGCCGCGGATCCGGCCAGTGCGACCAGGCCGTTGCTGAACGCCAGCCGGTCCCCCATGTGCAGGAACCGGCGGGGCGCGTGGCCGTCCCGGGCCATGAAGAAGAGCAGTCGGGGGAAGTCGTTGAACGCGGTGTTCGCCGCCAGCAGCAGGATCAACGCGGTGGTGGCCTGGAGGAACGCGTACCAGGGGCCGGTGGGGAAGGTGACCCGGCCGAGCTGGGACAGGATCGTCTGGTCCGATCGGGGCACCAGGCCGTCCAGGTGGATCAGGCCGACCAGCCCGGCGAAGAGCGTCGCCAGCGTGGCGATCATCCAACTGAGGGAGGTACGGGCGTTGCGCCACTCGGTCGGGCGGAAGGCCGGTACCGCGTTCGACACCGCCTCGATGCCGGTCATCGACACGGCTCCCGAGGAGAAGGCGCGCAGCACCAGCAGCAGGCCCAGCCCCTCGGCGGCCGGCACCGCCGGGGGCGGCACCGGCGTGAAGCCCCGGCTCGCGGCGCGTGCGTAGCCGACCACCAGCACGGCGAGGACCGCGGCCACGAACGCGTACGTGGGCAGCACGAAGATGTTGCCGGCGGTCCGTACCCCGCGCAGGTTCCCGGCGAGCAGCACGGCGATCACCAGCACGCCGAGCAGGACGGAGGTCGGGGCCAGCCCGGGCACCGCCGAGGTGACGGCGCCCACGCCGGCCGCGACCGACACCGACACGGTCAGCACGTAGTCGAGCATCAGCCCGGCCGCCGCGGTCAGTCCCGCCGTCCGCCCCAGGTTGTCCCCGGCCACGATGTACGACCCGGCGCCGTGCGGGTACGCCGGGATGGTCTGCCGGTACGACACCCCCACGGCGATCATCATCAGCACCAGAATCGCGGCCAGCGGCAGGGAGAGCCCGAGCCCGCCACTGCCGGCCAGCACCAGCACGGTCAGCAGCGCCTCCGGCCCGTACGCCACCGAGCTGAGCACGTCGGAGGAGAGGATCGGCACGGCGACCAGCTTGCGCATCCGCTCGTACAGCACGGCGGCGCTGGACAGCGGCGGGCCGAACAGCACGCGGCGGAGCTTGGTGGCTGCCCGACCGGCCCGGTTGCCGGGCAGGTGGGCCGGCTCGGTGGCCACCAGTTCGTCCGGTTGCTCGACGGTGAACATCTCGATCGGCGCCAACCGGCCGAACCGGGTCGGCGCCGGCCGGCGGCGGTTCCGTCCCAGGGTCGGGTCAACCGGCAGGTCGTCGGGGCGGCGGGGCTCCTGCCAGTGGTCCCCGATCCGCCCGAGCGCGGCCCGCTCCTCGGGGTCGAGCGGTGGGAACTCGGCCGACGGCGTCACGACGGTGCCGCGCTCGGCCTCGTCGTCGCCCCGCTGTTCCGCTTCCGCCCCCATCCTCCGCACTCTCACCGATGGCGGCGGCAGCGGGCCGCGCTTTCGGAGAAAAGCGGCCGGATGTCAGTCGCCGAGCGGGGCCGGGTCGGCGGGCACGGCCACCGGCTCGGTACGGCGACCGGCGCGGGCGCCGCCCAGGATGACCACGGCGACGCCGGCCAGCAGCAGGGCCAGCCCGGGCAGGGCGAGCGGGCGGGGCAGCTGGCCGAGCCAGACCCAGGCGATCAGGGCCGCCCCGGGCGCCTCCAGCAGGATCAGCACGCTGACCGTGGTGGCCGAGACCCGGTGCAGGGCGTAGTTGAACATCGAGTGGCCGAGCAGCTGGGCGCCCGCCACCAGGCCGAGGATCGCCAGCCAGGTGCCCGGGTCGTAGCCGTGCAGGCGTACCCCGCCGAGCAGGCAGATCACCAGCAGGACCGCCGCGCAGACCCCGTAACAGATGGTGGTGTACGTGGTGGTGCTGATGGTGGCCCGGGCCCGCTCGCCGAGGGCGGTGTAGATCGCGGCGAACATGCCGCCGGCGACGGCGAGCAGGTCACCCGCGAAGGCCCGTCCGGAGACGGTGAGGTCGGCGCCGGTGGCCAGCGCCGCGCCGACCACGGCGATCCCGATGCCGGCCCAGACCGCCAGTGGCAGCCGCCGGCCCTGCCAGCGGGCGATCAGCCCCTGCCAGACCGGCTGGGTGGCGACCAGCGCGGTGGCCGCGGCGACCGTGGTGAGCTGCACGCTGGGCATCCAGGTGGCGAAGTGCGCGGCGAGCGCCAGTCCGGACAGCACGCAGTACAGGCCTTCCCGCCGGCCGGCGCCCACGGTCAACGCGCGGAACTCCGGCCGCCGGCGGGCCAGCGAGAACGGACCGAGCACGGCGACCGACAGGGTGTTGCGCCAGAACGCGATGGCGAGGGCCGGCGCGGCGGCGAACGCGACCAGCGGGGCCGACGAGGAGACGGCGCCGACGGCCAGCACGAGCGCGCCGAGGGTCAGCGCGTCGACCGGCGGCCGATACGGAGTGAGCGACACGGAGAGCAATCCTCACACGTCCGGGGGACAGCACGGAACGTCAGCGCTCCGTTACGATCATGCGCGTCCCGGCGACCCCTCCCGTCGACGTCCGGAGGCGCTCCCCCATGCCCAGGTACCAGGCGGTGCTCTTCGACTTCTTCGGCACCCTGACCCGCTGCGTCCAGCGGGGCTCCGCCCATCAGGCCACCGCCGAGCTGCTCGGCTGCCCACCCGCCACGCTGACGGAGGTACTCGACCGCACCTACTACCAGCGCGCCACCGGCCGGCTGGGCAACGCCGAGGCGACCCTGCGCTGGGTCTGCGATCAAGCGGGCGTGCACCCCTCCGACCAGGCGGTACGCGCCGCCGTGGCCTCCCGGCACCGGGCCGTACGCGCCGACACCCGGCTGCGGGACGAGGCGGTGCCGGTGCTGGCCGCGCTGCGCCAGCGGGGCGTACGCACCGGGGTGATCAGCGACTGCACGCACGAGCTGCCGGCGTTCCTGCCCCAGCTCGCGATCGCGCCGCTGCTCGACGTACGCGTCTTCTCGGTGCGGGTGGGTCGCTGCAAGCCGGACCCGGCGCTCTACCTGGCGGCCTGCCGCCGGCTCGACCTCGCACCGGCCGACTGCCTCTACGTCGGCGACGGCGGCAGCCAGGAGCTGACCGGAGCGGAACGGGCAGGCATGACGGCGGTCCGGCTGGCCGCGCCGGACCTGGCCGACCACATGGTCTTCAACGCGGACCGGTGCTGGACCGGCCCACTGCTGGCCTCGCTGGTCGAAGTGCTCGACCTGCTCGACCCGGTCGCCGCACCGCTCGCCGCCGCCTGACCGGACCGGACCCGCTCAGCGGCGACGGACCTTGTGCAGCCGGAACGGCCTGCGGGTGGCCCGCACCACCGGGGCCTCCCGGGGCGGTTCGGCCAGGGAGTCGGCCGGCAGGTCGGCGCCGGCGACCGGGCCGCCCGCCGGCGTCAGCCGGTTGACCGCGCAGCCCTCGGTGGCCCACCGGGCCACCAGCTCGGCGGCGGGGCCGGGGGCGTTCAGCCGCTTCGCCGCGACCAGCGGCGCGGCCGTGTCCCACTCCTCGGTGCCCGGCCGCAGCCGGGTCACCCGGGCCGGCCAGGTGACGATCCGGCCGCCGTGGTCGCCGCGCAGGGTCACCTCCGCCGTGTCTGCGTCGGCCAGGCCGGGCGCGGACTGCTCGCCGGGTCCGGTGACCACCAGGAGCGCGCCGTCGAGCGGCAGGCACCACAGCGCGTACGCCGGGCCGCCGCCGACGCTCACCCACGCCACGGCCGCCTTCTTCACCGCCTCGTCGATGAGGGGTGTCGTCACCGGGCTGTCCAGCTCGTCCGTCACACCGGCATCCTCCCCCATCCCGGCCGGTCCGGGGTGGACCAGGTGCTCGGCCGAGCGCTACCGAGCGGCCCGACCGCGCACAGCCGCCCCGGCCTCACCGGCCGGCATCCACCCTGTCATCGCCTTTGGAGCTGATATCAGGAACGACTCGCGGGACTGTCCTCCGACCGCTGGAAGCGCTCGTCCGGCCTGGCGTGGCACCCCGCCCCGGCCGTTTGATATCACGAACGACTCAACTCCAAAGGCGCGGAGCAAGGGCCGGCCGGGTCACCGTCCCGGTCGCGCGGACGGGTGGCCGGTGCCACGGCTCAGCCCACGAAGGGCGGGACCGCGATCTCGCCACGGGCCACCGGCATCACCTGGCCGCTGACCGTCGCCCCCACGGCCACCCCGCCGGCGGCGGTGACCGTGCAGGCCAGCGCCGAGGGCCGGTTGATCTCGACGCCCTGGCGGATCGCGTACTCGGAGCGGCCCTCGCCGGGCAGCAGCCCGCTGGCGACCAGCCACACCCCGAGGCCGAGGGCGGCCGAGCCGGTCGCCGGATCCTCCGGCACGCCCAGCCCCGGTACGAAGACCCGGGCGTGCGCGGTTTGCGTCCCGCCGTCCCAGGAGAAGACGCTGACGTGCTCCACTCCGTACCGCTCCGCCGCCGCCGCGTTCACCCTGGCCCGGGCCACCGCGTCCGGGCGTACCGGAAGGTAGGGGAACTCCAGGCCGCAGCCGGCGACCCGGGGCGCCGGGCCGGCGTGGTCCGCGGCGGTCAGGCCGACCATCTCCAGCAGTGGCTCCGGGTCCAGCTCGGGGCCGAGGGTGGGGATACCGCCGGTGAGCGTCGCGCCGCTGGGACCCACCTCGATCGGCAGCACCCCGGCGCCGCACTCCTGGGTGACCCGGCCCGGCTCGAACATCCCGCGCCGACTGGCCGTCACCGCGGCGCCCACACTGGGGTGCCCGGCGAACGGCAGCTCCGCCGCCGGGGTGAAGATCCGCGCCCGGTACGTCGCGCCGACCTGGGTCGGCGGCAGCACGAACACCGTCTCGGACAGGTTGAACTCGAGCGCGAGCGCCTGCATCTGCTCGGTGGCCAGCCCTTCGGCGCCGAACACCACGGCCAGCGGGTTGCCGGCGAAGGGGCGATCGGTGAAGACGTCCACGATCTCGTAGGCCAAGGTCGACATGTTGATAAACACTAGGCCCTTAGGCTGGTGCCCGTGAGCACGCCGAACCGGGTCTACATCGCTCGACTCGCCGGAGTCGCCGTCTTCGACCCGAACGGCGACCAGGTGGGCCGGGTCCGGGACGCGGTCGCCCGGATGCGGCAGACCCAGCGCCCGCCGGAGGTGGTGGGTCTGGTCGCCGAGATGCCGATGCGCCGGCGCATCTTCCTCTCCATCAACCGGATCACCTCCATCGACCCGGACGCCGTCGTGCTCGGCAGCGGCACCCTCAACCTGCGCCGGTTCGAGAAGCGCCCCAACGAGGTGCTGGTGCTCCAGGAGCTGCTGGACCGGCGGGTCCAGCTGGACAGCGGGCAGGCGGGTTCGGTGGTCGACGTGGCGATGGAGTGCAGCCGCGGCGGCGAGTGGTCGCTGACCAGGGTCGCCGTCCGCGAGCAGACCAGCCGGCTCGCCCGCCGCGGCCACCTGCACCAGGTCGAATGGGACCGGGTACGCGGCCTCGGCGGCATCGCCGACGCCCGCGGTACGGCCAACCTGCTCGCCGTGCTGGAGGACATGCGCCCGGCCGACCTGGCCAACGCCCTCCAGGACCTGCCCGACGCCCGCCGGAACGAGGTCGCGGCGGCGCTGGACGACGAGCGCCTCGCCGACGTGCTCAGCGAGCTCCCCGAGCACGACCAGGTGGAGATCCTGGCCGCGCTAGACCGGGAGCGCGCCGCCGACGTGCTGGAGGAGATGGACCCGGACGACGCCGCCGACCTGCTCAACGAGCTGCCGCCGCCCGAGCAGGACGTGCTGCTCGACCTGATGGAGCCGGACGAGGCCAGCCCGGTACGCCAGCTCCTCCGCTACGCCTCCGGCACCGCCGGCAGCGTGATGACCTCCGAGCCGGTGATCCTGCCGCCGGACGCCACGGTGGCCGAGGCCCTCGCGCGCATCCGGGAGCCGCAGCTCTCCCCGGCGGTGGCCGCGCAGGTCTTCGTGGCGCGCGCCCCGCTCACCACGCCGACCGGCCGCTACCTGGGCATGGTCCACTTCCAGCGGCTGCTCCGGGAGCCGCCGGCCGACCTGCTCGGCGGCATCGTGGTCAACGACATCGACCCGCTCCGGCCGACCACCCCGCTGCCCGAGATCACCCGGCGGATGGCCACGTACGACCTGGTCGCCATGCCGGTGGTGGACCGGAGCAACCGGCTGGTCGGCGCGGTGACCGTGGACGACGTGCTGGACCACTCGCTGCCCCCCGACTGGCGCGAGAGGGACGCCATGGTGAGCGCCCCCGCCGCCGACCAGGAGGCCGGCACCGATGGTTGACCAGCGGCGGACCGAGCGGCTCGACCAGCCGCGCGCACCGCGGGGTTTCCGCCTCCCGCGGATCGACCAGGAGACCTTCGGCCGGGTGGCCGAGGGCATCGCCCGAGGCATGGGTACGGCGAACTTCCTCGTCTACATGACCCTGTTCCTCACCGCCTGGTTCCTCTGGAACACCCTCGCCCCGGCGAACCTGCGGTTCGACCCGTACACCTTCACCTTCCTGACCCTGGTGCTCTCCCTGCAGGCGTCGTACGCGGCCCCGCTGATCCTGCTCGCGCAGAACCGGCAGGCCGACCGGGACCGGGTGGCGCTGGAGGAGGACCGTCGGCGGGCCACCCTGCAGAAGGCCGACACGGAGTACCTGGCCCGGGAGATCGCCGCGCTGCGGATCGCCATGGGCGAGGTGGCCACCCGGGACTTCCTCCGCTCCGAGCTGGCCCGGCTGGCCGAGGAGCTGGACGAGGCGGCGGAGCGCCGGCGGAAGCTGGAGCGGAAGCAGCAGCACCGGGAGGCGCGCCGGCAGGCCGGCGGCGAGCCGCTCGACGAGCCCCGCGACGACCTGGACGGCGACTACGCCCGCGACGGGCGCTTCGAGGGCTGAGACCGGGCCGGAACGTATTGAACGCCGCGCGCCTCAAGGGGCCAGGCGAGCGGCGTTCGTCTCGATCGTCCCACTTCGCGCCACGGCTCGTCCACCCCCTGGTCGGGCCATCGATTCGCTCACACCGCCCCCCGCCAGCGGCGACCGCCGATGACCACCGACGTAGCATTGCGGGCATGTCAGCACCCGTCAGCACCGTCTCCGACGCGATCCAGGCCGCCCTGGCCACCGTCAACGACCCGGAGATCCGTCGGCCGATCACCGAGCTCGGCATGGTCCGTTCCGCCGAGGCGGGCGACGACGGCGTCGTCCGGGTGGAGCTGCTGCTCACCGTGGCCGGCTGCCCGCTGCGGGACAAGCTGCGGACCGACATCACCGCCGCCGTGGGCGCGGTGCCCGGGGTGACCGGCGTCGAGATCGAGTTCGGCGTGATGAGCCCGGAGCAGCGCCAGGAGCTGCAGGCGAAGCTGCGCGGCGGCACGGCCACGGCCGAGCCGGTGATCCCGTTCGCCCAGCCCGGCTCCCGCACCCGGGTGTACGCGGTCGCCAGCGGCAAGGGCGGCGTCGGCAAGTCCAGCGTCACGGTCAACCTGGCCGCCGCGCTGGCCGCCCGCGGCCTCTCGGTCGGCGTGGTCGACGCGGACATCTACGGCCACTCGGTGCCCCGGATGCTCGGCGCGGAGGGCGCCCCGACCCGGGTCGAGGACATGATCATGCCGCCGCAGGCGCACGGCGTGAAGGTCATCTCGATCGGCATGTTCACCCCGGGCAACGCGGCCGTCGTCTGGCGCGGCCCGATGCTGCACCGGGCGCTGCAGCAGTTCCTCGCCGACGTCTACTGGGGCGACCTGGACGTCCTCCTGCTGGACCTGCCCCCGGGCACCGGGGACATCGCGATCTCGGTGGCCCAGCTGCTGCCGAACGCGGAGATCCTGGTCGTCACCACCCCGCAGGCGGCCGCCGCCGAGGTGGCCGAGCGGGCCGGCGCGATCGCCCTGCAGACCCACCAGCGGGTGGTCGGCGTGATCGAGAACATGTCCTGGCTGGAGCTGCCGGACGGCTCCCGGATGGAGGTCTTCGGCGCGGGCGGTGGCGAGGCCGTCGCCGAGTCGCTGACCCGGACCATCGGCGCGCAGGTGCCGGTGCTGGGGCAGATCCCGCTGGACACCCGGGTCCGTGAGGGCGGCGACGCCGGCACCCCGATCGTGCTGGCCCAGCCGGAGGCCCCGGCCGCGAAGGCGCTGGTCCAGGTGGCCGACCGCCTCGCGGTGCGCCGCGAGTCCCTGCTCGGCAAGCCGCTGGGCCTCAAGCCCGCCGGCCGCTGACCCGGGAGCGCCTCCGCCCCGCTCAAGATCCCCCCAGATACACGGAAAGAGTGGCCATCCCGCGCGGGATGGCCACTCTTTCCGTGTATCTGCGCCCGGGGCGGAGGGCGCGAGGGGCGCCAGGTCAGGTGGCGTCGTCGTAGCTGGGGCGGGGGGCCGGGGCGGTGGCGCCGCCGGTGGCGGTGGCCGGGCGGGTGCCGTTGGTACGCAGGTCGGCCGCCTTGGCGACGTCCTTCAGGTCCTCGTGCACGCCGGAGACGTCCTGGCGGATGTTGTCGTACATGCTCTGCAGCGGCTTCCGGATGGCCTGCTCGTCCTCCTCGCTGAGCAGGTGCTTCCGGATGAACGCCTTCGGGTGCAGATCCTCCAGCTGGATGTCGGTGCCCAGCTCCCGGCTGAGGTCGCCGGTGGCGTTGCGGGCCATGGCGCGCAGGTTGCGGACCATCCGCAGACCGTCGTTGATGACGGTGGGCAGCCGGTCGCCGAAGATCAGCAGCGCCAGAAGCAGCAGCGCGCCGATCTCCCACCAGTTCAGGTTGTCGAGCACTCCGGCCTCCTCGTGCGTGTCAGGCCCAGACTACGCACGTCAGGGCGCGGTCCGGGAGGGGGTGAGGGTGGCTCACTTCGCGTCTGCGGCAAGCGTCACGGAGGCGCTCTGCCGGTCCGAACCCCGCCGGTACTCGACCGTCACCACTGAGCCGGGTGCGTACTTGCGGACCAGGGCGACCAGATCGGTGGGCTCGGTCAACGGGTGCCCGTCCAGCCGCAGCACCACGTCACCGGCCTTGAGCCCCGCGGCGGCCGCCGGGCCGGCCGGTTCCACCGAGTTGAGGCGTACGCCGGTGCCGCTGGCCGCGCCGGTGCTGCCCACCTGCGCGCCGATCACCGTACGCCGGGCCCTGCCGGTGCCGATGATGTCCTGGGTGACCCGTTTGGCCTGGTTGATCGGGATGGCGAAGGCGAGCCCGATGTTGCCGGCCTCCTGCCCGTCGGCGACCAGCGACTTGATCGTCGAGTTCACCCCGACCACCCGGCCGGCGCCGTCGACCAGCGGGCCGCCGGAGTTGCCGTGGTTGACCGCCGCGTCCGTCTGGATCGCCGCGTAGTAGCGCGTCGGGCCGCCCGGCTCACCGGCCTGCATGGTCCGGTCCAGGGCGCTGACGATGCCGGCGGTGACCGTGTTCGCCAGGGAGAGCGGCGAGCCGATGGCGAGCACCGGGTCGCCGACGGCGAGCGCGTCCGAGTCGCCGAACTCCACCGGCTTCAGCCCGGTACGCGCCACCTTGATCACCGCGATGTCCGACTCCGGGTCCTGCCCCACCACGGTGCCCGGGGCGGTGCTGCCGTCGTTGAACATCACCGTGGCCTTGCCGGGGCCGCCGGAGACCACGTGGTCGTTGGTGACGATGTGCCCGTCGGCGCTCACCACGAAGCCGGAACCCTCGCTGGTGCCGCCGAGGCTGTAGACCCGGACGGTCACCACGCTGGGCAGCACCTTCTCCGCGACGCCGGCCAGTGACTCGGGCTTGCGCTGGGCGAGCGCCGGGGCCTGCGCCGACTGCGCGCCGAGGGTGGGGACCTGGCTCCCGCCGCGCAGGAAGGCGTACGTCAGGGCGCTGCCGAGCGAGCCGGCGAGCAGCGCGGTGATCAGCGAGATCAACACCACCTGCCGCAGCTTCGGCCGGCCCGGGGCGTCCGGGTCGGAGACCGCCTCCGGCTCGCCGCCACCGGTGGCCGGGGCCGCCGGCACCACCACCGCGGCGGGGGCGTACGGATCCCGCCACGGGTCGGCGAGCGCGTCGGACCACCAGGGCGAGCTGCCGCCGCCGGCGCCCTGCGGCGGGCCACCGGGCGCCGGCCGTCCCGCCGGTGCCGGGCTCCCGCCGGGCTGGCGCCAGTCCCAGCCGTCCGTCACGTCGGTGCCTCCCACTCCGTCCCGCGTGTCCCCGGCCGGACGCCGGTGGAGCCGGTCGACCGTGACACCCGGGACACCGTCCAGGATTGCACGGATGCCACGGGTGCAGTCAGGGGTTGGCCGCCGTGATCGTCTCCGGGGCGGACTCGCGGCTGCGCGCGTCCGGCCCCGCCTCTAGGCTCATACCGCCAACCGACCCCTCGCACCACTCCCGCCGCCCGGAGGTGTCCCATCGCCACGGTCGCCAGTTCCGGCAACTCGATGGCCCAGGCGCTCCAGTTCGCCGAGTCGTACGTCACCGAGGACCTCGTGCTGCGGACGGCCCGCAGCCTCGCCCTCGAGGTCGGCGTGGACGCCGTCACCCCGGGGGCCGGGGCCGCGCTGCGGCTGCTCGCCGCCGCCGGCAACGCCCGGGCGGTGGTGGAGATCGGCACCGGCACCGGGGTCAGCGGCGTGTGGCTGCTGCGCGGCATGCGCCCCGACGGGGTGCTCACCACCATCGACGTGGAGGTGGAGCACCAGCGCATCGCCCGGCGGATCTTCCTGGAGGCGGGCTTCCCCTCGGGGCGTACCCGGATCATCACGGGCCGGGCCCTCGACGTGCTGCCGCGGCTCGCGGACGGCGCCTACGACCTGGTCTTCGTCGACGCCGAGGCGACCGGCTTCACCGCCTGCGTGGATGCCGCGCTGCGGCTGCTGCGGCCGGGCGGGGTGCTGGCGCTCAACGGCGCCCTGGCCGGCGGCCGGATCGGCGATCCGGCCGCCCGCGATGTGGAGACGGTCACCGTGCGGGAGACGATCAAGGCGGTCCGGGAGTCGGAGCACTGGATCCCCGCGCTGCTCCCGGTCGGGCACGGCCTGCTCGCCGCCGTCAAGGGCTGACCCCGCGCCGACGCCGCGGGGTCAGCACCGCGCGGTCAGCCCAGCGTCGCCAGCCAGCGCAGCAGCCCGCGTACGCCCCAGCCGGTCGCGCCCTTGGTCAGCTCCGCGTGCGTGTCGTCGGACCAGGAGGGGGCGGACATGTCCACGTGCACCCAGCGGTCCCGCAGCTCGCCGGTGAACTCGCGCAGGAAGAGCGCGGCCACCACCGAGCCGGCGCCCCGGGCCGGGGAGCTGTGCAGGTCGGCGATGTCGCTGCCGAGGTACTCGACGTAGTCGGCGGGCAGCGGCATCCGCCAGGCCCGCTCACCGGCCTCGTCGATCGCCGCGAGCAGATCGGCGGCGAGCTGGTCGTTCTCGCTGTAGAGCGCGGCGTGCCGCTTGCCCAGCGCCACCGCGTTCGCGCCGGTCAGGGTGGCCAGGTCGACCAGCAGGTCGGGCTGGAGCTCGTGCACCGCGTACGCCATGGCGTCGGCGAGCACCAGGCGGCCCTCCGCGTCGGAGTTGGTGCTCTCGCTGGTCAGGCCGCCGTAGTGGCGGACGACGTCGCCGGGGCGGTACGCCGAGCCGCTGACCATGTTCTCGGCGAGCGGCGCGAGCGTGGTGACCCGGACCGGCAGCCGCAGCGCGGCGGCGCCCAGGGTCGCGGCGACCACCGCGGCCGCGCCGGCCATGTCCTTGCGCATCAGCTTCATCGCCGGCACCGGCTTGATCGAGATGCCGCCGGTGTCGAAGGTGATGCCCTTACCGACCAGCACCACGTGGGTACGCGCATCCGCCGGTCGCCAGTCCAGCTCGACCAGCCGCGGCCCGCTGGCGGAGCCGCCGCCGACGGCGAGGATGCCGCCGAAGCCCTCGGCCGCCAGCTCCTCGGGTCCGCGTACCCGCAGGTGCAGGTCGGGGTGGCCGGTGGCGGCGGCCTCGACCTGGGCGGCGAACCACGCCGGGTTCTTCACCGAGGAGGGGGTGTTGGTGAGGTCGCGGGCCAGCCGGGTCATCGCCGCGGTGGTCCGCGCCGCGTCCAGGGTGGGGGCGAGCCCGTCCGGGTCGCTCACCACGAGGTCCACCTCGGCCAGGGCGGGCGCGTCGCCGGCCTCGGTCAGCCGGAACCGGTACGACCCCAGCAGCAGCCCCTCGGCCAGGCCGCGCAGCGCCACCGCCCCGTCGTCCGGCAGCACCACCGTGACGTGCGTCTCATCCCGGGCGGCCCGGGCCAGCGCCGCCCCCGCGCTCCGCCAGCCCTGCTCGTCGCCGTCGCCGACGCCGAGCAGCACCAGCCGCTCGGGGGTGCCACCCGGGCGCAGGTGTTCCCGCGCCTCGCCCGCGTCCCCGGTCAGCCGGGCGGCGGGGATCAGCGCGGTCGCCTCGGCGCGGACCTCCTCGGTGGGCGGCGAGGCGGTGGGGACCAGCGTGGCCGGCGCGTCCGACCCTTCGCGACGTACGGGCAGGACGAGGGTGTCGAGCCGCGCGGGCTCGCTCACCAGACGGATGGCCAGCACGCTGGACCGCACCTCCGAGAAGTTGTCAAAGCAGGACAATTCGCCACGGGCGTACCCGTGAAGGCCCTGAGCCACCGGCACGGCCGGTGGCTCAGGGAAGGACGAACCGTACGCGCGACGCGCGCCGCGCGGACCGCTCCTCGATCAGCCGGCGGCCGCCTTCAGCGCGTCACCCAGCGCGGTGGCCTCGTCGGGAGTCATCTCGACGACGAGCCGGCCACCACCCTCCAGCGGGACCCGCATGACGATGCCCCGGCCCTCCTTGGTGACTTCCAGCGGACCGTCGCCCGTCCGCGGCTTCATCGCCGCCATGTTGTCTCCCCTCAGACCTACACCAGGGTCGGTGGGTTGCCCCACAGCCACTTCGCCATGACCACCCGCAACCACCGCGGGGGCCTCGACCAACGATTTTCCCTGATGAACACCGCCGGACCCAAACCGAAGCAGCATTGATGTAACAGCATCTAGCTTATCTTGGATAGGCCTGTCACAATGTGCGGTCATGCAGGCACGGTCGGCACTCTTCGACCTGTACGGCGACCACCTCCGCGCTAGGGGTGGACGCGCACCGGTCGCCGCCCTGGTCAAGCTGCTGGCGCCGCTCGGGATCGCCCCTCCGGCGGTACGCACCGCCGTCTCCCGGATGGTCCGCCAGGGCTGGCTCGAACCCCTCCGCCTCGTCTCCGGACCCGGGTATTCGATCACACCAAAGGCGGCCCGCCGACTCGACGAGGCGGCCGCCCGGATCTACCGCACCGGCCGGCACAGCTGGGACGGGCGGTTCGATCTGCTGGTGCTGGAGGCCCCGGCCGCCCGCCGGGACCGGCAGCGGCTCGCCGCCAACCTGACCTTCCTCGGTTACGGCACGCTCGACGACTGCACCTGGGTGGCGACCCGGCCGGGCGAGGACGTGGACACGCTGCTCGCCGAGGCGGGCGTGCGCTACGAGCGGTTCACCGCCGCGCACACCGCCGGCACCCCCGGCGCGATGGGCGTGGTCCGCCGCGCCTGGGACCTGGCCGAGATCGGCCGGGCGTACGAGCGGTTCGTCGCCGAGCAGAAGCCGCTCCTGTCCGGCGTGACCGTGCGCAGCAGCGACGAGGAGGCGTACGCGGCCCGGTTCCGGCTGGTGCACGCGTGGCGTACCTTCCTCTTCCAGGACCCGCAGCTGCCCCCGGCGCTGCTCCCCGAGCGCTGGCCGGGCACCAGCGCGGCCAGTTTCTTCGACCGGCACGCGGCCCGGCTCCGGCCGGCCGCCGACCGGTACGTCGAGCAGTGCCTCGACGCCAGCCACCGCCTCGCCCGACAGAAGGGTCGTTAGAACGTGACCGAGCCGCTGCTCGTCGACCGCACCGACGCCGTCGTCACCCTGACGCTGAACCGCCCGACGGCGATGAACTCGCTCGACGTGCCGCTCAAGGAGGCGCTCCGGGACACCCTGGCGGAGCTGGAGACCGACCGGTCCTGCCGGGCGATCGTGCTGGCCGGCGCCGGCGGATCGTTCTGCGCCGGGCAGGACCTGCGGGAGCACGTGCAGACCCTCGAGTCCGCCGACGCCGATCCCCTCGCGACCGTACGGGCCCACTACAACCCGATCGCCGCCCGGCTGGCCAACCTGCCCAAGCCGGTGATCGCCGCGGTCCGGGGCATGGCCGCCGGGGCCGGCGCCTCGCTGGCGTTCCTCGCCGACTTCCGGATCGGCGGGCCGAAGACCCGGTTCCTGATGGCCTTCGCCGGCGTCGGGCTCGCCGCCGACACCGGCGCCTCCTGGACGCTGCCCCGGCTGGTCGGCCACGCCAAGGCCGTCGAGCTGCTGATGCTCGCCGAGCCGGTGGGCGCCGAGGAGGCCTGCCGGCTGGGCCTGCTCACCAGGCTGGTGGACGACGACGAGCAGGTGCTGCCGGCCGCGCAGGAGCTGGCCGCCCGGCTCGCCGCCGGCCCGACCGTCGCGTACGGGGCGATCAAGCGGCAGCTCTCCATCGCCGACGCCGGCACCCTGGCCGACGCCCTGGCCGCGGAGGCCCAGGCCCAGTCGATCTGCGGGGCCACCGCCGACCACAAGGCCGCGACGATGGCCTTCGTCAACAAGCAGAAGCCCGTCTTCGAGGGCCGCTGACCCCGACGTCCGGGCGCGCCGCGCCCACGATCCGCGCAATTTCCCGGAGACAGTGGCCATTCCGCGTCGGACGGCCACTGTTTCCGTGAACGAGGGCCTACGCCTGGCCGGCGCGGGTGGTCAGCGGGCGACGTAGCCGCCGTCGACGGGGATGGTGTGGCCGGTGATCCAGGCGGCGTCGTCGGAGGCGAGGAAGGCCACCACGCCGGCGACGTCGTCCGGGGTGGGGATGCCGGGCATCGGGTTGAACGACTCCATCTGCCGGCGCATCTGCGCCGGGTCCGGCGCGCTGTCGATGAAGTGCGCCACCAGCGGGGTCATCACCACGGTCGGGGCCACCGCGTTGACCCGGATGCCGCGTGCCGCGTACTCGATCGCCGCAGACCGGGTCAGGCCGATGATCCCGGCCTTGGTGAAGGTGTACGGGGAGATGTTCTCCTGGGCGGCCAGCCCGGTGGTCGACGAGGTGTTCACGACCGCGCCCCCGCCGCCGCGCAGCAGCGCCTGGATGCCGTAGCGGAGGACGAAGAAGACCCCGTCCCCGTTGACCCGGCGGACCTTCTCCCAGTTCGCCACGTCCATCTCGTGCAGCGGCTGCTGCCTGCCGTCGATGCCGGCGTTGTTGAAGATGACGTCGATCCGGCCGTACCGCTGCCCGGCGTCGGCGAAGGCCGCCTCGACGGAGTCCGCCTCCCCGGTGTCCACGGTCAGCGCGTACCCGTCGGGCAGGCTCGCGGCCACCCGCTCGGCGCCCTCGGCGTCGATGTCCGCGACCACCACCTTCGCGCCCTCGGCCGCGAACCGCCGGGCCGCCGCCTCACCGAGCCCGGACGCCCCGCCGGTGATGAACACGACCCTGTCCTGGAAGCGCATCCGACCCCCTCGTGGGGCCGGCCGGCACCGGCCCTGTCTCCGGCACGGTAACCGGGCCGGGACGGGTCAGTCGTCCTCTTCCGGATCCTGGTTGGCCTCCACCCCGAGCACGAACGCCTGCATGGCCAGCTCGTCGCCGGAGGGCGAGACGAAGGCGGGCAACTCCCGGGGGCCCAGCTCCTGCACGTACGCCCAGAAGAGCCGGACCGCCTCGGCCGGCGAGGCCGCCTCGATCGGCAGGTCGAGGCTGACCAACCAGGACCGGCGGGCC
The DNA here is from genome assembly GCF_043197935.1 of Micromonospora sp. NPDC048930. Classification (NCBI taxonomy): domain Bacteria; kingdom Bacillati; phylum Actinomycetota; class Actinomycetes; order Micromonosporales; family Micromonosporaceae; genus Micromonospora; species Micromonospora sp. NPDC048930. The sequence goes on from NZ_JBICUB010000002.1 coordinate 390,326, forward strand.
GGTGGCGGGCCGAGCCGGGCGGCCAGCTCGCGCCAGACGGCCGGGTCGAGCCCGGTCAGCGGCCCGTCGAGGGCCAGCCCGTCGACCGCCACCGGCTCGTCGAGCACGCGCCGGGTGTACGTCACCACGAGCGCCCCCGGGCCCGCCTCGGACTGCGGGTCGTCCGGGTCCTCCCGGGTCTCGGCGGTGGCCAGCGCCACCCGGCCGAGGGCCACCAGCCGGAGCGGCTCGTCGACCAGCACCGCGACCGGGTCACCGGGCCGGGGCCGGGCGGCGCCGTCCAGCCCGGTCAGCTCCAGCGTGTCGTGGTGGACCAGCCGCTCGGCCTCGTACCGCTCGGCCGGCAGCAGCACGGCCCAGGCGGCGGACGTGGTGTCGCCGCCGGTCGTCCCGCTCGTACGCAGCTCGGTGTCGGTCATGGTTGCCATCCCATCACGCCGGGGCGGTGCCGGTGCCGGCGCGTCCGCCGGACGCCGCCCGGGTCACGCCCCGGCCGGAGTCCGCGCCACGTGGCAGCCGGCGAGGTGGTCGTCCACCATGCCGGTGGCCTGCATCAGCGCGTACGCCGTGGTCGGGCCGACGAAGCGGAAGCCCTGCTTCTTGAGCGCCTTGGCCATCGCGGTGGACTCCGGGGTGACCGCCGGCACCTCGGCGAACGACCGGGGCCGGGCCGCCCGGGGCGGCGGCGCGTACGACCACAACAGCGCGGAGAGGCCGTCGGGCAGCTCCAGGGCGGCCCGGGCGTTGGCGATGGCCGCCTCGACCTTGGCCCGGTTGCGGACGATGCCGGTGTCGGCCAGCAACCGGGCGACGTCGGCCTCTCCGTAGCCGGCCACCTTGTCGATGCGGAACTCGTCGAAGGCGAGCCGGAAGGCGGGCCGCTTGCGCAGGATGGTCAGCCAGGACAGCCCGGACTGGAACGCCTCCAGGGTCAGCCGCTCGTAGAGCGCGTCGTCGCCGCGCAGCGGCCGGCCCCACTCCTCGTCGTGGTAGACGGCATAGTCCGGGGTGCTCGCCCCCCAGGCGCAGCGGGCCAGCCCGTCGGCGCCGGTCACCAGGTCAGTCACGGCGTACACGGTAGGCCAGCCCACCGACAACCGGCCGCCACCGGGGGCTCAGGGCAGCCGGCCCTGCTCCACCAGCCGGGCGAACTTCTTCAGCGCCTGGGTCAGGCTGAACTTGGAGCCGGGCCAGAGCACCGGCCAGGCCACCCGGCCGGCCGTCCCGCCGGGCAGGTGGAACCACTCGTGCCAGACCACCTGGGTCCGGTCCCGGGCCATCGGGGTGCAGCGCAGCACGCCCGGGCCGCGCAGCAACCGGCCGCAGTGCACCACGCCGACCTCGTACGGGGCGTCCACCCGGACCACCCGCATCTCGTCCCGGATCGCGGCCGGGCCGAGCGCGGTGACCGCCTCGACGAGGCTCCCCTCGCCGCCGTCCCCCTCGACCACCCGGACGGTGGTGAGCGGGATCCAGTCGGACTGCCGCTCCCACGCGGTCAGCGCCGCGAACACCCGCTCGGCCGGGGCGTTGACCACCACCGTCGCGGTGACCTCGGCGGCGCCGGGCTGGGCCGCCTCGGCGAAGTCTTCGGCGCCCTCCGGGCCGGTCACGCGGACTCCGACCGGACCACCGCACCTCGCGTCCGCTCACCGTCCTCGCCCGGGTCGGCGTCGCCACCGGTGGTGCCCTCGCCGGCCGGCGCGCCGATCACGGTGGGGCCGGCGTCGGCGACGGGTCCGGCGTCCGCCCCACCGCCGGCGGCGGTCGGGTCCGCGGCGGGCCGCAGGGGCGGCTCGGGTTCGGCGGTCGCGTCCACCGGCGCCGCCACCGGGGCGACCGGAGCCTCCGGACCGGCCGGCGCGGGCCGGGCGACCAGGTTGGTCGGCAGGGGGGTCTCGTCCTCCACGGCGGCGGCGGCCGGCGCGGCGGCCAGCCCGGCCTCGGCGGTCAGCCCCTCGACGGCGGGAGCGTCGGCGGCCGGGGCATCGACGGACTGGCTCGTGCCGGCGGACTCCTCCCGGGCCCGGCGCAGCGCGTCGGCCTCCTCGGTCCGGCCCGCGCGGAGCGCGGCGACCTCGGCCTCGAGCACGCCGATCAGCTCGGACTTGTAGCCGATGTCGTACGCGGCTCGGCGCATCGCCTGGTCGACCTGGGCCATCCGGTAGCCGCGCAGCGCCGTGTCGAAGCGCACCTCGGCGACGTCCGACTCGTCCAGCGGCCGGCCACCCGGCAGGGGCACGGCCCGCCCGTCCGGCTCGGCCGGCACCAGGCCCGGATCGCGCCCGGAGACCAGGACGGTCACCCCGAAGACCACCGCCGCGACGGTCAGCGCCACGACCAAGAGGAGCAGAACCTCACCCATGGGGAGATCGTGGCATGCGGGGCGGCGCGGAGCGAGCCCTCCACCCGCTCCGATCATGTTTCGAATCCGGGCGTACCGCCCGGGCCGGTCGGGGCGGGACGGGATAGCGTCGGGGGCGGCCGGCGGAGGGTCGGAGATCAGGAGGGCGGGCATGGCGGCGGAGCTGCGGCTCGGTGGGCGGACCTTCGCCCCCGGTGAGCTGGTGGTGATGGCGATCGTCAACCGCACGCCGGACTCGTTCTTCGACCGGGGCGCCACCTTCGCGCAGGACAGCGCGCTGCGCGCGGTGGAGCGGGCGGTGACCGAGGGCGCGGAGATCATCGACATCGGCGGCGTGAAGGCCGGGCCGGGCGACGAGGTCGACGTGGCCGAGGAGATCCGCCGGACGGTGGACACCATCGCCGCGGTCCGGGCCGCCTTCCCCGACGTGGTCATCTCGATCGACACCTGGCGGGCCGAGGTGGCGGTGGAGGCGGTGGCCGCCGGGGCCGACCTGCTCAACGACACCTGGTCGGGGGCGGATCCGGCGCTGGCCCGGGTCGCCGCGGCGACCGGCGCGGGCCTGGTCTGCTCGCACGCGGGCGGGCTCACCCCGCGGACCCGGCCGCACCGGGCGGCCTTCGACGACGTGGTGGCCGACGTGGTCGCGACGGTGACCGGGCTCGCCGACCGCGCGGTCGCCCTCGGCGTACGCCGGGACGGGATCCTGATCGACCCGGCACACGACTTCGGCAAGAACACCCGCCACTCGCTGGAGATCACCCGGCGGCTCGCGGAGCTCACCGACACCGGCTGGCCGCTGCTGGTCGCCCTCTCGAACAAGGACTTCATCGGCGAGACCCTCGACCTGCCGGTACCGGACCGGCTGGAGGGCACCCTCGCGGCCACCGCCGTGTCGGCCTGGCTCGGCGCTCGGGTGTTCCGCGCCCACCAGGTACGCGAGACCCGCCGGGCGCTCGACATGGTGGCCTCGATCAAGGGCGACCGGCCGCCGACGCTGACCCGCCGCGGCCTGGCCTGACCGCGACAGCTCCAGCGCGCCCGGCGGCCATGGTTCGGTCTCCGCGCCGCTGGGCGGCGCTCCGGACCGGATGGAGGTCGGTCTGACGCCGCGCAGCGGCCTGGAGCCGTCGTCAGGTCCAGCGGAGGATGTTCTTGCGCCAGGCGTAGAGGATGCCGAGCGCCACCACGGCGACGAAGACCGCCATCTCGACGACGGTGGTCACGCCGAACCCGGGCCGGTCGAAGACCAGCGCCCAGGGGAAGAGGAAGACCGCCTCGACCGCGAAGAGCACGTACAGGTACGCGTAGACGTAGTACCGGATCTGCATCTGCGCCCAGTCGCCGCCGACCGGGTCGAGACCGCACTCATAGGTGGACCGTTTGCCCCAGGGATCGGCCGGACGGCCAGGGCGTAACACCCGATTGGCTGAGAACGCCGTAACGAAGAAGAGGACGGCGGCGAGCAGCAGGAGACCGAGCGTGGCGTACGAGCCGAGGTAACCGGTCACGGTCGGCAGCCTACCGTCCCCGGCCGCCGGAGCGTCCCAGACACGTTACGGATTTGTTTCCTAATGGGACTAGTGCCCGAAGGCAACTGTTGCCAAATAATGAGATCTCACTGAGCGTCACGGAGGACAGATGGCCGGCCCCCGCGTACGCCCCGCCCGGCGGGTCGCACACCGACGTACCGCCGTGCTGGTCGGTCCCGCGCTCGCCGCCGGCCTCGTGGCGGCGATGGCGGTCGCGCCCGGATGGGCGACGGCCTCGCCGTCGGTGACCGGCGTGGTCCGCGCGGCCACCGACCCCGCGACCGAGCCGGGCACCGATCCCACCGGCGCCACGCCGACGGTGGACCCGACCGCGAAGGAGCCGACCACCGCGCCGCCGACCCAGAGCCCGCCCCCGGAGACCACGCCGCCGGCACCGCCGACCACCGAACCGGCGCCGACGACCACGGCTCCGGGCAACCCGGTGCCCACGACCGCCGCACCCACCACCACCGCACCCGCTCCGCCGCCGGTGGTCCCGCCGGCCCAGCCGGGCCGGCCGGCCGGCGGTCAACTCGGGGTACGGGTCAGCACCGAGGATGTCTCGCTCACCCCGGCCTACTGGAACGCGGACCGCACGGTGGACACGCTGCGGGTGACCGTGACGAACACCGGCGGCACGGCCGAGCGGATCCGCCTCGGCTACAGGTTGCCGGCCGGCCTGACCGACGCCGGGACACCGGGCTGCGCCTCCGCCGGTGGTGGCAGCTACCGCTGCGGCGAGTGGAGCGCGGCGCCGGGCACCCGGTTCAGCAGCGAGATCCGGATCCGGGTGGCCGGTACGGCGTGGAAGTCCATGCCGCTGAGCGGGTCGGTCCGGGTGACCGCCACCGCCCCGGGCGTGACCGGCTCGGCCACCGACGACGAGGGCTTCGCCGTCCTCTTCCCGCCCGGCCCTCCGGTCCCCGGCATCTCACTCCGCGCCGACGAGGTGGCCTTCGACATCAGCGGCGCGCCGACCGCGCTGACCGTACGCCTCGGCAACACCGGCAAGGTCGACGCCGCCGGCCGGGTCGACGTGGTCTTCCCCGAAGGTGTGACCGCCACCGCGCCGCCGGCCGGCTGCACCGCCGTGGCCCCGGACCGCACCCGCTGCGACCTCGGCACCCTGCCGGCTGGACGCACCACTGCCGTACGGCTGCCGGTGACCGCCACCCCGGAGGCGCAGCGGCGCGCCCCGCTGGCCGGCGCGGTGGTCGGCCGGCTGGACCCGCGCAGCGGCCGGGACCGGCAGGTACAGATGAGCTTCCGGATCACCGCCGCCGCGGCGCTGGCCCCGGCGGCTGGCACGCCCGCCCCGATCGGCTCCCAGGGCGTCCTCGCCGCCGAGCAGCAGGCCGGCGCGGACGGGGTCAGCTCGATGCAGCAGATCGCGGTCATCGTGATCGTGCTCTCCGGGCTGCTGGTGGTGCTCGCCCTGGTCCTGGCGACCATCTCCCTACGCCGACGGATGACCGAGCCGAACGCCGGCGGGTGACCCCTCTGAGGCCCTCCTCGGGCACACGGTGATCTGGATTACGGGCCGGGGTACTAAACGCCGCAAAATCGGGCATACGGCGGCCCGATCAGGTCTCATACGTCGGACCTCCACCAAGGTTGCCCTAAGGGTCCGACGTAGGCTCTGACGTGAGAAACGGAGCGGGCCGGGCCGGCGACGGACGGCCGGCGGCAGCAGCGCGTCGAGGAGGGCACGTGGCCGGGCAAGGCGAGGTCACCAACATGTTCAGCCGCCCCTGCGACGGCGCTGAGCGAAGCGAGGTGCGGGCGTGACCAAGCAGATCCGTCAGCTGGACCGGGTCGTCATCCGGTTCGCCGGTGACTCCGGCGACGGGATGCAGCTCACCGGTGACCGGTTCACGTCGGAGACGGCCCAGTTGGGCAACGACATCTCCACGTTGCCGAACTTCCCGGCGGAGATCCGCGCCCCCGCCGGGACCCTGCCGGGTGTGTCGAGTTTCCAGGTGCACTTCGCCGACTACGACATCCTGACCCCCGGCGACGCGCCGAACGTGCTGGTGGCGATGAACCCGGCGGCGTTGAAGGCGAACCTGGCGGACCTGCCGCGCGGGGCGGACATCATCGTCAACACCGACGAGTTCACCAAGCGGAACCTGGCCAAGGTGGGCTACACCACCAGCCCGCTGGAGGACGGCTCGCTCGACGGGTACGTGGTGCACCCGGCCGCGCTGACCTCGATGACGATCGGCGCGCTGGCCGAGCACGCGGTGTCCAAGAAGGACGCCGAACGGGCCAAGAACATGTTCGCGCTCGGTCTGCTGTCGTGGATGTACTCCCGCCCGTACGAGTCGACGCTGCGGTTCCTGGAGCGCAAGTTCGCCGCCCGCCCCGAGCTGGTCGCGGCGAACGTGGCCGCCTTCCGGGCCGGCTGGAACTTCGGCGAGACCACCGAGGACTTCTCGGTGCGGTACGAGGTGAAGCCGGCGAAGATGCTGCCGGGCACCTACCGGAACATCACCGGCAACGCGGCGCTCTCGCTGGGCCTGGTGGCCGCGGGCGTCCGCTCCGGGTTGCCGGTCTTCCTCGGGGCCTACCCGATCACTCCCGCCTCGGACATCCTGCACGAGCTGAGCAAGCACAAGAAGTTCGGCGTGATCACCATGCAGGCCGAGGACGAGATCGCGGCGGTCGGCGCGGCGCTCGGCGCCTCGTACGGCGGCTCGCTCGGCGTCACCACGACGAGTGGTCCGGGTGTGGCGTTGAAGGGTGAGACGATCTCGCTTGCGGTGGCTCTGGAGTTGCCGCTGGTGATCGTGGATGTGCAGCGGGCCGGCCCGTCCACCGGCATGCCGACCAAGACCGAGCAGGCGGATCTGAACATGGCCCTGTACGGCCGGCACGGCGAGGCTCCGGTCGCGGTGGTCGCGCCGAAGTCGCCGGCGGACTGCTTCTACGCGGCCCTGGAAGCCGCCCGGATCGCGCTGACCTACCGCACCCCGGTGATCCTGCTGTCGGACAACTACGTCGCCAACGGCTCGGAGCCGTGGCTACTGCCGGACATCGAGTCCCTGCCCGACCTGCGGGTGCAGTTCGCCACCGCGCCGAACGGGGAGGACGGGACCACCTTCCTGCCGTATCTGCGGGACCCGGAGACCCTCGCCCGCCCGTGGGCGATCCCGGGCACCCCAGGGTTGGAGCACCGCATCGGTGGCCTGGAGAAGGCGGACAAGACCGGCGACATCTCCTACGACCCGGCCAACCACGACCTGATGGTCCGCACCCGCGCCGCCCGGATCGACACCATCCCCGTCCCCGACGTGGAGGTGGAGGACCCCGACGGTGACGCGAAGGTTCTCGTGCTCGGGTGGGGGTCCACCTACGGGCCGATCGGCGCGGCCTGCCGGGGGCTGCGGCAGCGTGGTTTGAAGATCGCCCAGGCGCACCTGCGCCACCTGGCCCCGATGCCGGCCAACCTGGGCGAGGTGCTGCGCGCCTACGACCGGGTGGTCATCCCGGAGATGAACCTCGGTCAGCTCGCCCACGTGATCCGGGCGAAGTACCTGGTCGACGCGATCGGCTACAACCAGGTCCGCGGTCTGCCGTTCACCGCCGCCGAGCTGGAGACCATGCTGGAAGAGGTCGTGAAGAATGTCTAACCCCGTCCCGGTGAAGCTGACCGCGAAGGACTTCAAGTCCGACCAGGAAGTGCGCTGGTGCCCCGGCTGCGGCGACTACGCCATCCTGGCCGCCGTCCAGGGCTTCATGCCCGAACTCGGCATCCCTCGGGAGAACATCGTCTTCATCTCCGGGATCGGCTGCTCGTCACGGTTCCCGTACTACATGAACACCTACGGGATGCACTCCATCCACGGCCGCGCCCCCGCCATCGCCACCGGCCTGTCGGTCACCCGACCGGACCTGTCCGTGTGGGTCGTCACCGGCGACGGCGATGCCCTGTCCATCGGCGGCAACCACCTCATCCACGCCCTACGCCGCAACGTCAACCTCAAAATCCTGCTGTTCAACAACCGCATCTACGGCCTCACCAAGGGCCAGTACTCCCCCACCTCGGAGATCGGGAAGATCACCAAGTCGACGCCGGTCGGGTCCGCGGACGCCCCCTTCAACCCCCTGTCCCTCGCCCTCGGCGCGGAAGCCACCTTCGTCGCCCGCACCATCGACTCCGACCGCAAACACCTCCAGTCGGTGCTACGCGCGGCCGCCGCGCACCAGGGGTCGGCGTTCGTGGAGATCTACCAGAACTGCAACATCTTCAACGACGGCGCCTTCGACCAGTTGAAAGAACCCGCCACCCGGGACGACTACCTGATCCGGCTGGAACACGGCCAGCCGATCACGTTCGGCGCCGACGGCCAGTACTGCGTAGTCCACCCGCCGGGCGGGTTCGGCCTCGAAGTCCGCGACACCGCGGCCACCCCCGCCCAGGACATCGTCGTGCACGACGCCACCGTCACCGACCCCGCCTACGCGTTCGCCCTGTCCCGCCTGCCCGGGCTCGACCTGCGCAACACCCCCATCGGCGTATTCCGCAACGTCACCCGACCCTCCTACGACACCGTCGTGCAGGAACAGGTCACCACCGCCAAGGCCAAGGTCGACCAAACCCCGGAACAGCAACTCGCCGGCCTGCTCGCCAGCGGCGACACCTGGACCATCATGTAGCTGGACGGCGACAGCGAAAGGGCCCGCGACCGTGAGGTCGCGGGCCCTTTCCGTTCAGACGTGGTACGTCAGCCCGATCAGAAGACCAGGTTCATGGTGTTCCAGCCGACGATGGTCCAGCTGCTGCCGTTCCAGACATAGATGCCGGTGGAGATGACCTTGCCACTGGCGTTGATCCAGTTGCCCTTGCCGTCCGTGGTGTACATCCGCACCCGGTAGCTGCTGTCGACCCCGAGCATGTCCATCATGTTGTCGCCGTTCCAGTCGCCCGGCGTGATGATGTTCTTGAAGCCGCCCCAGCCGCTGCCGATCTGGGTGCCGGCCGGGTTGGTCCAGCCACCCTTGCCGTCCGTCTGGTACAGCCGCAGGTAGCCGGTGGAGGTACGACCGATGATGACCTCCAGCCCGTCACCCTTCCAGGCACCCGGGGTGAGGAACAGGTTGAACCCGTTCCAGCCGGTGCCGATCCGGGTGCCCGCCGGGTTGAGCCAGCCGCCCGCACCGTTGCTGGTGTAGCGCCAGAGCTCGCCGTTGGACTTGCGGACCATCAGGCTCGGCAGGTTGTTGCCCAGCCAGTTGTTGGTCACCATCAGGGCGGTGAAGTTGCCCCAGCCGGTGCCGATCTTCTTGGCGCCGCCGAGGAAGTTGCCCTTGCCGTCGGTGTTGTAGATGTACAGCTCGCCGAGGGTGTTGACCGCCATGATCGACGGCTTCTTGTCGCCGTTCCAGTTGTAGACCCGGAAGACGCGCTTGAAGCTGCCCCAACCCTTGTTGATGACCCGGGAGTCCCAGAAGCCGTTCAACCCGTCGTTCTCGAACCCGGTGCCCACGTGCAGCCACAGGTTGCCGCTTCCGTCCCGGGACATCAGGTCGGTGTGGCCGTCGCCGGTCCAGTCCGAGTTGACCAGCGGCGGACGGGTGAGGTCCGCCTTGATCGCGTTGGAGTAGTAGTTGATCTCCTCGTAGAAGCCCGGGTGCTCACTGCAGTAGTCGCCGTGACCCCAGTCGGTGATGCCGACCTGCTTGCCGTTCACCAGCAGCGGACCACCGGAGTCACCGAGGCAGGTGTCGGGGGCCGGCGACTGCATCGTGCCGCCGCCGGTTCCGGCGCAGAGCATCCGGCCGGCGTCGTATCCGATCGAGTCGGTGGCGGCGTCGGCGGCGCAGTCGGCATCGGACCGGATCGGCACCGAAGCCTTGCGGAGCTTACTGTCCTCCACCACCACGGGAATTCCGTCAGGCCCGGTCTCGTAGGCTTGGCCGTACCCGATGGCGTCCGCCATGTCGTTGACCGCGTACGCGGCCTCGCCCTGCCCGGCCAGGGTGACCGGGGTGTACGCCGAAGGCAGGTTCGTCTTCAGCGTCAGCACGGAGACGTCGTCGAGAATCGTGTTGGCGGTGCCGTCGTACTGGGCGGCGATGTTCCAGCCCTGGTGGGTCCAGGTGGAACCGACCTCGGCGATGTAGCCGACGTTGGTGATGAGGTTCTTGTTGTCGTCGAACAGCCGGTCGTGCCCGGCGACGACCCGGGTCGTACCCGGCCCGTCCCCGGTGCAGTGCGCGGCCGTCAGGATCTTGTTGGGGGCGATGACGGTGCCGGTGCACCAGTAGTAGCCGGCGTTGTTGTCCAGGTAGGTGACGACGCCGACGATCCACGGGTACTGCGAGGCGCTGACGGTGGTGCCCCCGACGACCCGCGGGGTCGCGCTGGTCGTGGTCGACTGGAACAGCGGGCCTTTCAGGCCCGGGGTGGGCGGGGTGAAGTTCCCCGCCTGGAAGTGCGGCAGCTTGGCCAACCGGTCGGCCCGGACGGTCGCCGTGTCGGACGTCCCGCCGGCCGGGGCGGCCTGACCGGCCGTGCCCGGCGCGACAGCCGCCGCACCACCGAGGGCGAGACCGGCAGCCAGGATTCCGGCCACCCGCCGCCGTCGGCTTCGTGCGATGTTTGCCTCTTCAGCCACTAGTTTTCCCGTCGTTCGGTTATCGAGGCACTCGAAATTGCCGATGTGACGGGGTGCCGCACAAGCTGACGACGAGATTCGAGGCGCGTGGCCTCGCGTGACAGTGGATCCCCCGTGTCGCAGCCAATCAGGAGGCGCCGGCGACAGATCGGGCACCGCGCCCATTGGCAATTCCAAGCGGCCTGACGGTAGCAAGCCTTGAGAAAGAATTAAAGATCCGAGCGGTCGATTCTTCGATGTCCGACCCGCAGCTCACCACCGTGCCGAACGGCCATGGTCGCTCGGCGACGGACAGTCACGGCAACGCGCTGGTCGTCGGCCGGTCGTCGCGGACGTGGACCAGCATGTCGCCGGTCTCGATCACCGCGCCGGCCCTGTCGTTCAGCGTGACCACCTTGCCCCGCCGGACCAGCGCGATGACCAGCGAGTCCAGCTCGCGCGGCGACCTGCCCACCTCGTCGCGCTCGGCCGAACGCATGGCCAACGCCATGCCCTGCCCCGGGGTGAGCAGGTCCTCGACCACATCGATCAGGGGCGGCGCGGAGGTGGAGAGTCCGAGCAGCCGACCGGCCGTCGCCGAGGAGACGATGACGTGGTGCGCCCCGCTCTGCTTGAGCAGCGGCGCGTTCTCCGCCTCGCGGACGGCCGCGATGATCCGGACCTGGCCGGCCGTCAACTGCCGGACGGTGAGGGCCACCAGCACCGAGGCGTCGTCGCTGTCGGTCGCGATGATCACCGCCTTGGCCGTCCGGACGTGCGCCTCCTCCAGCACGGACGAGCGGGTCGCCGAGCCCTCGATCGCGACCAGCCCGGCCGAGGTGGCCTGCCGCAGCGCGGCGCCGCTGCGCTCCACCACCACGATCCGGGACTTGTCCGCGCCGTTCTCCAGCAGGGCGGAGACGGCGCTGCGGCCCTTGGTGCCGTAGCCGCAGATGATGACGTGGTCCTTCACGGTCCTCCTCCACCGCGACAGGCGACGGCCGGTCCGGTACTGCTCGGTCAGGACTTCCAGGGTGGTGCCGACCAGGATGATCAGGAAGAGCACCCGGGCGGGGGTGACGAACAGGACGTTGACCAGGCGCGCCGAGGGGGCGGCCGGGGTGATGTCGCCGTATCCGGTGGTGGAGAGCGAGACCACCGCGTAGTAGAAGCAGTCGAGGAGGGTGAGGCCGTCCTCGTTGACGTCGCGGTAGCCGTCCCGGTCGAGCCAGACCACGGCCACCACGGCGAACACCAGGCCCAGGGCGGCGAGTAGGCGCAGACTCAGCGCGCCCAGCGGCCCCCGCCGTTGCGCGGGAAAATGGATCACCGTCGGACCTGCTCCGCCGCCGTCGCCTGCACGTGCACAACATAGCGGGTACGCCGCATCCCGACCTCCCGGGCCACGGTCGGGGTCGAACCATGCGCCAGCGGTAAGGATCTCGTCACATTCATCGGCGCCGTACCGGGCGAAACTCGGGGAATCTATCGTCCTGACGAGGGAGAGCCCGGATGCGGACACGTACGGCACTGGCCACGGGGGGCGTGGTCCTCGGGATGCTGCTGGCCGGCACCTCACCGGCGGTGGCGAGCCGCGCCGACGGCGGGCCGCTGCCCCGGCCTACCAAGACCATCCGGCCACCACGGCCCACGCCCTCCATCTCACCGACCGCCTCGCCGTCGCCGTCGCCGACCAGCGCGCCGTCGCCGACCGCCTCACCGTCACCGACCGGTACGCCGTCGCCCACCGGCACGCCGACGCCGACCACACCGGCCCCGATGCCGACGGCGGACCGGACCATCGTCGTACTGCCCGCGCTCGACGGCCTCAGCACCTCGGCGTCGGACGTCAACGGGCAGGGAGTGGTGGCCGGGTCGGCCCGGCTGGCCAGCGGGTACTGGCACGCGGTGCGCTGGGTGGACGGCCGGATCGAGGACCTGGGCACCCTCGGCGGGCTGAACAGCCAGGCCGAGGCGATCGACGAGCAGGGCCGCATCGTGGGCAGCAGCCAGGACGCCGAGGGCCGGAGCCACGCCGTCGCCTGGGTGGACGGGAAGATCCAGGATCTGGGCCTGACGGGCGGGATCTCCGCCATCGCGTACGACACGGCCGGTGACCGGGTGGTCGGTGTCTACCACGTCACCGACAGCTTCTCCGGCCGGCGGGCGTTCGTCCGGACCGGGAACACGGAGATCACCATTGACGTACCCCCCGGGGCGAGCGCGACCGCGGTGAACGAGGCGGGCCTGGTCGCGGGCACCTACGGCTGGCAGGACTGGGACGACCCGGCGCCCGACGACTACCAGGCGTTCGTCTGGCAGGACGGGGTGACCCGGCCGCTCGGCACCCTCGGCGGCGCCACCAGCACGGCGAACGGCATCAACGACCACGGCCAGGTGGTGGGCACCAGTTGGACCGCCGACGGCGCGTTCGCCGCCTTCTTCTGGGACGGCGCCGCCATGCACCGGCTGGCCACCACCGCCGTCTCCCCGACCGCACAGGCGGTCAACGACTCGGGCCTGGTGATCGGCACGGAGGGCCACGGGGACCGGGCGATGATCTGGCCCGACCCGTCGTCGACCTCGCAGCTGCTGCCCATGCCGGACGGCGCGGTGGGCAGCCGGGCGATCAACGTGAACGACCAGGGCCTGATCGTCGGCCAGGTGGACTACCTCTCGCCGAGTTGGCACAGCCGGGCGGTGGTCTGGCGCTGACCCAGGGTCGGCCCGGTCGGCGGCACGGGGGCCGACCGGGCCCGTCCCCGTCGCCGGGACGGGGCATGATGGGAACGTCCCGGGACGACGACCGCGAGGAGGCCCGCATGTCGTTGCTGCGACGGGTGATCGGCGGGGTGCTGCGCCGGGTACGGCTGCGGCAGGGCCGCACGCTGCGGGAGGTCGCCCAGGCGGCCGGGGTCTCGCTGCCGTACCTCTCGGAGGTGGAGCGTGGCCGCAAGGAGGCCTCCTCCGAGGTGCTGGCCGCGATCTGCCGGGCCCTCGGCATCCACCTCTCCGACCTGCTCGAGGAGGCCCGCGACGAGCTGCGCCGGGCCGAGCGCCGCACGCCGGTGACCTCGGGCTCGGGCCTGGTCCGGCTGGAGCGGGCACCCGCCGGCCGGGGGGACGTGCGCCTCCAGACCGGGTCGCGCCCGGGCCGGCCCCAGCCGCACGTGCTGCGCCGGCCGCGCCTCGGCGGAACGCCACTGCTCGGCACCCGCGGGACGATCATGGGCCTCGGGTTGCCGGCCGCCGGGCCGCTCGGCGCCGGGATCGGGTCCGCCCCGCCGGCGATGCTGGGCACGGGCACCCGGATCTGGCTGTTCCCCACCCCGCAGCCGGCCCGCCGCCGGCCGCGTACCGCCCGGTCGGTGGTGCGGCGGCGGACCGCCCGCGTCTGACGGAGCGGCCGCTGCCGGCGGCCCGTCGTCGCGCCGTATCGATCTCCCGCGCCAGTGTCCCGGCAGCTACCGTGTGTGCCATGACCGGCGTAGCGCCCCTCATCGACGCCCTCATCGGCTTGGGTCTCACCCAGTACGCCGCCCGTGCCTACCTGGCCCTGGTGGCCCGCGACCGGTACACCGCGGCGGAGCTGGCCCGCGCCTCCGGTGTCCCCCGGCAGCGGATCTACGACGTGCTCAACTCGCTGAGCGAGCGGGGTCTGGTCCGGGTGCGCCCCGGCCCGGTGGTGCGCTACGCGGCCGTGGACCCGCAGGCGGCGGTCAGCCGGATGATGGAGGTCCACCGCAGCGCGTACGAGCAACGGGAGCGGGCCGGCGCCGAGCTGATCGACCAGCTCGCTCCGCTGTGGACACGCGGGCGGTCCGAGGACGATCCGTTCGACTACGTCGAGGTCATCCGGGACCGGGAGCTGCTCGGCGAGCGCTTCGCCGAGCTCCAGTCGAGTGCCCGGCACCAGCTGCTGACGCTGGCCAAGATGCCGTACCTGGTGGTGGAGAACCCGGCTGGCATGGAGGCGGCCCGCCGGCTGGCCCGCGAGGGCGGGGACGTCCGCTGCGTCTACGAGCACGCGATGCTCGACGATCCGGCCCTGGTGGCCCACACCCAGGGGTTCGTGGACGCCGGCGAGCGCGCCCGGCTGGTCGCCGAGGTGCCGATGCGGCTCTGCATCGCCGACGGGGCCCGGGTGCTGATGTCGATGCGGGACCCGCGCGCGGACGGGGCGTCCAGCACGTCCCTGCTGATCGAGCACCCGGCGCTCGCCCAGCTGCTCATCCAGGCGTACGAGTCGATCTGGTCCAGCGGCGAGGAGTTCGCGACGGCGGCGCTGGCGGCCCGCTGACCCGCCGTGGCCGGCCGTGGGCTTCTGCCCAGGGCGGATCTGCCGCCGGCAGAATCCCTGGGCTGTCGGCCACCGCCCGCCGGACGCTGGAGATCGCCGGTTCCCGGGCGGCCCGTCGCCCGCCGGCGGCACGGAGGGTGGTCAGGTCATGGGGTACGGCATCTGGATGCTCGACGAGGGGCAACCGTCGTTCGGCGACCGGGTCTTCGAACGGCTGCTCAAGGAGCGCATCATCTTCCTCGGCACCGAGGTCACCGACGCCTCGGCCAACCAGATCTGCGCGCAGATCCTGCTGCTGGCCGCCGAGGACCCGGAACGGGACATCTTTCTCTACATCAACTCACCGGGCGGTTCGGTCAGCGCCGGGATGGCCGTCTACGACACCATGCGGTACGTCAAGAACGACGTCGGGACCCTGGCGCTCGGGCTGGCCGGCTCGATGGGGCAGTTCCTGCTCTGCGCCGGCACGGCCGGGAAGCGCTTCGCGCTCCCCCACTCGCGGATCATGATGCACCAGCCCTCCGGCGGGATGGGCGGCACGGCCGCCGACATCACCATCCAGGCGGAGAACATGCTGCACGTGAAGCGGACCATGCAGGAGCTGATCGCCCGGCACAGCGGGCGCACGCTCGACGAGATCCAGCAGGACTGGGACCGGGACCGCTGGTTCACCGCCGAGCAGGCCCGCGAGTACGGCCTGATCGACCGGGTGATCACCTCGACCGAGCAGCTCCCCGCCTGAGGGCGGCCGGAGACGGGGGCGGCCGGCGGGGTGCACCCGCCGGCCGCCGGTCGTCCGGAACCGTCAGGGCAGGTCGACGAACCCGGCGAGGAAGTCCCGGGCGGTGGGACTGTCCATCCGGTACGCCACGTTGGTGGCGTAGCAGGGGGAGTCGCCGGTGATGGTGGTGCCGGCGAGCACCAGCTTGCCGGCGAGGGTGACGAAGTTCGGGCCACCGGAGTCGCCGTAGCAGGCGCCGCCGTAGTCCCGGCTCTCGTTCATCGCCAGGCGTACCCAGGTGTTGTTGAGGGCGTCGAAGCCGAGTTCGGCCTTCATCCGGACGCCGCCACCCGGGTGGGTCTGGCCGCCGGGGCCGTTCAGCGCCTCCTCGGTGCCGTAGCCCATGACCTGCCACGTCGCCTCGTCGAGCGCGCGGGAGCCGAGGGCGTCGAGCTGCCCGGCGGTGGGCAGGTTGGCCGGGGTGAAGTCCCAGCGGTCGGCGAGCTCGGCGGCCTGGGCGGCGTTGAACTCGATGACCGCGATGTCGTGCGCGTCCGCCGAGTTGCCCGGGTATGCCGGGTCCCAGTGGGCCACGCCCTCGACGCCCACCCTCGCCGCGATCTCCTCCGGTGTCCCGCCTGCGGCGTTCGAGGCGTCGATGGCGGCCTGTACGTCCTGGTCGAGCGAGACGTAGAACCTGGCGCCGGCTGGCCGGTTGGCGGTGCAGTGAGCCGCGGTGAGGAAGATGTTTGCCGAGATCATGGTGCCCGAGCAACTCCACCGGACGACGTCGGGAGTGGCCGGGTTGCCGTCGCGGTCGTACTGGACCACGAGGGCGCCCACCTCCGTGCGCTCGGGCGCGGGCTGGGCGTTGTAGGTGTTGATGGCCGATGCCGGGGTGGCACCGGCCATGACCACCGCGACCGCGGCGGTGGTCAGGGATGCGAGTAGCGCGGAACGACGCAAAGGGTCCTCCGTGGTGAGAGCGGCTGTCGGGGACCGGCGACGGCCGGCGTCGGACGCGCCCCCTCGATCGCGTCCGTCGACCGCGTGGCGTGGCCGTGGACTGCCGGGCCTCGATGTAGGGGCGAGCCTATGACCGGCCGACCCACCGCGCACCGGGTGACGGGCGCAGCGCCTTCCGGCGATTTCTTGTTACATCACCGGCACGGGCCCGGCATCCCGGGTCAGGGGTAGCTGACCACCGGGCTGGTGCCGTACGAGCCGACCACCGGGGTGCCGGCCTCGTTGATCGTGCGTTCGATGCCGCCACTGCCGTCGAGGAAGACGGTGATCGCGTCGTGGAACCGGACGCCGGCCCGACGCGGCGCCTCGATCGCCCGGGCGCAGCGGATGTCCACGCCCTGGTTGAAGTACGAGTAGACGCCCAGCCCCCACGCCTCGTGCTCCCGCACGTGCGGGGCGACCTTGTAGGACGCCCAGCCGTTGCCGGTGGGGCTGCGCCAGGCCGCCTGGCTCGGCGGGTCGTACGGCAGCTCGCTCTGGTAGAAGACCGTCCGGCCGCGCTCGCCGTTCCACACCGTCTGCCAACGCTGGTAATGCTCGACGAAGAGCCCGTACGCGGTCACGTCGTCGCCGTTGACGATCACGCCGGTGCCGGCGGTGTTGACGGACCAGCCGATGGTGCCCGCCTTGCCGTGGTCGCCGCGCCAGGCCCAGATGTTGTCGATCAGGGTGTGCCGGCTGTTCACCACCAGGCTGGTGACCGCCTTGCCGACGTTCGGGCCGCCGATCCGGAAGAAGACGTCCTGGAGTGAGATCGGGTTGTCCGCGTGCGACCGGTGGCTGTGCGGCCTGCCGACCTCGACCAGTACCTCCGACTCCACCGGCCCGGCGTCGACCAGCACCCCGGCGATGCGGACACCGTCGACGTCCTCGATCCGCAGCGCGGCGTCGCCGGTGGTCGGCGCGAGGCTGGGCATGCCGAGGCCGAGCACCACGGTGTCCGGGTGCTTGACCCGCAGCGCCCGGTCCAGGTGGTAGACGCCGGGGGTGAGGAGCAGGTGCCGACCGCGGGACAGCTCCTGGTTGATCCGGGTGGCCGAGTCGGTGGGTTTGGCGACGAAGAAGTCGGCCAGCGGCAGCGAGGGCACCGTCCCGGCGCCCGCGCCCCAGGTGGTGCCGGCGGTGTCGTGCCGCAGCGCGGGCACCGCCACCCGCCAGCCACCCGCTGCGTCCACGAAGAGGTACGGCTTCTCCCGGGTCACCGGGCTGGTCGCCAGGGTGGTGTACGGCGGGTTCGGGAAGCCCTGCGCGGGCGCCCCGAGGACGCCGGAGAAGACCTGGTTCCAGACGCCGTTGGTCCAGTCGCCGCCGAGTTCGCTGTCCCGGGTCAGCCACTGCTGCTGGGAGCCGTTGATGGTGATGCCGTCCACCTTGGAGTCGGCGATGTAGCCGCCGCTGGAGTAGCCGCCGTTGCCGGGCTCCAGCCAGAGGATGCCCTTGATGTGCACCCGGCGCATCGGGGACGCCTGGGAGACCGCCCACTGGTTCGACCAGTCGGTCGGGGTGACGGCGAGGTTCTCCACCGAGCGCCAGAAGTTGGTGAGGGCGGAGATGCCGGCGGGCGAGTTCGGGTCGGGCTGGCCGACCACCCGGACCGCGCCGTGGATCTCCACGTCGTCGGGATGGGCGCCGAGGCCGGCCACGGTGGTGTAGTAGCCGAGCTTCGCGTTGACCTCGTACCGGCCGGGCTTGAAGAGCACGGCGTACCGGTCGGCGCCCATCTCGTTGTGTTCCTGGGCGGCGAAGATCCGGTCCAGGGTGGACTGGATCTCCTCGACGGGGGTGCTCGGGTCGTACACGAAGACGTTGGGGCCGAAGTCGGGCTCGACGGCGGTGTCGGGGCCGGCCGGGGACGCGGCGGCCGGCAGCGCGGGGAGCCCGAGGGCGGTCAGTGACGCCGCCGAGGCGGCGGTGACGGTGAGGAATCGGCGGCGGGAAGGGTCGAGTGGTCTCATCTGCCTGCCTGTCGGTGGTGGGGTACGGGGCGGCCACGAGGCGTGAGAGCGCTCTCTGGCCGGACGTCCTGTTCCTACCCCATCGACCCCGATCGCGCCAGAGTCCGCAGGTTCCGGAACCGTCAGCGGGCGTCGTAGCGGGCCCGGGCGGCCTCCACCTCGGCGAGGTGGTCGGTCGCCCACGCCTCCAGGCCGGCGACCAGGTCGAGCAGGCTCCGGCCGAGGTCGGTGAGCGCGTAGTCCACCCGGGGCGGCACGGTCGGGTGCACGGTACGGGTCACGATGCCGTCGCGCTCCAGCCCGCGCAGGGTCTGGGTGAGCATCTTCTGGCTGATCCCGTCGACCCGCTCGGCGATCTCGCCGTAGCGCCGGTCCCCGCCGGCCAGGGTGAGCACGATCAGCACGCTCCAGCGGTCGCCGATCCGGTCGAGGACCTTCCGGCTGCCGCAGTTCCGGTTGAACGGGTCCGCCTGCACGGGCTCACTCTCTTTCAGTGCGTATCGAACTTGAAGGTGCCTACTCTCCAACGGGAAGTAAGGCTGCGATGTTCCCGTTGCCGTGGGAGGACAGTTCATGACGCAACCACAGGGAGTCCTCATGTCCATCGTCGTCACCGGCGCCACCGGGCCGCTCGGCCGGCTGATCATCTCCTCGCTGCTCGACCGGGGCGTACCCGCCGACCAGATCGTGGCGGTCGGCCGCGACATCGACCGGCTCGCCGAACTCGCCGGGCGCGGCGTGGTGACCCAGCGCGCCGACTACGACGACCCCGAGTCGCTCCAGGCGGCCTTCGCGGGCGCCGAGAAGCTGATGTTCGTCTCCGGCAGCGAGGTCGGCAAGCGCGTGGTGCAGCACGGCAACGTGGTCACCGCCGCCAAGGAGGCCGGCGTCGGCCTGATCGTCTACACCAGCATCGCGAACGCCGACACCTCCAGCCTGGTGCTCGCCGCCGAGCACAAGGCCACCGAGCAGCTGATCAAGGACTCCGGGCTGCCGTACGTCTTCCTGCGCAACAGCTGGTACGTGGAGAACTACACCGCCCAGCTCCCGACGTACCTGCAGCACGGGGTGGCCGGCGCGGCGGGTGAGGGGCGGGTCAGCGCCGCCACCCGCGCCGACTACGCCGAGGCCGCCGCCGTGGTGCTCACCACGGAGGGTCAGGCCGGCAAGGTGTACGAGCTGGGCGGGGCGCCCTTCACCCTGACCGAGCTGGCCGCCGAGATCTCCCGGCAGACCGGCAACCCGGTCTCCTACCTCGACCTGCCCGTCGACAAGTACACCGAGCTGCTGGTCGCGGCCGGCCTGCCCGAGGGGTACGCGGCCGTGCTCGCCGACGGCGACCGCGGTCTCGCCCAGGGTGAGCTGGAGGTCGGCGACGACCTGGCCCGGCTGCTCGGCCGCACGCCGACCACGCTCGCCGAGGCGATCCGCGCGGCGCTCTGACGGCCACCGGCGCCGCCCCGGCCGGTCCGGGGCGGCGGCGGACCGGGTCAGCTCCGCTCGGCGCGCAGCTTCACCAGGTCGTCGACCAGGGCCTCCACGTAGTCGGCGGTCTCCTCCCACCGGGTGACGGCCACGCAGTGGATCCCCATGTCCTTGACCGGGTAGTCGTTGCCGCCCACGTCGAGCCGGTCGCCGACGAAGAGCACGTTGTCGATCTTCAGGTCGAGGCACTCCAGCAGCTTGCGCATGCCGTACGCCTTGTCCACGCCCTTGCGGGTCACGTCGATCGAGGTCGACCCACCGCCCCGGACCTCCAGGTCGGGCAGCTTCTCGGCGACCGCGTCCCGGAGCCGCTTCTTCTTGCTGCCGTCCGGGTCCCAGCCGTACTTCTCCGCCGGCGGGGCGGACTGGCCCAACGCGGAGAAGGTGATCTGGCTGCCCCGGTCCTCGATGATGTCGCCCCAGGTCTTCGACTCCCACAGACCCAGCGTTTGTGCCGACTCGGTGAGCGCCGCGACGACGCGGGCCTTGTCCGCCTCGCTGAGGTCCTCGGCGTAGACCTGCCGCCAGTCGCCGTCCCGCCAGCGGTAGTAACGGGTGCCGCAGGTGGGCATCAGGTGCAGTCGGCTCCGCTGCTCCTCGGTGAGGTCGAGGTGGCCCAGCACCTGCGCCTCGAACTGCTCGAACCGGCCCCCGGAGATGATCAGCACGTCCACCTCGGTGAGCAGGTGGCCGAGGAGTTCCGCCATCCGGCGATCGATCTGGGACTTGGAGACAGCCAGGGTGTCGTCCAGGTCGAACGCCACCACTCGAAGATCCTTCATCAAGTACCACCATGTCGTCGCGGGCAGGCCAGGACTTAGCAGGGTACCCACGGTGACCACCCGGCACCGGCCAGCCCCGATCGTCACACTGCCGCACTGCTCCCTCGCGGAGGGTAGCAACGTACGCCGAGCAGCACCGCGGGTTCGCGCACCGGCCCCGCGTCAGAAGTCGAACCGCATCACCACACGGCGCGGCGTCGGGTGGCTGACCTCGACGAACCCGGCGTCGGCGAAGATGCTCCGGCTGCCCACGTACAGCTCTCCCCAGCTGGCTTCCCGTCCGGGCGGCAGGATCATCGGATAGCCCTCCACGGCGCGGGCGCCACGGGACCGGGCGAAGTCGACGGCGGCCCGGGCGAGGGCCCGGCTCACGCCGCGGCGCCGGAAGCCCACCCGGGTGACGAAGCAGGTCACCGCCCAGACACCAGGGTCGTCCCGGTCCTCGTCCCGGCCGGTCCACGGCACCCGCGTGAACCGCAGGCGCGGGTACGCGGTGCGCGGCTCGACCGCACACCAGCCGACCGGCTCACCGTCCAGGTAGGCGACGAGGCCGCTGGTGTCGCCGGCACCGGGATCGCCACAGTCGGTCTGGTCCCGCAGCCGCTCGGCCCGCACCTCGACCGGGAGCGACGCCCAGTCCCGGTCCCGGACCTTGAACCATTGGCACTGGCAGCGGGCGGCCTCACCGCGCCTGCCGAAGACGGCCTGCAGGTCGTCCCAGCTCGCCTCGTTCGCCGGCATGACGACGATCGACATCAGGCGGTCCCCCCGCTCACCGGCCCGAGCCAGCCGGCCGTGCCCACGCACGCCTCGTTCCCCTCCGGGTCGGTCAGCACCCACCACGACGGGGCGTGCGAGTCGTCGACCAGGCGTCCGCCGGCCGCGAGCGCCGCCGCGATCCGGGCCTCGGCCCGGTCGTACGGGACCCAGACGTCGACGTGCATCCGGTTGCGCTGCGGTCGCGGCACGTCCATCCGCTGGAACCAGAACGCCGGCCCGCGCCCGTGCGGGTCGACCAGGTCCTCGGGACTGGCGGCGCGGTACTCGTACCCGAGCAGCGCCCGCCAGAACGGCGTGACCTCGGGCAGGCGCAGCGCGTCGATGCTCACCTGCACACTCTGCACGGCCGACGGGTCGGCCGGCACGCCCAGCTCGCGGGCCGCCGCCGAGATCTGCCGGGCCAGGGCCAGGTCCCGCCCGGTCAGGCCGTAGTGCTCGGCGGTCAACGTGACCAGGCGGACGGCCACCCCGTCGGGCCGCAGGTCGACGTCCGGCTGGTGGTCGTCGAGGCCGGGCAGCTCGCCGATCGCCCGTACCAGCCGCACCCCGGCCGCGAACGACCCGGTACGGAACCAGGCGCACGCCCCCTCGCCCAGCACCCGCCAGTCCGCCACCCCGTCGGCCGTGTGGAACTGCTCGGCCGTGATCCGCTCCGTCAACGTCACTCCCCTCGTCGGTACGGCCCAGTCTGCCGCCAGTTCCCGACACCCTCTGTCGTATATGTGGGCGATCATGGAGAGGTGCGAGCGTCCCGGATGATGACCCTGCTGCTCCAGCTCCAGGTGCGCGGCCAGGCCAGCGCGCGGGAGCTGGCCCGGCTGCTGGAGGTCAGCGAGCGTACGGTCCAGCGGGACGTCGAGGCGCTGGTCGGGGCCGGGATCCCGGTGCGGTCGGCCCGGGGTCCGGCGGGTGGCTACCGGCTGGACCGCGGCTACCGCACCCGGCTCACCGGGGTGGGGCTGGACGAGGCCGGGGCGCTGGCCTTCCTCGGGTTGGCCGGTCCGGCCGAGCAGCTCGGCCTCGGCGAGCTGCTGGAAGGCGCTCGGGTCAAGGTCTGGGCCAGCCTCACCGGGGAGGCGCGGGAACGCGCCGGCCGGACCGCCGAACGCTTCCACCTCGACCCGTCCCGCTGGTACGGCACCCCCGAGCCGGTGCCGTGCCTGCCCCAGCTCGCCGACGCGGTGTGGCGCGACCGCCGGGTACGCCTCGACTACGTCCGGGACGGGCGGGCGACCAGCCGCGAGGTGGATCCGCTGGGGCTGGTGCTCGCCGCCGGGGACTGGTATCTCGTGGCCCGGCGGGACGGGCAGCGGCGCACCTACCGGGTCTCCCGGGTGCGCGCGGTGGCGCCGCTGGACGAGCCGGTGACCCGCCCGCCCGGCTTCGACCTGGCCGGATCGTGGGCCGAGGCGCGCCGGGCGCTGGAGGACGAGGCGGTCGCCGTCGAGGTCACCGTACGCGTCCTGCCCCGGGCGCTGCCGCGCCTGCGTCGCCTGGTGCCGGTGCCCGGCAAGGACCGGGTGTCGGTCACCGCCACCGGGGAGGTCGAGCTGACCGTACCGTTCGAGAACGTCGGCTGGGCGGTGTCGGCGCTGCTCAGCCTCGGCTCCGCCGTGGAGGTGCTCACGCCGCCGGAGCTGCGGACGCGGGTGGCCGAGGAGGCGCGAGCGGTCGCCGACCGCTACTCCGACGTCCGTCCGGAACGTGGCGCGGCGCCGGAAATCGGTCGACAACGGTCAGATTCATGACCATCGTCGGCAGCATGCTGAGTCAGGAGGAACTCTGGGACGCCGCGACGGCCCAGCGCTATGACACACCCGGCAGCGGAATGTTCGCGCCCGAGGTCCTCGGGCCGACCGTGGACCGGCTCGCCGAGTTCGCCGGCAACGGGCGGGCGCTCGAGTTCGCCATCGGCACCGGCCGGGTGGCCGTCCCGCTCGCCGAGCGGGGCGTACCCGTCACCGGCATCGAGCTGTCCCGGCCGATGGTCGACAAGCTCCGGACGAAGGTCGACGCGGCCACCATCCCGGTGACCATCGGGGACATGGCGACCACCCTCGTCCCGGGCAGGTTCTCGCTCGTCTACCTGGTCTACAACACCATCTCCAACCTCCAGACCCAGGCCGAGCAGGTCGAATGCTTCCGCAACGCCGCCCGCCACCTCACCCCCGGCGGACGGTTCGTGATCGAACTCTGGGTGCCAGAGTTGCGCAAGCTCCCACCCGGCCAGCAGGCCACCGTCTGGCACGCCGAGCCCGGCTACATCGGCCTGGACACGTACGACGTGCTGCACCAACGCGCCGTGTCGTACCACTTCCATTTCGGGGAGGGCACCGAGGCCCAGCTCTTCCGCAGCCCGCACCGCTACATCTGGCCCGCCGAGCTGGACCTGATGGGACAGTTGGCCGGGTTCGAGCTGGAGTCCCGGCACGCCGACTGGTCCGGGTCGGAGTTCACCGCCGACTCGCGGTCGCACGTCTCGGTCTACCGCCTACCGCAGTAACCCGCTCGGGGCACCGGCCGCTGGATCGCCGTCCCCGGGGATCGCAGGAGCGCGCTGCCTCGGCCGGGTAGCCGCCGTGTCCCGATCGCCGGCGGTGGCGGCAATGCGGATCGGGTCGATGTTGACGCCGGCCGCGCCGCTCGTCGCCGTACGGCCCGCGTGATGGAGGCGGTGGCGGTCGGCGCCGGCGGTGCGGCAGCGGTCCTCGCGACCCGCATGGAAGAGAACCTTCGCCGCGAACGGCACGGGCAGCCGCTGGACGCGACAAAAAGTATGCTGCGCCCCGGACGGAAGCGAGGGATCAATGAGTGTGGCTGCTCGGATGCGCGGCGGGGCCTTTGTCGCGGGCGTCCTGGTGGTAGCGGGACTTGCCGGCTGCGTGAAACAGGCCGCCCCGCCACCACCCCCACCGCCGGTGAACCCCGCGCCATCGGCACCGGCCAACGAGCCCGAGGCCCTGATGGCGGCCCTTCGCGGGCTGGTCGAGCAGGCCGGTGTCGGCGACGACATCCGGGAGCGCGAGATCGAAGCCGGCGACGCGTACGAACCCTGCGACCTGCTCATCGCCGACCCCGACCAGGTGAAGGGGGGCGGGTTGGAGATCGATCAGGTGTGGGGCGCCGGCCTCGAGGTCAACCCCGTGTCGTCCTTCACCGACATCCAGCGCCCGACGACCCTCCTGGACGTCACAGTGATTGGTCTGCCCGATGCCGCCGCGGCCGTCGCGGCCGCCCGTGCGGCACGCACCGCACCGTGCCCGAGGGAGGCTTTCCGCCTCAACATCGGCATGGCGACTGCCCGGTGGGACGCACGCACGGTGACCATCGAGTCGACGAGCGCGCGGCTGACCACGGCGACGGTGAGCCGGGTGGACCCGGAAACCGCAGGCGGAATGACATTTCTGCCCGGCGATGCGCGGCTGATCTTCGCGCACGGCCGGCTGCTGATCAGCATCGAGGCGCTCACTTTCCGGCCACGCAAGCTGAACACCGCTGCGGAGGTCACCGCCATGGCTCAGGGAACGGTGACGTCCCTTGCCACGGCGATCGTGAAGACCCTCCCGACGGCAAGCGAGGGTTGAGCCGTGCGTCGCGGTTTGGGCTGGTGACAGCGTCCCATTCCTCGGCACGGGAGATCGCCTGCCCACATGTTCTGAGCGACGACGGGTCACGAGTCGGGCTCCACGACGCGGTCGCCACCCCGCGGCACTGCCCCTCCGACCTGGTCGCGACCTGCGAGAAGTAGCGGCTTCCGGTGGCCTACGGCTGCACAGGCCGATCGATCGAGCCCCGTGCATGTTGCCAGCTCAGGCAGCATTTTGAGGTGCCCCCGGCAGGATTCGAACCTGCGACACACGGTTTAGGAAACCGTTGCTCTATCCCCTGAGCTACGAGGGCGCGAGCGCTCAGTCTAGCGACCTGCGCATTGACCCAGGGTGGCAGGGACTGCCCCGCGTTGACGTGCACTGTCCCAGCCCACGGGGCCAGCCGATGACCACACCTCGACCACCCGGGTCGCGCCGGCGGCCGTGATCCCTGACCCGCGTTGACCAGGAGTGGCACCGGTTGACCCACGACCGCACCCGCTGGAGAACACACAACGCGCACATCGTCAAGATCAGCCGTCGCTGCTTCGGGCAGCGCAGCACGCCCGCCGTCGAACTGACCCTGAATCTTGCAGCGCAGTACGGGCTGACGATCTACGACCCGCAGGGCGATGAGGTGACCCGGCCTCACCGTTGATGTCTGAGCACGGGCGGCGCAGGTGGCTGTCGGATCGCGGATGTGGGGGTTGCCTCCGGATAGACGACGCCGAGAACGCCGATCAGCCAGGAGAGGTGCCCGGGCTTGCGGCCGGCACCCGGCGTTTGTGCGATTCTCGTCGGCGTCACCGGGCGATGCAGCCATCGACCCCTAGCTGCCGTGGGATGGCTGATCGGGCCCGTTCGGCAGCGGCTCGGGCGAGCTGAACAGCCGTCTACGGTCGTTTTCACTGACGACTGCGGCAAGTTAGCGCTCCGCTACTAGCCGCTACCGGGCCCTGCTGATAGTCCTCAAGGGACTCGCCGCAGTCCCGCTGAGAGGACTGCGGTCGCGACCGCCAGGAGAGGCAGGTCAGGCTGTGCAATCTGTCGACTTTCCCCAAGCCACCAGTCCCGCCGCCCCATCCCGTCGCCTCGCGAGGAGGCCTGGCATTGGAGCGAGGCTAGTCCGTCGACTCGTTGGCGCCGTCGCGCTGGCCATGGTCGTTGCCGTCGGCGTCGTACTACCCGTCTCGCCGGCCGCCGCT
Organism: Micromonospora sp. NPDC048930; assembly: GCF_043197935.1. NCBI lineage: Bacteria > Bacillati > Actinomycetota > Actinomycetes > Micromonosporales > Micromonosporaceae > Micromonospora > Micromonospora sp. NPDC048930. The sequence goes on from NZ_JBICUB010000002.1 coordinate 416,663, forward strand.
GAGGAAACCGTCTGCGGCCCCTGGTCGAATGAGCAGGACTTCGTCGACACCGTCGGCGAATGGTGCCGTAGTACCTGGCTTGTCGACCCTGGAAAGGGCAACCTGAACAGCCGCCAGCAGCTGCTCGACAACGCCGACCTGTACGCGGCGTACGGATTCTCCCGGCAATGGTTGTGGTACGCCCACGAACGAACCCTGGTGGTGCCGGCCGGCTCGTCGCAGGAGTGGGTGAGCTGCACACCCGGGCACGCCGGCCCGGTGTGCCCGATCGGCTCGCTCCAGCAGCCGCCGCATCGGATCCTCAGCAACTTCACCGGCGGGCCGGTGGAATTCCACGTGCTGGAGTTCGCAGGCTCCGTCATCGCCCGTGCCTGCGGCAACTTCTGGCACCCGCCGAACGTCACGGAGCCCGTCCCGTGGCTGACGGTAGACAAGTACGACGACCGCAACCGCAACGGCGTCCGGGACACCGGTGAAGGCCCCTTGTCGGGGTGGAGCTTCCGGATCAACCGCATCGGAAGCCGGGTCGGACAACCCAACGGCCCCGTCGGGAGCGTCGTCACTGGCGCCGACGGCCTGGCACGCTTCGACTTCGCCGGCTCCGGCCCAGGCACCTACCTGGTCGAGGAGGTCGGGCAGGACGGTTGGGCACCCACGACGCCGGCCACCCGGGTCGTCGAGGTCCCCGAGGGCATCGGGAACGCCCAGGTCGGCCACGTGCAGTTCGGCAACGCCGAAACACGCGCCGACCTGGTGAAGGCGGAGTTCGGGCTGGTGGATCCGCCGCAGCGGCTGGAGGCCGGGGAATCCACCGACCTAACCGTTCGCGCGCTGGTGCGCAACGACGGCCCCGCCGACGTCACCATCGACGACGCCATGACCGTCGAGGTGCCTGCCGACTGCGTTGCCGAGCCGGCGCAGGCCAACGTCAGCCGGCCGTTGGCCCGCGGGCAGTCGGTGACGCTCGACTTCCGGGTCCGAGTGCGTTGCACACAGCCGTCGTTCCATCCGATGACATTCACCGACCGGCTGACCGTGGCCACCGGAGGAGTCATCGATCCGGATCTCGGCAACAACACCGTGGCGTTCGAACATACCTTCCCGGTGTTCCACCGCGCCGACATCCAGCTCGGCGATACCGAGATCACCTGCGCGGAGCGGGCAGACGTCGGTGAGCAGTTCCAGTGCTCGATCACGGCAGTCGTCACCAATGCCGGCCCCTACGGCCCAGTCGATACCACCGTCAGCTTCGACCTGCGCCCGCCGGCCGACTGCGAGGCGACCAGCGACGACGCCAATACCCGCCTGACCTTGCCCGTCGCCCAGCCGCGCACGGTCACCTCAACATGGCGGCTGAGCTGCACCCAGCGCAGCTACCACCCCATCACAGCGGAAGCATCGGCCGCGCTCGAGCACCTTCATGTGGAAGACCCGATCACCGGCAACGCCGCCGCGACCGCGACGACCGTAACCGAGATATTCCAACCGGCCGACCTGTCCGTCGATGCCCTCGACGTGAGTTGCACCGAACGAGAGGCGAACACCAACGCCTCTGCCTGCACCGCCCGCGCGCTGATCCGCAACGCCGGCCCGGCCACCGCCGTCAATACCCGCACCGATCTCACCATCGACACCGCGAACGACTGCACCGCCCTCACCGAAAGCGCCGACAGCCACCTCGTCACCCTCGACGAAAGCGCGACGACGACGGTCACCACGGCCTGGCGGATCACCTGTACCGAGACCAACCGGCACAGCGTCTCGGTGACCGCCCGGATGACGACCGACGAACCACACGCCGAGGACCGGTCGCTGGCCAACAACACCACCACGACGGTGTGGAACCCGGTGGACGCCAAACCGCGGAGCCTGCCCAGCGCGGTCAACATCGGCAAGGAAGGACTACTGCCCTTCGCCGTCCTGTCCACCGCCGACGTCAACGCGCTCACCGACGTCGACCGCGACAGCCTCCGCTTCGGCCGAACCGGCACGGAGGACAGCGTCATCTCGTGTGCCCCGGAAGGCGAGGACGTCAACGACGACGGCCGCCTCGACCTGATCTGCCGGGCCGACACCCAACGCACCGGCATCACCTGCGACACCACCGTCGCCCTGCTCACCGGCCAGCTCACCACCGGCGCACGGCTCGCAGGCGAGGACGACATCAAGGTCGTCGGCTGCAAGAAATAAGCCCTGGCTCAACGACAGGACGGGCGGAGTTGCCAGGTACGGCAACTCCGCCCGTCCTCTCGCCTAGTTGTGCCGACCGGCTTCTGACCTGCGCCATCGTCGGGTCGTCCACCCGGCCCGGCGCGCCGTACGACTCCCCCGCGTCGGCTCTGGCCAGCCAGGCGGTGCCGGCGGTGCCGAGACTGCAGCGCCCACCGACGTAGCTGCTTGCGCTCTCGGTAGCGGGCCGACAACGTGGCATCCGGGCCCTCAGCGGTGACGGACGAGGCGACGCTTGACCAACCAGAGCATGACCGAAACGGTCGTCGATCCGGCTGGCCGGGTCGACCGGCTCGGGGTGGCCGATGCCGACGCGACCGGGACGGGCCCGGCGACCATCACCGCCGTCACTGCGGCCACGACGGCCGAGGGCGTAGCCTGCACGGGGCCGCCTCGTGGAGTACGGCCCCGTGCGTGTCGGTGCGTCAGTTGCGGCCCGCGCCCGGCCCAGACCGGTGCGGCGCGCCCGAAGCGAGCGCCAGGTCCTGCTGGAGCACGTGATACTGCGACTTGGGCTTCAGGGTCGCGTCGTACAACAGGGCGGCGCCCTCCTGCGGGTTGCGGAACCAGCCGGGGATCCAGGAGTACGTGTCGCCGAAGCCCCACGGGGTGAACGAGATGCACTCGCGCACCGCCAGGCAGGCCTGCAGGGCGCGGGACCAGTAGCTCTCCTGGGCGTACCGGGCCAGCGGGTTGGTCGGGGTGTTCTCGTTGGGCGGCGCCTGGGTGAAGGTACGGACGTCCACCTCGGTCTCGGCCACCTTCAGGCCGAGGTCCGCGAAGCGCTGCAGGTTGTTCTGCAGGTCGGGGAAGCCGTACTGGGTGGACAGGTGGCCCTGGAAGCCGACGCCGTCGACCGGCACGCCCTGGGCCTGCAGGGTCTGGACGAAGGCGTACACGGCGTTGCTCTTCGGGCCGGTGAACTCGAGGTTGTAGTCGTTGTAGAAAAGCAGGGCCTGCGGGTCGGCCTCGTGGGCCCAGCGGAAGGCGTCGGCGATGTAGCCCAGACCGCCCCACGCCTTGTACCAGATGGTCTGGCGTGGCTGCCCGTTGTCGTCGAACGCCTCGTTGACCACGTCCCACTGCCAGATGTCGCCCTTGAAATGGGTCACCTGATCCTGAATGTGCTTCTTGAGCAGGGCCTTCAGCTCGTCATTCGAGAGGGTGGTGGTGTAGCCGTCGGAGGAGAGCCAGGTGGGCAGCTGGCTGTGCCACACCAGCGTGTGGCCGCGGACCAGATGCTTGTTGTCCTTCGCGAAGGCGACCAGCCGGTCGGCCGGCGCCCAGTCGTATGCGCCGCGGGTGGGCTCCACCAGCTGCCACTTCATCACGTTCTCGGGAGTCACGCTGGAAAACTGCTCGGCCGTGATCCTGGTGTACTCGGCGTTGCTGCCGAGCTCGTCCATGTTCACGGCGGTGCCCGATCCGCAGACCGACCTGCGCACCGAGGGCGCGAAGCGAGTCCGCGGGGTAGTCGGTGGCCTGGGACTGCGCCGGGGCGGCGCCCGGTTCGGCCGAGGCCGAGCCGGCGAGAGCCATCCCGCCCAGCAGGGCCGTGGCGCCCACGAGGCCGATGGACAGTGGGGAACGACGCACAGGAACTCCTCGGGTTGGTCGCGAGGGGGTGCTTACGTACGGCGTCAGCCGCGGCGGGTGGGCAGCGAGAAGTGCCAGCCCTCCGCCCGGAGCGCGGGGATGACGGAGGCGACCGCGTCGACGGTCTGACTCCGGTCCCCGCCGCCGTCGTGCATCAGGACCACCGCGCCCGGGGTGATTCCCTCTTCCAGACGGCGGATAAGTTCGGCGGTGCCCGGCGGGTCCCAGTCGCCGATGGCCAGCCGCCAGCCCAGCGCCTGCATGCCGAGTTCGGCCGCGACGCTCGGCGTCGCCCCCCAACTGCCGTACGGGGCACGGAAGTACGGGATGTGCGCCCCAGGCACCGCCGCGCGGATGGCGGCGCTCGTCTCCAGCAGGTCGGCGCGGATCTGCTCCGCCGACCAGGTCGCCATGTCGTCGTGGTGCATGCTGTGGTTGCACAGGGTGTGCCCGTCGGCGGCGATCTGCCGGACGACCTCCGGGTACTGGCGCACGTGGTCGCCCCAGAGGCAGAAGACCGCCTTCACGTGGTGCTCGCGCAGCACGTCCAGCAGGCGCAGCGTATCGGCCGGGTTCGGGCCGTCGTCGAAGGTGAAGCTGACCGACTGCCCGCCGCTGCGGGTCGAGTCGACTACCGCCGGCGTCGGGTTGTCTGCCAGGGCTGGATGCGCCGTGCCGAGCACCAGGCCTGCCGCGGCCAGTGGGAGGGCGAGAAGACGTGACCGGCGTCGACGCCGGTTCCGGTTGACCACGATGACTCCTCGATCGACGGTGAGACCTTCTTCCGAAAGTTTCAGTGGCGTTACGGAAGCAATGCCGACCATAGGAAGCCGCCTGCCGCACGTCAAGGGTCACAACCTCTGGGAGTTACGGCAGCATGAGCCCTGCGGCGAGGAATCGGTGAACACCTATTGACGGACGTGTTCGCCCCTCCTACTTTGGAGCCAGCAGCAGCCTTTTCCGGAACTTTTCGGTGACTCGTGTCTTCCATCGAGAAGGGACACGGTTGTGAGAAGTGGCCTGGCAAGCAGGATCACCGCCGCGTTGCTGGCGGTGGTCGCCATGATCAGCACAGGGGCGAAACCGGCATCGGCGGCGCCGGAACGCTCCGCGACGGTGACCGCCGACGTCTCGATCCCCGTGGTGCTGTACCACGTCGTCACGACCAACCCGACCGGCCGGTACCAGCACGACCTCGCGAAGTTCACGGCGGAGATGGCCTACCTGCACGACAACGGCTACACGCCGTTGAGCGCGGACGAGTACCACAGCGTGATGACGTCGCGGACCGCGCCGCCGGCGAAGCCGATCCTGCTGACCTTCGACGACAGCACCGCCGACTTCGCGAGCAACGTCGTGCCGGTGCTCCAGCGGTACGGCTTCCCGTCCATCCAGTTCGCGGTCTCCGACTGGGTCGACACCGCCGGGCATCTCACCTCGGCACAGCTGGCCACCCTGAGCAACCAGCGGGTCGCCATCGAGAACCACACGAAGGACCACCAGGACCTGTCGACGCAGACCTACGACCAGGCGTACGCGTCCATCGTCGCCTGCGACACGTTCATCACCGCGGTCACCGGCCGCAAGCCGACGTTCCTGGCCTACCCGTACGGGCGCACGGACGCCGACGCGCAGGCGGCAGCCCGCGCGGCTGGGGTCACGATGGCGTTCACCGTCGCCAGCGGCAAGACGACGCCGGCCGACAACTTCCTCGCCCTGAACCGGATCCTGATCACCAGCAGCGACACGGTCGACACGTTCGCGAAGAAGATCGGCTGAGACGAGGGGCGCGGAATCCATCGCGCCCCTCACCCACCACGGCCATCCGGAAGTAAGGAGTCACCCGTGCGACGCTCGACGATCCGCAGACTCCCGGTCGTTCTCCTGCTCCTGCCCCTGCTGGCCATCTTCACCCCGACACCGGCTCAGGCCGGTATCGCAACCGGCCCAAAGTTCCTCGGCAACGTCATCAACGGGGGGACCGCCCCCGCCACGTTCACCACGTATTGGAACCAGGTGACACCGGAGAACGACGGCAAATGGGGCGTCGTCGAGGCCACCCGGGGCACGATGAACTGGGCCAACCTCGACGCGATCTACGACTACGCCGGGACCAACAACCTCCCGGTACGCTTCCACACCCTGGTCTGGGGGCAACAGCAGCCGGCCTGGCTCAGCGCCCTGCCGGCCGCAGACCAGCAGGCGGAGGTCACCGACTGGATAGCGCAGGCCGGCGCCCGCTACGGATCGCGCACCGCCTTCGTCGACGTGGTCAACGAACCCCTGCACAACCCGCCGGCCTACGCCGCCGCCATCGGCGGCACCGGCAGCACCGGCTGGGACTGGGTGATCTGGTCCTTCGCGCAGGCCCGTGCGGCGTTCCCGAACGCCAAGCTCCAGCTCAACGAATACGGCATCATCAACGACCCGAACGCCACCGGCAAGTACGTCCAGCTCGCCAACCTGCTCAAGGCACGCGGCCTGATCGACTCCATCGGCATCCAGTGCCACTACTTCAACCTCGAACGCGCCTCGGTGAGCACGATGCGGACCGTCCTCGATCAACTCGCCACGACCGGCCTGCCGATCTACGTCACCGAGTTGGACCTCACCGGCACCGACAACACCCAACTGAGCAAGTACCAGGACAAGTTCCCGGTGCTCTGGACACATCCGGCCGTCGCGGGCGTCACCCTCTGGGGCTACGAGTACGGCAAGACCTGGTCCAACCGGGCCGAACTGCTGCACGCCGACGGCACCGAACGGCCGGCCCTGCAGTGGCTGAAGACCTATGTAGCCGCGACCGGATGAGCCCACGGCAGACCAGCGTCTGAGGAAAACGTTGCCCGGGTGGCAGGGAGCGGCCCGCTCCGGCGCGCCCGGCGGTCGATGGGTTACCGTCGGCGGGTGATCCCGGTGGAGGCCGTCGCGGCCGCGTACGCGCAGTGGATCACGCCCGCCCTGCCGCTGTACGGCAACGACCACGAGCGGGCCGACTTCGCTCCCTGATCCGCTCCCGGATCCGAACGCCTCCTCCAACCCGAAGCGTCCACCGGGAGCGATGCCTCATGTCCGTCGACAGTTCCGGGATCCGGATGGTGCTGCGCGCACCCCAGGTCCTGCGGGTCCTCGTCAGCAGCCAGGTCGGTCGGCTGCCCACCGCCAGCGGGCCGCTGGCCCTGCTGCTGTTCGCCCGGCAGTCGCTGAGTCTGGCCACCGCCGGCCTGCTGGTGGCCGCCTACACGGCCGGGATGGCGGTGGGCACGCCGCTGCTGGCCCGGGCGGTGGACCGGTGGCGGCAGCCGCCGGTGCTGTGGGGGTCGGCGGTGCTCTCCGGCCTCGGGTTCGGCGCGGTGGCGCTGACCGGCGGCCACCTGGCCGGCGCGGTGGTCGGTGCGGCGGTGGCCGGGCTGGGTACGCCGCCGCTGGAGGCCTGCCTGCGGACCCTCTGGCCCAGCCTGCTCCCGGCGACCGCCGTGCCGACGGCGTACACCCTCGACATCGCCGTGCAGGAGGTGATCTTCGTGGTGGGCCCGCTGGTCACCCTGCTCGCGGTGACCCTGGGCGGGCCGGCCGCCGGGCTGGTCGCCGCCGCGCTGGCGCAGCTGGCCGGCACGGCGGCGTACGCGATGGCACCGGCCGCCCGGGCGTGGCGCGGGGTGCCGGCGGCGCGGCACTGGGCGGGCCCGCTGCGCGTACCCCGGTTCGCGGTGATGGTGGCCGGGGTGGTCGGCGTCGGCGCGGCGGTCGGCAGCATCGCGGTCGCGGTGACCGGCTACGCGGAGGCGGCCGGCGACCGGCGGCTGAGCGGCTGGCTGCTCGCCGCGCAGGCGGCCGGCGCGCTGGCCGGCGGGCTGCTCTACACCCGGGCCCGGCCGGGTGGTCCGGGCCGGCTGCCGCTGCTGGCCGCCTGTCTGGCCGTGGGGTACCTGCCGCTGCTGCTCGCCCCGGGGCCGGTGGCGATGGCCGGCCTGCTGGTGGTCAGCGGGTTGGCGTTGCCGCCCGTGCTGACCGCGATCTTCCTGGCCGCGGAGCGGCTGGCGGAGCCGGGCACGGTGGCCGAGGCGTTCGCCTGGGTGGCCACCGCGTTCGTGATCGGCAGCGCCGCCGGCTCGGCGCTCGCCGGCCCGCTGGTGTCGACCGGCCTCCGGTACGGCCTGGCCGTGGCGCCCGCCGCGGCGCTGCTCGGGACGCTGGTGCTCGGGGCGGTCTCGGCGAGTGACCGGCGGGACCACGGTGGCGCACGGCCGGACGGTCAGAGCCAGCCGCGGCGTTTGAAGAGCAGGTAGAGAGCCGCGCAGACGGCGGCCATCAGGACGAGGGCGAACAGGTAGCCGTAGCGCCAGCCGAGCTCGGGCATGTGGACGAAGTTCATCCCGTAGACGGTCCCGATCAGGGTGGGCGCGAAGAGGATCGCGGCCCACGCGGAGACCCGCTTGATCTCCTCGTTCTGCGCGAAGCTCGCCGCGGTGAGACTGCGCATCTCCTCGTTCTGGGCCTGCGAGACGAGGGTGGCGTTGACCGTGAGGATGTTCTGCAACAGGTGCCGGAACCCGTCGACCCGCTCCACGACCTGGGTGAGGTGGTCGGTCACGTCCCGCAGCCGGCGGCGCAGCTCCTCGTCGGTGCGGTACCGGTCGAAGCCGGCCGCGAGGGCGTCGAGCACCTTCAGCAGCGGGCCGGCGGCGCGCTGGAACTGGATGACCTCCCGGCTGAGTGCGTAGATGCGCCGGCTGGCGTTGGGATCGCCGCCGAACACCTCGGTCTCGATCTCGTCGATGTCGTTCTCGAGGCCGGCCACCACCGGGGCGTAGCCGTCCACCACCTGGTCGAGCACGGCGTACAGGACGGCTTCCGGGCCGAGGGCGAGGACCTGGGGATCGCCTTCCATCCGGCGCCGTACGGCGGCCAGGTCGGGCGCCTCGCCGTGCCGGACGGTGATGACGAAGTTCGGCCCGAGGAACAGGTGCAGCTCGGCGAACTCGACCTCCTCGCGCTCGTCGAGGTAGCGGGCGGCCCGCAGCACCACGAACAGGGTGTCGCCGTAGCGTTCCAGCTTGGGCCGCTGATGGGCGTTGATGGCGTCGTCGACGGCCAGTTCGTGCAGTTGGAACTCGTCGGCCAGCGAGTGGAGCTGTGCGCGGTCGGGCCGGCGCAGCCCGATCCAGGCCATCCCCCGGCCGAGTTCCTGCAGGCAGCGGTAGGTGTCGGCGAGCGTGGCCGGGGAGGCGTGCCGGTGGCCCTGGACGTAGACGGCGCTCTCGACCAGGTCACCCCGGTCCCGCGACGGTCCCGCCGCCTCGTGCTCGTGCGCGTGCTCGTCGAGGCTGCGACCGAACCCTCCCGACGGCGACGTCCACCGGTTGTCCCCCATCGACCTCTCCCGACCGCGCCGGCCGGCTCCGGCGACCCCGCCGGAGTCCCCGGGACCGGGGCGGCGAAACCCGCCCGGTGACGCCGGCCGGACCGGGGCCGCCGGGGCGCCGCCACGGAGGAGGCGTCAGGGGCGGTAGCGGTCAGCCGTCCAGGCGGCGGACCATGTTCATGATCGTCTCGACCTGGTAGCCGCCCTTGATCGGGTAGTTGGTGGCGCCGAGGTAGCCCCACCAGTCCCAGCAGCCGTTCGGGTTCACCCCGGTCGCGATCGCCTGCGGGTAGAGCACGATCAACCGGTTGGTGTCGGCGTACTGGTTGAGGTTGGCCCGGTCGACGAAGGCGGTGCCCACCTTGGCGTACCCCTGGGCGCAGCCGTGCAGGGCGACCAGCAGGCGGCAGGTGTTCCCGGCGGCGCAGGCGCTGGGCACGTACGCGAAACCGCTGGAGTCCATGCTCAGCCCGTTGGCCCAGCCGTTGGTGGCGAAGGTGTCCTGGCTGAACCGGATGAGCGTGCCGCCGAGCGGGCCGGTGTTCGGCGCGGAGACCGAGCCGAGCAGCTTGCCGAGGAAGGCGCCCTGCGGGTCGGTACCGCAGTCGTTGAGGAAGGGCGAGGCGGTCGCGGTGCAGCCGACCGTGCCGTACGGGGTGACCCAGGAGTGGCCGGCGGCGCTGCCGGAGTCGTACCGGACGCTGGCCCCGAAGTCCTGGTAGTAGCGGACCAGGTCGTCGGTGACGGACTTCTTCACGGTGCTGTCGCTGCCGCCGTGGTAGACGTACACCGGCTGGCCGGCGAGGTTGCCGGTGCCGTCGATCCAGCCGTAGGACGCCCAGGTGCGGGTGTAGCTCTCCAGGGTGGACACGTACGTCGGGTAGATGTTGTCACCGCAGCCGTAGAGCGCCTGGTTGACGTTGTTCTGGGCGCAGTAGTACGGGCCAGCGGCGAAGACCGCCGCGCCCCGGATCCGCGCCGAGTAGGCGACCTGGAGCTGGGTTGCCATGTACCCGCCGGAGGAGACCCCGGCGACGTACACCGCGGAGATCGGATAGCTGCGGAGCGAGCCGGAGACCGGTGTCTTGGTGTACGGCGTGCCGGCGGCCCGGGCGGCGGCGCCGCCGGGCAGGACCAGGAGGAGGGCCGCGGCGAGGGTGGTGGCGGCTTTCCACGGTGTCTTCATGGCGTTCTCCCGTCGGAGCGCCGGCGGGACGGCCGGCGTGCGGGAACGCTAACGTGACATAGACCACAGCAGATATCCGTCCGGCCGACACCTCGACGGCGCCGACGGTGTGGGCGGCCCACTGCCGCCGCCGGCGCCGCTACAGGGCCTCGGCGAGTTGGGTCGTCGCGGCGACGAGGGCCTGGTAGCCGGCGGCGCTGAGCCGATTCGCCGAGCGGAGTTCGACCAGCGCCGCGGTGAACTCGCGCAGCTTCTGCCGGGTCCGGCCCACGTCGCCGGAAGCGAGCGCCCGCTCCGCGTCCCGCAGGCGCCGCTGCAGGTTCTGGCCGTCCTTACGGCGCAGCTCCCCCTGCTGCATCAGCCCGTCCAGCCTGCTCTTCAGCGCGGCGAGGAGTTTCGCCGCGTCGGCACCGGGCCGCGGCGCGGCGGACGACGGCGACGGTGAGGCGGTCGGCGTGGGCGAGGGTTCCTCGCTCACCGACGGGTCGACGGGCGGATCGGACTCGGTGGCCACGGCGTATCCGGCCCCGGGACGCGCGCCGTCGCCGTCCCCACCCCCGGCCAGCACCAACGTCAGCGTGGCGACCAGCACGACGACGGCCGCTCCGGCCACCGCCAGCCACATCAGCCGGTGGCCGTCCTCGGTCGCCCGGTGCTGGCCCCGCGTCGGGCGGAACAGCGGAAACGCGGCCCGGGGCGGGTCGGCGTGCGGCGGATCGGGAAGGGCGGACACGCCGGACATCATGCCAACCAGGCAGGTTGCCCGCAGCCCGTGCCCCCGGCCGGGGATATTCGCTGGTCGTCCCGTCGGATGACGGCTAGCCTCGCCGCAACGTCACTCCGAGACCGCGAAGAGGGTGTTTTGGTGCCCGTGCCGACTGTGCCGATCCGAGCCGATCTGCGTCAGCCCGTTCCGACACCGACAACGCATCCCAGGAGTGACCACATTGGATCTGCCACGTAGCTTCACCATCCGCGAGGGCGACCTCCGGATCATCAACCCGTTCGACGCCGGCAAGCTGGCCACGCTGGGCCGGGCGATCAAGCTCGAACCCGGCACGTCGATCCTCGACCTGTGCAGCGGCAAGGGCGAGCTGCTCTGCACCTGGGCCCGGGACCACGGCGTCACCGGCACCGGGGTGGACATCAGCACCGTCAACACCGCCGCCGCCCGGGAACGCGCCGCCGAGCTGGGCGTCGCCGACCGGGTCCGGTTCGTGCACGGCGACGCCGCGACGTACGTCGCGGACGAGCCAGTCGACCTGGCCGCCTGCGTCGGCGCCACCTGGATCGGCGACGGGGTGCCCGGCACCCTCGAGATCCTCCGCCGCAGCCTGCGCCCCGGCGGAATGGTCCTGGTCGGGGAGCCGTACTGGCGGCTCGACCCGCCCGATGAGGAGGCCGTGATCGGCTCCCACGCCCGGTCCCGGGACGAGTTCCGGGATCTGCCCGGGCTGGTCCGGCTCTTCGGCGAGTGCGGCTGGGACCTGGTCGAGATGGTCCTCGCCGATCAGGACAGCTGGGACCGGTACGCGGCCGCGCACTGGCTCAACCTGCGCCGCTGGCTCGACGCCAACCCGGACGACGAGTTGGCCGGGCAGCTGCGCCGGGAACTGACCGAGGACCCGCTGCGGTACGTCCGCTACCAGCGGGAGTACCTCGGCTGGGGCGTCTTCGCGCTGCTGCACCGCTGACGCCCGGGTCGGCTCCCCGGTGTTCCGGCAACTCCAGGTCGCGGCGCGTCGCGGCCGCGGAGCCGTCGTCGGGGAGCCGGCCCGCCGGCGTGGCCGGGTCTCGGCCCGACGCGGCCGGCTTGGCGGGCGGCTACGCAGGGTACAGCGAGACCATGGGACAGCTGCGTACGTCGCCGCCACCGCCACGGGCCACCGAGCTTGAGCGGTGGGTGCTCGACACGCCCGCCGAGCTGCGCGACCTGCGCGCCTCGCTGCGGTACGCGCTGAACCGGCACGGCCTGGTACAGGGCGAGGAACTCGACGAGGTGCCGCACCTCGTCGTGCTCGTCGCCACCGAACTGGCCACCAACGCGCTGCGGCACGGTCGCCCGCCGACCATCGTCACCCTGCTCCGCGCCGACCACTGCTTCCTGCTCGTCGTGACCGACCACGACGTGAGCAGCGTGCCCGAGCTGACCGACGTCCACCCGCTCGACTCGGGGGGTCGGGGGCTGTTCCTGGCCCAGTCGGTCTCGCTGGCCGTCGGCTGGTACGCCACCGAGGGCACCAAGAACATCTGGGCCTCGTTCCCCCGCTGACCCCGCCCGGCGGGCGCGCCGGTCAGGCCCGGATAGTCTGCCCGGATGATCAACTCGTACGCGGGCCTTGACGATGCCGGGGTCGCGGTGGCCGCGGCACGGGCCGGCGCCGACGTGGTGCGCGGCAGGTACGGCCAGCGGCTCGCCCGCATCGACAAGGGTGGCGGGGACTTCGCCACCGCGGCCGACGTGGCGGCCGAGCAGGCCATCCTCGGCGTCATCCGCGCCGCCCGGCCCGATGACGCGGTGCTCGGTGAGGAAGGCGGGCAGCAGGGCGCGGCCAACGCCGTACGCCAGTGGTTGGTGGATCCCCTCTGCGGCACGCTGAACTACGCCGTCGGCAACATGCTGGTGGCGGTCAACGTGGCGCTGCGCGACGGGGCGGCGGCGGTGGCCGACCCGTTCAGCGGCGAGGTCTTCGTCACCGACGGTGCGACCGCCTGGGTACGGCACGACGGGGCCGACACGCGGCTGGCGCCCACGCCCGCCACCCGGCTGGTGGACGTCAACCTGGATCCGCCGTTCCCGAGCGCGCCCGCCCTGCGGGCCGTGGACCTGCTGGCCCACCCCGAGTTCGTCGCGCGGTTCCGGCCGCGGGTGGTGTCCACGACGCTGGCGCTGGCCTGGGTCGCCGCCGGCAAGCGGGCCGCGTACGTGACCGACGGCGGTGACCTGTCGCAGAGCGTGCACTTCGCCGCCGGTATCGCGCTGTGCCGGGCCGCCGGCTGCGTGGTCACCGGGCTCGACGGCGGACCGATCGGGCCGGCCGGCCGCGGGCTGGTGGTGGCCGCCGACGCCGAGACCCACGGGCTGCTGATGTCGATGATCCGCGGCCGGGCCTAGCGCGCTGCCGCCCCTAGAAGCCCGCCACCGGGTGCGGGACGTACGGCGCCTCCAGCGCGGCCACTTCCTCGTCGGTCAGCTCCATCGCCAGCGCCGCCACCGCGTCGGTCAGGTGGTGCGGCTTGGTCGCGCCGACGATCGGCGCGGTCACCGCCGGGTTGCGGGCCACCCAGGCCAGCGCCACCTGCGCCCGGGGTACGCCCCGCTCCCGCGCGATCCGGGCCACCGCCTCGACCACCGCCCGGTCCGGCTCCTCGGTCCGCGCGTAGAGGCCCTTGCCGAACTCGTCGGTCTCCGTCCGGGCGGTGCGCTCGCCCCAGTCCCGGGTCAGCCGGCCCCGCGCGAGCGGGCTCCACGGGATCACCGCGATCCCCTGGTCCAGGCAGAGCGGCAGCATCTCCCGCTCCTCCTCGCGGTAGAGCAGGTTGTAGTGGTTCTGCATGGAGACGAACCGGGTCCAGCCGTGCCGCTCGGCGGCCCAGAGGGCCTTGGCGAACTGCCAGGCGTACATCGAGGAGGCGCCGAGGTAGCGGACCTTGCCGGCGCGGACCAGGTCGTGCAGCGCCTCCAGGGTCTCCTCGATCGGCGTGGTCGGGTCGAGCCGGTGGATCTGGTAGAGGTCCACGTAGTCGGTGCCGAGCCGGCGCAGGCTGGCGTCGATCTCGCTCATGATGTGCTTGCGGGACAACCCGCCGCGGTTCGGCCCGGGGCCCATCCGGCCGTGCACCTTGGTCGCGATGACCACGTCGTCCCGGCGGGCGAAGTCCTTCAACGCCCGGCCGACGATCTCCTCGCTGGTGCCGTCCGAGTAGACGTTGGCGGTGTCGAAGAAGTTGACCCCCAGCTCCAGCGCCTGCTGGATGAACGGCCGGCTCTCCTCCTCCGGCAGCGACCACGGGTGCGGGCCCCGGCTCGGTTCGCCGTAGCTCATGCAGCCCAGGCAGAGCCGGGACACCTCCAGGCCGGTCGACCCGAACTTCACGTACTCCATCCGGTCTTCCTCCTCCGCCCCCGGCGCCGCGCGTCCGCCGTCCATCTCATCACCGACGGGCGCGCGGCGCAGGCGCGGGTCAGTCGCCGTCACCCTCGCCGTGCCCGGCGGTCGCCGCCGGGGTGTTCCCCCAGACCGCCTTCGCGCCGGTGTCCCCGACCCGGTAGAGCTGCACCAGGTTCGCCGCCGCGACGACCACGGCCAGCACCGCGACCACCACACCGACCGCGCCCGGCCCCGAGGTACGCCGGGTCCCGGCCGGGTCCGCGGCCGTCCCGGCGGCGGACCGGCGGTGCAGCCCGTACAGCGCGAGCGCGACGACCAGCAGCGGCACCGCGAACCAGATCAGGGTGTCCCCCAGCTCGGCGTGCCGGCCCGGGTCACCTACCCGGCGCTCCAGGTTCTCGCCGCTGGAGGTGGCGAGCGGGATCGCGACCGTGGCCAGCGCGGCGACCAGCAGCACGAGCCCGCCGAAGCGGCCCCGCCAGGAGGGTCGGACGGCCAGCGCGACGACGCCGAGCGCGGCCAGCGGCAGGAGGACCACGACGGCGTGCACCACGAGCGGGTGCACCGGCAGTCCGTTGACGTTGTCGGGCACGATCTCTCCTCAAGATCGGGGGACTTCACTCTGCGTGCCACACAGTGCCCGCCGTTTCTTGGGAAGTTCTTGCCCGCCGGCCGCCGCCCGCCGGCACACGCCGGCGCTCAGGCCGGTGGCAGCAGGAGGGTGAAGGTGGCCCCCGCGCCCGGGGCGCCGGTCACCTCGACTGAGCCCCGGTGCGCCCGGGCCACGTGCTGCACCAGCGCCAGGCCCAGCCCGAACCGCCGCCCGGCCCCCGACGTGCCGTGCGCGAACCGGTCGAAGAGGCGGTCCGCCTCGGCCGGGTCCAGCCCCACCCCGTCGTCGGCGACCTCGGCCGCCACCCCGCCGTCCCGCCGGTCGACCGTCACCGTGACGTGGCCGCCCTCCGGCACGTGCCCGACGGCGTTGTCCACCAGCGCGGTCAGCGCCCGGCGCAGGGCCGTACGGGCACCCCGCACCAGCACCGGCGCGGGCGCCTCGACCCGCAGGTCCACCTCCCGGCCCTGGGCGTACGCGGACATGCTGGCCACCACCTCCCGGGCCACCTCGGCGAGGTCGACCTCGGTGTCCGGGAGCGGCTGGTGCTCGGCGGCGGCGGACACCAGCAGGTCCTCGACCACCTCGCCGAGCGCCCGGGTGTCCGCGACGAGCTGGTCGAGCTGCCCGGCGAGCCGCTCGGGCGGCTGGGTCCGGACCCGCCGGGCCAGCAGCTGGGCCCGGGTGTGCAGCACGGTGAGCGGGGTGCGCAGCTCGTGCGAGGCGTCGGCGACGAAACGGCGTTGCAGGGTGAGCGCGGTGGCCAGCGGCGCGACCGCCCGCCGGGCCAGCAGCGCGGCGGCGACCAGCGCGCCGGCCAGGCCGGCCAGCTCGGCCACCAGCAGCGCGAGACCGAGCTCCTCCTGCTGGCGACGCAGCGGAGCCAGGTCGGCGGCGACCGCCCAGCGGCTGCCGTCCGCCCGGCGGGCCACCAGCACCCGGAGCGGCCGGTCGTCGCCGACGCCGGTGTCGTACCGGCCCGGGCGCCGGCCGACCGCGTCGTGCAGGACGCGGACCAGCGCCGGGGACGCCCCCGGGGTCACCTCGACCGGGTCCGCCCCCGGCCGCTGCCGGGCGAGGACCTGGCCGGGTGGCGGGTCGTCCACGTCGTCGGCGATCGCCAGCACCCTGGTCAGCCCGTTGTCCAGCGCCCGGGACTCCTGCCCAATGGTCAGCACGTACATCAGCGCGCCGACCAGCAGCAGGACCAGCCCGATCGCCCCGCCGGTCTGGGCCACGCTGCGCCGCCGGGCACGGGTCAGCCGGGCCTCGTCCACGCCGCCCGCCTCAGCCGGGGCCGAGCCGGTAGCCGAGCCCGTGCACCGTACGGACGGCGTCCCGGCCGAGCTTGCGGCGCAGGTGGTGGACACAGGCGTCCACGGTGCCCGGGGCGTCGGCGTGGTCGAACGCGGCGCTGAGCAGCTCGGCCCGGGTGAAGACCTTGGTCGGCCGGCCGGCGAGGGCGTGCAGCACGGCGAACTCGCGGGCGGAGAGCGGGATCTCCTCGGCGCCGTCGACCACCCGGCGGTTGTCCACGTCCAGCCGGCGCCGCCCGAGCGGCAGCCAGCCGGCCGCGTCCGGGTGCCGGCGGCGCAGCGCCCGCAGCCGGGCCAGCAGCTCGGCCACCTCGAACGGCTTGACCAGGTAGTCCTCGGCCCCCGCGTCCAGCCCTTCCACCCGGTCATGGACCGCGCCCCGGGCGGTGAGCAGCAGCACCGGACAGGTCACGCCCCGGGTCCGCAGCCGGGTGACCAGCGCCAGGCCGTCCAGCGCCGGCAGCCCCCGGTCGACCACCATGAGCTGGTAGTCGCGGGTGAGCCCCCGGTGCAGCCCGGTGTGCCCGTCGCCGGCCACGTCGACCGCGTACCCCTCCTCGGTGAGCAGGTCCGCGAGCAGGTCGGTGAGGGCACGGTCGTCCTCGACCAGCAGCAGGCGGGGCGGGGCGCTCTCCACCCGCCCAGTATTCACCCGCCCGCGACGGCGCCGTCCTCGGCGGGAATCGGATCGTCGTACTGGCCGGACGGGCCGGTGAGCAGGGCGTCGGCCACCCGCGGCCACGGGTTCGGCGTGCAGCCGTGCAGGGCGAGGGTCTGCTGGAGCATCACCGGCGCCGGGCCGCCGGCCCGGGGGCAGAGTTCGTGGCCCCGGCCCAGCCGGTGCCCGACCTCGTGGTTGAGCAGGTACTGCCGGTAGGCGCCGAGGTCGGGGAAGTGCGGCACGCCGTGCACCCAGCGGGCCACATTGATCACCACCTGGTCCCCGTTGCGGCAGGAGGTGTAGCGGTCGGTGGGGTCGGCGCAGAGCCGGCCCCGGGTCATCGGGGTGGTCAGCAGCACGGTGAAGTCGGCCGGATCGTCCCGGCCGACCCGTTGCAGCCGCCACTCGCCACCGCCGGTCCAGCCGCGCGGGTCGGCCAGGATCGCCGCCACCTCCCGGGCGAAGCGTTCCACGTCGAGGTTCCCGATCCCCTCCTCCACCGCCACCCGGTAGCGGAGCAGCCGGCCGGCATGCCCGGCCACCGCTCCGACGGCGGTGGCGGTGCGGAAGGCACCCGTGCCCCGGGCCGGGTAGGTGATCGCACCGGTGGCCCAGCCGGCCCCCGGAACGACCGGCGCGGCCGGGGACCCGGTCGGCGCCGGGCGCGCGGTGGCCACCCTTCCGCCGGCCGCCGCCGGCTGGGTGGGGAGGCCGCGCCGGGCGGCGTACGCGCCACCGGCGGCCACCCCGACCGCGACGACCAGCGTCAGCAGGGCCACGGTGCCGGCGCGGGACGCCCGCCGCCGGTGCAGCCCACGATCCCGCGCCCCGCGCCCACCCACCACGGTCTCCGTCCGTCGCCCGCCCCGGTCCGCCCGGAGGTACGGACGCCGCGCCCCCACGGTTGAACGGTGACCCCACTCACCGGCGGCCGGCCCGCCCACGCCGGTACCGTTCCTCCTCTGGCCGGCGGGTTGCGGCATCGCGCGATGTCCCGCGGCAGGCCCGGTCCGCCGCGTTCCGAGTGGGGCGTGCGCGCCCCGCCCGGCGCCCTGGCCGGACGACGACGATCTTGAGGAGGCCGACCGTGTCGGACGCCGAGCGGCTGCTCGCCGACGCCCTCACGGCGGCCCACGGCACCGACGTACGGGCGGCCGAGCGCGCGCTGGACCGGCTGGTGGTCGGCGACCCGTCGGCGGTGGACGCGGCGCTGCTGGCCCGCCTGGTGCGCGCCGTCGGTCGGCTCTGGCCGCGCGGCTGGCAGCCGGTCGACCTGGACCGGATCGCGACCCGGCGGCTGGCGCCCCGGGGCGCGCGGCTGCTCCGGAACGTGCTGGCCGCCCAGCGCCGGGAGCTGTCCGGCCCGGTCCCGCAGTGGTTCGACGACCAGCTCGCCGAACTGGGCGCGGGGTGGGACGCCGACGCGGGCTGGCTGGACCGCCGGGCCGAGGGCGACCGGATCACCGCGCTGCGGGACGCGGTGGACGCGCTCGGGCTGGTCGAAGGGCTGCCGCCGATCGCCACGCTCCGCCCGCCACCCGGCGTGCCGGCGGCCGCCCCGCGCGCCGCCGCACCGGCCACCGGCTCGCGCATCCTGGACCGGGTCCGCGCGCTGCTGGCCAAGGCCGAGTCGACCACCTTCCCCGCCGAGGCGGAGGCGCTGACCGGAAAGGCCCAGGAGCTGATGGCCCGGCACAGCATCGACGCGGCGCTGCTCGACGCGACCGCCGAGCGCCCCGACCAGCCGAGCGGGGTGCGGCTGGGCACCGACGCCCCGTACGCGGCGGCCAAGGCGCTGCTCATCCAGGAGGTGGCGGCGGCGAACCGCTGCGAGTCGGTCTGGTCCGACCACCTGGGCTTCGCCACCGTGCTCGGCTTCCCCGCCGACCTGGCCGCGGTCGAGCTGCTGCACACCTCGCTGCTGGTACAGGCGACCGCCGCGATGCTGCGCGGGCGGGGCGAGCGCCGGGCGGGCAGCGGCCGGCGGACCAAGGGCTATGACGAGTCGTTCCTCAACGCGTTCGCGCTGCGGATCGGCGAACGGCTCCGGGCGGCCACCGCGGCCGAGGAGCGGGCGGCGGCCGAGGAGCGGGGCGACGACCGGCTGCTCCCGGTACTCGCCGCCCGCTCGGACGCCGTCCGGGAACGCGTCGACCAGCTCTTCCCCGGCGTCACCCGGCACCGCCTCCAGGTGCGCGACGCCGAGGGCTGGACCTCGGGCACCTCGGCCGCCGACCGTGCCTCGCTCGACATCGGCGCGCCCGGCCGCCGCGCGGTACACGGTCGCTGACTTTTTCTCAGGGAAGATGTCGGATCGGATGTCCCGGCTCCGACCCGTCTGCGAGAGGCGCCACCACCGGTGGCCCGTACCCGAGGAGTGGACCGTGAAGTACATGCTGCTGATCTGGAACCGGCCCGGCTTCGTGGAGGAGCTGTCCGAGGAGGAGCGGAACGCGATCTTCGGCTCGGTCGACAAGATCATGAAGGAGCTGACCGAGTCCGGGGAGTTGGTCGGCGGCGAGGCGCTGGCCCACCCGTCGCAGACCCGTACGGTCCGGCGCGGCGCCGGCGGCGTCGAGATCACCGACGGGCCGTTCATGGAAAGCAAGGAGCAGTTCGCCGGCTACCTGACGGTCGACTGCGAGACCCCGGAACGGGCCGCCGAGATCGCCGCGAGCTGGCCGGACGTCACGCACGGGGTCGGCGTGCTGGAGGTGCGGCCGGTGATGGAGCAGGCCGGGACGGAGATGTGACGTCGCCGCTCGTCGAGGACCTGCTGCGCACCCTCGCGCCGCAGGTCCTCGGCGTGCTGGTCCGCCGGCACGGCCAGTTCTACGCCTGCGAGGACGCCGTCCAGGAAGCGCTGCTCGCCGCCGCGACCCAGTGGCCGGCGCAGGGCGTCCCCGACCATCCCCGTTCGTGGCTGGTCACCGTGGCGACCCGCCGGCTCACCGACGAGTGGCGCAGCGAGCGGGCCCGCCGGGACCGCGAGGTCGCGGTGGCGGTCCGGGAGCCGGCGTACGCGGCGGTCGCCCCGCCCGCCGACGAGGAGCCGCCGGCCGGGGACGACACGCTGAAGCTGCTCTTCCTCTGCTGCCATCCGGCGCTGACCGGCTCCGCCCAGGTGGCGCTGACGCTGCGCGCGGTGGGTGGGCTGAGCACGGCGGAGATCGCCCGGGCGTACCTGGTGCCGGAGGCGACGATGAGCCAGCGGATCCGCCGGGCCAAGCAGAAGATCGAGGCGGCCGGGGCCCGGTTCGTCCTGCCCTCGGCCGCCGATCGGGACGAGCGGCTGCGGGCCGTGCTGCACGTGCTCTACCTGATCTTCAACGAGGGGTACACCGCCTCCAGCGGTGGCGAACTGCACCGGACGGAGCTGACCCAGGAGGCCATCCGGCTGGCCCGGGAGCTGCACCGGCTGCTCCCCGACGACGGCGAGGTCTCCGGCCTGCTCGCGTTGATGCTGCTCACCGACGCGCACCGGGCGGCCCGGACCGGCCCGGGCGGGGAACTCGTCCCGCTGGCCGAACAGGACCGCGGCCGCTGGGACCGGGCGGCGATCGAGGAGGGCATGGCCCTGGTGACCGAGGCCCTGACCTGGTCGCCACCCGGGCCCTACCAGGTGCAGGCGGCGATCGCGGCGGTGCACGCCGAGGCGCCGTCGGCGGCGGAGACGGACTGGCCGCAGATCGTCGCGCTCTACCGGGTGCTCGCCCGGATCGCGCCGAACCCGATGGTCACGCTCAACCAGGCCGCCGCGGTGGCCATGGTGGACGGTCCCCGGGCCGGGCTCGCCCTGCTCGCGCCGCTCGACGCCGACGACCGCACCGCCGGACACCACCGGCTCGCCGCCGTCCGCGCCCACCTGCTGGAGCTGGCCGGCGAGCGGGACGCCGCGCGGGCGGCGTACCTGGCCGCCGCCCGGGCCACCACCAGCCTTCCGGAACAGCGTTACCTGGAGGTACGGGCCGCCCGGCTCGGCACCGACCGATGAGTTCCACCGGCCTGGGGAGTCCACCGGACATGAAACAGGTGACCAGCCAGATCTCGGTGTCGCTGGACGGCTACGTCGCGGCGCCGGAGCAGAGCAGGGCGGATCCGCTGGGCCGGGGCGGACTGCGGCTGCACGAGTGGTTCTTCGCCACCGAGAGCTGGCGCGCGCAGCACGGGCTGGCCGGTGGTGAGCGCAACGTCGACGCCGAGGTGGTCGACGAGATGACCGCCGGCATCGGCGCGTACGTGATGGGCCGCCGGATGTTCGGCGGCGGTGAGGGTGCCTGGGACCGGGAGTGGACCGGTTGGTGGGGTGAGGATCCGCCGTTCCACGTGCCGGTCTTCGTGCTGACCCACCATCCCCGCGAGTCGCTGGTGAAGGGCGGGACGGAGTTCCACTTCGTGACCGACGGCGTCGAGGCGGCGCTCGCGGCGGCCCGGGCCGTGGCCGGCGACCGGGACGTCGCGGTGGCGGGCGGGGCGAGCGCGATCCGGCAGTACCTCGCGGCCGGGCTGCTGGACACGCTCTGGCTGCACGTGGTGCCGATCGTCCTCGGCGGTGGCACTCCCCTCTTCGGCGGGCCGCTCGACGTCACCCTGGATCCGGTGCGGGTGGTGCCCGCACCGACCGTCACCCACGTGAAGTACCGGGTCAGACCCGGCACTCCCGGGTCAGCCGCTGCGGGATCGTCACGAACGTCGAGCTGAGCCACTTCACCGGGCTGGCCGACTTCGCGCCGCTGTCGATCTTCTGCGCCGTCTCGGTGACCAGCGCCTTGATCTCCGGGTCCTCGGCCTTGGCGGCCTGGCCGCGTACGTCGTCGGCCAGGTCGGCCAGGTCCGCCTTGACCTGCGCGTTGAGCTGCTCGGGGGTGAGCTGACGAGTGGTGGCCGCCGCCGAGTCGGCGGCGATCTCCTTGCTCTTGGCGATGATGAGCTTGTCCACCGCGGCGCAGACCGCGGCGGTGTTCGCCGCGGTCACCGGCGAGGCCGCGACGGTGCTCGGGGCGGGCTCGGCGGAGACGGTCGGTACCGGACTCTGCCAGGCTCCCGGGGCGGCGGTGTCCTCCCCGGCGGGCTGGCAGGCCCCGGCGAGCGCGGTCATGGTCACCAGGGCGGCGGCACGGATGGCGGTGGTGGCGGACATCGTCCTCCCCGTACGGTCGTCGGCCGTCGGTCACGGCCGGTGGTCAGCCGGGGCTTCCTCACGGTGCGGCCGCCCGCGCCCCGGACGGATCGGACGGCGACGGATCGAGTGTGCCAAGGACCGGCGCTCCCCGCCGGACACGCGGTCCGCGCGCAGCGCGCCGGGCCGGCGAGGTGCCGGCCCGGCGTCGCGCACGAGGCTGTTCAGCTCTTGAAGGCGTCCTTGATCTTCTCGCCGGCCTGCTTGAGGTTGGCCTCGGCCTGGTCGTTGCGGCCCTCGGCCTCGAGGCGCTCGTTGTCGGTCGCCCGGCCGACGCCCTCCTTCACCTTGCCGGCGGTGTTCTCGGTCGCGTTTCCGATCTTGTCGTCGTAACCCATCGGAACCTCCACTCAGCAGTACGTCCTGACGATGTGGAGGTACCCCGCCGTCCGCCGGCTCAACCCGCGGACCTCACCGAGGGTGAACGGACCCGCCGCCGGCCCCGGTTGGACCGGGACCGGCGGCGGGAGGTTGCCGGCGATTCAGCCGACCGGGCGGAACCGCCGCAGCCGGAGGCTGTTCGCCACCACGAAGACCGAGGAGAAGGCCATCGCGGCACCGGCGATCATCGGGTTGAGCAGACCCGCGGCGGCCAACGGCAGCGCGGCCACGTTGTAGGCGAAGGCCCAGAACAGGTTGCTCTTGATGATGCGCAGCGTGCGCCGGGAGAGCCGGATGGCGTCCACCGCCGCCATCAGGTCGCCCCGGACCAGGGTGAGGTCGGACGCCTCGATCGCCACGTCGGTGCCCGTGCCCATGGCCAGCCCCAGGTCGGCCTGGGCCAGCGCGGCGGCGTCGTTGATCCCGTCGCCGACCATCGCCACGGTCCGCCCCTCGCCCTGGAGGCGCCTCACCACGTCCACCTTGTCGGCCGGCAGCACCTCGGCGATCACCTCGTCGATGCCGACCTCGGCGGCCACCGCCCGGGCGACCGTGGTGTTGTCGCCGGTGAGCAGCACCGGGGTGAGCCCGAGTTCGCGCAGCCGCGCGACCGCCGCCCGGCTGGTCGGCTTCACCACGTCGGCCACCGCGAGCACGCCCCGCGCCCGGCCGTCCCAGCCGGCCAGCACCGCCGTCCGACCGGCGGCCTCCGCGTCGGTCGCCGCCCGGACGACCTCCTCGGGTACGTCGAGGCCCCGCTCCCGCAGCAGCCGGAGCCGCCCGACAACCAGGTCCCGGCCGTCGACCGATCCGGTCACGCCGAGCCCTTCGGCGTTGGCGAAGCCGGTGACGGTTGGCAGCGGGCCGCGTGCGCCGGCGCCGTCGGCGACGGCCCGGGCGATCGGGTGCTCGGAGGCGGCCTCCAGCGCGCCGGCCAGCCGGAGCAGCTCGTCGGCGTCCTCACCGGCGGCGGGGAGCACGTCGACCAGCGTCATCTTCCCGGTGGTGACGGTGCCGGTCTTGTCCAGCACCACGGTGTCCACCTGGCGGGTCGACTCCAGCACCTCCGGGCCCTTGATCAGGATGCCCAGCTGGGCGCCCCGGCCGGTGCCGACCAGCAGCGCGGTCGGCGTGGCCAGGCCCAGGGCGCACGGGCAGGCGATGATCAGCACGGCCACCGCGGCGGTGAACGCGGCGGTCGTCCCCGCCCCGGTGCCGAGCCACCAGCCGAGCGTGCCGGCGGCCAGGGCGATCACGATCGGCACGAAGACCCCGGAGATCCGGTCGGCGAGCCGCTGCACGGCCGCCTTGCCGGTCTGCGCCTGCTCCACCAGCTTCGCCATCTGGGCGAGCTGGGTGTCCCCGCCGACCCGGGTGGCCCGGACGACCAGCCGGCCCCCGGCGTTGACGGTCGCGCCGACCACGGTGTCCCCCGGCCCGACCTCGACCGGCACGGACTCGCCGGTGAGCATGCTGGCGTCGACCGCCGAGGTGCCGTCCTCGACGACGCCGTCGGTGGCGACCTTCTCGCCGGGGCGGACCACGAACCGGTCCCCGACGACGAGCTGGTCCACCGGGATCCGGGTCTCCCGGTCGCCGCGCAGCACCGCGACGTCCTTCGCGCCCAGCTCGAGCAGGGCGCGCAAGGCGGCGCCAGCGGTCCGCTTGGAGCGGGCCTCGAAGTAGCGGCCGGCGAGGATGAAGACGGTCACCCCGGCGGCCGCCTCCAGGTAGATGTTGCCGGCGCCGTCGGTGCGGGTGATGTCGAAGCGGAACGGGTGGGTCATCCCGGGCATCCCGGCGTCGCCGAGGAAGAGCGCCCAGAGCGACCAGCCGAACGCGGCGAGGGTGCCGAGCGACACCAGGGTGTCCATGGTGGCCGCGCCGTGCCGCAGGTTGATCCAGGCGGCCCGGTGGAACGGCAGCCCGCCGTAGACCACGACCGGGGCGGCCAGGGTCAGCGACAGCCACTGCCAGTAGTCGAACTGCCAGGCCGGCACCATGGCCAGCAGGATCACCGGCACGGCCAGGGCCACCGACACCCACAGCCGGGTACGCAGCCCGCGCAGCTCGTCCACCGGCTCGGCGGCCGCCTCGCCGGCGGCCTGCGCGGGCGGGGGCGGCACGACGGCCGTGTAGCCGGTCTTCTCCACGGTGGCGATCAGGTCGGCCGGGGTGACGTCGTCGACGAACCGGACGGTGGCCTTCTCGGTGGCGTAGTTGACCGTCGCCTCGACGCCGTCCATCCGGTTGAGCTTCTTCTCGATCCGGGCGGCGCAGGAGGCGCAGGTCATGCCGCCGATCGCGAGTTCGATCTGGTTCGGCGCGACCGGCAACGACTTCGCGGTCGAGGTCATCGCGGCACCTCCTGTCAGCTGTGTCCGTGACCCGGGGTGCCGTGGTCGGCGTCCGGGGTCGGTGCGGTGGTGGTGGCCGGCGCGGCCGGCGGCGGGACGTCGCCCGCCACCACGGTGAACTCCGCGGTGTGCACCGCGTCGCCGTGCCGGAAGTCCAAGTAGAGGCGGTACGTCCCGGCCGAGGGCACCTCGGCGGAGAAGGTGACCGCCGGGCCGGCGGGGGTCCGCCCGTCGCCGGGGGCGCCCTCCGGGTGCACGTGGAGGTAGGCCAGGTCGCCCTGGCGCAGCGCCACCAGGTGCCCGTACGCCCCCAGGTAGGGCTGGAGGTCGGTGACCGGCCGGCCGTCCCGGCTGACGGTCAGGGTGAGCCGGCTGGACTGCCCGGGCTGCGGGGTGCCGGCGAGGGTGACGGTGTAGCCGTCAACGGTGGTGCTGCTGGCGGGCGCCGGCAGCGGCCGTTCGGCCAGCGCGCCGGGGACGGTGACGTCGACCCCGAGGGTCAGCGGCTCACCGCCGGTCGGGGTGAAGTCGGCGAACGCCCGCCAGACGCCCGGCCCGGCGAGCGGCGAGGCGACCCGCCAGGTGCCGTCGGCGGCCAGGTCCGGGTGGACGTGCCGGAAACCGGAGAGGTCGCGGCGGGCGACGATCAGGTGCATGCGCTTGTCGTGCGCCACGTCGAAGCGGGTGACCGGCCGGCCGTCCGGGCCGGTGATGCGGAAGGCGAACGCGCCGGTGTCGGCGGTCACCGGTTGCAGGGTGTAGCCGCGGTCGGAGACGAGCAGCCCGCCGGGCAGGTGGCTCGTGGCGGCCCCGCTCGCGTGGCCGTCGCCGTGGCCGGCGGCGGTGTCGTGACCGGCGCTGGTGGTGTCGTGGCGGGTCTCGGCGGCGGGGACGGGGCCGGCCAGGTGACCGACCCCGTACGCCGCGCCGAACACCGCCGCGAGGCCGAGGGCGAAGCCGCTCAGCTTCGTCGCCGTGTTCATCGTGGTACCTCTGTTCCTTCGGGTCTGCGGACCCGTCACGCCCCGACGAGGTCGTAACCGGCCTCGTCGACGGCGGCGCGGACGGCGTCCGTCTCCAACGGGCTCTCACTGGTGACGGTGACCTGGCCGGAGGCCAGATCGACCTGCACGTCGGTGACGCCCGGGAGGGCGCCCACCTCGGTGCTGACCGAGTTGACGCAGTGCCCGCAGGTCATGCCCTGGACCTGGTACGTGGTGGTGACCATCGCTGCTCCCTTCCGCCGCCCCATCCTATACCCCCCAGGGGTAGCAGGAAGAGAGACGGCTGCCACTCTTGTCGTCACCAATACCCGGAGGGGGTATCGGCCGATGACAGGACAGTACCATACCCCGGAGGGGTACGCTATCCTTGATTTCATGACCGCACCGACGACCCCGACCCGGGGCTACACCGCCAGCAAGGACCAGCTGCTCGCGCGGCTCCGCCGTATTGAGGGCCAGGTCCGCGGCATCGAGAAGATGGTCGAGGACGACCGCTACTGCATCGACGTGCTGACCCAGATCTCCGCCATCCAGGCCGCCTTGGACAAGGTCGGCCTCGGCCTGCTCGACGGGCACGCCCGGCACTGCATGCACGAGGGCGCCGCCGAGGGACGCGCCGACGAGATGGCGACCGAGATGATGGCCGCCGTCGGCCGGCTGATGAAGCGGGGCTGACCAGGACTTCCGGCCCGTAGGTCAGGTCGCCCGACCCGACCCGCACGGGTCGCTCCCGGCGTACGGTCGAGGTGGCGACCGGGGCCGGCGCCACCCTCGCGCCGGACCGGCCGACCCTCGGGTACGGACGGGAGGGCGGCCAGATGATGTGGAACGGCCCGATGATGGGCTGGATGTGGATCTGGTCCCTGGTGGGGCTGGCGGTGCTGGTCGCGCTGGTCTGGCTGCTGTTCCGGCTCACCGCGCGCGACCGCACCGGCAACGCCCCCTCCTCGGCCCGGCGCATCCTCGACGAGCGGTACGCCCGCGGCGAGATCGACGAGGAGGAGTACCGCCACCGCCGCGCCGACCTCACCTGACCGCGGGGAGGGGCGCGGCCGGGCGGGATCGCGCCGCATCCGGGAAGTAGTGGCATCGGAGTGGGCCCGACACCACTACTTCCCGGATCGAGCACGACCCCGCGAATCAGAGCCGGTCGAGCAGCTTCTTCATGGTGTCGATCTCACCCTGCTGGGCGGTGACGATCTGCTGGGCGAGCGCCTTGGCCTCCGGGTTGGCGCCCTGGGCCAGCTCGTCCTTCGCCATGGTGATCGCGCCCTCGTGGTGGGCGATCATCATGGTCAGGAACTGCCTGTCGAAGTCCGTGCCGGACGCCGCCGCGAGCTTCGTCATGTCCGCGTCGGACATCATCCCGGGCATGCCGTGATCCATCCCCGGCATGCCGTGACCGGCGCTCGCCGAGGGCACCGGCCGCCCCCAGGCGGTCAGCCAGCCGGTCATGGCGGCGATCTCCGGCGCCTGGGCGCCCTTGATCTGCCCGGCCAGCTTCTTGACCTCCGGATCGGCGGCCCGGGTCTCGGCCAGCTCGGCCATCTCCACGGCCTGCTGGTGGTGCGGGATCATCATCTGGGCGAACATCACGTCCGCGTCGTCGAACGAGGCCGAGGCCCCGGCGGTGGGCGTGCCGGTGCCGCCGGCGCCCGGCATGTCGTGGTCGGCGTCGGCCGTCGAGTGGTCGCCGCCGCAGGCGGCCAGGACGAGGGCGGCGGTGACGGTCGCGCCGGCCAGGGCGGCCCGACGCGCGAGGGTACGAGTGAACACGGTGAAAGCCTTTCGGTGTCGGAACGTACGCAGCGGGCGGGGACGCGGGTCACCGGTGTCCGGTCCACCCGCGTCGGGCGCTCCTATCTGCGCAGCACCGACGCCGCGGCGAGGCGTAGCCCGTACGGCCGGGTGGGCGGGGCGCGCGACCCGGAGGCGACGCGGAACGGCCCGTCGACGGTCGGGCCGGCCGTGTGTGAGCGGGCCCGCAGCAGCACGGCGGCCAGCAGCGCGACGGCGAACGCGCCGAGCACCGCCAGGCAGACGCTCCAGCCGGACGGGTCGCCGCCGAGGTGCCCGAGCGGGAGGGCGCGCACCGCGCAGCCGTCACCCGCGCAGTCCGGAGCCATGCCGGCGAGCCCCGGATGAACGGCCATCCCGGCGATGGCCGGCAGATCCGCCATCGCGGCGAGGCCCGCAGGGGTGGCCGGCTCGACGGGGGCCGGGTGGTGGGCGATGCCGTGCCCCGTGTCCTGGTCGGCCGGGGCGTGCCCGCCGTGGCCGAGGGTGTGCATCGCGGTCAGCCCGACCAGGGTGCAGAGCAGCAGCAGGAGCCGGACCCACCGTCCGGTCACCGCCGCCTCCGTCGCCACGGCCACCACGGTAACCGGTGCCGCCGGCCGGGCCGGCCGGAACCGCCGGGCCCGGCCCGGGTCGGCCGCGCCCCGAGGCCGGGTGGCTACCATTCCCGACGACGACCAGGCCTGCGACATCCCGCGGGCACCCCGGCCGGTGAACCGGACGACCGGGTGACACGTATCCCGCTGTGAATCGTTGGGAGACTCGCCATGGGCGCCGACCACACCCGTTCCGTTCCGCCCGCCCCGCCGGGCGTACGACGGCTGCTCATGGCGACGGTGCTGCCGCTCTTCGCGCTCACGGTGATCGCCGCGCTGGTGCTCTGGCCCCGCGACACCCCGGAGCCGGCCGGCGGCCCGGAACTGCCGCGCTACCACGGCACGGTGACCCGGGTGGTGACCGAGCCCTGCCCGGTGACCCCGGAGACCCCGGAGGGGGGTCCGGGCGGGTCGGCGGGTCCGTGCGGCACGGTCACGGTCGCCGCCGAGCAGGGGCCGGACGCCGGACGCCAGGTCGAGGCGCCGGTCCCGTCCGGACCGGGCGCGCCCCGGGTCGAGGTCGGCGACAAGGTCATCCTGGTCGAGCTGGTGGACCCGGCCGACCCGGCGACGAAGAGCTACAACATCGCCGAGCACCAGCGCGGCACGCCGCTGGTCTGGCTGGCCGCGCTGTTCGCCGTCGCCATCGTGGCGTTCGGCCGCTGGCGCGGGCTGGCCGCGCTGGGCGGCCTGGTCGCGAGCTTCGCGATCCTGCTCGGCTTCGTGCTCCCCGGGATCGGCGCCGGCCAGCCACCGCTGCTGGTGGCGATCGTCGGCGCCGCGCTGATCATGTTCGTGGTGCTCTACCTCACCCACGGGATCACCGCGCAGACCTCGGTGGCGGTCCTCGGCACCCTGGGCAGCCTGGTCCTCACCGGGGTGCTCGGCACGCTGGCCACCGCGGCCACCCACCTCACCGGCTTCGGCAGCGAGGACGCCACCACGCTGTCCATGTTCCAGCGGGACGTCGACCTGCACGGGCTGCTGCTGGCCGGCATCATCATCGGCTCGCTGGGCGTCCTGGACGACGTCACGGTCACCCAGGCGGCCACGGTGACCGAGCTGGCGCAGGCGAACCCCGGCCTGTCGCGGGTGCAGCTCTACCGGGCGGCCACCCGGGTGGGCCGGGCGCACATCGCCTCCACGGTCAACACGATCGTGCTGGCGTACGCGGGGGCGTCGCTGCCGCTGCTGCTCCTGCTGGTGGCCGACTCGCGGCCGGTCAGCCAGATCCTCACCAGCGAGTTCATGGCCCAGGAGATCGTCCGCAGCGCGGTGGCCACGCTGGGGCTGATCGCCGCCGTACCGCTGACCACCGGGCTGGCCGCGGTGGTGACCACCGCCGGCCGGGGCGGTGCCGCCGCGCCGGCCGGCGCGCCGCCGGAGCCGACCACGCCACGCCCGTCGGTCGGGCGGGACGATGCCCTGGCGGCACTCGGCGGGCGGCGCGGGCCGGAGAGGACCACGGAGGCCGCATGGTGACACTCCGCAGCGTGACCACCGGGTTCAAACGCGATGCTGGTCACGCAGGGCCACGACGAAATAGGGCTTCTGGTCGGCTTCCGGACGTAGATCCCCGCCCGGACTCTCAGGTAACCTCGCTGCCGGTTACCGCCGAAGGCGCGCAGCGGCGCCAGCGGTGCCACCGCCCAATCGCCCACGGGCGAGCCGGGGAACCAGGTATCTGGGGTGAATCCGCGCGAGCGGTAGGGGCCGCTTCCGTCCCGAACCCGGCAGCTAACCCGGTCGGCGGTCGACGGAAGGGAACACTGTTGACGGCACCCCTGCGCCGCTGGTTGACACCCGTGGTGGCCGTGTTCGCCGCATGCGCCGTCTTCGCCGGGCCCGCCCCGGCGCTGGCCGCGCCGAACACCCCCACCCCCTCGGGGCACGCGGAGGACGACGATCCGCCGCTGATCAGCGAGGCCATCGCCAACGCGAACCGCAACTTTCTCCAGGCCAAGACCAAGCTGGAGAAGTCGAAGAAGCGCCAGCTCCAACTGGCCCTGGAGGTCCGGGCGGCGCAGCAGGAACTCGACGCGCTGAGCCCGCAGGTCACCGCGATCGCGGCGCAGTCCTACCGGACCGGCCGGCTGGGCGTGATGACCGTGCTGTTGGAGAGCAGATCGCCCGACTCGTTCGTCCGCCGGGTCGCCGTGCTGGACGAGCTGAACATGGTCAACGCGCAGAAACTCGCCGCGGTCAACGCGGCGAAGACCCGCGCCGAGCGGGCCAAGCTCGCCCTCGACGCCGAGGTCCGGGAGCAGCAGAAGCAGACCAACGTGATGGCCCGCGAGAAGGCCGAGACGGAGAAGGCGCTGAAGCTGGTCGGCGGGATGGGTTTCACCGGCGGCCTGGTCTCGGCCACCTCGCCGGTCGCCCGGATCGGTCCCGGCCGGACGGCCGACGGTGACTGGAAGCCCGAGTCGTGCAGCGAGAACGACCCGACCACCTCGGGCTGCGTCACTCCGCGCACGCTGCACGCCTACAAGGAGGTCAGGCGGGCCGGCTTCAACCGCTTCGCGGGCTGCTACCGGCCGGGCGGGCCGTGGGAGCATCCGAAGGGCCGCGCCTGCGACTGGTCGCTGCAGAAGAGCGGCTTCTCCCCCTGGCACAACAACGACATGCGGATGTACGGCAACAACGTCGCCGCCTTCCTCATCCGCAACGCCGACCGGCTGGGCATCTACTACGTGATCTGGAACCGGCAGATCTGGTTCCCGGCGACCGGCTGGAAGTCGTACAGCGGACCCTCCAACCACACCGACCACGTGCACATGTCGCTGCTGTAGCCGACGTACGCCGACAGGGGCCGTCCCGCGTTCGCGGGACGGCCCCTCGTCGTTCGGGCGTGGGTCAGCCGGCCAGGGCGGCGGGCGCCTGGTCCGTGGCCTCGACGGGCAGCGCCGTGGCCGGCGTGCGAGCCGGCACCTCGGCCACCGTCCGCACCTCGCCCGCGCTGAGCCGGTACGACATGCCGACCACCCCGCACCGCCCGGCGGACACCCGCTCGGCGACCACGGCGGAACGGGCCAGCAGGGCCTCCACGGTCTGCGCGATGTGGATGTCGACGATCCCGTCGACGTCCTCGACGCCCTCCCGCGCGGCCCGCAGCAGGCTGGGCGCGACCGCGTCCACCAGCGCGCCGAGATGCCCGGCCGGGGAGGTGCCGGTGCGCACCGACTCGCGGGCGGCCTGCACCGCGCCGCAGGAGTCGTGGCCCAGCACCACGACCAGCGGGGTGCCGAGCACGGTGACCGCGTACTCGACGCTGCCGAGCACCTCGGGGCCGACGGTGTGGCCGGCGGTCCGTACCACGAAGAGGTCACCGAGGCCCCGGTCGAAGATGATCTCGGCGGCGAGCCGGGAGTCGGAGCAGCCGACGATCACCGCGAAGGGGTGCTGGCCGTCGGCGACGGCGGCCCGGTGTCCGGCGTCCTGATTGGGATGGCGGGGAGCACCGGTGACGAACCGGCGATTGCCGGCGTAGAGCTCCGCGAGCGCCTGTTCGGGAGTGGTCGGCGTCAATGGCTTGCCTTCCTTCGTCCTCGCGCGAAACGACCTGGTCGGCCCGGCCGGCGGCGAAGGCGGCCTCGCGACCACCGTCACACGCAGCACAAGGCACGTCAAGATTTACGTGATACGGATTTCGTGCGTTCAGCCACACCTGATCGGGACCCGGCCCCGGTCCGGGCCAGGACCGGCCGACGCGGCGACGGGCCATACCATGACCACCATGGCGACGACAGCGGGCGAGAACGGGAGCCCCCGGAACTGGACCTTCCTCACCAACCACGGGCACGTGCTGCTGGCCATCGCGCGCAACCCCACGGCGCGGCTGCGTGACGTCGCCGACGAGGTGGGCGTGACCGAACGGGCCGCCCAGGCGATCGTCGCCGACCTCGAGGCCGGCGGCTACCTCCGGCGCACCCGGGTGGGCCGGCGCAACGAGTACACGATCAACCCGAGCGGCCACTTCCGCCACCCTGCCGAGGCCGACCAGCAGGTCGGCGCGTTGCTGGCGCTCTTCGCCACCGAGCCGGACACCGAGCCCGCCGAGAGCTGACCCCGCCCGCCGCGCCCGTCACCGCGCGTCGCGCGCGGCGGCGGTAGTCTCACCCGCGTGCACGACAGCTTGCGGCCGGACGGGACGACGGTGAACGCCGGTACCGGACACCGGTTCCGGTCCCTCCTCAGTGGAACGCTCGCGGCGCTGCTCGGCACCGTCCTGGTGGCGCCCGCCCCGGCCGCGGCGGCACCGAAGTGCGGTCCACCCGGCAACCCCGCCCCGACCGGGGCGACCTGGGCGCTGGACCGGCTCGCCCCGGCCACGGCCTGGCGGGTCACCAAGGGACGGGGCGTCACCGTGGCGGTGATCGACTCCGGCGTCTCGCCCCGCCACCCGCTGCTGCGCGACAAGGTGCTGCCGGGCACCGATTTCAACCACCTGGTGCAGCTCCAGGGGCAGTGTGACCTCGTCGGTCACGGCACCCTGGTGGCGGGCATCATCGCCGGCCGGGAAGGCACCGGCGTGCCGTACAGCGGGATCGCGCCCGAGGCGAAGATCCTGCCGATCCGCATCCTCGCCGACAACCAGCGGACCTTCGACGAGTCGATCCCGGCCGAGATCGGCAAGGCGATCAGGTGGGCGGTCGACCACGACGCCGACGTCATCAACCTGTCCCTCGTGACGCTGAACAAGCGCGAGCTCAAAGATGCCGTCGACTACGCCCTGAGCAAGAACGTGGTCCTGGTGGCCGCCGCCGGCAACCGGCAGGAGAACCAGCAGGACCAGCCGGCGTACCCGGCCGCGTACGACGGCGTGATCGCGGTCGCCGGGATCGACGACAAGGGCGGGCACGTCGGCAGCTCGGTCACCGGTGACTACGTGGACATCGGCGCGCCCGGCCTGAACATCGTCGGGCCGGCCCCCGGCGGCTCGGGATACCTCTACGAGCCGCAGGGCGGCACCAGCTTCGCGGCCGCGTACGTCTCCGGGGTGGCCGCCCTGATCCGGGCCGCGCACCCGGACCTCACCCCCGAGCAGGTCGCCTACCGGCTGACCCGGACCGCCGACAACCCGCCCGACGGGCACAACGCCGAGGTCGGGTACGGGATGGTCGACCCGTACCGGGCAGTGACCAGCCTGCTGGGTACGCGGGCCAATGCGCCGCTCGGCGCGATGCCGGAGCCCGCTCCGCCGGCCGACCCGCTGGCCTGGCAGCGGGCCGTGGCGATCTGGGTGGCCGTGGTCGGCGCGGTGCTGGCCGGCGTCCTGCTGACCCTCCGGCCCATCCTGATCCTCGGCCGGCGGCGCGGCTGGCGCCCCGGGCGCCGCTCCACGCCGCAGGACGCCTGACCGCGGCCGGCCCGGCCGACGGCCGGCCGACGCCTCCCGGCGGCCCACGGCGACGGCCCCCGAACGCACTGCGGCTCCGCACCGGCAGAGCCGGGCGGAGCCGCAGGAGGCGGGATCAGCTCACTCCCAGACCTTGGAGTTGCTCATCTCGGTGGTCATGTAGTTCTCGCGGGCGATGCCGACGGCGTGGCCGATGTCGTTCAGGACCTTGTTGATGTCCCGGACGGCGGCGTCCCACTGGGCCTGGTGCTGCTCGTAGGCGACGCGGTCCTGACCCTCCCACTCGAGCTTGGTCAGCATCGACCGCAGCGTGTCCAGCTTCTCGTCGATGGTCCGCGAGATGGCCTGCATCTGCTGGTTGCTGCTCTCGAGAACGGCGTAGTCAACCTTGATGCTCATCAGTTCCTCCTCTGCCTGTCTTCGCGGATCACGGGTTGAGAGCAGCGTGGAACTTGTCCAGCATCTGCTGCTGCTCTTCGTCGTTGACCTGGTGCGTCGTGCCCGACTTGTCGAGCAGGTCGGCGATGTTGTCCATCGCCGTCAGCAGCTTGACCGTGTCCTCGTTCCAACGCGTCATCAGCGACTGGAAACCGGTCGACGCCTGGCCCTTCCAGGCCATCGCGAGGTCGTCGACGACGTTCCACAGCTTCTTGAGCTCGCCGTCGACGTCGCTGCGCGTGGACCGCACGTCACTCGCGGCGGTGTGCAGAGTCGCTGCACTGACCTCGAACGCCATGCTTCACACCCTTCCGTCATCTTCGTGGCGGCGGATCCGCCGCGCCCCTCCCCCGCGGCAAGGCGTACACACCCCACCGACGGACACTTCAACCGAACCGTAGCGGACGATGTCCAACCCGCGCAGCCCTGCTTTCGGACCGTCCTGTTGGCGCAGGCCCAGCAGCCGCAACGCATCCTGCCGTCGACAGTACGACGTGGACGGACCGGCGATCCGCCCGGGGTCGACCGTCAGGACGGCGACCGGTACGACCTGACGTGCATCACCACCCCGAACACCAGCGCGACCGCCAGCAGCGCCACGGCGGGCCAGAGCACCGGCTTTTCGACCGCCCGCTGCACGACCACGACCAGGAGCGCGACGACCCCGGTGAGCAACACCACCTCGGCGCCCCGGCGGGCGCGTGCCGACCGGCCGAACCGGGCGACCAGGGCGAGCCCGAGGAAGCCCGGGATCGTGACCAGGAAGTACAGGAACAGCCAGGAGTCCAGGCTCACGTGCTCCTCCCCGCACTGGTGACGGACGTACGGACGCCAGCCCAGGCGATCGACGCCGGCTGGTTCCTCAAGCCGGCTCCGTCCACGCGGTCTGGATGAGCTGCTGCCCGTCCCGGCGGCGGACCAGGGTGCCCCGGCCCGGCGGCTGCGGGCTCGGCCGCAGGTTGCCGAAGACCGCCCCCTCCTCCCGGCTGCCGGACATCAGCAGGCCCGGCGAGTCCAGCTCGCGCAGGCGTTGCAGCACCGGCTCGTAGAGGGCCCGCGCCACGCCGCCGACCCGCCGCGTGATGATCAGGTGCAGGCCGATGTCCCGGGCCTGCGGCAGCAGCTCGTGCAGCGCGCTCAGCGGGTTGTTGCCGCCGGACGCGACCAGGTCGTAGTCGTCGACCAGGATGTAGAGGTCCGGACCCTTCCACCAGCTCCGGTCGCGCAGCTGGGCGGTGGTCACGTCCGGCCCGGGCAGGCGGTTCTGCAGGGCGTTGCGGATCGAACCGAGGCCCTGGCTGAACACCTGGTTGGAGGGCGCGTAGTCGAGCAGGTGGTCGCCCTCCACGGCACCGAGCAGGCCACGCCGGTAGTCGGCGATGACCAGCCGGGCCTGCGCCGGGGTGTACCGCTCGGCGATCCCCCGGGCGATCAGCCGGAGCAGGTTCGTCTTGCCGCACTCCGCGTCGCCGAACACCGTCAGGTGCGGCTCGTTCGCCAGGTCCAGGTAGACCGGGGCGAGCGCCGACTCGTTGACGCCGATCGGGATGCCCGGGACCGACCGGTCGATGACCCTGGCCAGCTCGGCGACCGGCAGCTTGCGCGGCAGCAACCGGACCTTCGGCGCCGGACGGCCCGGCCAGTTGGCCGCGACGTGCCCGGCCAGGGCGACCGACGCCTCGGCCAGGTCCTCGATCTCGCGCTTCCCGTCGATCCGGGAGATGGCGGTGAGGAAGTGCAGCTTGTCACGGGTCAGACCACGGCCGGGCGAGCCGACCGGCACGTTCTGCGCGGCCCGCCGGTCGATCTCCGACTCGGCCGGGTCGCCGAGCCGCAGCTCCAGCTTCGTGCCGAGCAGGTCGCGCATGTTGATCCGGATCTCCGCCCACCGCACGGCGGTGACCACCACGTGTACGCCGAAACCGAGGCCGCGGTTGGCCAGGTTGGTGATGGTCTGCTCCAGCTCCTCGTACTCCTGGCGCAGGGTGTTCCAGCCGTCGACCACCAGGAAGATGTCGCCGAACGGGTCGTCGGCGAACTCCCCGGCGGCCCGGCGACGGCGGTAGCTGGCCACCGAGTCGATGCCGTGCTGGGTGAAGCGCAGCTCCCGCTCGTCGATGATCGCGACCACCTCGGCGATGGTCCGCCGGACCGCCTCGGTGTCCCGCCGCCCGGCCACCCCAGACATGTGCGGCAGCCCCTCCAGGCTGCGCAGCGCGCCACCACCGAAGTCGAGGCAGAAGAACTGCACCTCGCGCGGGGTGTGGGTGAGCGCCAGCGAGGCCAGCATCGAGCGCAGCATGGTGCTCTTGCCGCTCAGCGAGGCGCCCACGATGACCACGTTGCCGCCCGCGCCGGCCAGGTCGACCATCATCGG
The DNA here is from genome assembly GCF_043197935.1 of Micromonospora sp. NPDC048930. NCBI lineage: Bacteria > Bacillati > Actinomycetota > Actinomycetes > Micromonosporales > Micromonosporaceae > Micromonospora > Micromonospora sp. NPDC048930. The sequence goes on from NZ_JBICUB010000002.1 coordinate 453,229, forward strand.
GTCGCGCCGCTGCTCGTACGGGCGGTCGACGATGCCGACCGGCACGGTGAGCCGGCCGCGCCCCGGCCAGTCGGCGGTGGTCAGGCCGTACGTCGGGTGCACCTTCAGCGGCGGCAGCAGCTCGCCCAGGCCCGGCGGTTCGGCCAGCGGCGGCAGCCAGACCTGGTGCGCCGCCCGACCCTGGCCCTTGAGCCGGTCGATCAGCACGTCCAGCATCGCCACGGCCTTGCCGTCGCCGGTCTGCTCCGGTTCGGGGGCGGTCTCCACCGGGGCCGGCGCGGCCGGCACCGGCACGTAGTCGATGCCGTACGGGACGATCCGGCGCTGCACCTGCGCCCGGGTGGACCGCTGCACCTGCCCCGGCGCCCGGTACGGCCCGGAGACGTACGCCGCCCGGAACCGGAGCATCGTGCTGGTGTCGGTCTTGAGGTAGCCGTGGCCGGGCGCGTTCGGCAGCTCGTACGCGTCCGGCACGCCGAGCACGATCCGGCTCTCCACCGCCGAGAAGGTCCGCAGACCGATCCGGTACGACAGGTGGGTGTCGAGACCCCGCAGCTTCCCCTCCTCCAGCCGCTGGGAGGCCAGCAGCAGGTGCACGCCGAGCGACCGGCCGAGCCGGCCGATCATGACGAAGAGGTCGATGAAGTCCGGCTTGGCGGCGAGCAGCTCGCTGAACTCGTCACAGATGATGAGCAGGCTGGGCATCGGCTCCAGCGGCTCGCCGTTCGCCCGGGCCTTCTCGTAGTCGTACCGGGAGACGTAGTTGCCGGCCGCCCGCAGCACCTCCTGGCGGCGGTTCATCTCGCCGGCCAGGGCGTCCCGCATCCGGTCGACCAGCGGCAGCTCGTCGGAGAGGTTGGTGATCACCGCGCTGGTGTGCGGCAACGCGTCCAGCGAGGCGAAGGTGGCGCCGCCCTTGAAGTCGACCAGGACGAAGTTGAGCTCCTCGGACGAGTGGGTCACGGCCAGCGCGGCCACCACCGTACGCAGCAGCTCGCTCTTGCCGGAACCGGTCGCGCCGATGACCAGGCCGTGCGGGCCCATGCCCTCGTGCGCGGACTCCTTGAAGTCCAGCTCGACCACGTTGCCGTCCGGTCCGACGCCGAGCGGGATGCGCAGCCGGTCGCGGTGGCTGCGGGGCCGCCAGGTCTGCCGGACGTCCACGGTGGCCGCGTCGCCGACGCCGAGCAGGTCCGGCAGCTCCATGCTGCGGGCCAGTGGCTCCTCGGTGCTGGCGCCCTGCTGCTGGGAGAGCCGGTACGGCGCGATCTGCCGGGCCAGCCCCTCGGCGGCCGCCAGGCTGAGCCGGTCCGGCTTGCCGAGCCGGGACGTCGTCGCGCCGCGGACCAGGTCCAGCCCGGTGCCGTCGCCGGCGTCCAGGCAGAGCAGCCAGCGGCCGGCGTCCCGGGGCACCGTGCCGGAGAGGTCGATGACCGTGGCGCCGAGCAGGCCCGGCCCCATCAGCGCGCAGGTCGGCGAGACCTCGCCGCCGTCGAGCACCACCACCAGGTGCGGGGCGGTGGTGAGCGGCTTCGCCTCCGGGGCGAAGCGGGGGCGGCCGCCCAGCTCGTTGGCGAGCGCCGCCTCGGCCTCGGCGAGGCTGGCGAAGACCATCCGGCGGGCGCCCGCCGCGTCCGTACGCCCCGGGTGCTGGGCGTGCGGCAGCCACTTCACCCAGTCCCACGCCGGCTGCCGGTCGTGGGCGGCCACCACCGCGACGATCAGGTCGTCCGGGGCGTGGAAGGTGACCAGCTGGCCCAGCGCGGCCCGGGCCAGGTCGAGCACCGCCTCCCGCTCGCCGCGCAGCGCGATCCGGCTGAACGCGCGCAGCGACAGCGCGGTGGGCAGGTCCGGCACGCTGGAGTGGGCCCGGACGAACCGGCGCAGCGCGATCGCGCTCATCGGCTCCAGGTCCTCCACCGGCTTGGTCTCCGGCGGCACGATCTCCACGGCCAGCCGCTGCGGGCCGAGCGCGATCCGAACCTCACCGAAATCGTCCTCGGTGATCCGCCGCTCCCAGAGCCGGCGGGAGGCGGCGATCGACCAGAGCGAGTCGGGCTCCGGGTGGCGCCAGGTCATCGCCGCCCGCTGCTGCTCGGCGGCGCGCCGGGTGCGCTTGCGCATCTGGGCCAGGTAGCGCATGTAGTCGCGCCGCTGGGCGTTCAGCTCGGCCTTGTCGTTTCCGCCGTTGCCGAGGGTGCCGACGGCCATGCCGAGCATCGACACGCCGAAGAGGCCACCGGCGACGTACGTCATCATGCCGCCGCCGCGGCCGGCGTACAGGAAGGCCATCGCGCCGACGCCGCAGAGCATCGGCAGGATCATCAACACCTGGCCCATGCCCTTGGCCTGCGGCTCCGGCAGCTCGGGCGGGGACTCCAGCAACACCTCGCCGCGCGGCAGCGCGGGCCCCGGTTGACGCGGAAGCCGGCGGAACACCACCGTACTCACGGCTCTCCTCCCCAGAAGTGGCCCTGATCGTGGTCTGCCAACGGCCCGAGACGTCGGGTGGGCAACCTGTGCGACCGCCATCGTAGGTAATCTCCCGGGGGCGTCGTGGACCCACGGGGGCGACGTCACCGGCCGAGGTGGATCGTAGGCGAGCACGAGGAGGCCACTGTGGCGACGAAGGCGGCGACCGGCGGGCTGAGCCGGATCACCATCGTGGCGCCCCGGACCAGGATGGATCTGGCGTTGCCGTCGGATGTCCCACTGGCCGATCTGCTGCCCACCCTGCTGCGGTACGCCGGCGAGGACCTCGCCGACGAGGGCGTACGGCACGGCGGGTGGAGCCTGTCCCGGCTCGGCGGGCCGCCGCTGGACGGCGGGCGTACCGCCGCGCAGCTCGGCGTCCGGGACGGCGAGGTGCTCTACTTCAACCCCCGGGCCACGGCCGCCCCCGAGATCGTCTTCGACGACGTGGTGGACGCTGTCGCCACCGCCACCAACCAGCGTCCCGGCACCTGGCAGGTCGGCACCACCCGCTCGTTCGCCGTGCTCTTCGCCGGGGCGGCGCTCGCGGCCGGCGCGGTGGCGGCGCTCTTCACCGGTCCGCCGCAGCTGCCCGGCGCGCTGGCCGCGCTGGTGGTCGCCCTCGCCCTGCTGGTGACCGCCGCGGTGCTGTCCCGGGCGGCGGGTGACAGCCGTACCGGCGCCGTGCTGGCCATGGCCGGCCTCGGTTACGCGGCGATCGGCGGCCTGCTGGTGCTCGCCGGGGACCGGAAGCTGGCCGACCTGGCCAGCCCGCATGTGCTGATGGCCGCGACCGCGGTGGTGCTCTTCGGCGCGGTGGCCGCGCTCGCCGTCGGCGACCGGCTGCCGCTCTTCCTCGGCGCGGTCGCGGTGGGCGTGGCCGTCGGCGTCGGCGCGGTCCTCTGCCTGGCCTTCGGCATCGGGGCGGCGGCCGCCGCGGCGGTGATCGCGACCATCGCGTTCGCCGCCCTGCCGGCGCTGCCGATGGTCTCCTACCGGCTGGCCCGGCTGCCGGTGCCGTCGATCCCGACCGGCCCGGACGACCTGAAGACCGACACCGAGTCGGTGGACGGCCCGCAGGTGCTGCGCAACAGCGAGCGCGCCGACGCGTTCCTGACCGGCCTGCTGTGGACCGTCTCGGTGCTGGTCCTGGGCGGCCAGATCGTGCTCGCCGACAACGGCCGGCTCCCGTCGGTGCTGCTCTGCCTGGTGCTGGCCCTGCTGTCGCTGCTGCGGGCCCGCCCGTTCATCGGCCGCGCCCAGCGCACGCCGGTGCTGCTGACCGGCACCGTCGGGCTCGGGCTGGCCGCCGCGGCGACCTTCGGCGCCGGCTCGCTCCCGGTCCGGCTCGGGCTGATCCTGGGCGGCCTGCTGCTCGCCGCGCTGATCAGCCTGATCTACGGGCTGACCGTGGCAGGCAAGCGGATCTCGCCGGTCTGGGGACGCACCCTGGACATCGCCGAGATCCTGCTGATCGTCGCCCTGGTGCCGCTGGCCGTCTGGGTCTGCGGCCTCTACGGCTGGATCGTCAACCTTCGGCCGTGACCGTGCCCATCACGGTGGCCACCGGAGCGGTGGCGTAGACGCCGGGGCCGTGCTGCCCGTCCAGCGGGCGGGCCGGCACGCCGCAGCGCTTCGCCACGTCCCGGACGACCTTCACCAGCGCCGCGGCGTGCCCGTCCATCGCCGCCACCCGCAGCAGCGGGGGCACCCGGCGACCGCCGGGCAGCACGACCGCCGCGACCGTGTGCGACGGCGCGGAGGTGGCGGTCACCGCGTCCACCAACGCGCCCAGCGAGCCGTTGGGACGGACCCGCAGCGCCAGGCAGCGCTGCGTCCAGCCGCCGCCGCTCAGGCTGGTCCAGCTCTCCACCGGCGCCTGCGGCGCCAGGTCCAGCCCGGCCCCGGAGACCACCGCCGCGTGCAGCTCCTCCCGGCCAAGGACCCGGTGGTTGAGGCCGGCGGCGTTCAGCGCCTTGCCGAGCCGGCCCATGCCGGCGGCGACGGTACGGTGCACACCGCGCATGCCGCCGCCCCGGCTCACCGTCTCGGCGCGGGCGTCGGCCACGGAGAGGCGCAGCGCCACCCAGACCGTCCGGTGCGCGGCCGGCGGGGCGCCCGGCGCCGGGTACCAGACCAGGGTGTGCGAGACGACCTGGGTCTGGGTGACCGGACCGGCGAAGTCGGCGAGGACCGCCAGCGCGCGGTCCACCACGGCCGCCTCGATCGAACCGGCGGGCGTGCCCGGCCGGCCGGTCAGCGCGACCGCCGCGAACCAGCCCCGCTCGTCCTGTCCGACGCCGATCCGGGTGCCGCGCTCGGTCAGTTCGACCACGCTCAGCTCCGGCGCGAGCGCGGCCAGCCGCGGGTCGCCGGCGGGCACCGCGCCCTTCGCCCGGCCGCGGCGGCGGCGCATCCGCCGGCGGAGCATCAGGTCCTCGTACCACCAGCGGCCGCCGCGCCGGGCGAAGGCGGCCACCACCGCGAGCAGCGCCAGCGCGCCGACGGCCGGGAGCAGCCAGGCGGGGCCGCCGGTGGCGAACCACACGGCGAGCGCGGCGCACTCCAGCACCACCAGCTGGCCGACGACGACCGGGCCGAGCCGGCCGCGCCGACGGCTGTCGGCCGGGGTGACCGGGCGGTCGTCCGGGGCGGCGGGAGCGGCGGCCGTACGACCGGGTGGCGCCTGGACCTGCGTCATCGGTGAGCGTCCCTTCTGGACATCCTGGGCATCCGCCGGATCGGTGCGACGTCGGAGGACGGACGGGGTCCCGGTGGACCCCCGCCGGCCCCTTATCGTAGGGAAGCCCGCGGCGGAGTTCGGACCTGATCGTCGCGGGATCCACCCCCGCCGGAGGTTAGTCATGCGGACCCGCCGCGATCAGGTGCAGGCGTACCGCTTCGTCACCCGCCGCATCGTCTCCGCACTGCTCTCCGGTGATCCGGAGACCAACGACCTGCCGATGCGGCGGCTCGGCATGGCGGTGTTCGGCAGCATCATCGCCGCCGCCGTGGTGCTCGGCGGCGCGGGCGCGTACGGGCAGTTCACCGGCAACGCCGCGCCCCTGGAGCCGAACACGCTGGTGATCGAGCGGGAGACCGGCGCCACGTACGTCTTCACCGATGACGGGCTGCTGCACCCGACGCTCAACTACGCCTCCGCCCGGCTCATCCTCAACGAGGCGGACCCGCCGGTACGCACCATGTCGCAGGCCTCCATCAAGGACCGCCCGCGCGGCCGGACCGTCGGCATCGTGGGCGCGCCGGACGACGTGCCGGGCCGGAAGTCGCTGGTCGGCCTCCCCTGGTCGGTCTGCGACGTGCCCGACCCGGTGGACCCGCAGCGCTCGACCACCCGGCTGGTGATCGACCGGCCGCTGCCCGGCGGCACCCCGCTCACCGACCAGGCGGTGCTGGTCCGGGTGGACGGCACCCGGTACCTGCTCACCGGGGGTTCGCAGCTGCGCGTCGTCGGTGACGAGCAGGCCCTGGTCGCGCTGAAGATGGCCGGCGCGCCCACCCTCACCGTGGGTCAGCAGCTGCTCAACGCGGTGCCGGTCGGGCCGGAGCTGCGCAAGCCGAGCATCGACGGGTACGGCGGCGGCGGCTTGTCGGTCGCCGGCCGGCCGGCCCGGATCGGCCAGGTCTTCCGGGCCGCCGACCAGTACTACGTGCTGATCCGGCAGGGGCTCGTGGCGGTCACGGAGATGACCGCGCTGCTGCTGCTCGGGGACGGCGGGCAGGTCACCGACATCACCCCGTCCCAGGCCGGTGAGCTGCTCACCGACCGGCGACTGGACGCCGAGGGGCTGCCGCAGAAGCTGCCCGCGCTGCACGAGGTCCGCGCCGGACGCACCGTGCTCTGCGCCAGCTACCGGTCGGGCGGGCCGGGCCAGCCGCCGACCACCACGCTGGAGGTCTTCGACCAGCCCCCGCCCGAGCTGACCGCGTCGACCGGGGTCGCCGCGCGGCAGGGCGCCCGGGACGCGGTGCGTACCGCCGAGAGCGTGCTGCTGCCGGGCGGCAAGGGGGTGCTGGTGCAGGCCGCGGCCGGGGACACCGGCAAGGCGGCGGCCGGCTCCACGGTCTACCTGATCACCGCCCAGGGGGTGCGCTACCCGCTCGGCACCGCCTCCGGGGACGCCCGCACCGCCCTCGGCTACGGCGGCGTGTCGCCGCTGGCGGTGCCCGCGTCGCTGCTGGCCCTGGTACCGACCGGGCCGGCGCTGGAGCGGCAGGACGCGATGAGCTACTTCGACCCCGGCGCCGGTACGGCCGACGCCGCACCGGAGAAGCCGGACCAGCCGGCCACCACGGCGCCGTCGGAGTCGTCGTCCCCCGCACAGGGCGGATGAGGTCGGCCGGCAGTCCGATGTGGAACACCACGCGGGTACGGGTCGCACCGGCTGGCCCGGGTCGACTAACCTGAGCGTGGCCAACGGTTATCGACGATGACTACGGGGATGCAGCCATGAGCGGGCGCACGACAGTAGACGTACTGTCCCTGGAGGACTTCCACCAGCGGCTGGAGCAGCGACTCAGCGAGGCCGAGTCGGTGTTGAAGAAGCTCAACACCGAGATGCAGTGCCGACCGCCGGCGCTGGGCACCTTCACCGACGCGACCGACAACGCCCGCCGCTACGCCGAGACGCACGCGAGCTTCGCCAGCCACGCCGAGCGCCTGCGCCGGGCGATCGTGGCCGCCCAGAAGGCGACCAAGACGATCATGACCAACTACCGGACCGCCGAGGCGCGCAACGCCGCCGCCGCGGCCGACATCATCGCCGCCCTCTCCGGGGTCAGCGAGGCGATGAAGGCGCCGAAGGGGGAGGATCCGCGTGTCTGAGTACACCCAGCGCTACCAGCACGTCAGCCACAAGGAGCTCTACCAGGGCGTCACCGCCGGTGACCCGAAGCAGATCGACGGCCTCAGCGCCCAGTGGAGCTCGCTGAAGGACACCCTGGAGGGCCTCGGCCGGGATCTGACCAAGGACCTGGACGCGCTCGCCAAGACCTGGACGGGCGACGCCGCCCGGGAGTTCCACCAGCGGTTGAACCTGGTCGTCGACTATTCCGGCAACCTCGCCGAGGGCATGGCCGGCATCCGGCAGGCGCTCGACATGATGGCCACCGAGTTGCGCACCGCCCAGTCCAAGGCGGAGAGCCCGGAGGAGACCGACGACAACGACAAGCTGGTTGACGGCGCCGTCAAGGGCTTCCTGATGGGCGGTGCCGCCGGCGCGGTGATCGGCGGGTTCGTCGGCCACAAGCAGGACGAGGCCGAGCAGGAGAAGGCGCACCAGCGGATGGTGCAGGTCGTCGCGAACCTCGCCGAGGGCTACGACTTCTCCGCGTACGGGCGGATCGTCGTGCCCGAGGAACCCGACAAGCGCCTGCCGGGTCACACCGACGGCACCGGGCCGACGCTGGGCAACGGCCCCTCCGTGGGCACGCCCTCCGCCGGGCCGACCTCCGGCACGTTCGGTCCGAGCGCCGGGGCCACCGCGACCACCACGGGCGTCCACCACACCGGGCCGACCAGCGGCACGGCCGGCACCGGCACCGGCACCCCCGGCGCGGGCGGCCCGGGCGGCGTCGGCTCGGTCGGCATCACCGACCCGGCCGGCACCTCGCTCGCCGGCGCGGCCCCGCTGACCCCCACCACCGGCCCGATGACCGGCCTCGGCGGCACCAACCTCACCGGCGCCCCTTCCACCGTCCCGACCAGTGGCGGCAACTCGTTCTTCGGGGTGCCTGGCGTGGGCACCGGCTCGCTGGCCGGCTCCACCGGCGGGGTGACGGGTCGCCCGGGCGGGCTGGAAAACCGCTCCGCGGCCGGCACCGGTCGGCTCGCCGGCGGGCGGGGCGTCGTGGTCGACGCCGAGGGTCGGTCCAACGGCGGCAAGGGCACCGGCGCGCGTTCCGCCATGCCGGGTCGCAACGGGGTGCTGGGCAAGCACGGCCAGCACGACGAGGACGAGTCGGACGAGCACCTCACCTGGCTGACCGAGGACGAGATGGTCTGGGGCGACGGCAGGTCGGCTCCGCCCTCGGTGCTCGGCACCGACTGATCGCACGCTGACCGACGGCGCGGCACCCTCCGGTGAGGGTGCCGCGCCGTTGTCGTACCCGGCCGTCGCGGTATACCTACGTGGTATACCTGATGTGTATAGTCGCGCCATGTCGATCGGTCACACCTTCCTCGGCTTGCTGGAGTCCAGCCCCCGGCACGGATACGACCTCAAGCGGGCGTACGACGAGCGGTTCGGGCACGCCCGCCCGCTCCACTTCGGTCAGGTCTACTCCACCCTGTCCCGGCTGCTGCGCAACGGCCTGGTGGCGGTGGACTCGGTGGAGCCCGGCGAGGGCCCCGAGCGCAAGCGGTACGCGATCACCGAGGCGGGGGTGACCGACGTCCAGCAGTGGCTGTCGCAGCCCGAGAAGCCGGAGCCGTACCTGCAGAGCGTGCTCTACACCAAGGTGGTGCTCGCGTTGCTCACCGGCCGGCCTGCCGCCGACCTGCTGGACACCCAGCGCGCCGAGCACCTGCGGCTGATGCGGGAGCTCACCCGCCGCAAGACCCACGGCGACCTCGCCGAGCAGCTGATCTGCGACCACGCGCTCTTCCACCTCGAGGCGGACCTGCGCTGGCTGGAACTCACCGCGGCCCGCCTGGACGAGCTGGCGAAGGAGGTGCGGGCATGACCGCCGAGCCGCTGCTGACCGGCGAGGACCTGCACCGGTCCTTCGGCCCCACCCCGGCCCTCGCCGGCGCCTCGGTGTCCGTACGTGCCGGCGAGGTCGTCGCCGTGATGGGGCCGTCCGGGTCGGGCAAGTCCACCCTGCTGCACTGCCTGGCCGGCATCGTGCGCCCCGACCGGGGCCGGGTCCGCTACCGGGGCACCGAGCTGACCACCCTCTCGGACGCGGGCCGCAGCGCCCTGCGCCGCCGCGAGTTCGGTTTCGTCTTCCAGTTCGGACAGCTCGTACCGGAGCTGACCTGCCTGGAGAACGTCGCGCTGCCGCTACGGCTGGAGCGGGTGCCCCGACGCGAGGCGGAACGACGCGCCACCGAGTGGCTGGAGCGGCTGGAGGTGACCGACGTCGCCGGCAAGCGCCCGGGTGAGATCTCCGGCGGCCAGGGGCAGCGGGTGGCGGTGGCCCGGGCGCTGGTCACCGGGCCCCGGGTGGTCTTCGCCGACGAGCCCACCGGCGCCCTGGACTCGCTCAACGGCGAGCGGGTGATGCGCCTGCTGGCCGGGGCGGCGCGGGACGCCGGAGTCGCCGTGCTGCTGGTCACCCACGAGCCCCGGGTGGCCGCGTACTCCGACCGGGAGGTGATGGTCCGCGACGGCCGGGCCCGGAGCCTGGAGCAGGTGGCGTGACCGGGGCGGACCCCCGACGGCGCGGCGGCCGGCTGCGGGCCGGGCTGGGCGACCTGCTGATGGGCGCCCGGATGGCGGTGACCGGCGGCCGGGCGGGTTGGACGCGGACCGTGCTGACCGCGCTCGGGGTCGGCATCGGCGTGGCGATGCTGCTGCTCGCGGCGGCGGTGCCCGGCGCGATCGACGCCCGCGCCGCGCGCGCGGCGGCCCGCAACGACATGGGGCCGCCCGGGACGGGACTGTCGGCGGCGGCGAACACGTTACTGGTCGTCCCGGTGGACACCGTCTTCCGGAACCACCCCGTGCGGGGGCGGATCCTCCATCCGGAGGGCCCGGACGCTCCCCTGCCGCCGGGACTGACCGCGTTCCCCGGCGACGGCGAGGTGGTGGTCTCCCCGGCGCTGCGGGAACTGCTCGACTCACCCGACCGGGCCCTGCTCGCGCCCCGCCTGGGCGGCGCCCGGGTCGCCGGCACCATCGGCCCCGAGGGCCTGGCCGGTCCGCACGAGCTGGCCTTCTATCTGGGCCGCGACAGCCTGCCGGCGGATCGCGCGATGCGGTTGGACCACTTCGACGCAGGCGGCCCGGGCGAGGAGTTCGGCCCAGTGCTCTGGCTGCTCGTGGTGGTGGTCGTGGTGGTGCTGCTGCTGCCGATCGTGGTGTTCCTCGGGGCGGCCGTCCGCTTCGGCGGCGAGCAGCGCGACCGCCGGCTCGCCGCGCTCCGGCTGCTCGGCGCCGACGCGGGCATGGTCCGCCGCATCGCCGCCGCCGAGGCGGGGACCGCGGCGCTGCTGGGGCTCGCCGTGGGCGCCGGGTTCTTCCTCGCCGGCCGGCAACTGGCGCAGCTGGTGTCGCTGTACGACATCAGCGTCTTCCCGGGCGACCTGCGGCCCGTGCCGTGGCTGGTGGCGGTGGTGGCGCTGGCCGTACCGCTGCTCGCCGCCGGGATGGCGCTGCTGGCCCTGCGCCGGGTCGTCGTCACGCCGCTGGGCGTGAGCCGGCAGGCCACCCCGGCCCGGCGGCGGCTCTGGTGGCGGCTGCTGCTGCCCGGCGCCGGGCTCGCGCTGCTCCAGCCGCTCGCCGACGTGCGGACCGCGCGTACGGTTGCGACCGACAGTCAGGTGGCGGCCGGCTCGGTGCTCCTGCTCATCGGCACGGTCACCCTCCTGCCGTGGCTGGTCGACGTGCTGGTACGCCGGCTGCGCGGCGGCCCGCCGCCCTGGCAGCTCGCGGTCCGGCGGCTCCAGCTCGACAGCACCGCCTCGGCCCGGCTGGTCAGCGGGGTGGCGGTGGCCGTGGCCGGCACCATCGGCCTCCAGATGCTGGTGGCCGGGGTGCAGGACGAGTTCCGGCAGGCCAGCGGCCAGGACCCGAACCGGGCTCAGGCGATGGTCTCGCTGTACGGCCCGCCGGAAGCGCGGCAGGCACTCGCCCGGATCGCCGCCGTACCGGGCGTGGCCCGGAGCCTCGTCACCGTGTCGTTCGTGGCGTTCCCGGCACCCGCTGGGGTAGCCGCCGCCGACACCTCGCCCGTCGAGGTGCGGGTCGGCGACTGCGCGGCCCTGGCCGAATACGCCGACCTGGGGGGCTGCGCCGATGGGGACGTCTTCCTGGCCTGGCGGGACAGCCCCGTACCCGGCGTCGGCCCGGGGACCCGGCTCGGGTTCGGCGGCGGCGCGCCGCCCTGGCGGGTGCCGGTGGCCACCCGCACCGTGCCGGTGCGGGACGATCCGGCCGGCGGGCGGGGCAACGGTCTGCTGGTGACGCCCGGCGCGCTGGCGTACCTGCCGCCGCAGGGAGCCTCGGCCACCGCGCTGGTCCGCCTCGACCCGGCGGACCCGGACGCGGTGGAACGGCTCCGCAGCGGCGTCGCCGGGATCGACCTGACCGCCTCGGTCCTCACCCTGGACTCGATCCGGGAGAGCCGCCAGTTCGCCAACGTCCGCCGTGGGTTGCTCATCGGCGCGGTGGTCACCCTGCTGCTGATCGGGATGAGCATGCTGGTCGGCGTCCTGGAGCAACTCCGGGAACGACGCCGGCTGCTCGCCACGCTGGTCGCGGTCGGGACGCCCCGGGGCACCCTCGGCTGGTCGGTGCTCGGGCAGACCGGGGTGCCGGTGCTGGCCGGCCTGGTCCTCGCCACGAGCATCGGGCTGGCCATGGGCGCGGCGCTGCTCCGGATGGTCGGCGCACCGGTGGTGGTGAGCTGGCCGGTGGTGGGGCTGGGCGTGGGGCTCGGCGCCGCGGTGGTGCTGCTGGTAACCGGGGCGAGCCTGCCGGTGCTCTGGCGGTTGACCCGGCCGGACGGGTTGCGCGCCGAATGAGCCGGCGGCCCACCCGGTGGTACCGGGGGCACCGGGTGGGCCGTCGTCGCCCGACGCGGGTCCGTCCACAACGCATGGTGGGGCGGGTCACGTCACCCGATCTGCCAAGGCGGGTGCACGACGCGGATCCGACCGATAGGTTGAAACGGTGCAGTCCGTAGCGTTCGCTCCGCCCGTCTGGGCGGCCACGCTGCGCAGCCTGCGCCGGCTCACCCGGATGGCGGCGACCGCGCTGGTGCTTGTCGTCGGGCTCAACGGCCTGACCGCTCCCGTCACCGCCGATCCGCTCGGTCCGGTCTCGACGATCCGCCCGCCGGCCCACCTTCAGGTCTCGGCCGCCGCTCCGGCGGGCCGGTCCGTGGCCGGTTCCGTCGACGCCCGGCCGGGCCGGGGCGCGACGAGCGTCGCCTGGGCCGCCGGGGCGGGGGCGAGCACCGCCGACTCCGCCCACCGGCTGCCCCGGGCCACCTCGACCGCGCCGACCACCGGCGTACCGGCACGCCAGGCCGACCCCGACGTCGCGACGTCGCCGGCGGACGCCGCCGCCGTCGTGCCCGCCGCCGATCCCGGCCGGGACCCGGTCGCCCGTCGCGGCCCGCCGCGCGCCTGATCGCGCGGCCGCCCCCGCGCGGCCATGCATTTCCCGCCGCCCATCGGGGTACGGCTCTCCCGTGCCCGGCGGCTCCTCCGCCCGTCGCCCGGGCCCAGACCGTTGACCTCCCGAACGTCCCACCACGAGGTGCTGGTGATGCAGACCGTCTTCTCCGCAGTCCTGTACGACGTCCCCCAGGCCGCCGTGATCTGGCTGGCCCTGATCGCCGTGGCGGCGATCGTGATCGCCGCCCTCATCGTCCGCCCGGACCGGTTCCGCTCGGTGTTCGGCGAGCGGATCAGCGAGGCGGCCCGGCCGAGCAGCCTGGACCTGGCCGCGGAGGCCCGCGAGCGGTCCCGCGAGCGGGCCCGGTTCGCGCAGGAGGTGGAGGTGGCCGCGGCGCGCGCGGCGGCGACCGCCGAGCGGCGGCGGACCGAGTGGCTGGCGGCTCAGGACGAGGTCGAGGCGGCGTGGCAGGCGTACGAGGCGGCGGAGGAGGACGTCCGCCGGCTGGCCGCCGCCGCCGCGCTGCCGCTGCCCCGGACGGCCCGGACCCCCGCCGAGTACGCGGACCGCGAGCGCTGGCTGCACCGGGCGGCGACGGCCGCACAGGAGCGTGGCGAGATCACCGTGGCGCAGCTCAGCGACATCCTCGGGCACCGGGGCTGGGACCCGCGCCGGCACCCGGTGGAGCAGGAACTGCTGCTGCGCCGGCTGATCCGGGACAACGTCCGGGCCCGGCACGAGGCCGCCCGGGCGAAGGAGCAGGCCGCCTGGCGGGCCGCGGAGCTGGCCGCCGCCGCCGCGCGGAGCCTGCGGGACGAGGCGTACGCGGCGACCCGGCCCGACCCGGAGCCGCAGGCCGCGCTCTCCATCGTGGACCTGGGCGGGCCGGAGACCACCCGGGAGCTGCCGGCCCCGGCCCGGGCGGAGTCCGCGCCGGTGGCCCGGGGCCGGGCGGCCGTGCCGGCGTTCTGAGCGTCGGGCGGAGGTGGCCCGGTTCGGCTAGCGTGACCCTCGTGTCCCGCGAGGCCTGGATCCTGGTGGCGCTCGCCGGCGTCGTCGTGCTGGCGACGCTGGTCGGCGCGGTGCTGCTCGCCGTACGGGTGGTCCGCACCCGCCGGCTGCTCGGCGCGCTGGGCGTCGGCGGCAAGGTCGCCTTCTACGGCGCACTGATCTACGCGATCCTCCCGGTCGACCTGCTTCCCGACCCGATCTACCTGGACGACATGGGCGTGCTGGCCGGCAGCCTGTTCTACCTGGGCCGCCTGGTCGCCCGGCACCGCGCGGCGCAGCGCGGCCCGGCCGACCGGTCGCAGTCCCCGGCGGCTCCGGGCCGCCCGCACCGGCCCGTGTCATGATCTCCGACCGGGCCGGCGGTCGGCCCGGACCGACGTACCGAGGACGGAAGATGGCGGGCGCGCACCGGCTGGACGCACACGACACGCGGGTCACCCGGTTCTTCCGGGCCCGGCACCTGGCCACGCTGACCACGCTGCGGGCCGACGGCACCCCGCACGTCGTCCCGGTGGGCGTCACCTTCGACGCGGACGCCGGGCTGGCCCGGGTGATCACGTCGGGTGCCTCGGCCAAGGCCCGGCACGTCGGGGCGGCCGGCGCGGTGGGCACCCCGGTGGCGGTCTGTCAGGTGGACGGCCGCTGGTGGCTGACCGTCGAGGGCCGGGCGGTGCTGCGCCGCGACCCGGAGGCCGTGGCGGAGGCCGAGCGCCGGTACGCCGAGCGCTACCGCCGGCCCCGCCCCAACCCGGAACGCGTGGTCATCGAGATCGCCGTCACCCGCCTCCTGGGCAGCCTCCCACCCGCCTGACCGCGCCGCGCCCTCCCCACGGCGGGCCAGGAACCACGCCTTTCCCGGGAGCCTCCCGAGTCGTCGGCCACCCGGACATTGCGACCTTCGATCAACCTTCTGTGCCGGATGTCCGGTTAGCGGGTGGGCGAGGCCACAGCAGGAGCGGAATCGCCGAGGGTGACGAGCCGTTGCACATCCCGTGAGCGAGCGGGGGCCTCCCGCCCGCGTCCCCTGAGAACAGCCGAGCGCCAATCCCGGTGCTGCTGCGTCCCCGTGACGGGGACGGCAACCCCCGAATGGAGCTTCGACATGAACTCGATCTTCCGTAGGAGCATGCTGTCCGTCGCCGGTCTCGTGATGTCCGGCGGCGTCGTGGCCGGCCCGGCCGTGGCCGCGCACGCCGCCCCGGTGCAGGCCAAGCCGGTCAGCACGAAGGCCGCGGACAAGGGCGCCAAGGGCGAGCGGAGCGCGAGCTTCGACTACCAGGCCCAGCCGAACTACTACTACTGCGGCCCGGCGTCGACCCGGATCGCCCTGTCGGCCGAGGGCAAGGCGGTCAGCCAGGACGAACTGGCCGCCAAGCTGGGTACGACCGAGAACGGCACCGACTCGGCGATCGACATCACCCGGGTGCTCAACGAGTACACCGGTGGCAAGTACAAGACCACCGAGATCCGGGACGACGTGGCCACCAAGGAGCAGGTCGAGCGCCTGCGGGTGGACGTCAAGACCGCCGTCGACCAGGGTCGCCCGGTCGTGGCCAACATCATCGGCAGCGCGGTGGACATCGACGGCGTCGCGCACAGCTACCCGGGGCACTACCTGACCGTGGTGGAGTACAAGGACGACGGCAACACGGTGCTGATCGCCGACCCGGCCAGCCCGAACGAGCCGACGTACTGGATGAACGTGGCCGACCTGGCCAACTGGATCGCCAGCCGCGGCTACAGCTCCTGACCGAGCAGCGTGAAGGGCCGGTCTCCCCTGCGGGAGGCCGGCCCTTCGGCGTGTCAGGGGCTCGGGGGGTACGGGTCGAGGGGGCGCTCGAAGAAGCTCTCCAGCACCACCACGGTCTGCGTGCCGGTGACGCCCTCCACCTCGAACAGCCGGCGCAGGCTGGCCTGGAGCTGCTCCGGCGTGCCGACCCGGATCTTGACCAGCAGCGAGGCGGGGCCGGCGATGACGTGCGCCTCCTCGACCTCGGGGAGTGCGGCCAACGCCTCCCGGGTAGGCGAGTCACCCATCCAGGCGTTTGCCTCGACCAGCACGAACGCCAGCACTCCCCGGCCGACCGCGGCCGGGTCCACGTCCACCGTGGTCCGCCGAATCACCCCCTGCTCGCGCAGCTTGCGTACCCGTTCGTGGACGGCTCCGGTGGAGAGCCCGACCGCGCCGGCCAGCGCGGCGTATGACTGGGTGGCGTCGCGTTGCAGCGCGGCCAGCAGCTTCCGATCCACCTCGTCCACCGGCAACCTCCGTTCGGCACTTTCTCCCACTCACCAATTCTCGTTCGGTCATGCTAGCTTGACGCCAAACGACAGTCACGAGCGGAGGCGTTCATGGTCGATCGGTTCAGGACGCGGTTCGAGGTGCTCGACGAGCGGTTCCGCCGGGTGAACGGCGACGAGTGGGTGGAGTGCCTCTGGACCGGTGGCCGCTGGCTGGAGGGCCCGGCCTGGTTCTCCGCCGGGCGGTACCTGGTCTTCAGCGACATCCCCAACGACCGGCTGCTGCGGTGGGACGAGACCACCGGCGCGGTCGGGGTGTTCCGCCAGCCGGCCGGGTACGCCAACGGGCACACCGTCGACCGGCGCGGGCGGCTGGTGAGCTGCGAGCAGGGCCGGCGGCGGGTCACCCGGACCGAGCCGGACGGCACCGACACGGTGCTGGCCGAGCACTGGCGGGGCCGGCGCCTCAACAGCCCGAACGACGTGGTCGAGCGCTCCGACGGATCGATCTGGTTCACCGACCCCAGCTACGGCATCGACAGCGACTACGAGGGGCACCGGGCGGAGAGCGAGATCGGCGGTAACCACGTCTACCGGGTCGACCCGCAGGACGGCGTGGTGCACCGGGTCGCCGACGACTTCGGGCAGCCCAACGGGCTGGCCTTCAGCCCGGACGAGTCCGAGCTCTACGTGGTCGACACCCGGGCGAAGCACCTGCGCCGGTTCCAGGTGACCGACGGCGGCACGCTGCGCGGCGGCGACGTCTTCGCCACCTGCGACGCCGGCTCGTTCGACGGCGTACGGCTCGACGACGCTGGGCGGGTCTGGGCGGCGGCGCACGACGGGCTGCACTGCTTCGACCCGGACGGCACGCTGCTGGGCAAGCTGCACCTGCCCGAGGTGGTGGCCAACTTCACCTTCGGCGGCCCGCAGCGCAACAACCTCTACATCTGCGCCTCGAGCTCGCTCTACAGCATCCGGGTGAACATCAGCGGGGTGCGCTACCCCGGCTGGTGATCACTCCTCCGGGGCGACCCGCCGGAGGGTGTCCACGTCGGACACGATGACCGCCTCCATCGGGCAGGAGTCGGCGGCGTCGAGCACGGCCTCCACCGCCGCGACCCGCTCCGCCCGGGGGCGGGACAGCCCGTCGACCAGCACGAAGTGGTCGGGCGCCACCCCCGCGCAGATGCCCGACCCGATGCACCGCGCCGGATCGACGTGCAGCCGCCACACCGCCTCCTCGCTCACCCTCGCTCCTTCCGCTCCGCCCCGGTCACCAGGCCACCGGCATCGCCACCAGGCCCCGGACCAGCAGGCCCCGCTTCCAGGTCAGCTCCTCCTCGGGTACGGCCAGCCGGAGCCCCGGCGTCCGGTCGAGCAGGGTCTCCAGCACCACCCGCAGCTCCATCCGGGCCAACTGCGCGCCGACGCAGTGGTGCACGCCGTGCCCGAAGCCGAGGTGCGGATTGACCTCGCGGGTCAGGTCGAGCCGGTCGGCGTCGGGGAACACGCTCTCGTCCCGGTTGGCCGCCGGGATCGACACCACCACCGGTTCGCCCGCCCGGACCAGCACCCCGCCGAGTTCGACGTCCTCCGTCGCGTACCGGGCGAAGGCGGAGGTCGCGCCCAGCGGGATGAACCGCATCAGCTCCTCGACCGCCGTGGGCACCAGCTCCGGCCGGTCCCGCAGCGTCTCCCAGCCACCGGGGGTGGTCAGCAGGACGTACAGCATGTTGGGGATCTGGGTCACGGTGGTCTCGTGGCCGGCGGCGAGCAGCCCGGCGGCGAGGGTGACCATCTCCTCCTCGGTGAGCCGGTCGGCGTGCTCGTCCCGGGCCCGCACCATGGCGCTGAGCAGGTCGTCGGTGGGCTCGACCCGGCGCCGCGCGACCAGCGCACCCATGTAGGCCAGCAGGCTGTCGAGGTAGTGCTGGATCACGCCCGGTTCCAGCGAGGTGGTCGAGACGATCGCCTCCGACCAGGTGTGGAAGCGGTCCTGGTCGGACACCGGCACGCCGAGCAGGTCGCAGATGACCCGGATCGGCAGCGGCGTGGCCAGGTGTGCGACCAGATCGGCGGGCGGCCCGGCGGCGAGCATGCCGTCGACCAGCTCGTCCGCCACCGCCCGGGTACGCGGCCGCAGCTCCTCGACCCGGCGCGCGGTGAACGCCTTCGCCACCAGCCGGCGCACCCGGGTGTGTTCCGGCGGGTCCATCGACAGGATGCCGGTCTCCTGCTGCCGCGGCGTGTTGCGGGGCTCGTCGCGGCCGATCGCGGCGGCCCGGCTGAACCGGGGGTCGCCGAGCACGGTCCGCACGTCGGCGTGCCGGGTGGCCAGCCACGCCGGTTCGCCGTACGGAAGTTGGACCCGGATCAGCGGCTGCTCGCGCAGCGCGGCGTAGCGCGGGTCCAGGTCGAGTCGGTCGGGGGCGCTGAACGGGTAGCGCTGCGGGATGGTCGCCTGCGAAGTCTCGGTCACCGGCTGGCTCGCTCTCGTCCACGGCACCGGCGGGCGGTGCGGGTCGGGCTCCGCACGACTCGACGGTGAGTCATGCCCCGATTGCGGATGGTAGCGAGATTGCTCGATGCCTGCCAGGGGTCCACACCCGAAACGCCGCACCCGAAACGCCGCTCCCGGGCCGTCCACCATGGACTCCCCGGGAGCACGGCCTCGGTCAGCGGTCGCGGTCGCCCTGGCCGGTACGCTGCTGCGCCATGTCGACGCCCTTGTCGATCTGCTCTTCGTACTTCCCGCCGGTGCGCCGGTCCATCTGTTCGCCGGCCTTCTGGATGCCCTGGTCGATCTGCTTTTCATGCCGGTCGGCGAAGTCCTTGGCCTTGTCCATGAAGTCACGCATGTCCGGTCTCCCTTCGTGACGTCAATGCCTTCCCGGAGGCCGCGAGCACAAACGGGGGTGTCGGATCGGAGCCGGTCGGGTACCGAGGGGCCACGACCGAGGAGGGCGACGTGGACGAGGACGGTGGAACGCCCGGGGCAGCGGAGCCCACCCGCGCGGCGGGACCTCGGCAGGCGTGGGCGGGCCTGCCCTGGCCGGTCCGGACGGCCGTGACGTGGAGCGCGTGCCTGGTGGTCGTGGCGACCGCACTGTGGCTGCTCGGGAAGATCGTGGTGCTGCTGGCGCCGCTGGCCGTCGCGTTGGCCGGCACCCTCTTCCTCGCCGCGCTGCTCGACCCGGTACGGCAGCTGCTCCGCCGGATCCGGGTGCCCGCCGCGCCGGCCGCCCTGTGCACCGTCCTGCTGCTGCTCGGCGTCCTGACCGGTGTGGGCGTGCTGGTGTGGAACCTGACCGCCAGCCAGTTCGGCGAGCTGAGCCAGCAGCTCGACCAGGGGCTGGAGCGCAGCCGGGACTTCGTCACCACCAACCTGCCGATCACCGAGGCCCAACTCGACCGGCTCGTGCAGCAGACCCGCGACGGGGTGCGCGGCAGCACCCCCGATCCGGTGGCCGGCGCGCGGACCGCCGCCGAGGTGGCCGGCTCGGTGCTGTTCGCCCTGGTGCTGCTCTTCTTCCTGCTCAAGGACGGCCGGTCCATGTGGCGCTGGGTGCTGCGCCGGATGACCGGCCCCCACCGGGACCTCGTCGCCGAGGCGGGCCGGGCCGGCTGGCGGACGCTCGGCGCGTACAGCCGGGGCACGCTGATCATCGCGGCGATCGACGCGACCGGGATCGGGCTGGCGCTGGTGCTGCTCGGCGTACCGCTGGCCCTGCCGCTCGCCCTGATCACCTTCATCGGCGGGTTCGTCCCGATCATCGGCGCGACGGTGGCCGGGGCGATCGCCGTACTGGTCGCCCTCGCCGCCAACGGCCCGACCACCGCCCTGCTCACCCTGGCCGCCGTCATCGCCGTGCAGCAGATCGAGGGCAACCTGCTGGAGCCGCTGGTGATGAAGCGGCAGGTGCAGCTCCACCCGGCGGTCATCCTGGTGGTGGTCACCGCCGGCACGCTGGTCGCCGGCATCGCGGGCGCGTTCGTCTCGGTCCCGATCGCGGCGGTCACCTGGCGCGTCCTGGACACCGTCCAGCGCCACCGGGCGGCCGTCGCCACCTGACGCCACCGGCCGTCACCGCCGCCCGGCGCGGACCTCCGCGCCGGGGGCTCCCGGTCAGGCCGGATGCGGGGTACGCAGCCGCGTGGTGAACCAGGTCCCCGCCTCGTCGGCCACCTGCTCCAGGGTGCCCGGCTCCTCGAACAGGTGGGTGGCGCCGGGGACGATCCGCAGCTCGGCCATGTCCCCCAGCACCGCCCTGGCCTGCTCGTTGAGCGCGATCACCTGCTCGTCCAGGCCGCCGACCAGCAGCAGCGTCGGGGCGCGTACCGCCGACAGGGAGCTGCCGGCCAGGTCCGGGCGGCCCCCGCGGGAGACCACGGCGCGGACCCGCTCCGGCCGGGCGGCGGCGGCGACCAGGGCCGCGGCGGCGCCCGTGCTGGCCCCGAACAGCCCGACCGGCAGCGGCCCCAGGGCCGGGTCGGCGGCCATCCAGTCGACGATGGCGGCCAGCCGCTCGGCGAGCATCCCGATGTCGAAGCGCAGCTCGGCGGTTATCTCGTCCCGCGCGTCCTCGTCCGGGGTGAGCAGGTCGATCAGCACGGTGGCCAGCCCCCGGTCGTTGAGCTCCTGGGCGACGGCCACGTTGCGCGGGCTGTGCCGCGAGCTGCCGCTGCCGTGCGCGAAGAGCACCACACCGATCGCCCCGGAGGGCACGATCACGTCGGCGGCCAACCCGCCCTCCACCACCGGAACCGTCACCTCACGCGTGTCCATCCCGCACACCTCCCACCGGCCCGCATACCCACCCCCGCCCCCACCTCACCCGGCGTTGCCGGCTTGCCTTGACGTCGGCGGCAAGGTTTAGCGTGGGCGGCACGGGCAGGTCAGGGAGGTCGGGATGCGGATCGGGGAGCTGGCGGAACGAGCCGGAACGAGCACCCGGACGCTGCGGTACTACGAGACCCAGGGGCTGGTGCGACCACGCCGTTCCGCGAACGGTTACCGGATCTACGACGAGGCGGAGCTGCGCGTCGTGCACGAGATCCGGTCCCTGCTGGCGGTCGGCTTCGGGCTGGACGACATCCGGCCGTTCGTGGCGTGCCTGCGGGCCGGCCACAGCTCCGGCGACGTCTGCCCGGATTCGGTCGCGGTGCTGCGGCGCAAGCTCGCCGAGGTGGACGACTACCTCGACCGGCTCGGCGCGGTCCGCCGACAGCTGCACGACCAGCTCGCCCGCGCGATCGCCCACCGGGAGGAAACATGCCTCAGGACACGCAAGAGAGCCGACTGACCGCGGTCACCGACGGGACCTTCGCGGCCACGGTGCTGGCCGCCGACCGGCCGGTGGTGGTCGACTTCTGGGCGGAGTGGTGCCCGCCCTGCCGGACGGTCTCCAGGCACCTCGCGGAGCTGGCCGAGGAGTTCGGCGACCGGCTGCGCTTCGTCACCCTCAACTCCGACGAGAACCCGGAGACCACCCGGGCGTACCAGGTGATGTCCATGCCGACCATGCTGGTGTTCCGGGACGGTCAGGTGGTCGGCTCGATCGTCGGCTCCCGGCCGAAGAACCACCTCCGGCTCAGCTTCGCGCGGCACCTGGACGGTTGAGCCGCCGCCGAGCGGGAACGCGCGGGGTGACCACGGACCCCGACGGATCGCGAGGACGTCATGGCGAAGCAGGACAGGCCCCGTGAGCAGGAGCTCACCGACCAGAAACGCCGCGAACAGGAGCTAGAGCGCTCACCGGACTGGGCGGACCGGGCATCCCTGGCGCGTACCGCCGACGACCCGCAGGCCACGGCGCCCCGGGACGCCGGTGGCCGGCCGTCCAACGGCCGCCAGTTCTGACGTACGGGTGGAATGGCCCGGCCCCCGGCGGGCCGGGCCATCTCACGGGGCGCTCTCCGGCAGGTGCAGCAGGGGCGCCCGGCCCGGCGGCTGCTCCGGCTGCGGCCCGGACGGGTGCGCCGGCGGCACCGGCACGGTGACCGGCTGCGCGCCGGTGACCCGGAGGCGCTCGCCGTGGTGGCGCAGCTCCAGCACCGTGTCCGGTCCCGCCTTGCGCAGCGAGTACGTCGTCTGGTGCGGCCGGACGTCCACCCGCAGGTGTATCGACCGCCACTGGAGGGAGAACTCCAGGCGGCTGAGCCGGCTGGAGAGCCGGGGCGAGAAGGAGAGCCTGCCGTCGTGGTCGCGCAGGCCGCCGAAGCCGGCCACCAGGGCGATCCAGGCCCCGGCCAGCGAGGCCATGTGCACGCCGTCGCGGGTGTTCTCGTTCAGGTCGTGCAGGTCCATCAGCGCGGCCTCGCGCAGGTAGCGGTGGGCCAACTCCGGGTGGCCGACCTCGGCGGCCATCACCGCCTGGGTGCAGGCGCTCAGCGAGGAGTCCCGGACGGTACGCCGCTCGTAATAGAGGAAGTTGCGCAGCTTCTCCAGCCCGCTGAACGCGTCCCCGCGCCAGTGCATGGCCAGCACCAGGTCGGCCTGCTTGACCACCTGCTTGCGATAGAGGTCGAAGTACGGGTAGTGCAGCAGCAACGGATACTTCTCCGGCGGGGTGTGCTCGAAGTCCCACTCCTGCAACCGGGTGAAGCCCTCCACCTGCTCGTGGACCCCGGCCTCCTCGTCGTACGGGAGGTGCATGGCGTGCGCCGCGTCCCGCCAGGCGGCCGCCTCCTCCTCGGTGACGCCGAGGTCGAGGGACTGGTCCCGGTAGCGCATCGCGCACTCGGCGGCGGTGAGCAGGTTCCGCTGCGCCATCAGGTTGGTGTAGATGTTGTCGTTCTTGACCGCCGTGTACTCGTCCGGCCCGGTCACCCCGTCGATGTGGAACTGCCCGTTGCGGTCGTGGTGGCCGAGCGAGCGCCAGAGCCGGGCGGTCTCGATCAGCAGCTCCAGCCCGATCTCCTGTTCCAGCACCAGGTCGTCGGTGGCCAGCACGTACCGGCGCAGCGCGTCCGCGACGTCGGCGGCGATGTGGAACGCGGCGGTGCCGGCCGGCCAGTACGCCGACGACTCCGGGCCCTCGATGGTGCGCCACGGGAAGGCGGCTCCCGCCAGGTTGAGCGTCCGGGCCCGCTCCTGCGCCTGCGGCAGGGTGGCGTGGCGCCAGTACAGCGCGTCCCGCACCGCCGACGGCTGGGTGTACGTGAGGACCGGCAGCACGAACATCTCGGTGTCCCAGAACGCGTGCCCGTCGTACCCGGGGCCGGTGAGCCCCTTCGCGGAGATCGGCCGGCGCTCCGCGCGGGCACCGGCCTGGAGCACGTGGAAGAGGCCGAACCGGACCGCCTGCTGCACCTCCGGGTCGCCCTCCACGCGCACGTCGGCGGCGTCCCAGAACTCGTCCAGGAACTCCCGCTGCGCCCGGCGCAGCCCGTCCCAGCCGTCCAGGCGGGCCGCGGCCAGGGCCGCCCCGACCTGGTCCCGCAGCGCCGGCAGCGAGCGCCGGCTGGACCAGCCGTAGGTCAAATACTTGACCACCCGCAGCGTCTGCCCCGGCTTGAGCACGCAGCCGACGGTGGTACGGACCCAGTCCTCGTACCCCTCGGACTCGATGGTGGTGCGCTCCGGGCCGTACACGTCGTGCGCCATCTGCGCGGCGACCCGCAATCCGCTGACCTTGGTGCGGTGGATCAGCAGCCCACCGTCGTCGGTGGTCAACTCCTCCTCGGACTGCAACGGCGATTCCAGCACGGCGGCCACCCGGGGGTCGCGGCTCTGCGGCGGCAGGGTCTCGTTGGCCACCAGCTCGGACTGGAGGATCAGCCGCAGCGGCCCCTCCAGCGCCTCGACCTCGTAGTTGATCGCGCCGACCGCCCGCTGGGTGAACGACACCAGCCGGGTGCTGCGGACCTTGACATCGCGGCCGGCCGGTGAGCGCCAGTGCAGCTCCCGGTGCAGGGTGCCGGCCCGCAGGTCGAGGACTCGCTCGTGGGAGAGGAGTTCGCCGTACCGGACGTCGAGCGGCTCGTCGTCGACCAGCAGCCGGACCAGCTTGCCGTTGGTGACGTTGACGATGGTCTGGCCGGACTCCGGGAAGCCGAAGCCGGCTTCCGCGTACGGCAGCGGCCGCAGCTCGTAGAAGGAGTTCAGGTAGGTGCCGGGGAGGCCGTGCGGCTCCCCCTCGTCCAGGTTGCCGCGCAGCCCGATGTGCCCGTTGGAGAGGGCGAATACCGACTCGGACTGGGCGAGCACGTCCATGTCGAGCTGGGTCTCCCGGACATGCCACGGCTCGACCGGGTACGCCCGTTCCCGGATCACGCCGCGGCCCCGGTCAACAGCTCGGCGAGGTCGGTGACGACGACGTCCGCGCCGTGCGCCCGCAGGTCATCGGCCTGGCCGACCCGGTCGACGCCCACCACGTACCCGAAGCGTCCGGCCCGGCCGGCCTCGACCCCGGCGAGCGCATCCTCGAAGACCGCGGCCTGCTCCGGCGGCACGCCGAGCAGCTCCGCCCCGGCCAGGAAGGTGTCCGGGTGCGGCTTGCCGCGCAGGCCCCGCTCGCGGGCCAGCACCCCGTCCACCCGGGCCTCCAGGAACCGCTCCAGCCCGGCGCCCTGCACCACGGCCGCGCAGTTGGCGCTGGCCGAGACGACCGCCCGGCGCAGCCCGGCGCGGACGGCGGCCTCCAGGTAGCGCACCGAGCCCGCGTAGACCTCCACCCCGTCGGTGTGGATCCGCTTGAGCAGGATGACGTTCTTCCGGTTGCCCACCCCGTTGACCGTGTCCATCTCCGGCGGGTCGTCGGGCGAGCCCTCGGGCAGCGTGATCCCGCGGGAGGCCAGGAAGGAGCGCACGCCGTCGGCCCGCGGCTTCCCGTCCACGTACCGGTTGTAGTCCGGCCCGGGGTCGTACGGGCGGAACGGCTCGCCGGTGGCCGCCGCGCGCTGCTTCAGGAACGCGTTGAAGGTCTCGGTCCAGGCGGCATTGTGCACCTTGGCGGTCTGCGTCAGCACACCGTCCAGATCGAAGAGACAGGCGGTCACGTGAGCGGGTAGGCCCAGCACGGTACGAATCTATCCAGCGGACCGGCCGGGGAAACCCGATTCGGACGTCAGCGGTTCGGGCGGAGCGTCCAGACCACCGTCAGCGCCGAGGTGGGGGTGCCGTCCTCGGTGCCGATCTCCACCTCGACCGGGAACTCCGGCCGCTGCCCCGCGTCCAGCTCGGCGATCACCTCGGCCGGGGTACGCCCCAGCCGGGCGGTGGCCAGCACCGGCCCCAGGGCGACCTTCTGGTAGCGGATGGTGGCCGTCACGGCCAGCGGCACCGCCCGGTCGAGCACCTGACCGAACGCGGCGAGCACCACCGCCCCGGAGGCGGTCTCCCCGAGCGTGAACATGGCGCCGGCGTGCGGGCCGCCGACGTGGTTGTGGTGCTCCGGGGCGTCGGGGAGCCGGACGACTGCCCGTACCCCGCCCTCGGCCTCGGGGGCGACCTCGACGAATTCGATACCGAGCGTGCGGGCGAACGGCACGGCTTCGAGCAGACCGGCCGCCACCTGGCGAGAGTCGATGGACATGCCCGAACGCTACTCGCCGGTAACTTTCCGGGCAAGGGGCTGCGGGCCGCTCGAAGAATTGCGGCAAGTCGGCCCATCCCCTGACGAGATGAGGCCGACTTGCCGCAGAACGAGTTGGTCCTGGCCGCGGCCGGCTGGGCTCAGCGCCAGCCGACGTCGATCCGGTCGCCGCGCTCGTCGAAGAAGTGCAGCGCGTCCATGCGGACCTGGACGGCCAGCGGGTGCCCCGCCGTGACGGCCGGGTACGGGGCGAGCCGGACGGCCAGTTCCGCCGGGCGGCGGTGGTGCCGGCCGGGGTCGGGCAGCACGCTGGTCCGGTTCCCGCCGCCGCTCGGCGCGGAGACCGGGGCGTCCACCGACCGCCCGGTGAGCCGCTGCATGACGTGCCCGAACCGGCGCAGGCCGCGCTGGCCGGGCGCCGCGTTCTCCACCGGCGTGCCCATCTCGTCCACCACGATCGCCGTGGCGCCGATGTCGAGGAAGGCCAGCGACTCGTGGCCGTGGTGCTCCAGGTAGCGGATCCGCCCCTGGAGCACGTCGCCGGGGGTATCCGGGGCGACCGGGGTGAGCGCCTCGGCCCGCATGCCGATCACGATCCGCTCGCCGTGGTAGTGCGCCACCGCCCGGCTGCGGATGTCGTCCCAGGGCAGGTAGAGCGACTGCTCGCCGAGGTTCAGCGCCACGTAGCGGTCGAGGTGGACGTAGACCGACGCCTCCAGCAGGTTCATCCGGGGGCTGCCGAGGAAGGCGGCGACGTAGAGGGTCGCCGGCCGGCCGTACACCTGGGTCGGGGTGCCCACGTCCTGGAGCACGCCCTTGCGCATGATGGCGACCCGGTCGGCCATGGTCAGCGCCTCGGCCTGGTCGTGCGTGACGTAGACGGTGGTGACGCCGAGCTCGCGGGTCAGCCCGGAGATCTCGGCGCGCAGTTCGGCGCGGAGGCCGCTGTCCAGGTTGGAGAGCGGCTCGTCCATCAGGAACAGGCCGGGCCGGCGCACTATCGCCCGCCCCATCGCGACCCGCTGCCGCTGGCCGCCGGAGAGCTGGCTGGGTTTGCGGGCGAGCACGTCCCCGATGCCGAGGGCGCTCGCCACGTCCTGGATCCGCTCCCCGCGCGGGCCCGGCTCGACGCCGGACAGGCGCAGCGGGAACCCGATGTTCTCGCCCACGGTCATGTGCGGGTACAGGGCGAAGTCCTGGAAGACCATGGCGATCTTCCGCTCCCGGGGCGGCAGGTCGTTGGCCACCTCTCCGTCGAGCATCACGGCGCCGGAGGTCGGGTCCTCCAGCCCCGCCACCATCCGCAGCACGGTGGACTTGCCGCAGCCAGAGGGGCCGAGCAGCACCATGAATTCGCCGTCGTTGACGTCCAGATTGATGGTGTCGACCGCGACTGTCCCGTCCTGGAACACCTTGGTGACATCCTTGAGCGCGACGGTGGTCACCGTCTCCTCCCCAGCTCCTAGGCCGAACCCGGGATTGACTGTGACGAGGATCATCGGATTCGCACATCGGGTAAACGTGCCATGTTGCTCCCGTGACAGACCTATTACGGCGGATCGGTCGGCGCCGATCAGTAAGGTGACCGGCGAGTAGCCTCTGTTCCGGCCGGCTCGTCCAGGAAGACCCGGCGTACCACCCGCTCGGCGGCGTGCCCGTCGTCGAGGGCGCAGAACCGCGCCCGGAACCGCTGCCGGTGCTTCTCGGCCTCCGGCGAGCGCAGCGCGTCCGAGCGGAACAGTTCCAGCAGCGCGGGAAAGTCCAGCGCCACCGGGCCGGGCGACTCGGCGATCAGGTCGAAGTAGACACCCCGGGCCACCCGGTACGCGTCCCAGTCCGGCGCGTACACGACGATCGGCCGGTCCAGCACGGCGTAGTCGAACATCGCCGACGAGTAGTCCGTGACCAGCACGTCCGCGGCGAGGTAGAGGTCCTCCACCCGGTCGTGGGTGCTCACGTCCAGCACCCCACCGGCGAGCGGGCCGCGGGGTCGCCGGTCCCGGTCGTGGAAGTAGTGGCTGCGCATCAGCAGCCGGCCCGCCGGCCCGAGCACCTCGCACATCCGGTCCGGGTCGAACGGCGGCCGCCACCCGGGCAGGTGCTCCCGGTGCGTCGGCGCGTAGAGCACCACGTGCTCGTCCAGCCCGATGCCCAGCTCCTTCCGGACCTGGCGGCACTCCTCCGGGGTGGCCAGCGCCAGCCGGTCGTTACGCGGGTAGCCGACCTCCAGCGTGGTGTACGTGGCCGGGTACGCCCGCTCCCACATCTGCGTCGAGAAGCTGTTCGAGGAGACGCTGAAGTCCCACCGGTCGACCCGGCTCAGCAGCTTGGCGAAGTCCATCCCCCGCGCCCCCATCGGGTACCGCTGCTGGTCCAGCCCCATCACCTTCACCGGGGTGCCGTGGTGGGTCTGCAGGTGCACCGTGCCGGGCCGCTTGCGGACGAAGTCCGGGAAGTTGACGTTGTTCACCAGCCAGCGGGCCCGGGCCAGCACCCGGTAGTACTCGCGGGTGCCGGCGACCACGTACTCCACCCCGGGCGGGAGGGTGTCGACCCGGTCCCGCCGGACGATCCACACCCCACGCACCTGGGGGGCGAGGCGGCGGGCGGCGGCGTAGATCGCGGCCGGGTTGCAGGCGTACCCCCGGTACCAGTACGCGGCGAAGACGGCGAGCGTCGGGTCCAGCGGCCGGTGCAGCTCGCCCCGGTAGTACTCGCGCAGCGCGGCGTTCCGGGCCTTCCGCGCGGCACGCCGGGCCACCGGCAGCACCCGCCGCTTGACCTTGCGGGCGGTGCGCCGGGCCGTCTCCGCCGCCTGGTTGGCGTCGCGGAGCGCGCTGAACGTCCGCCACCGCCCGGCCGCCACCAGGCGGTGCTTCAACCCGTCCACCCCGGGCGGGACCGGGTAGCCCTGCGGCGGCAGGAAGCGGACGTAGTCGGCGTGGATCTGGGCGAAGAACGCGGGCCGCAACTCGGGGGCGATCCGCTCGCCGTTGCCGAGCACGGTCAGGTAGTGCCAGATCATCCGCTCGAAGACGTCCGGGCGCAGCGCCTCGACCGTGGCGTCCCAGCGGTCCATCAGCCGGAACACCCGGTGCCACTGGGCGAACACCTCGAAGTGCCGGTCGCCCCGGGTCCGGGTGATCGCCCCGGTCCGGCGCTGCCGGTAGTTGAGGCAGATCCGGTCCAGCACGCCGATCCGCTCGGCGACCATCAGCACCGGGTAGCTGAACGAGACGTCCTCGTACCAGCCCGGTTCGAAGCGCAGCCCCCGCTCGACCAGGAACTCCCGCCGCACCAACCGGTTCCAGGCGGTGTGCAGCAGCCGCATGGTCTCCGGCCGTTCCACCAGCCGGAAGGTCGTCTCGCCGGGCGGCTCCGGGAACACCTCGCGCATCGCGCTGCGGGTGCCGACGTTGTTCCAGTGCGCCCGGACGTGGTCGACGATCAGCACGTCCGGGCGGGTGGCGTCGAGCCGGTCGACCACGTGCGGCAGGCAGCCCGGGACCAGCCAGTCGTCGCCGTCGACGAACCAGACGTACTCGCCGGCGGCCCGGTCCAGCCCGATGTTGCGGGCCGGACCGAGCCCGACGTTCTCGGCGAGGCGGACCGGGCGGACCCGGGGGTCGCGCTCCGCGTACTCGATCAGGATCTCGCCGCTGTCGTCCGGCGAGGCGTCGTCGACCCCGATCACCTCGAGGTCGTCGTACGGCTGCTCGAGGATCGAGTCCAGACACTCCCGCAGGTAGCCCTGCACGCGATAGGCCGGTACGACGAAGCTGAGCAGAGTCATCCCGGCCGGCCCTCCGTCAGCCCGGCGAGCGGACACCCCCGCCCGTCGGGGCCGGCGTCCGCCGGGCGCGAGCCGGCAGGACCACCCAGGCGAGAACCACGCTCGCGACAAAAACCACGAGAAGGTACGCACCGAGTGTAGCCAGAGCGATACTCGCAATTCCGGCGATTGCCGCTAGACCCAGCAGCACCGACCGCCCCTCCCAACCCAACGAGGCGGCATGCAGCGGCGGCGCCACCTGCCGCTTCTCCAGCCGGGCGGTCAGGTCGTAGTGGTGCAGGGTGAGCACGAAGACGTACCCGAAGATCAGCCAGGCGGGCGCGCCGCCGACCACCCCGACCGCGATGGCGAACAGGTACTCCCCGGCCCGCAGCGCGGCCGGGATCAGCCAGTCCAGCGGCCCGTCGGGCGTCGCCCGGACGCCGAGCGCGGCGAGCAGCCAGACCAGCAGGGCCACCACGACCACCCAGCGCGGCGTATCGCTGCCCCACCTCCAGGCCAGGAGCAGCAGTACCGCCGGCGCCACCGCCGGCAGCACGGCCAGCCACAGCACCCCGACCCCACGGCGGGCGCCCCGGAGCAGGAGGCGTTCCAGGCCGGACGGGCGGGCCGCCGCGAACCGCCGGACCACCGGACCGTCGTCCCGGTGCAGAATCACGTCGACCGTGGTCATCACCGGCACCCGCATCCACCAGGCCCGCAGCGTCCGCAGCGCCCCGGTGTACGCGAACGCCAGCGTCCCCCAGACCAGCACCGCGCAGAGCGCGACCAGCGGACCGAAGAGCGCGGCGGCCAGCGCCATCAGCGCCCACCGCTCCCCGATCGGGAAGACCACCGTCCGCTTCAGCCAGTACGACACCGAACCGGTGTCCGCCTGCACCTTCGTCGAGGCGGCGTTCAGCTTCCCGCCGATGCCGGCCTCCTCGACCGCGGCACGGGGCCGCCGGGCCGCCTCGTCGTGCAGCACGCCGTACCAGGTGTCGGTCATGTGCCGCACGGTCTGCAGCGTCATCGCGGCGATCGCCAGCGCCCAGCCGTAGCGGAAGCCCGCGTGCGTGGCGCCGTAGCCGAGGCCGGCGTAGACCACGTACTCCTTGGCCCGGTCGGCCATCGTGTCCAGCCAGCCGCCCCAGGCGCTGAAGTTCCGCGTGTAGCGGGCCAACTGCCCGTCCACGCAGTCCAGCACGAAACCGAGGTAGAGCAGGACCCCGCCGGCGACCAGCGCGGGCCGGCCGCCGACGCCGAAGAGCACGGCGGCGGCCACCGCGAAGGCCACCGAGATCATGGTCACCCCGGTCGGGCTCAGCCCGAGCCGGGCGGCGGCCTTCGTGACGTACGGGGACCAGGTGCTGACGAAGAACGTGGTGAAGAAGTCGTCCCGCTCCTTCACCGAGAGGCGCAGCTCCGCCTTGTCCTCGTCGACCGCGGCCACCGCCGCCTCGGCCGCGCGCAGGTCCGCCTCCGTGCCGACCCGGTGCGCCACGAGCAGGCGTACCCGATGGGCGAAGATCAGCGACCCGCGCGCGGCGAGGCCGGCGAAGAGCTGGTCCAGCGCGGACGCCGGGTCCACGGCACCCGCCGCGGCCCGCTCGGCGGCGGCGATCAGGTACGGCAGCTCGGCCGGGCCGACCCGCAGCGCGCCGCCGAACACGCCGGTCGCGCCCGCCGGGTCGTCGACCGCTACCACCTGGCCCCGGTCCTCACGGACCGTCGCCCGGCCGGGTGCCGGCGGGTCGGTGAGCACCAGGGCCACCGTCGGCCCCACCGGGCTGGTCGCCAGGTGCTTCAGTACGGCGGTGTGCGCCATCAGGTCGGCCCCGCTGAGCAGCACCGGGGCGGTCGCGGCGGCCAGCAGCGCGGCCAGCTCGGCCAGGTCGGCGGCCACCCGTACCTCGGTCACCCCGGCCCGCCGCCACTGCCCGGCGAGCCGGTCGACCAGGCGTTCCCCCGAATCGGTGGTCAGGCCCGCCGCCGGCCCGGCGGCGAGCACGATCGCGAGCGTCACCGCGGGGAAGCGCTGGCGTACGCCCGCAGCGCCTCGTCGATGGTCCCGTCGACGGTCAGCCGTCCCGCGTCGAGGTAGAGCCCCCGACGGCAGAACCGGGTGAGGTCCTTTTCGTTGTGTGACACCAGCACCAGCGTGCGCCCTTCCGCGAGAAGTCGCTCGATGGTCGCATAGCACTTCGCGCGGAACTCCGCGTCCCCGACCGCGGTCACCTCGTCCATCAACAGGATGGGGTGGGGCAGGTGAGCGATGATCGCGAAGCCGAGCCGCACCTTCATGCCGGAGGAGTAGTGCCGGACCGAGGTGTCCACCGAGCGCTCGACCTGCTCCCCGGCGAACGAGACGATCTCGTCGAAGTGCCGCCGCAGGTACGTCGTCGACAGCCCGTGCAGCCCGCCCACCAGGTACAGGTTTTCTCGCCCGGTCAGGTCGTTGGAGAAGCCGGCGGAGAGCTCCAGCAGCGGGGCGACCGCGCCGCGTACCCGGATCCGGCCCTCGTCGGGGATCAGCACCCCGGCGATCAGCCGCAGCAGCGTGCTCTTGCCGGTCCCGTTGCGCCCGACCACCCCCACGGTCTCGCCCGGCTCGATCCGGAACGACACGTCCCGCAGCGGCCAGAACTGGTCGGTGGCGGCGCTCCGCCGGCCCCGGTGGATCAGCAACTCCCGCAGCCGCAGCTGGCGCCGCCGGTTCCGGACGAACCGGATGCCGAGCCCCTCCGCCTCGATGATCGCCGGCATTCAGAGTTCCTTGAGCACGGCCGGTTCGAGCCGGCGGAACGACCACCAGCCGGCCGCCAGCACCAGCAGGCTGCCCAGCACGGTCACGGCGAGCAGCCGGGCGTCGGGGAACTCGTCCGGGTACCAGATGGCGTGGTGCAGCTGAAAGATGCCGACCAGCGGGTTCAGCTCGTACGCGACCTTGATCCAGGTCGGCATGCCGGAGTCCCGGACCAGGGCGAGCGGGTAGATGATCGGGGTGGCGTAGAAGAGCACCCGGATGATCAGCCGCATGAACCGCTCGATGTCCCGCATCAGCACGTTCCACGCCGACAGCAGCAGGGCGACCCCGACGAGCAGGACGAACTGCACCGTCACGGCCAGCGGCAGGGACAGCAGCGGCCACCAGCCGGGGTGGATCTTCCCGTGCGCCACGTAGATCGCCGCGATGCCGACCAGGATGGGCAGCCCGGCGAGGTACTCGGCGAACCGTCCGGTGACCCGGCCGATCGGGAAGACCTGCCGGGGCACGTTCATCGTGGTGATCAGCCGGGCCTGCCCGGTGAGCGCGTTGGTCGCCTCGGTCAGCGCCGAGCTGGCCCACATCCAGGCGAAGATGCCGGTGATCAGGAAGAGCGGGTACGAACCGGCCGCCTCGCCCAGGTGGCGGCGGGTGGCGCCGGAGTAGAGCACGCCGAAGACGAACCAGTAGATCAGGCCCATACCGAGCGGTTCGATGAGCGACCAGAAGTAGCCCAGCACCGACTGCTGGTACTTCACCGCGAGGTCCCGCTTGACCAGGATGCGCAGCGAGTTGCGGGCCGACCAGAGCGCGGCGACTCCTGCCGTCACCGTCCCATCCTCGCCTCCGCCGTTCTCGGTCGACACGGGTACCCCCGGGGTCACCCCTTCGGGTTCAACACTCGATGACGTTGACCGCCAGGCCGCCCCGCGCGGTCTCCTTGTACTTCACCTTCATGTCGGCGCCGGTCTCCCGCATGGTCTTGATGACCTTGTCCAGCGAGACGGCGTGCACGCCGTCGCCGCGCAGCGCCAGCCGGGCGGCGGTGATCGCCTTGATGCTGGCCACCGCGTTCCGCTCGATGCACGGGATCTGCACCAGGCCGCCGACCGGGTCGCAGGTGAGCCCGAGGTTGTGCTCCATGCCGATCTCGGCCGCGTTCTCCACCTGCTCGGGCGTGCCGCCCAGCGCCTCGGCGAGCCCGGCCGCCGCCATCGAGCAGGCCGAGCCGACCTCACCCTGGCAGCCGACCTCGGCCCCGGAGATCGAGGCGTTCTCCTTGAACAGCACGCCGATCGCGCCGGCCGCGAGCAGGAACCGGATGACCCCCTCGTCGGAGGCGCTGGGCACGAACCGGGTGTAGTAGTGCAGCACGGCCGGGATGATCCCGGCGGCGCCGTTGGTCGGGGCGGTCACCACCCGGCCGCCGGCGGCGTTCTCCTCGTTGACCGCGAGGGCGAAGAGGGTGACCCAGTCCATCGCGCGCAGCGGGTCGGTGGCGTCGGCCTCCGCCTCCAGGCTCCGGCGCAGCTCGGCGGCCCGGCGGCGGACCTTCAGCCCGCCCGGCAGCACGCCGTCCCGGGCGCAGCCGTTCTCCACGCACTCCCGCATGACCCGCCAGACCTCCAGCAGCCCGGCCCGCACGTCCGCCTCGCTGCGCCAGGAGAGCTCGTTGGCGAGCATCACCTCGCTGATCGACAGCCCGGTGTCGGTGGTGACCGCCAGCAGCTCCGCGCCGGTGAGGAACGGGTACCGCACCCGGGTGCTGTCCGGCTTGATCCGGTCCGCCCCGGCCGCCGCCTCGTCGACCACGAACCCACCACCCACCGAGTAGTAGGTGCGGGTCCGGACCTGGTTCCCGGCCCCGTCGAAGGCCGCGAAGGTCATGCCGTTCGGGTGGTACGGCAGCGAGCGCCGCCGGTGCAGCACCAGGTCCCGGTCCGGGTCGAAGTCGATCTCCTGGGTGCCGAGCAGGCCGAGCCGCCGCTCGGCCCGGATCCGCGCCACCCGCGGCCCGACGCTGTCCGTGTCGACCGTCTCCGGGGCCTCGCCCTCCAGCCCGAGCAGCACGGCCCGGTCGCTGCCGTGGCCGTGCCCGGTGGCGCCCAGCGAGCCGAACAGCTCGGCCTGCACCCGGACCACGTCGGTGAGCAGCCCGTCGGCCTTGAGCCCGGCCACGAAGGTCCGCGCGGCCCGCATCGGGCCCACGGTGTGCGAGCTGGACGGCCCGATGCCGACGCTGAAGAGGTCGAAAACACTGATCATGGCTGCACTTTCCTCGCCGTCGTACCCGTTGTGCGGATCCGGACCGGTGTGTGCCGCTCCCGGTCCGGGGACGGCGGGTGGACCCCTGGGTACGGGGCCCGACCGGCGAGCCTACCCGCCCAGGTCAGTACCCGCCCCCACCCCGCCGGCACACTCACGCCACCCCACCCTCCACCCCGTCCGTCTCGCCACCGTCACCACCGGACGTCCCGCCCGCGCGCCGCTCGCCAACGCCGGGGCACGACCACGTGAGCCCGCCTTTGGAGCTGATATCACCAACGACTCATCGGCCCATTCCGCGGTGGCGCGGTCAGGCCCGGACGGGCGCGCGGCCCCCGGTCCCGATATCACGAACGACTCAGCTCCACAGCCACCCGGGGGCAATGTTCGAGCAGCCCCGCGACCGCCCGCAGGATCGGGCCCGAGCAGCCCCGAGACCACCCAGCGGGCCAGGCTCCGGCCGAAAAGCGGAGGGCTGTCGACCGCGGCGCCACGCGGGCGGGTCGGCGGGGACCCGGCGGGGTAAGCACCTACGGGTGCCCTGGTCGCCGATCCTCCTCGGGGCCGAGGGCGCGGCGCGCACCCGTTCCTAGCGTGGAATTCAGCGCGGCGGATCGCCGCAGAAGTGGGAGTACGACGATGAGTCGCAAACTGGTCCGGCCCCGCCAGGGGCGCATGTTCGCCGGCGTCTGCGCCGGCCTGGCCCAGCGGTTCGGCATGTCGGCCGGCATGGTCCGGCTGCTGTTCCTGCTGTCGCTGCTGCTGCCCGGCACCCAGGTGATCATCTACCTGATCCTCTGGATCCTGATGCCCGACGAGGACCGCGTCCGCTACTGACCCCACCACCGCCGGACAGCACGGCGACGCCCGCCCGGGGAGACCGGGCGGGCGCCGGGGCGTCGAGGGCTCAGGGGGCCGTGTAGGTGACGGTCACCTTCTGGTAGCCGAGGGAGCGGAGCAGGCCCTCCAGCATCTTGCGGGTGTTCTCCTCCGCCCGGGCGGTCAGCCCGCTGTCCCGGGCGGCGGTGGTGATCCGGTCCTCGGCCAGCTTGTAGACCGCCTGCTGCCGGTTGGGGTCGCCGGCCACCAGGTCGTTCAACCGGTTGAGCAGGCCGCGCTCCTCGGCGAAGACGTAGCTCTTCTCCAGGTCGAGGTTGGTCTCCCCGAGCTGCGGCGCGGGCAGCTTGATCTCCACCGACTTCCCGTCGTCGGAGACCACCACCGCCCCGTCGGCGATCTTGGCGAAGTCCACGTACGCCTCGACGCTGCCCGCCCCGACGAAGAGGGTCCGCTCGTTGAGCAGGAAGTCCGGCACGTTCCTCCGGTCCTTCTGCAGGTCGACGACCACCTGGAAGTTGCCCTCGGCGGCCACGTACCGGCTGAGGTCCCGGATCGACTTCAGCAGCGGCGGCTGGCTGCGGTCGGTCTGCTGCTGCGCGAACGGGTTGCGGAAGTCCGGCAGGATGCCGGCCGCCTGCACGCCGAGCAGCGCCACCACGACCAACGCGGCCGCGCCGAGCACCCAGAGCAGGCCCCGGACCGGGCGCGAGTCGCCGGTCGGGTACTCCGGGAACTCCCTGGTGGGCTCGTTGATGTCACCGTCGCGGGCCATTCGCCCTCACCGTCCTCGTCAGACACATCGACTGATGATGACGGTACGGCCACCGTGCGACACTCGCGCGGCGAGCCGCCCGAAGGGGTGAATCCGCAGCTCAGGCGAAGGCGGAGAGCCCGGTGAGCTGCTGCCCGATGACCAGCTGGTGGATCTCCGAGGTGCCCTCGTAGGTCAGCACGCTCTCCAGGTTGTTGGCGTGCCGCATCACCGGGTATTCCCCCGAGACGCCGTTGGCGCCGAGGATGGTCCGGCACTGCCGGGCGATGGCCAGCGCCTCCCGCACGTTGTTCAGCTTGCCCACGCTGACCTGCGCCGGGCGCAGCTTCCCGGCGTCGGCGAGCCGGCCCAGGTGCAGCGCCAGCAGCAGCCCCTTGTTCCACTCGACGGCCATGTCGGCGAGCTTGGCCTGGGTGAGCTGGAAGCCCGCGAGGGGCCGGCCGAACTGGGTCCGGGTGGTCGCGTACGACAGGGCGGTCTCCAGGCAGTCGCGGGCCGCGCCGAGCGCGCCCCAGACGATGCCGTGCCGGGCCTCGGTGAGGCAGCTCAGCGGCGCCTTCAACCCGATCGCCTCGGGCAGTCGGGCGTCCGCCGGGAGCCGGACGTCGTCGAGGGCGACCTCCCCGGTCAGCGACGCGCGCAGGGACATCTTGTGCCGGATCTCGCGCGCCGTGACCCCGGGTGTGTCCATCGGTACGGCGAAGCCGCGCACGCCCTCGTCGGTGCGCGCCCAGATCACCCCGACGTCGGCGATCGGCGCGTTGGTGATCCACATCTTGGTGCCGTTGAGCACCCAGTCGTCGCCGTCCCGGCGGGCCCGGGTGGTCATCGAGGCGGGATCGGAGCCGTGGTCCGGCTCGGTCAGCCCGAAGCAGCCGATCGCCTCGCCGGCCGCCATCGCGGGCAGCCACCGCTGCTTCTGCTCCTCGCTGCCGTAGCGCCAGATGGCGTACATGGCGAGGGAGCCCTGCACCGAGACCAGCGAGCGGACACCCGAGTCGCCGGCCTCCAGCTCCAGGCAGGCCAGCCCGTACGCGACGGCCGACGCGCCGGCGCAGCCGTACCCGGTCAGGTGCATGCCGAGCAGGCCGAGCTTGCCGAACTCGCGGGCCAGCTCGCGGGCCGGGACCTGGCCGTCCTCGTACCAGCCGGCGACGTGCGGGCGGACCCGGTCGTCGACGAGTTGGCGTACGACCGCGCGGATCTGGCGCTCCTCCTCGCTCAGCGACGCGTCGATGTCCAGCAGGTCGAGAGGGGTCATGCCGTCACCTTAACGAAGACTCAGGATGAGGTCACTCGCCCTGCGGGCTGAGCACCAGCACCCGGGCGTGGATCTGGTTGCGCTGCTGGAGCGCCGCGCGCAGCGCCCGGTGCAGGCCGTCCTCCAGGTAGAGGCCGCCGTTCCACTGCACCACGTGGGGGAAGAGGTCGCCGTAGAAGGTGGAGTCCTCGGCGAGGAGCTTGTCCAGCGCCAGCTCCCGCTTGGTGGTGATGAGCTGGTCCAGCCGCAGCGGACGCGGTGGGATCTCCGCCCACTGCTTGAGCGTGAGGTTGTGCTCCGGGTAGGGACGCCCGTCCCGGACCGCTCTGAAGATCAAGGCGCGCTCCCCTCCCCCTGGCCCGGCTGGTGATGTCGCTGCCAGCCTAGCCGCACCCGCCACACCGCGTTTTGCTCCCTCATGTCGGTTTCGTCACCACCGATTCCCGCCGGCCCGGACGAACCACGCTCAGCTCCAGCGGCCCCGCCGGACCACCTCGTCCACCGGCCGCCGCCCCCGGCGCAGCGACGGTGACCGGTGGTCGGGAGCCCGGTAACCGATCGTGATCGCGCCGATCGGGTGGTAGTCCGCCGGCACCCCGAACGCCGCCCGGTACGCGTCGAGCCGCTGCGGCGGGATGCCGAAGAAGCACGCGCCCAGCCCCTCGTCCACGGCGGTGAGCAGCATCAGCAGCGCGGCGAAGCCGGTGTCCACGTACCAGTACGGCACCGGCCAGCGCTCGGTCGACCGGTCCGCCCAGCCCTTGTCCGCCTCGGCGTACCGGTCGAGGTAGACGGAGCGGTTGGCGTGCGGCACGACGATCAGCGGGGCCCGGCGCATGCCGGCGAGCCAGCGTTCCCGACCACCGCCGCCCGGGGTGGCCGCCGCCCAGAACCGCTCCCGGTCGGCCGGCTCCTCCAGCACCAGGAAGCCCCAGCCCTGGGCGAAGCCCGCCGAGGGCGCCCGGACCGCGTGCGCCAGCAGGCGGTCCACCACCTCGGGCGGGACCGGCCGGTCCGGGTCGTAGTTGCGTACCATCCGGCGCCGCCGGACGACCTCGGCGAACTCCATGCTCAGGCTCCGGGCCGGATGCCCCAGGAGCCCCGCCAGGTCTCGCCGGGGGCCAGCGTGATGAGGTCCCTGCCGGAGCGGAACGCGTCCGCCGGGCAGGTCATCGGCTCGACCGCGACCGAGCGGCGGTGCCGTTCGCCGGTGAGGGTGTCCCCGGTGAACACCTGCCACCAGCCGAACTCGCGGTCCGCCCAGACGTGCACCGCGACCGAACCGTCCGGCGCGGCGAGGGTGACCGCCGAGCCGCCGTCGTCGTCCCGGACGACGTCGCCGAAGGCCACGTCGAGCACCAGGTCGCCGATCGCCCGGGGCGCGGTGAAGTCGTACTCGGTGCCGGCCACCTCGGTCGCGGCGACCGGCAGCAGCCGGTTGTCCAGCAGCACCCGGGTCCGCCCGGGCACCCGCATGGTCAGCTCGTCCACGCCGACCTTGGGCAGTTGCAGGTAGGGGTGGACCGAGAAGCCGAACGGGGCCGGCTCGCCGGACAGGTTGGTCACCTCGTGCTCGGCGCGCAGCCCGTCGGTGCCGACGCTCCACCGGCTCCGCAGCCGCAACGCCCACGGGTAGCCGGGGCTGGGCGGCAGCTCGTAGCCGATCGTGACGCTCTCCGGCGACTGCTCGACGAGCTGCCACCGCACCCAGTTGACCAGGCCGTGGATGGCGTTGTGCCGGGCCGGCTCGGTCAGGTCGAGCTGGAACGACCGGTCGCCGAAGGTGTACACGCCGTCCCGGATCCGGTTGGGCCAGGGGGCCAGCACGTGCCCGGCCGAACCGGGGGCCAGCTCGTCCGCCGCGTACCCGTCGAGGTAGTCGATCCCGTCGTGCCGGTAGGTCCGCAGACCACCGCCGACCTCGACCACGACGGCCTCGTGGCCGTCGGCGGCGATGGTCCACTGTGCCCCGGAGGGTGACGGGTGGGTGCCGTTCTCCATGCCGGCGACCTTAGCCCGTCCCCCTTCGACTCCGCTGGACCCGATGATCGCGTCCCGGCCGGTGGGTCAGTCCCGGTCCGACGCGCTCGCCGCCCGGTAGCGGAGCAGCGCGGGGAAGGCGACCACCAGGAGCACGGCCAGGACGGCGGAGGCGAGGCCGCCGCCGACCATGGCGACGCCGGTGCCGAACGCCGCCGCGCTCGCGCCGGCCCGCAGGTCGCCCAGGCGCGGGCCGCCGGCGACCACCACGGTGTTCACCCCCTGGAGCCGGCCACGCATCCGGTCCGGCGCGTAGACCAGCAGCATCGACTGTCGCAGGGTCGCGCTGACCAGGTCGGCGGCGCCGGCCACGCCGAGCAGCACCACCACCAGCCAGAGCTGGCGGGCCAGGCCGGCCAGGCCGATCGCCACGCCCCAGCCCACCACGGCCAACACGAGCGCCAGGCCCTGCCGGCGTACCCGGCCGATCCAGCCGGAGGTGAGGCCGCCCAGCATCGCCCCGATGGCGATGGCGCTGTAGAGCCAGCCGACCGCGGCACCGCCGCCGAACCGCTGGTGCGCCAGCTCGGGGAAGAGCGCCCGGGGCATGGCCAGGATCATCGCGATCAGGTCGATGGCGAAGGAGAGCAGCAGCACCGGCGTGGTGGCCAGGTAGCGGAAGCCGTCAACGATGCTGGCCAGCCCCGCCCTGCGCGGCGTGCCGTCACCGTCCGGATCCGGCTCGGGTGGCATCGCCGGCAGCCGGAGGGTGGCCCAGAGCGAGACGGTGAACAGCAGCGCGTCCACCGCGTACGCGATGGGCAGCCCGACGTCCGTGGGCCAGGCGACGAAGATCAGGCCCGCGGTCAGGGGCCCGAAGACCGAGGTCGCGGTGAACGTGGTGAAGTTCAGTGTGCTGGCCGCCGGGACCAGCTCGGCCGGCACCAGGCGGGGCAGGATCGCGCTGCGGGCCGGCGAGGTGATCGCGAACGCGATCGACTGCACCGCCACCAGGGCGAGCAGCAGCACGGGGCTGCCCACCCGCAGCAGCGACTGGAGCAGCAGCGACAGGGTCGACGCCCAGAGCAGGGCGCCCCCGGCCAGCAGCACCCGGCGCCGGTCGCGGGCGTCGGCGACCGCCCCGCCCCAGAGCCCGAAGACCAGCAGCGGCAGAAAGCCGGCGACCCCGAGCAGGCCGACCCAGAACGAGCCGCCGGTCAGGTCGAACATCTCCACCGGCACCGCCACGGCGGTGAACTGGAAGCCGAACATCGCCACGCCGTTGCCGAGCCACACCCGCCGGTACGCGGGCACGCCCAGCGGGCGCAGGTCGATCGCCCAGCGGCGCGCTCCGCGCGGCCGGGCCTCCTGCACCCCCGTCACGGCGCGAGCCGCTCGACGACCCAGGCGCCCTCGTCGGTCCGCCGGTAGCGCAGCCGGTCGTGCAGTCGGCTGGCCCGGCCCTGCCAGAACTCCACCGTCTCGGGGCGGACCCGGAACCCGCCCCAGTACGGCGGTGCGGGAATCTCGTCGACCTCGGCGAAGCGCTCGGCCGCCGCCCGGTACGCCGCGTCGAGCGCGGCCCGGTCCGGGACGACCTGGGACTGCGTGCTGGCCCAGGCGCCGAGCTGGGAGCCGCGCGGCCGGCTGGCGAAGTACGCCTCGGTCTCGGCCCGGTCGACCGGCTCCACCCGCCCGGCGACGACCACCTGGCGCTGCATCGGGAACCAGGGGAAGACCAGGCTGGCCCACGGGTTGGCGGTCGCCTCGGCGCCCTTGCGCGACCCGTAGTTGGTGTAGAAGACGAAGCCCTCCGCGTCGTACCCCTTGAGCAGGACCGTCCGGCCGCTGGGCCGCCCCTCGGCGTCGGCGGTGCCCACCACCATCGCGTTCGGTTCCGGCAGCGGGTACGCCACCGCGTCGGCGAACCAGCGGGCGAACTGGGTCGGCCAGTCCGGTGCCAGGTCGGATTCGGAAAGGCCCAGGTCGGCCGCGTACTCGTTACGCATGCCGGCCGGAGTGGGTGTGTTGCCCGTCACAGTCGTCGTCTCCCTCGTCGGGGCGGCCCCGTCCCCCGACGCTGGCCAGACCCCACCGCCAAGTCTGTCCCAGGCCGTGAGCTTGTCCACCCGTGGGGATGTCGCGTGGCGCACAGTGGCGGTGGGTCGCGCACTCGGTTACCCAGCAGGCAAGATGTCACGAACCACATCCCTGAGAGCGTCGCCCGGGTCGTGAGGCCGGCTGAGCCCGCCCGGACGCACCACCGCCGGAAGCCAGGAGACGACATGTCCGACTTCAAACCGGGCCTGGAGGGCGTCGTAGCCTTCGAGACCGAGATCGCCGAACCGGACCGCGCGGGCGGCTCGCTGCGCTATCGCGGCGTGGACATCGAGGATCTGATCGGTCAGGTCTCCTTCGGCAACGTCTGGGCGCTGCTGGTCGACGGCCGCTTCGGCCCGGGCCTGCCGCCGGCCGAGCCGTTCCCGGTGCCGGTGCACTCCGGTGACATCCGCGTCGACGTGCAGTCCGCGGTCGCCATGCTCGCCCCGTACTGGGGGCTGAACCAGCTCCTCGACATCTCCGACGAGCAGGCCCGCGAGGACCTGGCCCGGGTGTCCGTCACCGCGCTCTCCTTCGTCGCCCAGTCCGCCCGCGGCCTCGGCCTGCCGGCCGTGCCGCAGAAGGAGATCGACAAGGCGGAGACCATCGTCGAACGGTTCATGAAGCGGTGGCGGGGCGAGCCCGACCCGCGGCACGTCAAGGCCGTCGACGCGTACTTCATCTCGGCCGCCGAGCACGGCCTGAACGCCTCCACCTTCACCGCCCGGATCGTCGCCTCCACCGGCGCCGACGCCGCCGCCTGCATCTCCTCCGGCATCGGCGCGCTCTCCGGCCCGCTGCACGGCGGCGCGCCCTCCCGGGTGCTCAGCATGCTGGAGGCCGTCGAGCGCAGCGGCGACGCCGAGGGGTACGTCAGGGGCGTGCTCGACCGGGGCGAGCGGCTGATGGGCTTCGGCCACCGGGTCTACCGGGCCGAGGACCCGCGCGCCCGGGTGCTCCGCCGCACCGCCAAGGAGCTGGGCGCGCCGCGCTTCGAGGTCGCCGAGGCGCTGGAGAAGGCGGCCCTGGCCGAGCTCCAGGCCCGCCGCCCGGACCGGGTGCTGGCCACCAACGTCGAGTTCTGGTCGGCCGTGGTGCTCGACTTCGCCGAGGTGCCGGCGCACATGTTCACCTCGATGTTCACCTGTGCCCGGATGGGCGGTTGGTCCGCCCACATCCTGGAGCAGAAGAAGCTCCAGCGGCTGGTCCGCCCGTCGGCCCGGTACGTCGGGCACGGCCCGCGCAAGCCGCAGGAGGTCGAGGGCTGGGACGCCATCCCGCACGGCGTCTGATCCCCGCGTACGCCGCGAAGGGCCCGGTCCGCGACGGACCGGGCCCTTCGCGCTGTGGCGCATCCCTCAGCCCCGGTCGTGGGACCAGCCGCCGGCCGGGCCGGCCAGGGTGCGAGGATGAAGGCCGGCAGTGCCGCCGGACCGGGCTCGGATCCCGGCTCCCCCGCGCGCCCGCGCGGCAGGCGTCGGTCCGCGCCCGCATCAGGGCCCGTCCCCGCCCACGCGGAAGGATCGAGACAACCGTGGCTGACGCACCGACCATCCGGATTCCCGACGACATCAAGCCCGCCGACGGGCGCTTCGGCTGCGGGCCGTCCAAGGTCCGTCCGGCGGCGGTCTCCGCGCTCGCCGACGTCGCCACCAGCTACCTGGGCACCTCGCACCGGCAGAAGACGGTCCGCGACCAGGTGGCCCGGCTGCGCCGGGGCATCGCCGAGTTCTTCTCCCTGCCCGAGGGTTACGAGGTGGTGCTCGGCAACGGCGGCACCACCGCCTTCTGGGAGGTCGCCACCTTCGGCCTGGTCCGCGACCGGGCCCAGTTCGCCAGCTTCGGCGAGTTCGGCGCGAAGTTCGCCAAGTCGGTCAAGGACGCCCCGTTCCTGGGCGAGCCGACGGTCCGCAAGTCCGAGCCGGGCAACGCGCCGACCCTGGTCGCCGAGGCCGGCGTGGACGTGTACGCCACCCCGCACAACGAGACCTCGACCGGCGTGGCCGTGCCGATCAGCCGGGTCGCGGGTGCCGACGAGGGCTCGCTGCTGCTGGTCGACGCCACCTCCGGCGCCGGCGGCCTGGAGGTCAACGTCGGCGAGACCGACGTCTACTACTTCGCCCCGCAGAAGTGCT
Organism: Micromonospora sp. NPDC048930; assembly: GCF_043197935.1. NCBI lineage: Bacteria > Bacillati > Actinomycetota > Actinomycetes > Micromonosporales > Micromonosporaceae > Micromonospora > Micromonospora sp. NPDC048930. Next base: position 496,691 of record NZ_JBICUB010000002.1, read on the forward strand.
TCGGCTCCGACGGCGGCCTGTGGCTGGCCCTGATGTCGCCGGCCGCGCTCGCCCGGGCCACCGAGATCAAGGAGTCGGGCCGCTACATCCCGGCCTTCCTCGACCTGGTCACCGCGATCGACAACTCGCGGCTGGAGCAGACGTACAACACCCCGGCGCTGGCCACCATCTTCCTGGCCGCCGAGCAGACCGACTGGATGAACGCGCAGGGCGGCCTCTCCTGGGCGGCCAAGCGCACCGCCGAGAGCGCCGGCATCGTCTACGGCTGGGCCGAGCGGGCCGAGTTCGCCACTCCGTTCGTGGCCGACCCGGCGCTGCGCTCCAATGTGGTCGCCACGATCGACTTCGCCGACGGGGTGGACGCCTCCGCGATCGCCAAGGCGCTGCGCGCCAACGGCATCGTGGACACCGAGCCGTACCGGAAGCTGGGCCGCAACCAGCTCCGCGTCGCGCTCTTCCCGGCGATCGAGCCGGCCGACGTCGAGGCGCTCACCGCGTCCATCGACTACGTGGTCGAGCGACTCTGATCACCTCGTGACGGTGGGTGGTCGTCGGGGCTCCGACGACCACCCACCGTGATCATCGCCGCAGCTCAGTCGCGACATGCCGGGTGTCGCATCCCCCACCTCTGGGTAGATGAGCGTACGGTGGTGCGAGACGCCCGGGTGGCCGGCTCGTGGCGTGACGGCCAGCGAAGCGGGACGGAGGCAAGCACATGCGCCCAGTACGCTTCGTCGCCCTCTCCGAGGACGGCCAGGCTCTGGTGCTCGCCGACGAGGTCGGGCGCCTGCTCGCCCTCCCCATCGACGAACGCGTCGCCACGGCGCTGCACGCCGAGCCCGGCGCGGCACCCCTCGCGGTGGTGCCGACCGCCGCCGACCCGACGCCGTCACTCTCCCCGCGGGACATCCAGGCCCGGATCCGCTCCGGCGAGTCCGCCGAGGACGTCGCCCGGATCGCCGGCGTCCCGGTCGACCGCGTCCTGCGGTACGCGGGACCGGTGCTCCAGGAGCGGGCCATGCTCGCCCAGCACGCCCGCCGGACCAGGCTCAAGGGTGCGGAGAAGCCGACCCCGCTGGCCGAGGTCGTCAACGGCCGGCTGGCCCAGCACGGGATCGACACCGAGAAGATCTCCTGGGACGCGTACCGGCGCGACGACGGCACCTGGCGGATCATCGCCACCTGGCCGTCGGGCAAGGCCACCGCGCAGGCGGTCTGGGACCTCGACAAGACCCGGCAGCACGTCGCCCCGCACGACGACATGGCGCAATACCTCTGCGCCGAGCGCCCCACGCCGATCCTCGGCCAGGAGCCGGCGCCGGAGCGGGGCGGCCACGCGCTGCCCGGCCCGTCGCGCGGCGAGCCGAGCCGGGGCGGGCACGGCCTGCCGGCGCCGGCCGAGCACGCCCGCCCGGGGCGGGACCCGATCCGCGCCGGCCGGGACGCCCTGCTCGCCTCGCTGGACCGGCCGCTCGGCGGCGCGTCCGGGCGAGGTCTGGAGACCCGGTCCCCGGCCGCCATGGCCGGGCCCGACGCGCCCCGGCAGCGGGCCGTCTCCGGCGGGGCGGCGGCACTGCTCGGCGGCGGCCAGGGCTCGGCGTTCGACGACGACTCGGACGCGCCGAAGGAGATCCCGGCCGTACCCTCGCTGGCCGTGCTGCGGCCGCGCCGCACGGGCGCCGCGGCGGCGGCCGGTGGCGGCGACTCGGCGGAGGCCGGCGGCAAGCCCCGCAAGCGGCTGCCGAGCTGGGACGACGTCCTCTTCGGCAGCGGCCCGGCGGCCCGCGAGTCCTCCTGAGCCACGGTCCACCCTGGCGACGACGAGGCACTCTAAGTGCCCGCGTGCCAGGGTGGACCCATGGAGTACACGAACCTGGGACGCACCGGTCTCTCGGTGAGCCGGCTCTGCCTCGGCACCATGAACTTCGGGCCGCAGACCGACGAGCCGGACAGCTTCGCCATCATGGACCGGGCGCTGGAACACGGGATCAACTTCTTCGACACCGCCAACGTGTACGGCTGGAAGCTCGGCGAGGGCGTCACCGAGCAGATCATCGGCCGCTGGTTCGCCCAGGGCGACGGGCGCCGCGACAAGGTCGTGCTGGCCACCAAGGTGTACGGCAAGATGGGCGAGTGGCCCAACGAGCAGGGCCTGAGCGCCCGGCACATCATCCGGGCCTGCGAGGATTCGCTGCGCCGGCTGCAGACCGACACCATCGACCTCTACCAGATGCACCACATCTCCCGGACCACCCCGTGGGAGGAGATCTGGCAGGCGATGGAGACCCTGGTCGCCCAGGGCAAGGTCCTCTACGTCGGATCGTCCAACTTCGCCGGTTGGCACATCGCCCAGGCGCAGGCCGCGGCGGGCCGGCGCAACTTCCTCGGCCTCGTCTCCGAGCAGTGCATCTACAACCTGATGACCCGGCACGTCGAGCTGGAGGTGATCCCGGCCGCGCAGCACTACGGGCTGGGCATCATCCCCTGGTCGCCGCTGCACGGCGGGCTGCTCTCCGGAATCATCCGGAAGATGGCCGAGGGCAGCGCGGCGCGCGGCACCAGCGGCCGGTCGGCCGACGCGCTCGCCGCGCACCGGCCCACCATCGAGGCGTACGAGAAGCTCTGCGCGGACCTCGGCCACGACCCGGCCGACGTGGCGCTGGCCTGGCTGCTCTCCCGCCCCGGGGTGACCGCCCCGATCGTCGGCCCGCGCACCATGGACCAGCTCGACCGCAACCTCGGCGCGCTGGACGTCCACCTAGACGAGGAAACCCTGAAGAAGCTCGACGAGCTCTTCCCGCCCGTCGGCAACGGCGGCCCCGGCCCGGAGGCCTGGGCCTGGTAACCCGCTCACTCCGCCTCCCGCTCCCGCTCCCGCTCCCGCTCCCGCGCCGATCTTGCACTGTGGGTTGTTGAATTGCGCGCCTATGCGCCTTTCGCCGGCACCACAACTGCAAGATCGGCGGGGACGTTGGGGGCGGGACGGGGGGCGAGGGCGGGGCGGGGCGGGGGCGGGTTAGAGGGGCCAGGCGGCCAGGCGGTCGTAGGTGGGGCGGGGGCCGGGGTGGCTGCGGACCAGGACGAGTTCGTCGGCGGGCCATTCGGGGCCCTGGTAGTCGTGGAGGGTCTCCCGGTCGGCCAGGATGTCGGCGCGGTCGATCCGGTCGCCGGGACGGGCGATGGTGAGGTGCGGCCGGAACGGCTTCTCGTCGTGCGGCAGCCGGGCCCGGCGCAGCCCGAGCCGGATCAGCCGGGAGAGGGTGGCCAGAGCCGCCACGTCGCCGCGCAGGTCCACCCAGAGCACGGTGAACCGGCCGCGCCCGAAGCTGCCGCCACCGCCGAGGCGCAGCCGGACCGAGCTGTCCCGGCCGTCCCGGAACGTCTCCGCGGCCAGGCCGAGCGTGCTCTCCACCTCCACCAGCCGCTCGTCCTCGACGTCGCCGAGGAAGGCGAGGGTGAGGTGGGCGTTGGCCGGGTCGGCCAGCCGTACGTTGGTGCCGGCGGCGAAGGCGGCGCCGACCCGGAGCCGGGTGACCTGGGCGGTCAGGTCGTCGACCACCGGCCGGGGCGGGTAGACCGCGACGAAGAGCCGCACCGGTCAGCGGTGCCGCTGGTGGTGACCGGGGCGGGCGGCGGGCAGGGTGAGCCCGGCCGCGTGCAGCAGCCCCTCCACCCGGACCCGCTCGATCTCCCGGTCGACGCCGTCCACCTCGGCCAGGTGCTCGACGATGCCCAGCGCCTGGCAGGCGGCGCGCAGCCGCTCGTCGTACGCGTCGATGACCGCGCCGTGCCAGACCACCGACCGGTCCGCGGCGGCGAGCCGGTGGCCGCCGAGGCGGCGCAGGTCGGTGGCGAGCTGTTCCAGCGGTCGCCGGCCGTCCCGGTCGAACTCGGTGAGGTCGATGTCGCGGGTCAGGGCGTCCGCCTCGATGGCCCGGTCCAGCCGGGCGATGGTGCGCCGTTCGCGGCGTTGCTCCCGCCACTCGGCCCACCGGCAGGCCACCCGGTCGAGGATCTCGTCGGCGCAGAAGAGCAGCGCGAAGAGGGCGGGCAGGCAGCAGACGGCGAGGATCGCCAGCACCAGCAGCAGTCCCCGCCCCACTCCCACATATCGACGCTAAGCCGCGTGGCCGTCGACCGCCACCCGATTGCCGACATCCGGACGCGAATGAATGAGGAAGGACCGGTCCCCGGGACGGGAACCGGTCCTTCGGACGATTTCACTCCGCGCCGGGCGACACCACGTAGAAGCGGGGCATCGGCAGCATCCGGAGCCGCAGCCGGGCACCGGAGCGGCGGAGCTGCCAGGTGAGGGCGAGCAGCGCGGCGGCCAGCGAGATCAGTCCGCCGATCCAGATGCTCGCCCCGGCGCCGTAGGTCTCGGCCACCCAGCCGATGATCGGCGCGCCGACCGGGTTGGTGCCGAGGAAGACCAGCACCCAGAGGGCCATCACCCGGCCCCGGAAGGCGGCGTCCACGCCGAGCTGGACCCGCTGGTTGGCGGCCTGGGCGAAGAAGACCATGAAGAACCCGGTCGGCAGCAGCAGCGCCACGACCAGCCAGTACGACGGGGCGAGCCCGACCAGCGTGCCGAAGGTGGCGCAGCCGACCGCCGCGCCGAGCACCAGCCACACGGTGGGGCGGCTGCGCCGCCCGGTGCCGGCCAGGGCGCCGGTCAGCGCGCCGACCGCGAGGGCCGTGGTGAACAGGCCGAACGAGGCGGCACCGGTCTTGAACACGGTCTTGGACAGCGCGGCGAGGGTGAGCTGGAAGTTGAACAGGGTCATCCCGGTCACCGACATCAGCGCCATCGGCAGCAGGATGTCCGGGCGGCGGGCGACGTACCGCAGGCCGTCCACGACCCGGGCCTGGTCGCGCTGGCCGGCCGCCGGCAGGTCCTTGCGGTACAGCTCGCTCGTCCGCATCCGCACCACATTGACCAGCGGCGCGATCGAGCTGAACGCGGTGATCAGGAAGACCGGGCCGACGTCGAAGGCGGCGATGGCCAGGCCGGCGACGGCCGGGCCGAGGATCCGGGCGGAGTTGAAGGTGGCCGCGTTGAGCGAGAGCGCGTTCGGCAGCAGCGGCACGCCGACCAGCTCCGAGACGAACGCCTGCCGGACCGGGGTCTCCACCGCGTTGAACACGCCGAGCAGGAGGGCGAACACGTAGACGTGCCAGAGCTGGACCAGTCCGGTGACCACCAGCAGGCTCATCGCCAGCGCCAGTACGGTCCAGAACGCGTTGGCGATGAACAGCAGCATCCGCTTGTCGTACCGGTCGGCGAGCCGGCCGGAGAACAGGGTCAGCAGCAGGACCGGGGTGAACTGGAGCGCGGTGACCACGCCCAGCGCGGTGGCCGAGTTTCCGGTGAGCTCGAGGACGAGCCAGTCCTGGGCGATGTACATCATCCAGACGCCGATCAACTTGATCAGCTGTCCGGTGGCGAAGAGTCGGTAGTTGCGGACTCGTAGGGACTGGAACATCGTGCTGAGCTTGGCCTGCACTCTAGGTGCGCCTCCTCGCGTCGGGTACGCCTCATCCACAGCGGACGGTGCGGACCGCGCGACGCGGGTCGCGGTCAGGCGCGAGCGATCCCCTGGAGGATCTCCGCGGCCCGCCGCAGCGTGTCGCGTTCCTCCTCGGTGAGCGCGGCGAGCCGGCTGGCCAGCCACTCGTTGCGGGCCCGCTCGAACTGCTCGAGCACGGCCCGGCCTCCCTCGGTCGCCGCCAGGATGACCTGCCGTCGGTCGGTCGGGTGAGGAGTCCGCTGCACGAGGCCGCGCTCCTCCAGCTTTCCGACGATCTTGGTCATCGTGGGCGGCTGCACCCGCTCGATGTCGGCCAGTTCCCTGGGCGTCAGGGCGCCCGCCAGCTTGAGGCTGGTGAGCGCGGAGAGCTGGCTGCCCGTCAGGTCGCCGACCGGGCGGGCCTGCCGGACCCGCCGGTTGAGTCGGGTGATCGCATTACGCAGCTGAGGGGCCAGCTGCGCCGGTGGCACGCGTTCCGCCGTCACCGTCCGCTCCGTCACAGTAGTTAGCTTAACTAATGAGCCTGGCTAACGACATGCGATATGACCAGGCTCACCAGAGGGAATTTGCCCTGCTCCCGGCCGGGAGACCCGAATTTCCGGGCCCTCGGTCGAGGCGGGTGTCACATCACCACGGACTCGATCGGCCCGCGCAGGAAGTACAGGATGAAGAGCGCGGCCACCCCGTACAGCAGGGGGTGGATCTCCCGGGCTCTGCCCCGTGCCAGCTTCACCAGCACGTAGCTGATGACGCCGGCGCCGATCCCGTTCGAGATCGAGTAGGTGAAGGGCATCAGCACGATGGTGAGGAACGCCGGGATGGCGATCTCGTAGTCGGTCCAGTCGATGGTCCGCACCGCGGTCATCATCAGGAAGCCGACCACCACCAGCGCCGTCGAGGCCGCCTCGAACGGCACGACCACCGCCAGCGGCGCCAGGAACATGGCCAGCAGGAAGAGGCCGCCGGTGACCAGGTTGGCCACCCCGGTCCGGGCGCCCTCCGCGACCCCGGCCGCGCTCTCGATGTACGACGTGTTGCTGGAGACGCTCGCCGCGCCACCGGCCGCCGCGGCGATCGAGTCGACCAGCAGGATCTCCCGCGCCCGCGGCGGGGTGCCCCGCTCGTCGAGCATCTCCCCCTCCTGGCCGATGGCGACCATCGTGCCCATCGTGTCGAAGAAGTCCGTGATCAGGAGGGTGAAGACGAACATCAGCGGGACCAGCCAGCCCACCCGGCTCCACGAGCCCAGCACGTCGAAGTGGCCGAGCAGCGAGAGGTCCGGGATGTCGACGATCTTCTCCGGCAGTTCTGGCACGTTCAGCGCCCAGCCCTTCGGGTTGGGCCTGCCGTTGACGAAGGACGGGCCGATGTGCCCGACCGCCTCCACGATGATCGCCAGCACCGTGGAGGCGAGGATGCCGATCAGGATCGCGCCGCGGACCCGGCGTACCACCAGCACCACGGTGAGCAGCAGGCCCACCACGAAGACCAGCATCGGCCAGCTGACGATCTTGCCGTTGATGCCGAGCCCGACCGGCACGGTGGTGTTCGCGATGTCCGGCACCCGCCGGACGAACCCGGCGTCGACCAGGCCGATGAGGGTCAGGAAGAGGCCGATGCCGACGCCGATCGCCGTCTTCAACTGGGTCGGCACCGAGCGGAACACCGCGGTACGCAGCCCGGTGAGCACGAGGATGCCGATGACCACCCCCTCGATCACCACCAGGCCCATCGCGTCCGCCCACGTCATCTCCGGCGCGATCTCGAACGCGACCAGCGCGTTCACGCCCAGCCCGGCGGCCAGCGCCATCGGGAACCGGGCCACCACTCCCATCAGGATGGTCATCAGGCCGGCCACCAGCGCGGTGGCGGCGGCCAGCGCCGGGATGGCCAGCTTGCGGCCGTCGCCGTCGACCGCGCCGCCGAGGATCAGCGGGTTCAACACCACGATGTACGCCATCGTGAAGAAGGTGGCCAGGCCACCGCGTATCTCCCGGCTCGGATGCGAGCCGCGGGCGGAGATCTCGAAGAAGCGGTCGAAGGCGTTGCGTGGGTGAGCGGGATCGGGTGGAGCGCCGTGGTCCGGCGGGGGCGCAATGGCCATCAGGTCCTCGCAGGGTGATCGACGGCTGTCGCGCGCATCGTCCCAGATCACCGGCGGGCAGGGAAGGACGATCGCGTACGCTGTGCCCGTGCCCCAGGAGCAACCGCCGCGGCCCGAGCCGCTCGACCCGCCGATGGTGCCGTTCGCCGTCGCCGGCCTGATCATCTGGGCGGTGGTCGGGCTGGTACTGCTGGTCTTCTTCCGCGGTTGGCTCACCGAGCACGGGCACCAGAACTGGCTCTGGACCTGCCTGGCCGGATTCCTGTGGGGCTTTCCCGGTCTCGCCGTGATGATGCGCCACGACGCGAACCGGCGCCGCCGCCGGGAGGCCGCCGCCCGTCAAGGCTGAACCGGACCGCCCGTGCGGGCGGGGCCGTCAGGGGTGGCCGTAGGGCTCCGCCGGCTCGGCCGCCTCCACGGAGCCCGGGGACCGGCTCACCGACACCGCCTCGACCGCGCTGTCGTCGTAGACCGTGGGCAGCTCGTCGACCGGGGTGTCGGCGGCCGCCTCGATCAGCGTCTCCGAGTGCGCGCCGCAGCCGTGGTCGGCGCTGACCACCCGGCCGTCGTCCGGAGCGTAGAAGTTGCCGCAGGCGCCGAAGGCCTGCCGCAGCGCGCCGGCGAGGGGCAGGTAGAAGCCGCAGGTGCCGCAGCGGGCGGCGGCCGGCGCGGCCACCGAGATCGGCGCCGACGGACCGTGGTCGCCGTCGTACCAGCGCTGGGCGGCCTCCGAACGGCCCTCACGGGACAGCACCCGGGCCCGGCCCAGGCCGAGCTCCCAGGCGGTGTCCTCCACCGCCGGGTCGTCGGAGAGTACGTACCCGGGGGCGAGGCGCTCGTCGTCCGGCGGGGTGGGCAGCAGGTCGCCCGGGCCCAGGTCGCCCGGCTTGAGCCGCTCCTGCCACGGCACCCAGCCCGGCGCGAGCAGCGCGTCGGGGCCGGGCAGCAGGACGGTCTCGCAGACGGTGACGTGGCGACTGCGCGGCACCCGGGTCACCGTGACGGCCCACCGCCAGCCGCGGTAACCGCCGAGGCGGCACTCGAAGTAGTGGGTGACGAGCCGGTCGCCCTCGGCGACGGCCTGGAGGTGCTCGCCGACGCTGTCGGGCTCGACCTCGGTGATGGCCGCGCGGGCCACCTCGACGGCGGCGGCGCAGACCTGGTCGAGCCGGGGAGCGCGGGCGGAGGCGGGCCTGGTCACCCGCCCATTGTTCCCCATGCCCGGGGCCGACTGACAGGCACTCCCCGGAGTCGTTCTCTTCGGCTGGTGGGGCACGCGTGGAGGAGATGGGCGAGGATGGGGGGCATGCCGCTGTCCTCCCGCTCCGGGCGGTCCGTCCTCGGGCGGACCGTCGGCACGGGCATCCGCGCCACCCGCCTGCTGCTCCGCGGCTCGCTGCGCAGCGGACGGTGGATGACCCGGCGCGCCGGGTCGGCCCGGGCCCGCAGCGCCGGCAACGAGGCCGGCATGGTCCGCATGTTCGACCTGCACGCCCTCTCCTGCGCCGGGGACACCCTGATCGCCATCGGGCTGGCCGGGACGATCTTCTTCGACGTACCGCTGGGCGAGGCCCGGAACAAGGTCGCGCTCTACCTGCTGGTGACCATGGTGCCGTTCGCCATGCTCGCCCCGGTGGTGGGCCCGCTGCTGGACCACTTCCGACACGGCCGCCGGTACGCGCTGGCCACCACCATGCTCGGCCGGGCGTTCCTGGCCTGGCTCATCTCGGACTACATCGGCAGCTTCGGGCTCTATCCGGCGGCGTTCGGCGTGCTCGCCCTCTCCCGGGCCTACGGCGTGGCCCGCTCGGCGGCGGTGCCCCGGCTGCTGCCCGAGGGGCTGGGGCTGTCCCAGGTGGGGGCCCGGGCGAGCGTCTACGGCACGGTGGCCGGCGCGCTGGTCGCCCCGCTCGGGCTGGCCACGTTCTGGTTCGGCGCGCAGTGGCCGCTCCGGGTGGCCTCGCTGATCTTCCTGATCGGCATGGTCATCGCGCTGCGGCTGCCGCCGAAGGCCGACTCGGAGCCGCCGGAGCGGGTCCCGCGCCCCCTGCGGGCGCTACGCCGCCGGGAGGGCGAGCGGCCGCTCGGCCGGGGTCGCCCCGCCGGCCGCCTGGTGATCGCCACCCTGATCGGCGCGGCGGCGCTGCGCGGCCTGTACGGCTTCCTGCTGCTCTTCCTGGCGTTCGCGATCAAGGCCGGCGACCTGACCACCGACTTCTTCGGCCGGACCCTGGGCGCCCAGGCCGCGCTGGGGCTGGTCGGCGGGGCGCTCGCGGTGGGCAGCTTCCTCGCCACCGCCGTGGGCACCCGGCTGCGGATCCACCGGCCCACCGCGATCCAGTCCAGCGGCACGATCATCGTGGCCGGGGTGGCGGTGCTGGCCGCGTTGAAGTTCTCGCTGCCGCTGGTGGCCCTGCTCTGCCTGGTCGCCTCCCTGATCAGCGGGATCTCCAAGCTCGCCGTGGACGCGTCGATCCAGGAGCGGATCCCGGAACGGCTGCGGGCCAGCTCGTTCGCGCACTCGGAGACCGCGCTGATGCTCGCCTTCGTGGCCGGCGGCGGCCTGGGGCTCGTGCCGTTCACCGGCCGGGTCGGGGTGGCGGTCGCCGCCTGCGTCGCGGCCCTGGTGGCCGCCCGCGGCGTGCTCGTGGCCAGCCGGCTGCGCCGCGAGCACCTGGTGGGACGGCCGCTCGGCGACGACGAGCTGGACACCGAACAGGTGGACGAGTTGGGCGACGCCGCGCCCACCTCGCCGGCCCCCTCGCACAACGGCACCCCCGCCCGGCTCGAGGACGACGGGCTGGCGCCGCCCGGCTTCCACATCTACCGGCCCTCCTCGGCCGTGGGCGGCCCCGGCGGGGCCGAGGACGAGAACCAGCGGGAGCACCGGGGACCGGTCGCGTGAGCGGGCTGCTGGTGGTGACCGCCGTACCCGCCGAGGCGGAGGCGGTCCGGGCGGGCCTCACCGACCCGACGGTGACCGTCGCCCCGGTCGGGGTGGGCCCCGCCGTCGCCGGCGCCGCCACCGCCCGCCTGCTGGCGCTGGCCGAGGCGGCCGGGCGGCCGTACCGGGCGGTGGTCAGCGCGGGCATCGCCGGCGGCTTCGTCGGCCGGGTGGCGGTCGGCGGCACGGTGCTGGCCACCCGCAGCGTCGCGGCGGACCTGGGTGCCGAGTCGCCGGAGGGCTTCCTTCCCATCGAGGAGCTGGGCATGCCGGCGGACGTGCTGGGCGCCGGCAGCGTGGTGCCGGCCGACCCCCGACTGCTGAACGCCCTGCGTACGGCGCTGCCGGACGCGGTCGCCGGCGCGGTGCTCACCGTCGGCACGGTGACCGGCACGGCGGAGAGCACCGCGACCCTCGTCGCCCGGCACCCCGACGCGGTGGCCGAGGCCATGGAGGGGTACGGCGTGGGGGTCGCCGCCGCCCAGGCCGGCCTGCCCTTCGCCGAGCTGCGTACGGTGTCCAACCCGATCGGGCCCCGGGACCGGAGCGCCTGGCGGATGCGGGAGGCGTTCGCCGCCCTCACCACGGCGGCGGCCGCCCTCCGTTGAACGGCCGGTCCAGCCGCAGCGCCGCCGGCCGGCTGGCCTCCAGCGCGAACCCGCAGGCGAGCAGGAAGCTGATCCCCGGCCCCTCGGTCAGCGCCCGGGCGACCCCCACGCCGGCTTGGTCCAACTCGGCGACAAGGGCCTGCACCAGGCGGCGCCCGATGCCCAACCGGCGGTGCTCGGCGGCGACGAGCACTCCGTCGAGGACGGCCTCCCGCTCCGCCGGTGGCTCCTCACCGCCCCAGTGGAGGTGGGGACTGCGCTCGTGCGCCCGGAGCTCGCCCACCAGTTCCCCGTCCGGCAGTTCCGCGACGAACCTCCAGGACGTCAACGGCAACGCCGGCCCGGTCACCCGCCGCACCGACACCGCGCCGCGTACCCAATCCGCCGCCCGTCGCCGGTCCCGGTGCCCCCGGTTCAGCTCGTAGGTGGCTGGCGGCAGGGGGAGCGGCCACCGCTCCGGCGGCAGGTTGTACCACTCCGCCCACCATGCGCCGGGCCAGTCCTTCGGCTCCTTGACCTCCCACACGTCGAGGTGTGCCGGATAGCGGCGCCCCGCCTGGTCCCGCAGCTCGTCGTGCGGCACGGGTGCCGGCAGGTGAGGCTCCTCGGCGGTGGCCCCGGCGTCGAACCGCACCTGCCCGCCCGCCGCCCGGATCAGCCGCTCCACGGTCCGGTAGCGCGGATCGGCGGCCCGGCCGGACTCGATCCGCGCGACGGCGGGCTGCGGCACGCCCGCGCGGACGGCGAGCTCCCGCTGGCTCAGGTCGGCCTGCCGCCGCAGCCGCCGGAGCACGTCGCCCAGGTCTGCCCGTTGGGCGCTGGAGGGGCTCGGTTCCACCACGGCCCGAATGCTGCCGGCCCCACCGCCGCCGTTTCAACAGGAGCCGCCCACCTGTGGATAACCCTGTGGACAGCCCCTCCCCTGGCGGAAGAGATGTGGATAGCGGGCCGCTTTGGAGCTGAGTCGCTGGTGATATCGCCGCCCGTGTCGGAATGCCAGCCATCGGCGTCGAGTCCTGACTGACAGGGCCGCAAGCTGGGGCGCAAGCCGACTCGGTCCACCCGTCATCCGTTCGGGATGGCGCTGCTGAGTCGTTCGCGATATCAGCTCCAAAGGCAGAGAGGAGCGATGCCTTGTCCCCAGCGGCGAGCAGCGTGAACGGTGGCCGGGAGCGGCACGCCGGGCGGCCAGCCTCGCCCGCAGCCGCGACAAGGCTGAGCCGCCCGCCAGGGGGTGGCACATCGGGAGTGCGGCCGGGGCGCCGAAGTTCGCCCACCGCCAGCGGCATCGAGAGACAGCGGGCCGCCCGGGCGCTCCAGGGCCGGCCGGCGGGGACGGGGTGGTGGGTGGTCCGGAGGACGGGGTTACGGTGGGGGCGTGGCGCTCTCCCTGGCAATCTCGCCCTGCCCCAACGACACCTTCGTCTTCGACGCCCTGGTGCACGGCCGGGTGCCGGGGGCACCGCCGGTCGAGGTGACCTACGCCGACGTGGACGTCACCAACACGGCCGCCGAGCGCGGGGCGTTCGACCTGGTGAAGGTGAGCTACGCGGCGCTGCCCTGGCTGCTGGACGACTACCACCTGCTGCCCTGCGGCGGGGCGCTGGGCCGCGGCTGCGGCCCGCTGGTGCTCACCCGGGGGGACAGGACGGACCTCTCCGGCGCGACCGTGGCGGTGCCGGGCGAGCGGACCACGGCGTACCTGCTGTTCCGGCTCTGGTCGGCGGAGCGGCCGCCGGCGCGGATCGAGGTGGTGCCGTTCCACGAGATCATGCCGGGCGTCGCCGCCGGCCGGTACGACGCCGGGCTGGTGATCCACGAGGCGCGCTTCACCTACCCCCGGCACGGGCTGACCGCCCTGGTCGACCTCGGCGAGTGGTGGGAGGGCGACACCGGCCTGCCGATCCCGCTCGGCGCGATCCTGGCCCGCAAGGGCGCGGTCGACCCGGTCGAGGCGGCCGCCTGGATCCGCGAGTCGGTACGCCAGGCCTGGGCCGACCCGGAGGCCAGCCGGGAGTACGTCCTCTCCCACGCGCAGGAGATGGAGCCCGACGTCGTGGACCGGCACATCGCCCTCTACGTCAACGACTTCACCGCCGACCTGGGAGAGGCCGGCTTCGCCGCCGTCGAGGCGCTGCTGGGCCGGGCCGCCGACGCCGGGCTCGTCCCTCAGACCTCCAGCTCGCGCGCCACCGCGTGGACCAGCTGAGCGATCTTCTGCGCGGTCTTCCGGTCCGGGAAGCGGCCCCGGCGCAGGTCCGGCTGGACCTTCGCCTCCAGCACCTTGATCATGTCTTCGACCAGGCCGTGCAGCTCCTCGGCCGGTCGGCGGCGCAGCTCCGCCACGGACGGCGGCGCCTCCAACAGCTTCACGCCCATCGCCTGGGCACCCCGACGGCTGTCGACCACGCTGAAATCGACCCGCTGGCCGCCCTTCAGGTCGGTGACACCCGCCGGTAGCGCGCCCTTGGGCAGGAACACGTCGCCACCCTCGTCACTGGTGACGAACCCGTAGCCCTTGGCCGCGTCGTACCACTTCACTCGACCCGTCGGCACCTGAGAACCTCTGCTTCGCTCGAGACAACTACCCCTTCAAGGCTAGCCGGATGATCCGGTCCAGCGCCGCCGGGAATTCGGTGAGATCATCCAGCACCAGATGGGCACCCCCGTCCCGCAGTTCGTCCGTTGAACACGGTCCGGTCGCCACTCCCACGCCCGGGATATTTGCCGTTCTCGCCGCGGTCATGTCGGCCACGTGGTCGCCCACGTAGAGGGTGGCGCCGTGCTCCCGCAGGGCGGTCGCCTTCTCCTCGGCGAAGAGGTCCCCGGTCAGCTCGTCGACGGCCAGCCCGAGGTGGTCCAGGTGCAGCTTGGCCAGCCGGCCGATCTTCGAGGTGACCACCATGACCCGGCCGCCCCGCGCGTGCACCGCGTCGATCGCGGCCTCCGCGCCGGGCATCGGCAGCGTCGGGGTGATCGCGTACGCCGGGTAGAGCTCCCGGTAGAGCGTCACCGCCTCCTCGACCCGCTCCGGCGGGAACCAGTGCGCGATCTCGGTACGCAGCGGCGGCCCGAGCCGGGAGACCGCCAGCTCGGCGTCCACGGGCACGCCGGTCCGCGCGGTCAGCGCCCGGTAGGCGGCGGCGATGCCGGGGCGCGAGTCGACCAGGGTCATGTCGAGGTCGAAGCCGACCATCAGTGGGGGCATGTCGAGAACGTACCTGCCGCCCGACCCGGACCGAGCCGGACGTCCGAGGGGCGCGAACGCCCTCCGCCGGGCTAGCGTGGAACGACGATGACCACCTCACTCGCCGACCATCTGCGGACGCTCCCCGACGAGTCCCTGGCCGCCCTCCTCCAGCTGCGGCCCGACCTCGTCGTGCCGGTGCCGGCCGACATCTCCGCGCTCGCCATCCGCGCCCAGTCGCGGGTCTCCGTGGCCCGGGCGCTGGACGGGCTGGACCAGTTCACCCTCCAGATCCTGGACGCCGCCCGGCTCACCCGCGACCTGCAGGGCGGCGGCACCTCCACCGACGCCATCCTGGCGATGGCCACCGCCGGCCCGCACCCGCCCGCCCCGACCGCCGTCCGGGCCGCCGTGGACAAGCTCCGCGCGCTCTTCCTGCTGTACGGCCCCGAGCACGACCTGCACGTGGTCGGCGGCGTCGACGAGGTTTCCCCGTACCTGGCGGGGCTGGGCCGGCCGGCGGCGGAGCTGGACCCGCGGTCGGCGGCCCTCTGCGCGGACCCGGCGAAGCTGCGGCGGACCCTGCTGGCCGCGCCGCCCTCGGCGCGGGCGATCCTGGACCGGCTGGCCGCCGGCCCACCGGTCGGCACCGTGCCCCCGGGCGCGCTGGAGGCCCCCGCCACCGGTGCCGAGGACGCCCTCCCGCCGGACCTGGTCAACGGCGGTGCGCCGACCGGCTCGCCGATCCGGTGGCTGGTGGAGCACCGGCTGCTCGTCCGGATGTCCGGCGGCAAGGGCGGCGCGGGAACCGTGGAGTTGCCCCGCGAGGTGGGGCTGCTGCTGCGCCGGGACAGCGGTCCGCTGGGCCCGCTGCGTACCAGCCCGCCGGTGGTGGCCAGCCCGCCCCGGGAGGCGAAGGCGGTGGACTCGGCCGGGGCCGGGCAGACCATGGAGGTGGTCCGGCACACCGAGGCGCTGCTGGAGAGCCTGGCCGCCGAGCCGGCCCCGGTGCTGCGTTCCGGGGGCGTCGGGGTGCGCGACCTGCGGCGGCTGGCCCGGGGCCTCGGGCTGGACGACGCCACCACCGCGCTGCTCTTCGAGGTGGCGTACGCGGCCGGGCTGGTCGGCGAGCTGGACCTGACCGGGGCCGCCGCCACCCGCTACGGCGGCGACCAGCAGATCCTGCCCACCGGCGGGTACGAGGTGTGGCGGGCCGCCTCGCTCGCGCAGCGCTGGGAGCAGCTGGCCCGGGCCTGGCTGACCATGACCCGCCAGGCGGGCCTGGTCGGCCAGCGCGACGACCGGGACCGGCCGATCTCGGTGCTCTCCGCCGAGGCGGAACGGGCCGGCGCGCCGGCCGCCCGCCGCGCGGTGCTCGCCGTGCTGGCCGACCTGGCCCCGGCGACCGCCCCCACCCCGGACGAGGTGCTGGAGCTGCTGGACTGGCGGGCGCCCCGGCGCGCCCGGGGGCGGGAGGCCGCGCACCGGGAGGTGCTGGCCGAGGCGGCCCAGCTCGGGGTGACCGGGCTCGGCGCGCTCACCTCGTACGGGCGGCTGCTGCTGGCCGAGCTGACCGAGGCCGACGAGCGGGCCGACGACCCGCTCGGGCTGCTCTCCGATGCCGAGTCGGGCGAGCCGTCGACCGCCGTACGGGCGCTGGACGCCCTGCTCCCCGCCCCGGTCGACCACTTCCTGGTGCAGGCCGACCTGACCGTGGTGGTGCCCGGGCCGCCCGACCCGGCGCTCGCCGCCGAGCTGGACGTGGTGGCCGAGCACGAGTCGGCCGGCGGGGCGAGCGTGCACCGGGTCACCACGGCCAGCGTCCGGCGGGCGCTGGACGCCGGGTACTCGGCCGACGACCTGCACTCGCTCTTCCGCCGCCGGTCCCGCACCCCGGTGCCGCAGGGGCTGACGTACCTGGTGGACGACGTGGCCCGCAAGCACGGCGGCCTGCGGGTCGGCTCGGCCGGCGGGTACGTGCGCAGCGACGACGAGGCGCTGCTCACCGAGGTGCTGGCCGACAGGCGGCTGGAGCCGCTGGCGTTCCGCCGGCTGGCCCCGACGGTGCTCGTCACCCCGTACCAGGTGCAGCGGATGCTGGCGGCGCTGCGCGACGCCGGGTACGCGCCGGTGCCGGAGGACGCCAGCGGCGCGGCGGTGCTGGCCCGGCCGAAGACCCGGCGGGCGCCGGCCCGGGTGGGGGTTGCCGCCCGCAGCCTGGACCCGCTCGCGGCGCCCAAGCTGCCGCTGCCCCGGCTGCTCGGCGTGGTGGAGCAGATCCGGCGCGGCGAGGCGGCGGCGCGGGCGGCCCGGCGGGCCCCGGCGGTGGTCCGGGGCGGCGCGGCGCGCACCGGTCCGGCGCCCGTGCACACCCACAGCGACGCGCTCGCCGTGCTCCAGCAGGCGGTACGGGACAAGTCGCGGGTCTGGGTGGGCTACGTCGACGCGCACGGGGCGACCGCGTCGCGGCTGGTCCGGCCGGTGTCGATCGGGGCGGGCTACCTGCGGGCGGAGGACGAGCGCACGGAGATGCTGCACACCTTCGCGCTGCACCGGATCACCGCGGCGGTGCTGGAGGACTGACCACTACTGCCCGTTGTGGCGGAACGCGCCGACCACGGAGACGGCGAGCAGCAGCGCGAATCCCGCGCCGGCCGACTCACCGACCGAGTCGACGAAGCCCTGGCGCTGGACGAACAGCCCGAACAGGAACCAGCCGACCAGGGCGACGGCGGCGGTCGCGTACCCGACCAGCACCGCGGTGGACACCTCGTGGTCGGGCTTCCGGCTCTCCTCGGGGAGCACCTCGTGGTCGACCGTCATGCCAGTCCCTCCCGCCCCGTCCGGACCCGCTTCCAGGGTGACACCGGGACGACCGGGTGGACATCGGATAAAACCCTGATCCGGGTGGGGCGGTCACGCGGGCGGCTCAGCCGCCGGGACGGGGCGGCTCAGGTGCCGGGGCGACGGCCGAAGACGACCACCCGGGTACCGACCGAGCCCAGCTCCCAGAGCCGGACCGCGTCGCGGTGCAGCAGGTTGACGCAGCCGTGCGAGCCGATCGACTTGTCGTGCAGGTACGTGGTGGTCTCGTGGAAGCCGATCCCGCCGTTGAACCGCTGCCAGTAGGGCAGCCACACCTCGTACGGGTTGGACCACTCCTGCAGGGCCCGGTTGGCCACCCGGTAGGTGCCGGCCGGGGTGGCGTACCCGGCCATGCCGGTGCGGGTGACCGTCGGGCCCATCACCACCGTGCCGCCGCGCATCGCCCAGACGGTCTGCCGGGTCAGGTCGACGCAGAAGGTGAGGCCGGAGCCGGCCTTGCAGCGGTGCACGTCGGTGCTGGCCAGCCGCTTCGCCACGTCGTACGTGGTGGCGCCGGCGCGGCCGGCGGCGGGGCTGATCCCGTACCGGCGCTGGAACTTCTTGATCGCGGTGCAGTCCGCGGCGGACTGCTTCCCGTCCACGGTGACCTTCCCGAACCCGCCCAGCCGGGCCAGGTACGTCTCCACGGCCCGCTGGTGCTCGCCCTGCGGGCAGCCGGTGAACCCGGTCGGGCTCGGCTTGGCGGTCGGCTGCTCGGTCCGGGTGGGTTTCGGCGTCGCCGTCCGGCTCGGCTCCGCCGACGGGGACCCGGTCGTCTGGTCCGGCGTGGGCACCGCGCTCGCCCCCGATGCCCGTTCCGTCTGGGCGACGGGAGCCGGGGCGCCAACCCCGGCCTCGTCGTCCTGCGGATCGAGCGCGCACGCTCCGACGCCGACCAGCACGACCGCGGCCAGGGTGACGACCCGGGCGGTGAACCGGACACGCTTCATGGGCCCTCCCCTGGACAGTTGTCCCGCTTGCTAGACGTGTGAGAGGAGTATGCCGTTGCCTGTCCAGCGTGACTTTTTCCGGGCACCTCCGTCCGTGCAACACTGGATGGTCGGCCTTCGGCAGGTCAGCCGGCCTGCGGCCGACGAAAATCCGGCAAGGGAGAGGACGCTGGCGTGAGCGGTGGACCACTGATCGTGCAGTCGGACAAGACCCTGCTGCTGGAGATCGATCACCCCGATGCGCAGGCCTGCCGCATGGCCATCGCGCCCTTCGCCGAGCTGGAACGCTCCCCGGAGCACGTGCACACCTACCGGCTCACCCCGCTAGGGCTGTGGAACGCCCGGGCCGCCGGCCACGACGCCGAGGGCGTGGTGGACGCGCTGATCAAGTACTCCCGCTACCCGGTGCCGCACGCGCTGCTGGTCGACGTGGCCGAGACCATGGACCGGTACGGCCGGCTCCAGCTCGCCAACGACCCGGCGCACGGCCTGGTGCTGCGCGCCCTGGACCGGCTGGTGCTGATCGAGGTCGCCAAGAGCAAGAAGCTCGCCGGCATGCTCGGCAACAAGATCGACGACGACACGATCCAGGTGCACCCGTCCGAGCGGGGCCGGCTCAAGCAGGCGCTGCTCAAGCTCGGCTGGCCCGCCGAGGACCTGGCCGGGTACGTCGACGGCGAGGCGCACCCGATCGAGCTGGCCGAGGCCGGCAAGGACGGCGTGAAGCCGTGGACCCTGCGCTCGTACCAGCGGGAGGCCGTGGAGGCGTTCTGGGCCGGCGGGTCCGGCGTGGTGGTGCTGCCCTGCGGCGCCGGCAAGACCCTCGTGGGGGCGGCGGCCATGGCCGAGGCGAAGGCCACCACGCTGATCCTGGTCACCAACACGGTCGCCGGCCGGCAGTGGAAGCGCGAGCTGGTCGCCCGCACCTCGCTCACCGAGGAGGAGATCGGCGAGTACTCGGGCGAGCGCAAGGAGATCCGCCCGGTCACCATCGCCACGTACCAGGTGCTCACCTCGCGGCGCGGCGGCGCGTTCACCCACCTGGACCTGTTCGGCGCCCGCGACTGGGGCCTGGTCATCTACGACGAGGTGCACCTGCTGCCCGCGCCGATCTTCCGGTTCACCGCAGACCTCCAGGCCCGCCGCCGGCTCGGCCTCACCGCAACACTGGTACGCGAGGACGGCCGGGAGGGCGACGTGTTCAGCCTGATCGGCCCCAAGCGGTACGACGCGCCGTGGAAGGACATCGAGTCGCAGGGCTGGATCGCCCCGGCCGAATGCACCGAGGTACGGGTCACCCTCACCGACGCCGAGCGGATGGCGTACGCGACCGCGGAAGCCGAGGAGCGCTACCGGATGGCGGCGACCGCCCGCACCAAGCTGCCGGTGGTACGCGCCCTCGTCGACCGGCACCCGGACGAGCAGGTGCTCGTCATCGGCGGCTACATCGACCAGCTCCACCAGTTGGGCGAATACCTGGACGCGCCGATCGTGCAAGGCTCGACCACCAACAAGGAACGGGAGCGGCTGTTCGACGCGTTCCGCTCGGGTGAGATCCGGACGCTGGTGATCTCGAAGGTCGGGAACTTCTCCATCGACCTGCCGGAGGCGGCGGTGGCGATCCAGGTGTCCGGGACGTTCGGGTCGCGGCAGGAGGAGGCGCAGCGGCTGGGGCGGGTGCTCCGGCCGAAGTCCGACGGCCGGCAGGCGCACTTCTACACGGTCGTCTCCCGGGACACCATCGACACGGAGTACGCGGCGCATCGGCAGCGCTTCCTCGCTGAGCAGGGGTACGCGTACACCATCGTGGACGCGGATGACGTACTCGGGCCTTCGCTGCCCTCTTTCGACTAGGTTGGCGTGTGCGGCCAAACTGCCGCCATGTGCGGCATGAGCGGCTGGGTCGCGGCTGTGCCATTCGTCCCGCGCCACTTGGCCGTCCTTCAACCTTGGACGGACGGCGCGGTCAGACGACCCCCCGCGCCTCCGCTAACACGCCATCAACTCCTTGATCGGTGAGGATTGCAAGCGTTTTAGCCAGCGATTGCGGACCGGCGTAACCGGACCTGAGAGGCGGAGCGAGCAAGCTGCGGCAAACCCAGGGCAGACGGAGGATAGGTCAGCTAGCCATCTTAGCGACTGGCCGCGCAATCAATCAGCTTGACAGGACTTCAATCTGCTCAAGCACGTGCGCCATTTCCGCGTCAATTTCATCCTCCCTCAACGTGTGTGCAATAGCGTCGAACGACACTGCCTTCTTGCCAAGGGACTGCAGTCCTGCGTTCACCGTCGAGAGCACCTTCTTCGGCGGAGCGACCGATCGCCGGTAACTTTCGTTCGACCAGTCTAAAGCGAACTGGTCCCGCGCCTCCTGCATAATGGTAGCCCGATGCCTGCCCAGCTTGATCTCGATCTCCATACGCTCTGCGGTGATCTGACCGAACACATGGCTTTCTTCCGCCGCTACCGCGCTTTCTATAAGCTCGTCGATCGTAGCCACTGACACCTTAGAAAGGCGGGCTATTGCTTCTGGCACAAGAAGGTAGCTCTCGATCTCCTTCTTCTTCCAGGTGTGCACTGCTAGCCCATCGTTGATCAGCGACCGCTCAATATGCTCGACCTGCTCGGGAAGCCGGTAGTCCCTATCGAGGATCACATACCCCTTGATTGCTTCATTCAGAAACTCTTTCGCAATCCACCCAAAGTGCTGCGCTCGCTCCCAGTGAGAGAATCCGTTGATCGGCACGACCGCGAGAGAGGTATCTTTCTCCAAGTTCTTGTAGCCGAGGGTTCGCGACAGACTCCGTAGCCACTTTGCATCCTGACCCTCGACAAACAGAACGCACCTTGCCCGCAGCGCCTTTGCCAAGGCAAGGTTGAACGCTGAGCCAATGGAGCTGCTCATTGCGAACAACTGCTCATCCTGAGGATTGCGTATTGCGCGCCGTCGACTCTTTTCAACCCAAACGATTGAGGACGCGTCTACCTCAGTCAGGACCTCCGCTGAATGCGTAGCAAAAATGAATTGCTGGTCAAGTGAGCAGAGCAGACGGACGAGCCGTCGCTGAATGTCCGGATGAAGGAAGACCTCCGGCTCGTCCAGCAGGACGGACCGGAGCCCGCGCCCTCGGTAGAGCTGGAACAGGAGCTGGATCCAAATCTGGAAACCGTCGCCTGCCCAGACCACCTCCTTTTCGCGGCTGCTACCGGGCTCCTTGTAGAAGAGATCGACACCGGGGCTGCTGCCGACACCAAAGGACACAGTTGGCCTGAGAAGCTCGTAGCCGCCCAACCAAGCCTCAGCAAAACTGATGAAGTCGTGCCATCCGCCACTCTGCTCCATGAGACGGATATGGTTCCGGAACTGCCGGCTCGCCAGGCGTGTGTCTAGGTTCTTGCGGGCATACTCGTCACTAAGTACGCCCTCCTCGTGCTCTAATGGGGTTAGCGTGGGCACGCTATAGATGTCGTGAAAAACAGCCTTAACGGCGCTAGGGTTCCTCGGGTTGTTGCCGATCTTATTCCGAAGATAGAAGAACGGCTCCTGCTCCTCATCCGATTCAGGCGGCCAAACCGCTGTCAGTGATGCACCATTGTCCCACCGCAGAACGAGGCTTGCTTCCAAGTCTCGGAACTCATGATGAACGCTCTCGCGCAGCACCTCGAATTCTTTGGCAGGAATGGGGTACGCCTGCAGCCAACTGTCCTGATGTCGCACGGTCCTCGAAGGTGCGACACGGTACGCGGAACGCAAACAGGCCCGGGCAAGTCGCAGCGCCGTCAGGATGGTGCTCTTGCCAGCACTGTTCGGGCCTACTAGGACATTCTCCTTACGGAAGTTAACCCGGAAGCTAGAGAACGCCCGAAAGTTTTTCAGATGCAGCTCCTTGAGCATATTTGATCATCACCTTCGAGGGGCTGAAGCTGGTGAGTCAGTTTGCCACAATCCACACTGTCGTGTCGTGGCCGGTTGGCGATCTAGCCTTCCGTCGCACGAACGCGAGCGCAGAACGCAACGGGGGCGCCGTAGGCTAAGTTCGTCAGTGTCGAGCGGATTCAGCGACGAACACCCCACGGCCTGGGCGGCCGACCAGCACCCCCTGCTCCCGCAGCCTCGCTACCGCCCGACTGATCGTGGACTGCGACACGTCATACGCATCCGCCGACTCCCGCCCAGACGGAAGCTGAGATCCAGGCGGATAGGTCCCGTTCTTGATCTTCTTCAGTAGATCGTCGAGCAGCTCGTCCATGGTGGGCGGAATAGGCACGTCAGGCCCCTTGCAGTCGGTTGGCACGCCCAGTATCGATCAACCGTTGCGGCATAGGCAACGCACGTAGCGCGGGTGACATAAGTGGGTAGCTGACTCGGAGACGTGCTTGACATAGGTGACTCAGTGGCAATACCGTCGCTCTCGGTGATGCGGTGCTGCTGCGGTCGGTTGGCGCCTCTCGTACCGGTCTCGCATCGCCGTCGAGACCTCACACCCTCCGCGCTCCCCCAGCGCGGCCGGGCGGTCTCCGCCGGCCGCAATCGGTGGAGACCGCCCTTCCTCCACGATCCGCGGCCTCCACGAAGGGCGGTCATCTCGTGCGCAACCTGCTCCGCCGGCTGACCCGCCGGCCCCACGCACCGCAACCAACGCCGATCCACAAGACACCAGGGCACCGCACCCCGCTCCGCCCCTGGCAGGTGCGGGATCGCTGTTTCAACGTCCGCCGGCGCGGCCTCGATCCGGTCGAGATCCGCACCTTCCTGCACCGGGTGGCCGACGAACTGGCCGTCGCGCAGACCGCCCTGGTCGCGGTGCAGGAGGAGAACGTACGCATCAAGAACGCCCTGCGCGCGTGGCAGAGTGCCCAGTCGGCGAACCGCCGCTACCGATGACGGACCGCTGGGTGATCCACCTGCCGGTCACCGCGCCCGATCTGCACCGCGCCCGGATCTTCGCGCGTACCGCCGCCCGGGTGTTGGCCCAGCTCAGCGCCCGGGTCGAGCCGGGCGGGGTGACCGTCTCGGCCGAGGACGAGCAGTGCGTACGCCATTGGGTCTTCTGCGATCGGC
This sequence comes from Micromonospora sp. NPDC048930, assembly GCF_043197935.1. Lineage (NCBI taxonomy): Bacteria > Bacillati > Actinomycetota > Actinomycetes > Micromonosporales > Micromonosporaceae > Micromonospora > Micromonospora sp. NPDC048930. The sequence goes on from NZ_JBICUB010000002.1 coordinate 519,942, forward strand.
CGCTGGCCGACGGCGGGCGGTGTGCGCTGCCGGTGGACCACACCTCGGCCTGCGCGCGGCGCGCGCCGTGGCTGGGCCGCCGCTGAGGGCGACCCGGGCCAGTGCTGGCGAATGGCGGCCGTCCCGTCGGGTACGCGGTCGTCAGGCGGGCTGGGTAGATGCCACGCCGCCGTAGCGCCATCTCCGATCGGACGTACGAGAGAAGAGAGGCACGCGATGAAGGACAGAATCCTCACCCGGTTGAAGAAGCGGGCAAAGACCATCATGGTGCGCCGGAGACGCGGAGACGCCGTGATCACCAGGCCGAGCCGTTCCACCCGGCCTGGCCGGCTCTATCAGTGACACCACCGGCCGTGCGCTGCTGACCGACGCAAGGACGGCAGCACGCCGTCAGGCGGGCGACGCGCCGCGACGCAGGTAGCGGGCGCGGCGGCCGGCGTCCTGGAACCCGAGCCGCCGGTACAGGCCGGCGGCCGGGTTGTTGTCGTTGACGCAGAGCCAGGCCTCCCGGGCACCGTCGGCGGCGAGCGACCGCAGCGCGGTCGTCACCAGGTGGGCCCCGACCCGCTGGCCCCGCCAGGCGGGGACGACGCCCACCTGGTCGATCCAGTTGTCGATGACGTTGAGGAAGCCGACCGCCGCGCCGTCGGGGTCGCGCGCGATCAGCGACAGGTCCCGCCGGTACGCGTCGTCCTCCCGCAGCTCGTCCAGCCATTCCTCGGCCGCCGGCTCGACGAAGCCGGGCCGGTCCGCGAAGGACGCCCGGTAGGTCTGGAACAGCTCGGCATCCAGCGTCACCGGCTCGGTGGTCAGGTCGTCGGGGCGGGCGACCTCCGGGATGGTGGTGAGGTCGTGTCGCAGCACCCACTCGGTGAAGGTCCGCTCAAAGCCGCGCGCCGCGAACAGGGCCTCCGCGCCCCGGTTCCAGGACTCGGTGGTCAGCAGCAGGCCGGCGTCGCCGGCCTGCTCGTCCGCCCAGTCCAGCAGCCGGCCGCCGAGGCCGCGCTCCCGCCAGGCCGGATGCACCAGGCCGGTGCTGGTGGCCGGCTGCCCGGCGGTGCCGACGCTCACGGCCGCGACCAGGCGGCCTTCGTGCCAGGCGCCGAGGGTACGGGTGTGGAGCAGTCGCGCCCGCAGCAGCGGAGGAGTGGTGAACAGCGGCAGCCCGCCGTCGACGGCCAGACACGCGTCGGCCAGTTCGGTCAGTGCCGCGAGGTGTTCCTCGCCGTACTCTTTCCAGGCCAGCGCGTCCGTCCGGTCCATCATGTCTTCCCTGCCCTGTCGCCTGCCGTCGATCGTCCGGCGGCCGGCCGTGACGGGCTGATGCCGGGCCGGCGCGACGGCGCCCGGTGGGCAGTAGGCACCGCGCCCCGGACCAGTGTCAACCGGATTCGCGCCGGCGGTTCGCGCTCCTCGGGCGACGGCCGGCGGTGCGGAGCCCCGGCGGGAGCCGCGAGTCGCATCGCACCTGCCGCTCATTGTGTCTCTGGCGTGTCGCGCGCTGGTTGAGACAACCCCTCGGACCGATATGACTCTCGGGCATAAAAATGCCTGAGAGTCATATCTCTCCCACCTTCACCTTCGGGCCTGGCCACTACAGCGGGTGGCGGCGTCAAAACCGGCCGGCCGGCAGTCGTCAGGAGCTTGTCGGACTCGGTTGGGAGCATGAACCCATGCGACGGCGCGGGTCAGCGACGCTCGCCGACCTGCAGCACCGCGTCGGCGAAGGCCTGCGGCGCCTCCTGCGGCAGGTTGTGCCCGATGCCGCGCCGCACGGTCCGGTGTTCGTACGGGCCGGAGAAGCGCCCGGCGTAGACCGTCGGGTCGACGTGGGGTGCGCCGTTGGCATCCCCTTCGAGGGTGATCGTGGGCACGGTGATGCTCGGATTTCCCGCCAGCTTTTCCTCCCACGCGTCGTACTGCGGCTCGCCGGCGGCGAGGCCGAGGCGCCACCGGTAGTTGTGGATCACCACGTCGACGTGGTCCGGGTTGTCCAGCGCGGCCGCGCTCCGGTCGAACGTCGCGTCGTCGAACGCCCACTTCGGGGACGCCGTACGCCAGATCAACCTGGCGAAGTCGTGCAGGTTCTTCGCGTACCCGTCCCGGCCGCGGTCGGTGGCGAAGTAGAACTGGTACCACCAGGAGAGTTCGGCCGCCGGGGGCAAGGGCGCCCGGCCTGATTCCTGGCCGGCGATCAGGTAGCCGCTCACCGAGACCAGACCGCTGCACCGCTCTGGCCACAGGGCGGCGATGATGTCGGCCGTACGGGCGCCCCAGTCGAACCCGGCCAGCGTCGCCTGCTCCACCCCGAGGGCGTCCATGAAGGCCACGGTGTCGAGGGCCAGCGCCGACGGCTGGCCGTTCCGCATCGTGTCGGCGGACCGGAACCGCGTCGCGCCGAAACCGCGGAGGTACGGCACGAGCACCCGGCGGCCGGCGTCCACCAACCGAGGTACGACCTCGACGAAGCTGTGGATGTCGTACGGCCAACCGTGCAGCAGGATCACCACCGGACCGTCCGCCGGCCCGGCGTCGACGTACCCGATGTTCAGCACGCCGGCGTCGATCTGGCGGAGGTCCTCGAACGACGCCTTCGATCCGCTGGTGGTGGACTCCTTCATCCGGCTGCTCCTCGTGCTCGACCTGCGGCTCACTACCCGTCCGACGGCGTCTGGACGGTAGAGCCCGGCGACGAGCACCGGCGGCGGTTCCCGCAAAGAACATCGCGGGCGACCGCCGGATCGCTAGGATCCAGCCCCGGTAATCAGGCGGAATGCCGGCCGGCTCCCGCGCGTCAGCCCCACAGGGCCGCCACGGCGGCGGCGTGCGCCGCGCCGACGGCCCGGCCGGCGCGGGCGGACGGTGCCCGGGTCGCGGGGGACAGCGCGTTGGTGCCGAACGCGTCGACGGACGCCTGGTCGGCGCTGATCACGTAAACGATGGCCGGCCCGAGCGCGGCGATCTCGGCGTCGAGGTCGCCCCACGGCTGCGGCGTGTCGGCGACGACCGGCTGGATGATCAGTACGCGGTCGGCCCCGGCGGCCAGGTCGGCGTTGGTCATCGACCGCACCCCGCCGTCGACGTAGCGGCGGTCGCCGATCGCCACCGGCGGCCAGACGCCAGGCACCGCGCAGCTGGCGGCGACGGCGTCGCGCAGGGCCACGCCGGACTCGCGGGTGAAGATCGCCTCGGCGCCGGTCTCGGCGTCGACTGCGGGCAGCAGTACGCGCCGGTCGGGCCACTGCTTCACCGGGAGCCGGGCGTCGATCGCGGCGAGCCGGACGGCCGGTTCGACGGTCCGCGCGGCCAGGGCCAGCTCGCCCAGCCGGCGGCGGGCGTCCTCCGGCCCGGTCGCGCCGGCCAGCACGGCCGCGTAGTCGGCGAAGAGCTTCTCCGTGTCGACGTCGACCTCGATCTCGGCGGTCTCCGGTCGCAGCTGGGCCGCGTACAGGTCGTCGAGCGCGACGCCGCTGGTGATCTGCGCGGCGACCGACGAGCCGGCGGAGGTGCCCACGACCAGGTCGGCGGCGAGGATCCGGTCGGCCAGCGCCGGGTCGGCGTCGGCGATGCCGCGCAGCACGCCGAGCTCCCAGGCGATCCCGGCCACCCCGCCACCGGCGAGTACGAGTGCATTCGTCATGATCGTCAGCCTCGCACAGCGAGCGGGCACAGTGGACCGGCTGTCGGGTGCCTCACAGCACCCGGTTGACCTGCTCGGCGGCGATGCGGGCGTCCAGCTTCGCCCGGTCGAGGTTGGCGCAGATGACCACCGACGCGCCGGCGGCGAGCGGCGCGAGCAGCCACTTCAGCGGCTGCTCGTGCTCGGCCGCGTCGACCAGCAGCCTGTCCCCCACCCGCAGGTCGAGCTGCTCGGCCATGGCCCGCGCCACCGCACCCCACTCGCCGTACGTGGTGCCGTCGGGGCTGGCCGGGTCGGTCGGGTGGAGCAGGGTGCGGTCGGGCGGGGCGGCGGTGTGCCGGAGCACCTCCGTGGACCAGTCCAGCCAGCCCACGGGCACCTCGGTCAACGGCCCGGATCCGGTGCCGACCAGGTAGCGATGCGTTCCCTCGGGCACGTCCTCCAGCCAGTCATCCAGGCGTTCCGGGGTCACGAAGACCGCGTCGTACGGGACATCGGCGCCCGGTTCGAGGACCGGCAGCCCGGCGGTGGCCCGCGGCCGGAACGACACCGCCATCCCGACCGACCAGGCGCCGACCAGCACCGCGGCGGTACGCCAGTGCGGCGGCAGCAGCACCGCGACCCGGCTGCCGGGGCCGAGTCCGCAACCGTCGCGCAGTAGCGCCGCGCTCCGCGCCGCCCATCCGCCGAGCTGCTGCGCGGTCAGCGCGGTGTGCTCCCCGGTCGCGTCGTCGTAGTAGGTGAGCAGCGGAAGGTCGGCCGCGCGCGGCGCGGCGGCCGGAACGGTTACGGGCGTGTGGACAGCCATCGGGCGCTCCTCCCTGCCGGTCCGCCCACCCTAACGATCCAGCGTCAGCGGCAGAATCGGTCCACCAGGAGCGCCAACCGCCGCTCGTGTTCCTCCCGCCGCAGTCGGCCGTTGCGCATCAGCGTGACGAGGCCGTGCAGCCCACTCCAGAAGGTCTCGGTGAACGTCTCCAGGTCGTCGTCACCGGCGAACGGGCGCAGGGTCTCGGCCAGCTCGGCGAAGGCCCGGGCCAGCTCGACCGGCGTCTCCTGGCTGGCGAAGGTCAGGTCGACCGGGAGGTTGAAGATCGCGTCGTAGAGCGCGGGCCGGCGTTCGGCGAACGTGGCGTACGCGTTGGCGATGCCGGCCACCGCCTGCTGCGGGTCGGTCGCGGCGGCCCGGGCGGCGGCGAGTTCGACGGCCAGATCGCCGCAGCCTTCCACGGCGACGGCCGCCATGATGGCGTCCTTGCCCTTGAAGTGGCTGTAGAGGACGGGCTGGCTGTACTCGATCTCGGCGGCGAGCCGGCGGGTGGTGACGGCGTCCCAGCCCTCCGACTCGGCCAACTCCCGGGCCGCGGCGATGATCGCCCGCTCCCGCTCCGCCCGCTCCCGTTCGCGCCGTGCCTGAATCGACATGACCGGAACTCTAGCACCGCTAGCCAATCTGCCGGCGCTCTGCTAGCTTCGCTCTCACATCTAGCACTGCTAGCATTCGGAGTCAGACATGCTCAGCACCGTCGCCTACGGGCTCGCCGTCGTCCTCAGCCTCTTCTGTGTATTCATCGGCACCCGGTTCCTTCTCGCGCCTCAGGCCTCCGCCGCCGGCTACGGCGTCCCGGCCAAACCGGACGGAGACTCCGCCTACCTGACGATCAAGGGCGTGCGCGACCTCAGCTACGGCCTGCTGGGCCTTGCGCTGATCGCCTTCACCAGCGCCGACGCCGTCGCCTGGTACATGCTGGTCGTCGCGCTCTGCCCGCTGGCAGACACCGTCATCGTGCTGCGACACGGCGGGACGAAGGCCGTCGCCTTCGGCATCCACTTCGCCACCGCCGTGGTCGTCCTGCTCGACGCCGTCCTGCTGTTCGCCGTCTAGTCAGCAGCCCCACGTGGGACGCCGCCCGCGGTTGATCCCCGGCGGCGAACTGCCCGGGCCGCTCAGGACCCGGGCAGTTCGTGCCGGCCGGGAGACCACCGGCCGGTCGGCGGCCGCCCCCGGCTATGGAACTACTCCTTGAACATGACGACGTCGGTCGGGCGCTTCACCTTCACGGCGACGCCGTAGTCGAACAGCTCGAGGGTCGCGCTGAACGTGCCCTTGTCGAGCCGGCCCTTCGCCGTTGACCGCCAGGTGCCGGTGAGCGCCACCTTCGCGATCCGACCGTCACCGTCGAGCGTGACGTCCCCGGACGTGGTGGTCGACCCCTTCTCCTCCGAGGTCGTGTACTCGAAGTGCAAGGTCCCATCAGGCTTCTGCGAGATGGTGGCGTTCGCGGTCTTCAGCGCCGTGAACAGGGCCGCCGGGTCGGGTGACGCGGCACCCAGGACGCCGTTCCCCTCGTCGTAGAGGGACAGTCGGTCGTACTTGCCGGGGTACTGGCCGTACCTGCCGTACGTCTCGCCCGGGCCCTTGTCGGCCGGCAGCTTGCCCTGCGGGCGTTCCCCGCCGACGTACCGGGTGCCGTTGATCAGCAGTTCGGTCATGACCGAGTCGTCCTGCGGCGCGCGGACGTACCCGGTGGTGGTCTTCGGGTCGAACGCGCCCTCGTACGTCAGCCCGTCCGGCCCCGCATTGGTCAGCCGCAGCCGGTAGCTGAGGTTTTCGCTGGCGGCGACGGCCGAGACCAGCTTCATCTTCGGCGAGGCCGACGCCGGCCGCGCCGCCTCGGTGACGCCGGGACGGTCCGACGCCGGCGTCGTCACCACGGTCGCGACGCTGGCAACGCCCAGCGCCAGCAGCGCGAACGTCCCGCCGACCAGCGTGGCCGTCCGGCGCCGGCGCGCCCGCCGGCCGCGGTCGAGCAGCGCCCCCACCGGGGGTACGGAGTCCAGGTCGCCGTCGACGATGTCGTGCAGCCCGTTGGCGAGACGCTTATCAAGCGTGTTCATGACTGATCACCTGCTCAGTTGGTAGGAGGGTTGGTCCAGGAAGTGGCGAAGCTTGTCCAGCGCCCGGGCGTTCTGGCTCTTGACGGTGCCCACCGAGCAACCCAGCACCTGAGCGACCTCACGCTCGGTCAGGTCCTCGTAGTGGCGGAGCACCACGACGGCTCGCTGCTTCGCCGGGAGCGACATCAGCGCCCGGCGCAGGACGACGGCGTCGGGGCCGATGTCTCCGGCCGGGGCGGCCCGGTCGGGGACGTCCGCGACGAGGCTCTCGCGGCGCCGCCGTCGCCAGCCGGACGTGTGGTTGTTGACCAGGGCGCGGCGCAGGTAGGCGTGCGGGTCGTCGAGCCGGGACAGCCGCCGCCACCGCTCGTACACCTTGACCAGGCTGTCCTGGAGCAGTTCCTCGGCCCGCCACCGATCACCGGTCAGCAGCATGGCCAGCCGGATATGTCGCTGCCAGGCGGTCTCGACGAAGGCGACGTACGACCGATCCGCCGCGGAGAGTCGTTGTGTTTGGTCGGTCACGCCCCTTACACGTGGCGGTGTCACGGAAGGTTGTCAGGGACTGCGGGCGTTTCCGGAGCCGCGGCCTACGAACCGGCCGGCAGCTCCGGGCCGCCGTCCAGCAGTGGGGCCAGCAGATCGCCCTGCTTCGCGACCCGCTTGAGCACCTCGTCGGCCGTGTACGGCTTGCTCGACGGCCGCTTCCCCGCCGCGCCGGCCTCGACCTCGTCCCAGGTCAGCGGGGTGGACACCGACGGCACGGCCTGGGCGCGCAGCGAGTACGGCGCCACCGTCGTCTTCGCCGCGTTGTTCTGGCTCCAGTCGATGAAGACCTTGCCGGGGCGCAGGTTCTTCGCCATCTTCGACACGATGAGCTTCGGGTGCGCCTTCTCCAGTTCCTGGGCGATCCGCCTGGCGTAACCCGACACAAGATCGGAGTCCTGGGTGCCGGCGATCGGGCAGCAGAGCTGCATGCCCTTCTTCCCGGAGGTCTTCGGGTACGACTCGATGCCGTCGGACGCCAGCCGGTCCCGCATCAGCAGCGCCACCTGGCAGCACTGTTTCAACGCCGCCGGGGCGCCCGGGTCCAGGTCGACCACCATCATGTCCGGGTGCTCGCCGATCTTCCACTGCGGCGTGTGCAGCTCCAGCGCGGCCAGGTTGGCCAGCCAGACCAGGGTGGGCAGGTCGTCGGCGACCACGTAGTCGATGGTCTCCCGTCCCTTGCTCGACCCAGGGGCGGGCAGGTTCTCGGTGCGTACCCAGTCCGGCGTCGACGCGGGCTTGTTCTTCTCGAAGAAGGAGCCGCCCTCCACGCCGTTCGGGAACCGGATCCGGGTGAGCGCCCGGTCCTGCAGGTGCGGCAGCAGCACCGGGGCGATCCGGGTGTAGTAGTCGATCACCTCACCCTTGGTGAAGCCGGCCTTGGGATAGAGGATCTTGTCCAGGTTGGACAGCTCCAGCGCGTGTCCCTCGACGTCCACCCTGAGCCGGTCAGCTGGCATCGTCGACCTCCTCCGGTGGTTTGTCCGGCCGCAGGCGCAGGATCCGCGGGAAGCGCAGCCGCCCGTCCGGGGTGCGCTGCCCGTACTTCACCTCCACCACGATCTGCGGAGTTACCCAGATCGCGCCCCGGGCATCCTCGCGCGGCACGTCCCCGGCGAACGGCGACGCGCCGGTGCGCAGCGGCTCCAGCTCGCGCAGCAGCTCCCGCTCCAGGGCCGCGCCGATCCCGCCGCCGACCCGGCCCCGGAAGGTGAGCCGCCCGTCCGGCCGGGGCACCCCGACCAGCAGGCCGCCGATCTTGCGCGCGCCGGGCCGCCAGCCGCCGACCACGAAGTCGCCGGTCACCTCCAGCTTGACCTTGACCCAGTCCGGCGAGCGCACCCCGGGCCGGTAGGCCGAGTCGACCCGCTTGGCCATCACCCCTTCGAGGCCGTGCTCGCCGGCCGCCTCGTAGGTGGCCGGGCCGTCGGCGAAGGCGGGCGGCACCGCCCACCGGGCGGCGCCGAGCCCGAGCGACTCCAGCGCCGCCCGCCGCTCCTGGTAGGGGCGGCCGGTCAGGTCCTCGCCGCGCAGCCGGAGCAGGTCGAAGATCATGTACGTGACGGGCATGGTGGCCGCCAGCCGCGCCGCCTTGGCCGGGTTCCGGACGTGCATCCGCTCGGCCAGCGCGGTGAACGAGGGCTGCCCCAGCTCGTTGAAGAGCACCACCTCGCCGTCCAGCAGGGCGTCGTCGACCTGCTCGGCGAGGTTGAGCAGTTCCGGGTACGCGGTGGTGATCTCCACGCCGGAGCGGGCGTAGAAGTGCCGGTCGCCGTGGGAGATGTCGGCGAGCGCGCGGACCCCGTCCCACTTGAATTCGTACGCCCAGCCGGCACCGGCCGGGAGCTGCCCGGTCATCGCGAGCATCGGCTTCAACGGCGCGCCGGGCACCTTCTGACTGTAGTTGCACAGCGAAGCGCGTGCGTGCCGTTCGATCGTTTGCGATCCTGGTCAGAGCCGGGGAGAGGAGCGCGGGATGCGGGCCATCTGGAAAGGAGCGGTGTCGTTCGGCCTGGTGTCGATCGGGGTGAAGGTCTACTCGGCCACCGAGGAGAAGGACATCCGTTTCCACCAGGTGCACCGGGACGACGGCGGCCGCATCCGCTACAAGCGCACCTGCCAGGTCTGCGGCGAGGAGGTCAGCTATGACGACATCGCCAAGGGGTACGACATCGGCGGCGGCGAGATGGTCATCCTCACCGACGAGGACTTCGCCGAACTGCCACTGACCACGTCGCACGCGATCGACGTGCTGGAGTTCGTCCCCGCCGAGCAGGTCGACCCGATCCTCTACAACAAGGCGTACTTCCTGGAGCCGGAGAGTTCGGCCACCAAGCCGTACGTGCTGCTGCGCGACGCGCTGGCCGACTCGGAGCGGGTGGCGATCGTCAAGGTGGCGCTGCGCCAACGGGAACAGCTCGCCACCCTGCGGGTCCGTGAGGGCGTGCTCCTGCTCAACACGATGCTCTGGCCGGACGAGGTGCGTACGCCGGACTTCGGCTTCCTCGACGAGGACCTGAAGGTGCGGCCCCCGGAGCTGGCGATGGCCAGCTCGCTGATCGACTCGATGGCCGGCGAGTTCGAGCCGGACGCCTTCACCGACGACTACCGGGCGGCGTTGCAGGAGGTCATCGACGCGAAGATCGAGGGCCGCGAGGTGGTCCAGCCGGAGGAGGAAGAGGCCGCGCCGGCCGCTGCGGTCGACCTGATGGCCGCGCTGAAGGCGTCGGTCGAGCGGGCCCGGGCGGCCCGTGGCGAGGCGCCGGCCGGTGCCGGGGCCGAGCCGACCCCGATCTCGGCGGCCCGTTCCGCGCAGAAGGCCGCGAAGGCGGCGAAGAAGGCCCCGGCCAAGAAGGCCGCCGAGAAGAAGGCCCCGGCGAAGAAGGCCGCGGAGAAGAAGGCGGCCGCGAAGAAGGCGGAACCGGCGAAGAAGGCAGCCGCCAAGAAGACGCCGGCGAAGAAGGCAGCCGCCAAGAAGGCAGCCCCCCGCAAGACCGCCTGACGCCCCTCAAGTGTTAGGAAGGGGCCCCTCCAATACCGGAGGCGTTAAGAAGGGGCCCTTCCTTTCAGCCGCGGCCGAGCCTCTCGGTGGGGGTGATGCGGACGATCACGCGCTCCTCGCCGGGCTGGCGGAACGGGTAGGTGTCCTGGCCGAGGTACTTCTTCGCCATCTGGTCGATGTGCTCGTCGGCCCCCTCCGTGACCAGCTCGGCCCTGCCCTTCACCCAGAGCGTCCGGAAGTCGTTCGCCTTGTCCACGATCGATACCGCGACCACCGGGTTGCGGGCGATGTTGACGTACTTCTGCCGACCCTTCGCGGTGTTGAACACGATGTGCTCGCCGTCGGTGTCCACCCAGACCGGGGTGACGTGCGGGGTGCCGTCGGCCTCGATGGTGGCCACGTGGGCGAGCTGCGGTTCGGAGAGCAGGGCCACGTCTTCTTCAGTGAGGATCGCCATGGTCGTGAAACTACTCCCGTAAATCGCCACCGACCCGTCTCCTGTCCGATCCGGGCCGGCCGTAGGAGCACCGCCGTCGTCCGGCCGGGTACCGTGTGCGCTGGCCTCGGCGGCGGCCCGCCGGGCCAGCACCCACCCACTCAGCAGGGGAGTCGACGTGAGCGAGCGCGTGCAGAACCGGTCGGCGGGCCAGGGCCCGGGCACCAAGGCGGAGCGGCGGCTGGCCGCCCAGCTGGCGGCGAAGAAGGCCGCCGAGGCGCGGCGTCGCCGGCAGTCGATGCTGGGTGCCGCGGTGGGTGTGCTCGCGGTGGCGGCGCTGATCGGCGGCATCGTCTGGCTCAACAGCGACGACGACAAGAAGCCGGCGGCGAGTGCCAGCCCGTCGGCCAGCTCGATCGTCGAGCCGACCGCGGCCGCACCGGCGTTGCCCGAGGGTGCCGACCCGGCGCTGGCCACCCGTCCGAAGGTGGAGGCGGGCAAGGGCGAGCTGAAGAAGCTCACGGTGACCACCCTGATCAAGGGCAAGGGCCCGGCGGTCAAGAAGGGTCAGCAGATCACCACCAACTACGTGGGCGTGTTCTACAAGGACGGCAAGGAGTTCGACGCCTCCTGGAACAACGGCTCGCCGGCCACCTTCGCGATCGGCGTCGGCCAGGTCATCCCCGGCTGGGACCAGGGCCTGGTCGGGGTGCCGGTGGGCAGCCGCGTGCAGCTCGACATCCCGGCCGAGCTGGCGTACGGCAACGACGCGTCGGGCGGTCGCCCGGCCGGGCCGCTGCGCTTCGTCGTGGACGTGCTCGCCGCGCAGTAGGTCACACTGGGCTTCCGTCCGTTCACCCAGGGGCAGTAGGTTCAAGGTCACCGTGGGCGGCCCCGGCCGTCACGGTGACCTTGGCCCACCGACGGAGGTGCACGTGGCGGCGCTGGACGACCCCGGGCTCGCCCGGGTGATGTGGACGCACTTCGAGCCGGTCCACGCGGTGACCTACTTCCACCCGCGCGCCCGGGCCGCGTACGAGGCGGTCGGGCTGCGCGGCTACTGGCGGGGCTACTTCGCCGGCCGGGCCGCCCCGCTCGGTGCGGTCGACGCGCCGCCCGTGATCGCCGCGTTCTTCAGCTTCGCGCCGCCGATGGTGGCCCGGGCGCTGCCCGCGGTGTGGCGGCTGGCCACCCCGCAGGAGGCGTTGCGCGCCCGGCTCACCGGCGCGGTCCAGGCGCTCGCCGAGTTCACCTACGAGCTGCCCGAGGCGCACCTGGTGGAGGCGGCCGAGCTGCTGGAGGAGGCGGCCGGGCAGGTGGAGACGGCCGGCCGGGTGCTCGGCGCGGTCAACGCCGCCCTGCCCCGCGGCGAGTACCCGCTGGCCCGGCTCTGGCAGGCCGCCACCACGCTGCGCGAGCACCGCGGCGACGGGCACGTGGGGGCGCTGGTCACCACCGGGCTGTCCCCCGTCGAGGTGATCGCCTGGCGGTGCCGGGTCGACCAGTCCCGCGAGTTCCACCAGCGGGCCCGGGGCTGGACCGACCAGGAGTGGGCCGCCGCCGAGGAGGGGCTGGTCGAGAAGGGCTGGCTGACCGCCGACCGGGCGCCGACCGCGCACGGCACGGCGACGTTCCGGGCCGTCGAGGAGGCCACCGACCGGGCCGCCGTCGGCCCGTGGCGGGCGCTGGGCACGGAGCGTACGGCGCGACTGCGGGAGCTGCTCGAACCGATCTCCACCCGGTGCCGCACGGTCATCCCGCCGCAGAGCCCGATCGGGCTGCCCGCCCAGCGCTCCGCCGCCGCGGCCGGCTGAGCCGCCGGCCGCCGGCCGCCGGCCGCCGGCCGTCGGGGCCGTCGGGCAGGATGGGCGGCATGTGGATCGTGGAACTGGCCTTCACCGACGCCCCGGAACGGCTCGCCGCCCGCCCCGCCCACCGCCAGCTGCTCACCGCGCTGCACGCGGAGGGGAAGGTGCGGATGACCGGGCCGCTGGCTGACGACTCCGGCGCCGTGCTCGTCTTCGACGTGCCGGACCGGCCGGCGCTGGATGCCCTGCTCGCCGCCGATCCGTACTTCACCACGCCCGGGGTCGAGATCGTCTCCGTCCGGGAGTGGGCGCCGTTCCTGACCTGATGCCGGGCGGTGGTTCGGGCAGGATGGGCGGCATGGTGGACGCGGTGCTCTTCGACCTGGACGGCGTGATCGTGGACTCCGAGCCGGTCTGGGAGGAGGTCCGGCGGGCGTACGTGGCCGCGCACGGGGGCACCTGGCAGCCGGACACCCAGCGCCGGCTGATGGGGATGAGCACCGCCGAGTGGGCCGCCTACCTCAGCGGGGAGCTGGGCGTCGACCGCTCGCCGGAGCAGGTCGCCGACGAGGTGGTGGCCGAGATGACCCGGCGGTACGCGGAGCACGTACCCCTGATCGACGACGCGGACGCGGTGGTGCGCCGGATGGGCGCGCGGTGGCCGCTGGGGCTGGCCAGCTCCTCGCCCACCCGGCTGATCGCGGCGGCGCTGGCCGCCACCGGCCTGACCGACGCCTTCGGCGCGACGCTCTCCACCGAGGAGACCGCCCGGGGCAAGCCCGCGCCGGACGTCTGGCTGGCGGTGGCGGAACGGCTCGGGGTGGACCCGGCCCGGTGCGTGGCGATCGAGGACTCCTCGAACGGGGTGCGCTCGGCGGCCGCCGCCGGGATGCGGGTGGTGGCCGTGCCGCACGGGTCGTACCCGCTGGACCCGGACGCCGAGGCGCTGGCGGCGGTGCTGCTGCCCCGGATCGACGCGCTCACCCCGCAGGTGGTGGAGCGGCTCGACTGAACGACTTGCTCCTGACGCTACGTCAGGTCATAGCGTCGGTCCCCGTCGCCGCAGGGCGCGGTGACGCGAGAAGGAGAGGGACGTGGCGGCCACCTGGCGGATCGGTGAGCTGTGCCGGCGTACCGGGCTGACGGTCCGGACCCTGCACCACTGGGACCATGTGGGGCTGCTGCGGCCGTCGGCGCGCACCTCGTCCGGGCACCGGCTGTACGCCGAGCGGGACGTGGACCGGCTGTACCGGATCGTCGCGCTGCGCGAGCTGGGCCTGCCGCTGGAGACCATCGGGGTGCTGCTGGACCGGACCGGCACGGGTGGCCCGGAGCTGGCCGAGCTGCTCGGCGAGCACCTGGCGCACGTGGAGCGGCAGCTCGCCGCGCTGGGCGGGCTGCGGGACCGGCTGGCCGCGCTGGTGCCGGCCGTACGCGCCGCCGGGGGCGCCACGTCCGTCGACCTGCTCGCTCTGATCGAGGAGGTGACCAGGGTGGACGACACGATCCGCAACTACTTCACGGAGGAGCAGCTCGCCGCGTTGGCGCAGCGGCGCGAGCAGCTCGGCGAGGACGCGATCCGCGGCGTACAGGAGGAGTGGCCGCGGTTGATCGCCCAGGTCCAGGCGGAGCTGGACGCGGGCACGGACCCGGCGGACCCGCGGGTGCGGGCGCTGGCGAAGCGCTGGATGGAGCTGCTGGAGGCGTTCCACGGCGGGGACCCGGGCCTGCGGGACTCGCTCTACCGGATGCAGGCGGAGAACAGCGCCGAGATCGCCCAGCAGTTCGGCGGCCCCTCCCCGGCGCTGATCGACTACGTGCAGCGCGCCGCCGCAGCGGGCTAACCCACCCCAGCCGCCCCCTCCCCGCGACCGGCGAGGGCCATTTTCAGGGAAAGAGTGGCCTTGGCCTGCTCGTAAGGCCACTCTTTCCCTGAAACTGCGCGGATCTTGGGGTGGGGGGCACGGCGCGCGGCGAACGGGCGTTCGGAGGGCGGTACGTCCTGCCGACTGCAGGGTTGTACGTTTCGCAGGGGTGCCCGGATCGGAATGATCAGGGGGCGGCCGGGTAGCGCAACCGGTGGGGCACGCGGCGAACGGTGAGGGGACGGCGATGAAGGCGATCGTGTACGAGCGCAACGGGGACGCCTCGGTGCTCCAGGTGGTCGAGCGGCCCGTGCCGGAGCCGGGCCCGGGCGAGGTGCTGGTGCGGATGGCGGTGGCCGGGGTGAACCCGACCGACTGGAAGGCCCGCCGGAACTGGCCGCTGCCGGGTGGCTGGCAGATCCCGGGCCAGGACGGCGCGGGCGTGGTCGAGGCGGTCGGCGAGGGCGTCGACCAGATCCTGATCGGCTCACGGGTGTGGGTCTGGGAGGCGGCCTGGCAGCGGCCCTGGGGCACCGCCAGCGAGTACACGGTGGTCCCGGTCCGGCACACGGTACGGCTGGGTTCCGCCTCGTTCGACCTGGGCGCCTGCCTCGGCATCCCGTTCATGACCGCGCACCGCTGCCTGACCGCCGGCGAGTACATGCCGGACAAGCTGCACGCGGGCGCGCTGAGCGGCCACGTGGTGCTGGTGCAGGGCGGGGCGGGCGCGGTCGGCAACGCGGCGATCCAGTTGGCGCGCTGGGCCGACGCCTGCGTGATCACCACGGTGAGCAGCCCGGAGAAGGCGCAGCTCGCGGCGGCGGCTGGCGCCGACTTCGTGATCAACTACCGGGAGCAGGACGTGGTCGAGGAGGTCCGCAAGGTCGCGCCCGACGGGGTGCACACGATCGTCGAGGTCTCCGCCGCCCGCAACGCCGCCGCGGACGTGCAGGTGCTGCGTACCGGCGGGGCGGTCTGCGTCTACGCGGACGACGGCGGCGCCGAGGTGACCCTGCCGATCCGGCCGCTGATGGTGCCGAACGCGCGCTGGCAGTTCGTGCTGATCTACACCGCCCCGAAGGCGGCGAAGGCGCAGGCGGTGACCGACATCGCGGCGGCGGTGGCGCAGGGCGCGATCCGGGTGGACGAGGAGGCCGGCCTGCCGCTGCACCGCTATCCGATGTCGGCGGCCCAGGCGGCGCACAAGGCGGTGGAGGACGGCGCGGTCGGCAAGGTGCTGATCGCCACCGCCGACTCCTGAGAACGCGAAACGGATTTCGCCGACATCAGGACAGAGACGAACAAGTTTCGCGAGAATGAGTGTGCGGGTCGCCCCGCATGGACGGGCGGCCCCGGCGCGGTGCGAACGCCGGGGCCGCCCTCTGGGGAGGGATGCTTGAAAGCTTGTCCCTACCCGTGCAGGCGACGGTACGCCGGAAAATGTTACGGCGCGGTCAGTTCGCGGACCTCAAGGTCGCCCTCCGCGTACCGGGAGCGCACCACCTTCTTGTCGAACTTGCCCACGCTGGTCTTCGGGACCGCGTCGATGAACGCCCAGCGCTCCGGCAACTGCCAGCGCGCCACCGACTTCGCCAGGAACTCCCGCAGCTCCTCGGCGCTGACCGAGGCGCCCTCCCGGACCACCACGGTGGCCAGCGGCCGCTCGTCCCAGCGCTCGTCCGGTACGCCCACCACACACGCCTCCAGCACTGCCGGGTGCGCCATCAGGGCGTTCTCCAGCTCGACCGAGGAGATCCACTCCCCACCCGACTTGATCACGTCCTTGGCCCGGTCGGTCAGCGTGATGTAGCCGTCCGGGGAGAGCGTGCCGACGTCCCCGGTCCGCAGCCAGCCGTCCCGGAACTTCTCCTCGTCCGGGGTGTCGTCCCCGACGTACCGGGCGGTCACCCACGGCCCGCGGACCTCCAGCTCGCCGACGGAGGTCCCGTCGGCGGGCAGTGGCTCGCCGAGCGGGCCGACGATCCGCGCGGCGACCCCGGCCGGGATCCGGCCCTGGGTGTAGCGGTAACGCCAGGCGGCGTCGCCGGTCGCCCCGGCCGGGGGCCGGGAGACCGAGCCCAGCGGGGACATCTCGGTCATGCCCCAGGCGTGGATGACCTCGATGCCGTGCCGCTCGTGGAAGGCGTGCATGAGCGACGGCGGGCAGGCCGAGCCGCCGACGATCACCTCCTTCAGCGAGGAGGTGTCCACGTCGTGACTGTCCAGGTAGGCCAGCAGGTCGGTCCAGATGGTCGGCACCGCGCCGGCCAGGGTGGGCCGCTCGGCGGCGATCATCGCGGCGATCGGCTCGGCCTGGAGGAACCGGTCCGGCATGATCAGCGACGCGCCGGAGAGGAACGCCGCGTACGGCAGGCCCCAGGACATCGCGTGGAACATCGGCACGATCGCCAGCTCCCGGTCCTGCGGGCCGAGCCCGAAGCCCTCCGGCATGCAGACCTGGAGGGAGTGCAGGTAGATGGAGCGGTGCGAGTAGGCGACCCCCTTGGGGTTGCCGGTGGTCCCGGAGGTGTAGCAGAGCGCGGCGGCGTCGCGCTCGTCCACCTCGGGCCAGTCGTAGCTGTCCGGCCGGTCGGCCAGCAGGGCGTCCCAGTGGTGTACGGCGATCCGGTCGCCGGCCGCGGCCACCAGCGGGGCCGGGTCGCCGCCGCCGACCACCACCACGTGCCGGACCGTGGTCATCTGGCCGATCACCCGGGCGAGCAGCGGGATCAGCGTGGTGTCGACCAGCACCACCCGGTCCTCGGCGTGGTTGGCGATGTAGGCGACCTGGTCCGGGAAGAGCCGGAGGTTGAGGGTGTGCAGCACCGCGCCCATGCTCGGCACGGCGAAGTACGCCACCAGGTGCTCGTTGTTGTTCCACATGAAGGTGGCGACCCGCTCGTCGCCGGTCACCCCGCACTCGTCCCGAAGGGCGTGGGCGAGCCGGGCGGCGGTGCGGCCGACCTCGGCGTACGACATCCGGCGGGGTTCCGCACCGGTCCAGGTGACGACCTCCGCCGTGCCGTGCACGGTGGAGCCGTGTTCGAGGATCCGGGCGACCTGGAGGGGGGCGTCCATCATCGTGCTACGCATGGGTAACAAGCTAGTGGCGGCGGTCACACACCGGAAGCCCCGGAACGGCCGACCCGGCCGGCGGAGGTGCGTAGATTGTCCGGGTGAGCATCTCGTGGGCCGACTCGTACGTGGGGCAGCTGCGCGCCCTGGCCGGTGACCGCACCCTGATGTTCGTCGGCGCCCGGGCCGTGGTCCGGGACAACGCCGCCCGGGTGCTGCTGATCCAGCGCTCCGACAACGGCCAGTGGGCCATGCCGGCCGGCGCGATGGAGCTGGGCGAGTCGATAGCCGACTGCGCCGTCCGGGAGGTACGCGAGGAGACCGGGCTGCGCGCCCTGCGGGTCAGCGCGTTCGCGCTCTACACCGGCCCGGATCGCACCCAGACCAACATGTACGGCCACACCTACCAGGTCTTCACCACGGCGTTCCGGGTCGAGGAGTGGGACGGGGAGCTGGCCCGGGTGACCGACGAGACCATCGACGCCGGCTTCTTCCACCCGGAGGAGCTGCCCACCCCGCTCTCCTCCAGCGTCGTCGAGACCCTCGCCGACCTGGACGTCTTCGAGCAGACCAACCGCCTCATCCTCAAGTGAGGGCCACCTCGGCGGGCCGCTCGCCGGGCGTCGTCCCGCTGCCCGTGCCCGGCCGCGCGCCGGACCGTTCCGCGCCGATCCCGGCGATCACCACGAAGGCGATGCCGGCCACCGCGCCGATGCCCGGCACCTGACCCAGCGCGACCAAGCCGACGATCAGGGCGATGGCCGGCTCCAGGCTCATCAGCGTGCCGAACGCGGCGGTGGTGAGCCGGCGCAGCGCCAGCAGTTCCAGCACGAACGGGACGACCGGCAGCAGCACGGCCAGCCCGAGGCCGGCCAGCAGCAACGGCCAGGTCAGGTCGCCGAACACCGAGGGGCCGACGACCAGGGTCGCGACCACGGCGGCCACCGGCATGGAGACCGCCAGGCCGCGGACGCCGGAGACCTCGTCGCCCACCCGCTGGGTGAGCAGGATGTACGCGGCCCAGCAGGCCGCCGCGCCGAGCGCGTACGCCACCCCCACCAGGTCCACGCCGCCGTGCCACGGCTCGGTGAGCAGCAGCACCCCGACCGCCGCCAGCGCCGGCCAGAGCTTCGCGCCGCCCCGACCGCGGGCCACGGCCACGCCCAGCGGCCCGAGGAACTCCAGCGCGCTGGCCGTACCCAGGGGCAGCCGGGCCACCGCCGCCATGAACAGCATGGTGACGGCGGCGGTCACCACGCCGAGCGCCACACAGGCCCGCAGGGCCGACCGGGTGAAGGCCGACGGGCGGGGCCGGACCACCACCGCCAGCAGCACGCCGGCCCAGGCCAGCCGCAGCCAGGCGGCGCCCTCCGGGCCGACCCGGTCGAGGAGCCCGACCGAGGCGGCCAGCCCGAGCTGGACGCAGGTCATCGCGGCGACAGCCATCGCGGTGCCGGCACGGGCGGAGGTGGCGGTGGTCATGCGGACAAGTAGAGCCGGCGCGGACCGTTCGCGTCCACGTGTTATTTCTGGACGAACCATTCGACAGTCGTGAACAATCGTCCTCGTGGACCTGCGTCGCCTGCGCCTGCTGCGCGAACTGGCCCGGCTCGGCTCGATGCGCCAGGTCGCCGAGGAGCTGCACGTCACCACCTCGACGGTGTCGCAGCAGCTGGCGGCGCTGGCCCGGGAGGTGGGCGCCGAGCTGGTCGAGCCGCACGGTCGCCGGGTCCGGCTCACCCCGGCCGGCCGCCGCCTGGCCGAACACGCCGTGACGATCCTCGCCGCGGTCGAGGCGGCCCGGCTGGACCTCGACCCGCGGGCCGAACCGGCCGGCACCGTACGCGTCGCCGGCTTCGCCACCGCCGTCCGGCGCTCGCTGCTGCCGCTCACCGCCCGGCTGGCGACCGACCACCCGCGGGTGCGCCTGCGCATCCACGAGCACGAGCCGGCCGAGGCGTACGCGCTGCTCGCGGCTGACGAGGTCGACCTCGCGCTGACCTACGACTACAACCTGGCCCCGACGGCGATGGACCGCGCGCTGGAGGCCACGCCGCTGTGGTCGGCGGCCTGGCACCTCGGGGCGCCGGCCGGCGCGGCGCCCGGACCGGCGGAGGACGCCCCGGCGGTCTTCCACCGGTTCCGGGACGCGGACTGGATCGTCAACTCGCGCAACACCGCCGACGAGGTGGTGGTCCGGACCATCGCCTCGATGGCCGGGTTCGAGCCCCGGATCGTGCACCGGGCGGACAGCCTCGAACTGGTCCAGGACCTCATCGTCGCGGGGCTCGGCGTCGGGCTGCTCCCCGGCGACCAGCCGACCGTGCCCGGCGTCCGCCTGCTGCCCCTCGCCGGACCGCAGATCCTGTTGCGCGCGTACGCCGTGACCCGCCGGGGTCGGGCGGCCTGGTCGCCGCTGGCGCTGATCCTCGACCTGCTCACCGCCCACCCGCCGCCGGCCGCGCCGGGAGGGTGACCGCGACCGGCCGCTCAGAGCATGGTCTGGGACTTGGCCTCCATCTCGGCGGCGGCCTCCTCCTTCGACTCCTTCGCCAGCGGCTTCCCGCCCGGGGCGGCGGCCTTGCCGCCCAGCGGGTCCGCGCCGCCGGTCGCGCCCTGCGGGCCGGTACCGCGCAGCTCACGGTTCGGCATGGCCAGGGTGACCAGCACGGCGAGGATGGCGATCAGCCCGGTGGTCAGGAAGACCAGGTGCAGCGACTCCACGAACGCGCCCTGGATGGCGGCGCGGACCGGACCGGGCAGGGCCAGGATCGTCTTCGGGTCGTTGATCGAGATGTTGGCGCCACCGTTGGCCGCCACCGTCGCCCGCTGCTCGGGCGGGAGCTGCGCGAGCGCGGCCGGCAGCCGGTCGGCGAGCTGCTTGGTGAGCTGGGCGGAGAGCACCGCGCCGAGGATCGCCACGCCGAACGAGCCGCCCAGCGAGCGGAAGAACGTCGCGGACGAGGTGCCGGCGCCCAGGTCCCGCACGTCCACCGCGTTCTGCACGGCCAGGATCAGCGACTGCATGCACAGGCCCAGCCCGACGCCGATCACCACCATGTAGCCGAAGGCCGCCCAGAGCGACGTGGCCACCTGGAGCTGCCGGAAGAGCAGCATGCCGGCGACCAGCACCGCCGAGCCGACCACCGGGAACCACTTGTACCGCCCCCGCCGGCTCATCTCCCGGCCGGTCAGGATCGAGGTGAGGATGATGCCGGCCATCATCGGCAGCATCAGCAGACCGCTGCGGGTCGGCGAGGCGCCCTTGACGATCTGAAGGTAGAGCGGGATGAAGATGATCGACCCGAACATCACCAGACCGAGCACGAACCCGGCCAGGTTGGCCAGCGAGAAGGTGCCGTTGCGGAACAGCCGCAGCGGCAGGATCGGCTCCGGCACCCGGGCCTCCTGGAGCACGAAGAGCACCCCGAGGACCGCACCGGCCACGAAGAGCCCGATGATCACGCCCGAGCTCCAGGCGTACTGGTTGCCGCCCCAGCTCAGCGCCAGCAGCAGGCAGCTCACCCCGGCGACCAGCAGCCCCGCGCCCAGCCAGTCGATGGCGTGCTCGCGCCGCTGGAACGGGATGAGCCGCATGACGTGGTAGCAGACCACGATGGCGAGGATGGCCAACGGCACGTTGATGTAGAAGATCCAGCGCCAGTTCGTCTCCGCGAAGTACCCGCCGACCAGCGGGCCGGCCACCGAGGACAGACCGAAGACCGCGCCGAAGAGCCCCTGGTAGCGACCGCGCTCCCGGGGTGAGACCACGTCCGAGATGATGGTGAACGCCAAGGTCATCAGGCCGCCCGCGCCCAGGCCCTGCACCCCGCGGGTGACGATCAACTGGGTCATGTCCTGCGACAGGCCGGCCAGCAGCGACCCGAGCAGGAACGTGCCGATCGAGAAGATGAAGACCGGGCGGCGTCCGTACAGGTCGGCCATCTTGCCGTACAGCGGGGTGGAGGCGGTCGAGGCGAGCAGGTACGCGGTGACCACCCACGAGTAGTGGTTGATCCCGCCCAGCTCGCCGACGATGGTGGGCAGCGCCGTACCGACGATGGTCTGGTCGAGCGCCGCCAGCAGCATCCCGGTCATCAGACCGAACATCAGCAGGCGGATCTGGCGGGCGTGCAGCACGGGGCGATCGTGGGCCTGGGCAGTCATCCCGCGTTCTTTCCCACCTCCCGCAGATCATGCCCCGGACACACGAATCGGCGGCGCGGGCGTTCCGTCACCCGCGCCGCCGGCTCGATGCTCAGTGCCGCCCCTCGGCGAACTCCTCGACGATCTTGGCGCAGAAGGCCGGCAGGTCGTCCGGCTTGCGGCTGCTGACCAGGCCGTGGTCCGTGACGACCTCCTCGTCGACCCAGTTCGCCCCGGCGTTGGTCAGGTCCGTACGCAGGCTCGGCCAGGAGGTGATCCGGCGGCCCCGCACCACGTCCGCTTCGACCAGGGTCCACGGGCCGTGGCAGATCACCCCGACCGGTTTGCCGGCGTCGAAGAACGACTTCACGAACCGCACCGCCTCCGGGTCCGTCCGCAGGAAGTCCGGGTTGGCCACGCCGCCGGGCAGCACCAGCGCGTCGTACGCCCCGGCGTCCGCCTCCTTCGTCGTCACGTCGACCGGGTACTCCCGGCTCTGGTCCAGGTGGTTGACGGACCGGATCGCGCCAGGCTGCACCGAGACCAGCTCGACCCGGGCACCGGCGTTCTCCACCGCCTCGCGGGGCCTGGTGTACTCGACCTCCTCGACGCCGTCGGCGGCCAGGAAGGCGATCCGCTTGCCCTGCAGTGTCGCTGCCATCGTGGTTTCTCCTCTCCGGGGTTGCTGATCCCGTTCCCGGCGGACCGGGGACGAAACCGGACACCGGGGGTGGGCCGGCCCGCAGCCGGGCAGGTTTGGCCGGACCGGCTCGGGGGACCCCGAAGAACATGGCAGGAGCAGCAGCGGAAGAGCGCCGGCTGGCCACCGTCGTGGCGGGCTGGCAGGGACGTCCCGTGCTGGTCGTCGGGGACGCCATGCTCGACGAGTGGCGGTTCGCGGAGTCCGAGCGGCTCTGCCGGGAGGCACCCGCACCGGTCCTCACCCTGCGCCGCCGGATCTCCGCCGCCGGCGGCGCGGCGAACACGGCGGTGAACCTCGCCGCCCTCGGCGGCCGGGCCGCGCTGGTGGCCCCGGTCGGGGCCGACGTGGCCGGCGACGAACTGCACGACTGCCTCGACCGCGCGGGCGTCTGGGACCGTACGGTGAACCAGCCCGGCCGGCCGACGCCGGTGAAGCGGCGGATGCTCGCCGGGAACCAGATCCTGCTCCGGGAGGACTCCGGTGACCCGGAGGAGGCGCTCGACGACGACGGGGTGGCCCGCCTGCTCACCGCGCTGCACTGCGCGACCGAGGAGCTGCGCGCGGCCGCGCACGGGCAGCCGCTCACCCTGGTCGTCTGCGACTACGGCCTGGGCGCGTTGCCCGGGGCGGTCCGGGCCTGGCTGGTCGCCAACCGGGACCGCTACGCCACCGTGGCCCTCGACGCGCACGACCTGGCCGACTGGCGGGGCCTGAACCCGACCGTGGTGACCCCGAGCTTCGCCGAGGCGACCCGGCTGCTGGCCCGCGCGGCGGCCGGCTTCAACGGCGCGACCCGTACCGCCGGCTCCGCCGCCACCGCCGGTGACCTGCACCTGGACCACCAGTCCGACGCCACCGACGGGCCTTCCGAGCTGGTCGTCGGGGCGGCACCGGGCGGGGCCGGCGAACGGCCCGCCGGCAGCCCGCACCCCACCTCCCCCGGCGCGCCACCGGCCGACCACCCGGCCGCCGTCGGTCCGACCGGGGAGCCGACCCCCGGCGAGGAGCGGGTGGCGCTGACCGGGGACGGGCTGAGCGTGACCGGCACCGGCGTGACCGTGAACACCGCCGCCGGTGAGGGCGTGGACCGGGCGGTGCTGGCCGAGTCGCGCCTGGCGGAGCTGCGCGCGCACACCGGCGCCGACGTGGTGGCGGTGACCCTGGACACCGAGGGCGCGGTGGTCGGCGGGGCCGACGGCGAGCCCCGGCGCAGCCACAGCACCCCCGTGCCGGCCAGCCACGCGGTGGGCGCCGGGGACGCGTACCTGGCGGCGATGACGCTGGCGCTCGCCGCGGAGGCGAGCCTGCCGACCGCCGCCCAGCTCGCGCAGCTCGCCGCCACCATCACGGTCTCCGACACCGGCACCTGCGTGTGCCGGCGGGAGGACCTGCTCGGCGCGCTCGGCACCGGGCTGGAGGAGACCGGCCACCCGACCCTGATCGGCGCCGCCGAACTGAGCGCGATCGTGGCGGAGCACCGGCGGGCCGGCCGCTCCATCGTCTTCACCAACGGCTGCTTCGACGTGCTGCACCCCGGGCACGTCCGCTACCTGACCCAGGCCCGCGCGCTCGGCGACCTGCTGGTCGTGGCGGTCAACTCGGACGGCAGCGTACGCCGGCTCAAGGGACCGGACCGGCCGGTCAACCCGGTCGAGGACCGGGCCGCCCTGCTCGCCGCCCTGGAGTGCGTCGACCACGTGGTGGTCTTCGAGGAGGACTCCCCGGCGAAGCTGATCGAGGCGGTCCGCCCGGACGTCTACGTCAAGGGCGGCGACTACCCGCCCGAGATGGTCCCGGAGGCGCCGCTGGTCCGCCGGCTCGGCGGGCAGGTCCGCACCCTCGGGTACGTGCCGGACCGCTCCACCTCGGCGATCATCGACCGGATCCGGGCGCAGTCGGTCAGCCCGACCGTGGGTGAGGGTACGGGCAGGTCGGCGTGAACCGACCGCTCGACCTGGGTACGCCGGAGGAGTTCCGCCGTCCCCGACAGCTCGACGTGCTGATCCCCACCCGCAACCGCCCGGCCGAGCTGGCGGTCACCCTCTCCGGCCTGGCCGCGCAGGAGGGCGTCACCGACTTCGGGGTGGTGGTGAGCGACCAGTCCGACGACGGACCGGCGTACGTCCACCCGGCGGCGGCCACCATGGTCCGGGCGCTGCGCCACCGGGGCCACCCGGTGCTGCTGACCCGACGGCTGCCCCGGCGCGGCCTGGCCGAGCACCGGGCCTACCTGCTCGCCCGGTCGGCGGCCCGGTACGTGCTCTGCCTCGACGACGACGTCTGGCTGGAACCGGGGGCCCTGGCCCGGCTGGTCACCGCGATCCAGGAACTGGGCTGCGGGTTCGTCGGCAACGCCGTGCACGGCCTCTCGTACGCCGACGACGTCCGGCCGGAGTCCCACGCGCACTACGAGGAGTGGCAGGGCCGGCCGGTCCCCGAGCGGGTCCGCCCGGGCACGCCGGAGTGGGAGCGGGCGGCCATCCACCCGGCGGCGAACCTGCTGCACGTCACCGAGAAGCTGCGCCTGCCGGCGGGCGCCTGGCGGGCGTACAAGGTCTCCTGGATCGGCGGGTGCGTGCTCTACGACCGGGCCAAGCTGATCGACTCGGGCGGCTTCGAGTTCTGGCGCCGGGTGCACGAGAAGCACCAGGGCGAGGACGTCGCCGCGCAGATCGCCGTGCTGGAGCGGCACGGCGGCGCCGGGGTGCTGCCCAGCGGCGCGTACCACCTGGAGTCGCCCACCACGGTGACCGAGCGCGAGATGGAAGCCTGGGAGGTCGTGCTCACCGACCAGCCGGCCTGAGCAGTTCGCGGGCCGCCTCCACCACCTCGACGACCGGCACGTCGGCGACGAACGAGTCCCGGTGCGGGCAGTCGCCGTCGCCGGGGCGGTGCGGGTAGATCCCGGGGGTGCAGTCGACGCCGCAGACCGGGCAGCGGGTGGTCCAGGAGGCGATGGGCCGGTGCCGGGCGCGCAGCGGCGTCGCCCCGTTGATCAGGTTGCCGACCCAGTAGACGCCCACCGTCGGGGTGCCGACCGCCCCGGCCAGGTGCAGCGGCCCGGTGTCGTTGGAGATCACCAGCGCGCAGCCCGCGTAGCAGCCGGCCAGCCCGCCGAGGCTGAGCGTGCCGACCTGCGGGTTGACCGGCACGCCGGCCGCCGCCACCACCGCGTCGACCGTCTCCTGCTCGGCCGGGGTGCCGGTGACCAGCACCTCGTACCCGTCCCCGGCGAGGGCGCGGGCGACCTCGCCGAAGCGTTCCGGCGGCCAGCGCCGCCGGGTGTCGGTGGCGCCCGGGTGCAGCGCCACCCGGGGGCGGGTCGGCTCGCCCAGCACCTGGCGCGCCTCGGCCCGGTCGGCGTCGGTCACCGCCAGGGCCGGGATGATCGTGGTGGCCGGCGCCCCGACCAGGGCCACCGCCTCCAGGTAGCGGATCACCTCGTGCTGGTAGTAGACGTACCGGATCCAGCGGTCCAGCGGCGGCGCGTCCTCGGCCCGCAGGCCGGCGGTGACCCGGGCGCCCAGCCCGGCGACGATCGGGTTGGAGTTGCCGCCGCCGCCGTGCAGCTGCAACGCCAGGTCGAAGCGCTCCTTCCGGGCCGCCGCCAGGAAGTCCTCCAGGTCGGACGGCGGCTCGTCCGGCCCGGGGTCGCGGATGCCCGGCGCGGGCGGCACCACCAGCACCCGGTCCACCGGGCCGGGGCGGTCGCGCCAGAGCTTCGCGTGCCAGGGCGCGCCGAGCAGCACGATCTCCGCCGCGGGGTACGCGGCCCGCAGCGCCTCCAGCGCCGGCAGGATGAAGATGAAGTCGCCGAGCGCGTTCGCCCGCAGCACCGCGATCCGGGCGACGTCGGGTACCCGCTCGCCCACCGGGCCGAGCACGGACGACGGCCCCGGGTCGCGGCGCGGCGACAGCCGCGCCGCGCTGGTGTTGGTGGCCACGTGACCCCTACGGCCGGTCGATCTCGGCGGCCGTGGTGTCCGGGTGGTGCAGTTCCCGGTCGGCGGCCGGATCGGCCAGGGGCGGCGTACCTTCGGTGGCGGCGCGGGGGCCGGTGCGGCCGACGGTGATGGTGCGCGGTGCGGGCCGCGCCGCCCGGGGCAGCCGCACCCGGAGCAGGCCGTGGTCCATCACCGCGTCGATCCGGTCCGGGTCCACCCGGGACGGCAGGTCCACCCGGTACTCGAAGCCCCGCGTCTCGAACCCGCCCGGGATGCCGTGGTCGGCGTTGACCTCCGCCTCCGAGCGGGCCCGTACGCACAGCTCCCGGTCGTCCAGCTCGACCGCCACCTCCTCCGGCGCCACCCCGGGCAGCCGGACGATCACCTCCCAGCCGTCGACGACCTCGGTCAGCTCCACGTCCGGCCGGCCGGAGCGGCCACCGACCAGGCGGCTCAGCTCGGCACGCAGCGACTGGAGCTCGCCCATCGGGTCCCAGCCCTGCTGGCGCCCCCGCCAGCCCCGACCGCCGCTGCTCTGTTCCGTCATCGCACGTCTCCGATCCGCTGGTGAGCCGAGGGGGGTCGCAGCGAGCTCGGGGCGTTCAGGTCGTGCTCCGGGTCGACGCCGACGCCCAGCCGGTCCACCAGTTCGCCGCCGAGCCAGGCGCTGATGCCGAGGATCGCCACGGCGACCACCTCGATGGCGACCAGGGCGCCCCCGGCGGCCCGGGAGTCGGCGTTGAGCCGGACCACCCAGACGGCGGCGAAGAGCAGGATCACCGCGACGTTGGCGGCGGCGTGGGTCAGTCCGACCCGCTTGGCGCGGGTGCCGGTGGGCAGGGCGAGCAGGTCGACGGTGCCGGCCGCCGCGGCGAGCAGGCCACCGATCAGGCCGACGGTGATGTTCCAGTACGCGACCTCGCCCAGGAAGTCGGGCCCGCCCACGGTGTCGACCAGATCGAAGATCACCGCCGTGGCCAGGAGCGCCACCGGGAACATCACCAGCATCGGGTGCACGGGGTGACCGAGCACCTTCAGCCGGCTCTCCATCTCCGCCTCCATCGTCCGGGCACGCTGCGAGTGAGGCCGTACCCGGCCGCCCCGGGGGCAAACCTCGCGTTCGACGCGCTCTCCTAGGCTGACGATGGCGGAAACCGGCCGGCCGTGGGCCGGAAACGCCGTCATGGTCATCGGACGGGGGAGGCAGGCGTGACGACGGAGATCACCAGTGAGGCGGAGCTGCGGGAACTGCTCGGCGACCCGACCCGGCGGGCGGTCGACAAGGAACGGACCGTGCTGCACGCGCGGGACCGGGAGTGGCTGGCCGCGTCGCCGTTCTGCCTGATCGCCACGGCCGGCGCGGACGGCAGCTGCGACGTCTCGCCGAAGGGCGATCCGCCCGGGTTCACCCTGGTGCTGGACGAGACGACCATCGCCATCCCGGAGCGGCCCGGCAACCGGCGGGCCGACGGCTACCGCAACATCCTGGCAAACCCGCACGTCGGGCTGATCTACCTGATCCCCGGGCGCACCGACACGCTACGCATCAACGGCCGGGCCCGGCTGATCCGGGACGCGCCCTGGTTCGACGACATGACGGTCAAGGGCCACCGCCCGGTGCTGGCCGTCGAGGTGGCCATCGAGCAGATCTTCTACCACTGCGCGAAGGCGTTCCTCCGCTCCCGGCTGTGGCAGCCGGAGACCTGGCGGCCGGAGGCGCTGCCGTCCCGGCCCCGGCTGGTCAAGGAGCTCGAGGCCCCCGAGGAGAGCCTCGCCGCCCTGGAACGCCACTACGGCCCGGACTACGCCCGCAACCTCTACGTCTGACCTCGCCCCGGGCCCCCGCCGGCCGGTCACGTTTGGGCGGCCGGCTGAGGGTACTGATCAGGGGACGGCCCACCGCGTCACCGGCGCTGGACCCCCCTGACCCGGGTCGAGGAAGGATGATGTGCGATGCCCACGAAGAACAGCTCGCGGCGCGGCAGCGGATCGACCGCGACCGCGAACCCGCCGGGCAACCAGACCCCGAACACCCCCGACGTCAACGAGAGCGAGATCGCCCGGCTCACCGTCGACCAGTTGCGCGACCGGCTCCGTCGCCAGGGCGTCACCGGCACCGCCGGCATGCGCAAGGACGACCTGGTCAAGGCGTTGGTGAAGAGCATGCGCGGCGGCGCGAAGAAGAGCACCTCGGCGCGCGCCGGCACCTCCTCGGGGCGTGGCTCCGCGTCGGCCAAGAAGAGCACCTCGTCGTCCGCCCGGGGCACGGCAACCAACCCGCCCGGCAACCAGACCCCGAACACCCCCGACGTCAGCGAGAGCGAGATCGCCCGGCTCAAGGTCGACGAGCTGCGCCGCCGGCTCCGCGACCGCGGCGTCGGCGCGACCGCCGACATGCGCAAGGACGACCTGGTCAAGGCCCTGGTCAAGAGCCTCCACGACGACTCCGGCGGCGGCTCGCGGGGCGGCTCGTCCGGCGCCGGCTCGCGGGGCGGGTCGTCCGGCGGCGGCATCCGCACCGGCTCCCAGACCTCCCGGTCGCTGAAGTACGCGCAGGAGGTCACCTCGGTCGACGACGAGCCGGAGCGGCCCGGCCGCAGCCTGGTCACCACGGACCACGACGTGATCCGGCGGTGGGCGGAGGCGCGCCGGGGCGTACCGGCCACGGTGGACGGCACCGAACACGACGGGCACGCCGGGGTACTGCGCCTCGACTTCCCGGCCAACGGCCGGGAGGAGCGGCTGCGCGAGATCAGCTGGGAGGAGTGGTTCCGCACCTTCGACGAGCGCCGGCTCAACTTCATCTACCAGGAGGAGCGCTCCGACGGGAAGCAGAGCAACTTCTTCCGGCTGGAGAACCCGGACCGGGAGGACGGCTGACCTGCTGTCCCGCGCCGTCCCGGTTGAGCACGAATTCCCCGGGTACGGAGTGAAGGCGGACGAAATCCCGACGAGGAGGATCGATGACCACGGAGGTCGAGAAGTCCATCGAAGTCGACGTGCCGGTCAGCACCGCGTACAACCAGTGGACGCAGTTCGAGGAGTTCCCCCGGTTCATGGGCGGCGTGCGGGAGGTACGCCAGCTCGACGACCGGCGGATGCACTGGGTCGCCGAGATCGCGGGCGTGAAGCGCGAGTGGGACGCCAAGGTCCTGGAGCAGGTGCCGGACCGGAAGGTGGCCTGGGCGGCCACCAGCGGCGCCACCAACGCGGGCGCGGTCTACTTCCAGCCGATCGGCGCCGACCGCACCCAGGTCCGGCTCTCCCTGGAGTACGAGCCGGAGGGGCTGGTCGAGCAGGCCGGCGACAAGCTGCACATCGTCGAGAAGCGGGCCGAGGCCGACCTGGAGAAGTTCAAGTCGTACATCGAGAGCCGGGGCACCGAGACGGGCGCCTGGCGCGGCACGATCGACGACGGCCGTACCCTCGGCACCCCCGGGGTGGAGCACGCCGCCGGCACGCGCGGGGACGACGGCAAGGCCGGTGTCTCCGGCAAGGCGGTGGCGGCGGGCGCGGCGGCCGCGGGGATGGCGGCGGCCGGTGCCGCGGCGGCGGCCAAGCACCGCGCGGACACCGACGAGCCCACCTCCGAGACCGAGAGCGGGTACGTGGTGACCGACCTGCCGGCGCAGCGGGCGCGCACCTTCCCGGCCGACCCGGCCGACCCGCGCCGCAACCTCTGACCTTTCCTCTCCCTGCCGGAGTGAGCCCGGTGGGCCGGCCCCGTGCCGCGCCCCCGGGCCCACTTCGTTCGTACGCCATCGTCGCGTGGCGACTCACCGGCTGATCAGGTCTTGTCGTAGTAGAAGTCGGCGGCCTCGGCGGTCGACGACTTCGACGGGCGGGTGATCCCGGTCGGCTTGCCGTGGCCGCTCAGCCGCGTCGTCATGGTGAGCTTCGGCTTGCCGGTCGGCTCCAGCACCACCCGGATCGAGGTGACCCAACCCTGCGCGTCGGTGGTGATGGTGAAGTCGGCGTCGCCTCCGCCGAACCACACCACGCTCGGCGCTCCGACCGGCAGGTACGGGTCGATGCCGGACTGCACCACGTCGAAGGTGCCGGAGTAGGTGCCCGGGGCGGTCAGCTTCGCGGACGTCACCCGCTGGGTGAACGCCACCAGGCCGGTCGGGTCCTTCATGTCGAAGTCCATCAGGCCACCCGGCTTGACCCGCTTCAGGTCGAGGTGCACCCACTGCCGGTCCCCGGTCGGCCGCAGGTAGCTGTCCGTACCGATCACGATGCGCCGGCCGCTCTCCCGCGCCTTGCCGCCGCCGGTGACCTCGGCCGTGGCGGCGAACCGGCGGGCCTTCGGGTCGAAGGCGCCGGACGCCTTCACCCGCTGCCCCTCGGGCAGGTCGCCCTGCACCGCGTACCGGTGCGGGACCCGCTGGGACCGCTGCAACGCCGCGACGAGTTCGGCCTTGGCGTCGCGGGCCGTCGGCGACGGGGTGGCGGCGCTGGCGCTCGGCGCGGCGGCGGGCCGGGCGACCGGCCGGTCGGCCCGCTCCTCGCAACCGGAGCCGAGCAGCAGGACGCCGCCCAGAGCGAGTGGCAGCAGGGTGCGCCCGCGCGTGTTCATATCCGATCCCCCCGTTTCCGTCGGCCTCCCGGCCGACGGGTAGGCACCATAGCGAACCGGCAACGTTTCGTGGGGACGCCGGTTGATCGCCCGGGCGCGCTACCGTCGTGCGCTGTGAGCACACCGGAGATCACCATCGCCACCTCGGCGAACCGCACCCGCGTCATCGCCTCGCTGGTCGCCGCGTTCGAGCAGGACCCGGTGCTGCGCCACCTCTTCCCGGACCAGGCGACCTACCCCCGGTACGCCGCCGCCTTCTTCGGCCACCTCTTCGACAAGCGCGTCCATCGGCGGACGGTATGGACGATCGAGGGCGGCGCCTCGGTCGCGATCTGGGAACCTCCCGCCACGGGTGCCGGATGGCCGGATGACGCCCTCGCCGCCCAGCTCCCGGCCGACGCGCTGGCCCGGGTCCGCGCCTACGAGGACGCCGTGCACACCGCGCTGCCGACCACCCCGTTCTGGTACCTCGGTGTCCTCGGCACCCATCCCGAGCACGCCGGCCGGCGCTGGGGACACGCGGTCATGCGGGCCGGGCTGCGCCGGGCCGAGGCCGACGGCCTGCCGGCGGTCCTGGAGACCAGCAACCCGGCGAACGTCGAGGTGTATCGCCGCGCCGGCTGGGCGGTGAGCCGTACCCTCACCGCGCCCCTGGACATCTGGGTCATGCAACGCTGAGGCCGAGGCTCGGGTGGCTCGGGGGTCATCCCCGGCCGCCGCCCGCCCGGCGGTCCTGCCCGCCGTCCGGGCTCACGCCTCGCCGCCGACCGGCGGCGGGGCCGTCTTCGACGCCTGCCGAGCGGCCTCGATGACCTCGGTCAGCGTGGCGTGCAGCTTCCTCAGGTCCTCGATCGGCATGCCGAGCCGCTCGACGATCGCCGGGGGAATCTGCTCGGCCTCGCTGCGCAACGCCCGCCCCTTGGCGGTGAGGGTCACCGCGAGGCTGCGCTCGTCGGCCGGGTCGCGCTCCCGGCGCAGGTAGCCGCTCGCCTCCAGGCGCTTGAGCAGTGGCGACAGGGTGCCCGGGTCCAGTTGCAGCAGCCGGCTCAGCTCGCGTACGGACAGCGGCGCGTGTTGCCAGAGGGCGAGCATCACCAGGTACTGCGGGTGGGTCAGGCCCATCGGTTCGAGCAGCGGGCGGTAGACCGCCACGACACCGCGGGCGGCGACGGAGAGCGCGAAGCAGACCTGCTGCTCCAGAGCCAGCGGGTCGTCGATGCCCGTCAGACCACCCATGCCATCGCCATCCTCCGCCATGCTGTTAGCCTACCAATAGTTGGTGCCCCAACTGTTGGGCGTCCAACGGTTCGATGAGGGAGCGTGGCGATGGCTGGCGAGGAGCAGAAGACACCCGGCGAGGGCGGGCGACTCCTGGGGTGGGTGTTCAAGAACCTCGCCGGCCCCGCGACCGTGGACAACGCCATCCAGGGCGGCTCGCGGATCCAGCGGGACCTCTGGAAGGAGGACCTGGAACGGCGCAAGCAGTGGAGCCGCGAGCAGCGGGAGCGC
Organism: Micromonospora sp. NPDC048930; assembly: GCF_043197935.1. Classification (NCBI taxonomy): domain Bacteria; kingdom Bacillati; phylum Actinomycetota; class Actinomycetes; order Micromonosporales; family Micromonosporaceae; genus Micromonospora; species Micromonospora sp. NPDC048930. The sequence goes on from NZ_JBICUB010000002.1 coordinate 552,095, forward strand.
AAGCGCGCCGAACGGGAGGCCCGACGTGCCGAACGGGAGGCCCGACGCGGCCTCTGAGGCATGGCACCGCAGTCGCCGACGCCGGTGAGCCGTCCCGGCGGAGACGGTTCCCCTCCGGATGGACAACGTCCAAGCCCCGGATCAGCCGGGGTTGCGCGGGCGACTATGAGCGGTATGAGGCATCGGGAAGGCGGTGAACAGGGCCCGGATCTGCTGCAACGCCGCGAGGACGTGCGGCAGGCCAATTTCCTGGAACTCTTCGTCGACCTGGTGCTGGTGTTCGCCCTGGCCGGGGTGGTCAGCCGGGTCGCGCGGGACATCGTCAGCGAAGACATCGTCGCCCGGTGGCGGGCGATGGCGTACCTGGTCGTGCTGACGCTGCCGCTGATCTGGTTGTGGATCACCACCGCACACATCACCAGCTGGTTCGACCCCCGCCGTCGCAAGATCCAGTACATCGTGCTGGCCAGCGCCTTCGGGCTGCTGGTCATGTCGTCGTCGCTGCCGTCCGCGTTCATCGGCCGCGGATGGGCGTTCGTACTGCCGTACGTGATCCTGCAGGTGGGCCGGCCACTCATCCTGATGCCCGCGCTGCGCGGACACCCGCTGCGGGGGCTCTACCGCCGGGCACTGCCCTGGCACGTGGTCTCGGCGGCGATCTTCTTCGCCGGCGCGGCCGTCAGCGGCGGCGCCCGGGCCGCCCTGTGGGGGACCGCCGTGACCGTTGACATCGTCGCGGCGCAACTCCGCTGGCCGTTACCGGGGACGACCGAACCGCCGGTCAGTGCGTGGGCCACGGACAGCACGCACCATCTGCCCGAGCGCTACCAGCAGTTCCTGATGATCGCCCTCGGCGAAACCGTGCTCGCGGTCGGCACCACGTTCACCAGCCAGCCGATCAGCCCGGAGACCTCCGCGCTGCTGGTGGTGGCGTTCCTGTCGACGGTGCTGCTGTGGCGCATCTACTTCTACCGCTCCGGCCAGGTCCTCGCCGAAGCCCTCGCCACCGCAGCGGACCGGGACGCCGCCGGCCGGGCCACCGGCACTTCCCACGTCCTCATGGTGCTCGGCATCGTCACCACCGCCGTCGGCTTCGAGGCCGTACTGCAACGCCCGGAAGGCCTGCCCGAGCCCGCGTGGCTCGTCGCGACCCTCGGCGGCCCGGCGCTGTTCCTCTACGGCCGCATCCGTCTGGAACGCATCGTGTTCAACCGGCTCTCACTCCGCCGCGTCGTCGCCATCGCCGCCCTGGCGGTCGTCGCTTTCCCCCTGTACTTCGCCCCGCCGCTGGCCTCCCCGATCGCCGCCGGACTCATCCTGCTCGGCCTCGCCGTCGCCGACGCCCAGCACGCCGCCGGCCGTCCCCCCGAGGCCCCCTCCCCGGCGCACTAGGTCTGGTCGACCTTGAAGAACCGCGGGATCCTGCCGATCGGCGCCGATCGGTGTGGCGGGTAGGACTCCGCTGATCAGAGACCGCGGTCGTCAGGCTGCGTCGATGGTGGGAGTCCGACGAGCTTGGAAAGAAATCGATCGACCTGCTCCGCGAGGGGTGGCCACGGCAGGTTGGGCTCGTTGATCCGTAGCGAGAGCATGCCGATCACCGCGGCACGGAGATCCAGCGCCAGGGTGAGTGGATCACCGGGCGGGGCGGCACCCGCATCGATGCACTCCTGTATGGCAGCCGCGGTCCGTGCCAGCAGTGCCTCTTTGAACGGCATGCCGGGACGCCGGCTGGCCTTGCTCTCGTGCATCACCTTGTAGAGGCCGGCATGTTCCTGTGCCCAGGCCGCCTGCGCCAGGATCCGCGCACGCAGCCGCGACGCCGGGGCCTCGTACCTCGCCTCCGCGACGGATGCGGTTTGCACCATGTCTTCGTGGCAGCGTTGCATGGCGGCCAGCACGAGCGCATCGCGGTCCGGGAAGTACAGATAGACCGAGGTCGGAGAGATCGATAGTGCGCGCGCGATCGCGCGCAGGGACAGCGCTTCATCGTCGGCAAGCTCGTCGAGCATCTGTACCGCACAGGAAACGATCTCTTCCCGCAGCAACTCACCCTGCCCCCGGGCATTCGGGCGGCGGGGAGCCGCTGAACGAGTAGTGGGCGTGCTGTCCATGGGCCAGATCCTTCCAGTTGTGGGATCTTGCGCTACGGCCGACCACGACAATACAGTCGTCCATGCGAGGACAGTCGTCCACTAAAAGGGGGAGTCATGCCACTCACGCTCCGCGAGGCCCACGAGCTGATCAACGGCGCCCATCAGCGGGCCAGGGATCTGGGCTCCCACATCACGGTCGCCATCGTCGATGAGGGCGGCCACCTACAGGCCCTGGGCCGCATGGACGGCGCACCGCCGCTGTCCGCCGAAATTGCCAAGCACAAAGCGGCCAGTGTGGCTCTCATCCGCCGCGACGGCGCAGCACTGCGCCAGATGCAGGAAGCATGGCCCGCCCTCTTCGGCCAGATCGACCGGGCGGCGGGCCGGCCCATCCTGGCTGGCGCGGGTTCGTTGCTGATCCGGCGGGCCGACACCGTCCTGGGTGCCATTGCAGTTAGCGGCGGACTGCCGCAACACGACGACGAGTGCGCCGAAGCGGGACTTGCCGGACTCGCCGGGGGAAATTAGCCCGTCGAGGGCCGCCACCGCCGGAGCCACCTGTGGGTCAACCCCCGGACTGGCACTGCTGGCGGCGCTGTCATCGACCTGGGGAAACGGCGAAGCCCAGGTCGATGACCTGGGCTTCTTCACCGAGCCGCCTGACGGAATCGAACCGTCGACCTACGCATTACGAGTGCGTCGCTCTAGCCGACTGAGCTAAGGCGGCAACGATCGTCAAGTGTACGGCACCGCCCGCCGGAAGCCGAACGGGATCCCCTCACCCTCGGATCCGGACATCGAGGAAGGTCCGGTACGTTCCGGGGAGAGCGCTCGCGTTCCGGGACGACTAACCTGCGGCGGGTGAGCGACGATCACGCACCCCCGCCGGAGCCGATACCCGAGGCGCACCCCGGTGAGCGCGCCACCCGCCGGCCACGCAGCCTCGACCCGTTGGAGCTCGGGTTCACCCCGCGCAAGCCGGTCCCCTGGCTCGCGCCGCTGCTGCTGATCCAGACCGGCCTGCGTACGCTGCTGGCGATGCTGTTCGGGGCGTACCTGGACAAGCGGGAGCTGCAGAACGCCTTCGGCAGCGACACGTTCCGGCAGGTCGGGCCGGACGGCGGGCTGTGGCTGGACTACGTGGCCGACCTGGGCGACGGCTTCGACGCCACGTACTCGGTCGCGTACCTGCTCGCCCAGCCGGAACTGGAGGTCGACGGGCACCGGCTGCCCCGGGGGCAGACCCTGGTGATGGGCGGCGACGAGGTCTACCCGTCGGCGGCCTACGAGGCGTACGAGGACCGGTGCAAGGGGCCGTACCAGGCCGCGCTGCCGCTGTCGCCGCCCGAGCGGCCGACGCTCTTCGCGGTCCCCGGCAACCACGACTGGTACGACGGCCTGACCGCCTTCCTGCGGCTCTTCGTCCGTTCCCGGGACCGGCACTTCGCCGGCTGGGGCACCGGCCAGTCCCGCTCGTACTTCGCGGTGGAGCTGCCCGCCGACTGGTGGCTGCTCGGCCTCGACGACCAGTCCGGGTCGTACCTGGACGACCCGCAGCTCACCTACTTCGACGCGGTCGCCCGGAAGCTCACCGCGCGCTCGCGGGTGATCCTGGCGGTGCCGGCGCCCACCTGGGTCAAGGCCGTCGACCATCCCACGGCCTACGACTCGATCGACTACTTCATCCGTACGATCATCGTGCCCACCGGGGCGCAGGTGCGGCTGCTGCTCTCCGGTGACCTGCACCACTACGCCCGCTACACCGGCCCCGAGCGGCAGCTCATCACCTGCGGGGGCGGCGGCGCCTACCTCTACCCCACCCACGAGCTGCCGGAGCGGCTGGAGGTGCCGCCGCGCGACACGCTGGCCCGCCGCGCCAGCCGCACCCGGGAGTACGACCTGGCGGCCCGCTATCCGGACAAGGCGCGCTCGCGCCGCTACGGCTGGGGCATCTTCGCCCGGCTGCCGTTCCGCAATCCGGGCTTCACCACCCTCCTGGGCACCCTGCACACGCTGCTGATGCTGGCCATGGCCGGGGTGACGGCGAACCAGGTGGGCACCACCGAGCAGCGGCTGCTCAGCGTCCCGCTGGTGATCATGGTGGTGGTGACCATGGTGAGCGCGGCATTCTTCGCCAAGCCGCCCAGCGCCGGCGGGAAACGGCACGTCCGGAACTGGCTCCTCGGCGTCTCGCACGGCCTGGCACACGTGGCGCTGGCCGCCGCCGGCACCTGGCTCTGGCTGAAGCTGCCCTTCTACGACTGGCCGTGGCCGCTGCCGGCGGCCGCCGCGGCGGTGCTGTACGGGCCGGTGATCGGCCTGGTGTCCAGCCAGCTCGTCGCGCTCTACCTGCTGGTGGCCGGCTCCTTCGGGGTGAACCTGAACGAGCTCTTCGCCGCCCAGGGCATCGAGGACTCGAAGGCGTTCCTCCGCTTCCGGATCGACCCCGACGGCACGCTCACCATCTACCCGATCGCCGTCGACAAGGTCTCCCACGCCTGGCGCCTGAACCCCGACCAGTCCCCCACGGCCTCCTGGCTCCTGCCCAAGGACCCCCTGACCCCCCGCCTGGCCGAGCCCCCCATCACCCTCCGCTGACCGCCCAGCGTTGTTGATCAAGGAGTTTGCGTCACCGGAGCCGCGAATCCCGACGCAAACTCCTTGGTCAACACCAGCGGGTGCGGGGTCAGGGGGTGTAGTGCTGGTCGTGGGCCTGGCGGGGGGCGCAGACGGAGGCGCGGCTGCACGAGCAGCGGGAGCCGTCGGCGTCGAGGCGGACGGTGACCGAATCCCTGGGCACGCTGTGGCCGACGACCCTGCCGCTGCCCTCCGGGGTGGAGACCCGGCTCCCGATCGCCGGCGCGGACTCCTGGAACCGCTGGTAGAGCGGGTGCTCGTACTTCAGGCAGCACATCAGCCGGCCGCACGCGCCGGAGATGCGCAGCGGGTTGAGCGGCAGATCCTGGTCCTTCGCCATCCGGATGGTGACCGGTTCGAAGTCGTTGAGGAAGGTGGCGCAGCACAGGTCCCGGCCGCAGGAGCCGATCCCACCCTGCACCCGGGCCGAGTCGCGGGCGGAGAGCTGCCGCAGCTCGACCCGGCAGTGCAGCGTGGCCCCCAGGTCGCGGACCAGGGAGCGGAAGTCGACCCGGTGCGGTGCGGTGAAGTAGATGGTGGTGCGGTCGCTGCCGGTCTCCGGCGTACCGAGCACGTGGTCGACGGCCACCACCTTCATCGGCAGCCCGTGCTCGCGGATCAGCCGCTTGGCGGCGACCTTGGCGTCCGCCTTGCGCCGCCGCAGCAGCTCGTCGCGGCGCAGGTCCTCCTCCTCGGCCAGCCCGGCCAGCTTGGGGAAGCCCGCGGTGTCGTCGCTGACCCACTGCGCGGCCCAGACGCACTCGGCCACCTCGGGACCCTCGTCGGTGGGCACCAGCACCTTGTCGCCCACCTGCGGGCGCAACTCGCCCGGGTCGAGGTAGTAGAGGCGCCCGTACCGGTTGAAACTGACCGCGCAGAGCATGCCCATGCCCTTCACCCTACGACCTCGACGCGGATCCGACCCGGCGGGCCGTCGCCGAACGGTCACCGGGCGCAGCGATCCATGATTGTCGACTCGACCGAACCGCCCCCAACCCGTCGTGCCATTGATCCTCGCCCGGACGGCTGAAACATGAGCGTCCCGGAGGACAAACGACGGCCGACCGCGTTGAGTGAAGACAGACCTGCGGGGGGTGCAGGGGAAGGCCACGGCGTCGCCGCCGGAGCCCGGCCACGGCCGGTTCGGCGCGCGACGCCGTGGACCTTGTCGGGCCCTGGTGACCGCACGACCCCGGGTCAGTGCCCGATCCGGGTGGTCCCGCCGAGGTGGGGCGCGCCGGGCGAACGGTCCCGCCAGGTCGTCTCCGCCAGGCTCGGCGCCCACTGGCGCAGCAGCGTCTCCGCCCCGTCGTACGCCACGCCGAGGACACCCAGCACCCGGGTCGCGATCTCGGCCGCCGCCAGCGCCCCGGCCCGCCCGGCCTCGGCCCCCGGCCGGGTGGCGACATGCACCGTGACCGCCTCGGCCGAGCGCAGCACATCCGCCAGCGCCCGGGCGAGGGCGAGCCGGCTGCCCTCCACCCAGTCGGCCAGCGCGTCCGCGTAACCCGCGGTCGACTCCAGCCGCCCGACCAGGCTCTCCGGCCCCTCGTCGAGGTGCCGCAGCAGCGCGCCGCGCGCCGCGTCGTACGCGGCGGCGGCCGGCCCGGACCAGGCGACCGGGTCGGCGAGCATCGCGCAGGTGTCGTCGTACCCCCGGACGAGCTGGCGCACCGCGTGGCCGGCGCCGGCCAGCGGCGCCGGATGCAGCTCGAGGAACTCGCGCACGGCCTCGCCGGGGAGCACCTGCATGCGGCGCAGCAGCGGCCAGAGCCGGTGCCCCTCGGGCGCGCCGGCGGCGAGCAGCGTGTCGACCCGGGCGAGCAGGTCGAGACCCGGCTCGGCGAGGCGGTCCAGGGCGTCCATCACGCCTCCCGGAGGAACCGGTGCCGGCTGGAGTCGTCGGTCGCGGCGTAGCGGTCGGCGGCGCTGCGCAGCGCGGCCGCGGCGGCGGCCAGCCGGGCGGCGGCGGCACCGGCCTCGCGGGCCCGGTCCCCGGTGGCGGTGGTCCACTGCCGGTGCAGCGCCCGGCCGACCTCACCGGGCCGGCCGGTGGCGTGGGTGCCGAAGGCCGGGTGCGCCGGGTCGGTCGCGGTCACCGTGCGGGACAGCGTGGTGAGGGCGAGGCTGGCCTCGTCGAGGCGGGCGGCCAGGGCCCGAAGCGTCTCCATGTCAGGCTCCCGCCAGCGGCCGGTACGCCGCGAAGGTCTCGTTGTGCAGCTTCTCCCGGGCCCACTGGGCGGCGTCGGCGGCGGCGGTGACCGCGGCCTGCACCGCACCGGCGACGTCCCGGGGGTTGCGCTGGTGCAGCGGGCCGAGGAAGCGCACGTCGGTGATCCGGCCGCCGGCCGTCACCACCACCTCGACCAGCCCGTCCGGCGAGCGGACGGTGACCTCGACCGTCGCCACCGCCTGGTCGAACTCGGCCTGCAGGGTCTCGATGCGCCGGTAGCGCCGCACCGCCTCCTCGATCCAGGCCTCGTCGATCTCCCCCCGCGGCATCGGCGGTCTCCTCCCGGCTGACCCTCACTGAGCGTGCCGCCACCGTCACTGCGGCACACCGGACCGTACCGCACCTCAATCGCGCCTGTCGATGCCCTGTGGACAACGCCGGAAGGCGGGGATCACCCCTTCCAGAGGGCGAGCATCATCGCCTCCACCGCGATCCGCGGCTTGACGTTCGCCTCGATCGCCGCCCGGCACTCCAGCACGGCCTCCAGCCGGCGCAACGCCCCCTCGGCGTCCCACTTCTGCGCGCCCGCCTCGGCCAGCGCCGCGGTGTCGGTGTGCACCGGTGCGACCGGCGCCCGCAGCGCCATGGTCAGCGCGTCCCGGTAGAAGCCGGCGAGGTCGACCAGCGCCCGGTCGAGCGCGTCCCGCTGGACCCGGGTGGCCCGCGACTTCTGCCGCTTCTCCAGGTCCTTGAGCTGGCCGGCGGCGCCGCGCATGGCACCCGCCGCACCCCGGCCGGTGCCGCCCGCCCCGAGCGCGGTCTGCAACGCGCTCCGCTCCGCCTCGTCGATCTCGGCGACCGACGCGGCGGCCTCCGCCTCGGCCGCCTCGATCAGCGCGGACGCGGCGTCGAACGCGGCACCCACCCCGGTCAGCCGGCGCGGCACGGCGAGCACCGCGTCCCGGCGCTGCCGGGCCTCCGGGTCGCGGGCCAACCGCCGGGCCCGGCCCACGTGTCCCTGTGCCGCCGCCGCGGCCCAGCCGGCCACGTCCGGCGCGATGCCGTCCCGGCGGACGAGCACCTCGGCCACCGCGCCGGCCGGCGGCTGCCGCAGCGGTACGACCCGGCAACGCGACCGGATGGTCACCGAGATGTCGTCCGGGTGGGTGGACGGGGCGCAGAGCAGGAAGACGGTACGCGGCGGCGGCTCCTCGATCGCCTTCAGCAGCGCGTTGCCGGCCGCCTCGGTGAGCCGGTCGGCGTCCTCGATGATGACGATCTGCCAGCGCCCGCCGGACGGCGTGCTGGCCGCCCGCAGCACCAGGGCGCGCATCTCGCCGACGCCGATGGAGAGCCCCTCGGGCACCACCAGCCGGACGTCCGCGTGGGTGCCGGTCATCGTGGTGTGGCAGCCGGGACACGCCCCGCAGCCGGTGCCGTGCACGCACTGCAACGCGGCGGCGAAGGCGCGGGCGGCGACCGAGCGGCCGGAACCGGGCGGCCCGGTGAAGATCCAGGCGTGGGTCATGCCCGCACCGGGCTCGCCGCCGGACGGGTCGGACTCGCCACCCGCCGGCCCCGGCGCCTCGTCGAACTCCTCGGCGAGCGCGTCGAGGTCGTCGTACGGGTCGGCCGACCGGGCCGCGGGCGCGGCGGCGGCGCGCAGCAGGGCGGCGGCCGAGGCGGCGGCACGGCGCAGCGTCGCCACGGCCTCGTCCTGCCCGACCAGGTCGGCGAAGACGTCCGCCATCAGGTGGGGCGCTCCATGGTCACCAGCTCCGCGTCGGATAACTCCGGCTGGACCGTGGTGTCCGGGCCCTGGGCCGGGCGGGGGTGCACGATGGCGGCCGGGTCGACCAGGAACTCGTCCACCCGGCGGGCCACCGCCTCGGCGATCTCCTCGACCGGACGGGAGGCGTCGAGCACCAGGTAGCGCTTGGGGTCGGCGGCGGCCAGGTCGAGGAAGGCGTACCGGACCCGCTCGTGGAAGGCGAGCGACTCGGCTTCGAGGCGGTCGGCGCCCTCGTTGCGGGACTCGACCCGGGACAGCCCGGTGCGCGGGTCGACGTCGAGGAGCACCACCAGGTCGGGCTTGAGCCCGCCGGTGGCCCACGAGGAGAGCCAGGAGACCTCCTGCACCGGCAGCGTACGACCGGCCCCCTGGTACGCCAGGGACGAGTCGACGTACCGGTCGCTGACCACCACCGCGCCCCGGACCAGCGCCGGCCGGACCACGGTGGCGACGTGGTGCGCCCGGTCGGCGGCGTAGAGCAGCGCCTCGGCGCGCGCCGAGGGGGCCTCGTCACCGGCGTTCTCCAGCACCAGCGAGCGGATCCGCTCGCCGACCGGCGTGGCGCCCGGCTCCCGGGTGACCACCACGTCCCGGCCCTGCTCGCGCAGCCGCTCGGCGAGCGCGGAGAGCTGGGTCGACTTGCCGGCCCCCTCGCCACCCTCGAAGACCACGAAGAGGCCGCTGGAGACGAAGTGCTCGGTTGGCATCAGCGGGCGACCGCGGATCGAGCCCCAGAGGTCGGCCAGGACCGGCACGCCCTTCTTGTCGTCCATCTGGCCGAAGGCGCTGATCCCGGCGAAGATGCCGGCCGCGCCGGCGGCGAGCAGCAGCAGGCGGGTCGAGGAGACCGAGATGCCGAGGTCGGCGATGGTCAGCTTGCGCGAGCCGCCGACGCCGACCAGGAGGCTGCTCAGCGCGATGGCGAGGATCAGCACCAGCCGGGTGCCGATCTGCACCACCGCGAAGACCCGGCCGCGTACCTCGTCGGCGACCTCGCCGCCGAGCAGGGTGGTGCCGGCCAGGAAGGCCATGCCGGCGCCCGCGCCGACCAGGATCGCGCCGACCATCGCCATGGACAGGTGGATGGCGAAGGCGAGCACCAGCACCGAGGCGCTGGCCAGCACGATGCTCATGCCGAACCAGCGGCGCCGGGACATCTCCCGGACGATCAGCGGGCCGGCCCCGATGCCGACCGCGAGGCCGATGAAGATGGCGCCGAAGAGCAGGTAGAAAGCGGCGTCACCGGCGCCGAGCGAGGCGGCGAAGAACTTGGCCGTACCGATCACGATGCCGCCGCCGGCGAACGCCCCGAAGATGCCGAGCACCAGCCCGCGGACCAGCGGCGTCTGCCGGATGAACCTCCAGCCCTCGGTGAACTGGCGCATCATGCTCTGCTCGGTGCGCTCGCGCTCGTCCGTCCGGCCCTGGCTGATCTCCTTGATGCCGAAGGCCACCACGAGTGCCGTGGCGAGCCGGGAGAACGCGTTGAACCAGAGCGCGAGCTGGGCCGGCTCGGCCCAGTTGGGCACGTCCCCGCCGGTCAGCCCCCGGACGCTGCGGTCCAGCACCGAGAGGCTGATCGCGGCGAGCACCGGGGTGAGGCCGTACGTGGTGATGAGGGTGAGCTGGTTGGCCGTCTCCAGCCGGGCGCGCGGGATCAGGTTGGGGACCGCGGCCTCCTTGGCCGGGATCCAGAGCAGCGTGATCGTCTCGATCAGGAAGGTCGCGACGGCCGCCCAGCTGACCACCACGCCGCCGCTGGCGCCGGTGAGCGCGAGCAGCGGGATGGAGGCGAAGAGCAGGAAGCGCAGGAGGTCGCAGATGACCATCGTCCAGCGCCGGTCGAACCGGTCGGCGAAGACGCCGGCCACCGGACCGAGCACCAGCGCGGGCAGCAGCCGGACCGCGATCAGGCTGCCGAAGGCGGCACCCTTGGCGGTGCTGCCGGAGACCTGGGCGGCGGCGAAGACGGAGGTGGCGAGCAGGCCGAGCCAGTCGCCGAAGGAGGCCGCGCCGAGCACGATCCAGAGCCGGCGGAACGGCCGGATGCGCAGCACCGAGCGGATGGCGGCGGCTCCGGACCGGTCGGCCTGTGCCCCGGACGGCGACACGCCGGGCGACTCGCCGTTCTTCTGGCTTTCGATGGCGGTACCTCCACGTGCCGACCCAGCGCTGGGCCTCTCCGGTGGAACACTCTAGTCCCGGCGAGAAGCGTCCCCCTCCGCGACATTCGCCTGCTCGCTGAGCCTAGGCCGACGGCGCCACCGCCCGCAGCCCGGACAGACGCGAGGGTATTTCGCATTGACGCCCAGACAGTTAGCGTGCAAACGTGGCCACCGACAGTGACAAACTTCGCGATCGCCTCGAACGGGCGACCGCCCACCTCGACCCGCCGTACGCCGTGGTCGATCTCTCCGCCTTCGACGCGAACGCGGACGCGCTGGTCAAGCGGGCCGCCGGCAAGCCGGTCCGGGTCGCCAGCAAGTCGGTCCGGGTACGCGACCTGCTGACCCGGGTGCTGGACCGCCCCGGCTGGCGGGGCGTGATGGCGTTCACCCTGCCCGAGGCGATCTGGCTGGCGCGCGCCGGTCTCAGCGACGACGTGCTGGTGGCATACCCGACCGCCGACCGGAACGCGCTCGCCGAACTGGCCGCCGACCCGGCGCTCGCCGACGCGGTGACGATGATGGTCGACGACAGCGCTCAGCTCGACCTCGTCGACGACGTGTGCCCGCCCGGACGGCGGCCACCCCTGCGGCTCTGCCTCGACCTGGACGCCTCCTGGCGACCGCTGGGCGGCCGGGTGCACGTGGGCGTCCGCCGCTCCCCGGTGCACAGCGCCCGGGCGGCCGGCGCGTTCGCCGCCGCGGTCGCCGGCCGGCCGGGCTTCCGGCTGGTCGGGCTGATGTCGTACGAGGCGCAGATCGCCGGGCTCGGCGACGCCCCGCCCGGGCAGGCGGTGCTCGGCACCGCGATCCGGGTCGCCCAGCGCGGGTCGTACCGGGAACTGCTGGCCCGGCGCGCGGCGGCGGTCGCCGCGGTACGCGAACACGCCGACCTGGAGTTCGTCAACGGCGGCGGCACCGGCAGCGTGGCCGCCACCAGCGCCGACCCCGCGGTCACCGAGGTCACCGCCGGGTCGGGCCTGTACGGGCCGACGCTCTTCGACGCGTACCGTGCCTGGCGCCCGACCCCGGCGGCGTTCTTCGCCTGCGCGGTGGTCCGCCGGCCGGGGCCCGGGCTGGCCACCGTGCTCGGTGGCGGCTGGATCGCCTCGGGCCCGGCCGCCGACAGCCGGCTCCCCCGGCCGTGGCTGCCGCCGGGCCTGAAGCTGCTCGGGGCCGAGGGCGCGGGTGAGGTGCAGACCCCGCTCGCGGGCGCGGCGGCGACGACGCTGCGGGTGGGCGACCGGGTCTGGTTCCGGCACGCCAAGGCCGGCGAGCTGTGCGAGCACGTCAACGAACTGCACCTGGTCGACGGGGACGCGGTGGTCGCGACCGTGCCCACCTACCGCGGTGAGGGCCACGCGTTCCTGTAGGGCCACATGGTGACGGCGGGCCCCGGCGCACCTCGGGAACCCGCCGCTCGTCGTCCTGCCCGGTCGCACCCCGGGCGTCGCACCTTGTTTCTTGTCGCCGCCGGCACCGGGGGCGGCGACGCGCCGCTCAGCTCTGCTGGGCGGTCTCGGTCCGGGCGTCGACCTGCCGGTGCAGGTACTCCCGGATCAGCGCCTTGGCCTCGATCAGCACCCGGTCGTCGCCCTCCGGCTTGCGGCGGAAGGCCAGCTTGATCAGCGCGTCCGCCGCCTCGACCGCGATCTCCAGATGGAATCGCAGGTCCGGGACGGCGGCCAGGCCGAAGCGCTCGGTGAGCACCCGGGCGAGCTGGTCCGCGATCACCCCGTTGTTGTCCCGCTGCTCATCGAGCAGATGCAGGTCGACCACGTCGCCGAAGTGCAAGGTACGGAAGCCCGGGACCGTGCGGTGCATCGAGATGTACTCGTCGATCGCCGCGTCGACACCGTCCCACCAGTGGGTCAGGTCGTCGGAGGCGAACCGCTCGTCGAGCCGCTGGAGGTAGGACTCCATCGTGCGCAGGGTCAACGCCTGCACGATCGCCCGCTTGTCCGGAAAGAACTGGTAGACCGACCCGATCGCCACCTCGGCGCGCTCGGCGAGCAGAGTCGTGGTCAGCCCCTCGTACCCCACCTCGTCGACGAGCTCGGCACAGGCATCCAGCATCCGCTGGACCCGCGCGACACTTCGACCCTGCACCGGTACCCGGCGCAGCGGCCCGGTCGTGGCGGCTGGTGTGGACACTCGCCACCCCCCTTCGACGGATGAACATATCTGCACGTCACGAGTCTGTGACTACCGGTACAACGAGCGGGCCACGATTGCGGTATTTACCAGGCACAACGTTCCTGATATGAAGTCAGTTCATATTCATGTCGAGGAGCGTGCATGTCCGGTACGCCAGCAGTCTGGTCCAACTGGGCCGGCAATCAGCGCAGCACCGCCCTCGTGGTCCGCCCGCAAACGGTCGAGGAGGTGGCCGCGGCGGTCCGCGCCGCCGCCGACGCCGGCCGGACCATCCGGGCGGCGGGCAGCGGGCACTCGTTCACCGGCGCCGCCGTGACCGACGGGCACCGGCTCGACCTGGCCGACCTGGCGACCGGTGTCCACGTCGACACCGCCCGCCGCCTCGTCACCGTACCGGCCGGGATGACCCTGCACGCCCTCAACGAACTGCTCGCCACGCACGGCCTGGCGCTGCCCAACCTCGGCGACATCGACGCGCAGACGGTGGCCGGGGCGCTCTCCACCGGCACCCACGGCACCGGCGGGAAGCTCGGCTGCCTCTCCACCTTCGTGGTGGGGCTGACCCTGGTGACCGGGACCGGCGAGGTGCTGCGCTGCTCCGCCGACGAGCACCGGGACGTCTTCGCCGCCGCCCGGGTCGGGCTCGGCGCCGTCGGGGTGCTGGTGGAGCTGACCCTGCGCTGCGTCGACGCCTTCGTGCTCCGCGCGCACGAACGCCCGGCGGCCCTCTCCTCCGTGCTGGCCGACCTGCCCGCGCTGGTCGAGCAGCACGACCACGTCGAGTTCTACTGGTTCCCGTACACCGCCCGGGTGCAGGTCAAGACCAACGACCGGGTACCCGCCGACGATCGGCCGCTGGCCCGCTGGCGTGGCTGGCTGGACGACGAGTTCCTGGCCAACACCGTCTTCGCGGGCGCCTGCCGGCTCGGCCGGGCCGTACCGGCCCTCGTCCCCGGGATCAGCGCCGTCTCCGCCCGCGCGCTCACCGAACGCACCTACACCGGCCGCTCCGACCGGGTGTTCTGCACCCCGCGCCGGGTGCGGTTCGTGGAGATGGAGTACGGCCTTCCCCGCGCCGCCCTGCCCACCGCCCTGGCGGAGCTGCGCCGGATCGTGGACGGCCTGCCGTTCAAGGTGCAGTTCCCGGTCGAGGTGCGGTTCACCGCCGCCGACGACATCTGGCTCTCCCACGGGTACGGGCGGGACTCCGCGTACCTCGCCATCCACCAGTACGTCGGCGCGCCCTACGAGCCGTACTTCCGGGCCTTCGAGGAGGTGGCAGCGGACCTGGGCGGCCGGCCGCACTGGGGCAAGCTGCACTACCGCGACGCCGCGTCACTCGCCCCCGCGTACCCGAAGTTCGGCGACTTCCTGGCCGTCCGCGACCGCCTGGACCCCGGACGGCTCTTCACCAATCCCTACCTCGACCGCATCCTCGGCCCCTGACCCCTCAAAGATCTTGGTACGAACCGGCCCACCCAGGGGCGGATTCGTACCAAGATCGCCCGTTGTCCACAGGGGTGGCGGCCGGGGATGGGTGGCGGGGAGGGTGGGAGGGTGTGTGGGGAGGTCGGGAGTCAGCGGGTGAGCTGGCGCGGGCGCTGCCAGGAGATGATGCGGACGAGCTGACCTGGCTGCTGTTCCACCAGGAGTACGTCCTCAGCCTCGGGCAGGCGCGGCGCTTCCTCTCCGAGAAGGCGATCCGGCACCGGGCGAGCACCGGGCGCTGGCGCCAGGTGCATCGGGGCATCTACGTCACCCACAACGGACCCGTCAACCACGCGCAGCTCCGCTGGATCGCGGTGCTCGCGGCCGGCTCCGCAGCGGTGCTCGCGGGCCTCAGCGCGGCCCAGGCCTGGGGACTACGCGGGTACGGAACCCGCCTCATCCACCTGCTGCTGCCTGCCCGGCACCAGGCAAGATCGCTGCCGCAGGGAGTACGCGTCCACCGGACGAGCGTGCTGCCGGACAAGGACGTGCTGACCGTCGGCCAGCCGCCGCGGACCATGCCCGCGCGGTCCCTGGTCGACGCGGCCCAGTGGGCCCCGACCGACGAGGAAGCTCGCGCCGTCATCGCTGCCGGCTTCCAACAACGACTCGTCCGCGGCGATGACCTGCACCGGGTGCTCGACCGGTTGCCGCGGGCACGCCGCCGCGACCTGATCCGGGTGACCGCGTCGGATGCCGCGGGCGGTGCGCACTCCCTCGCCGAACTGGACTTCCTCAGCCTGGTCCGTCGGGCGGGGCTGCCCGAGCCGTCTCGGCAGGTGGTCCGTCGTGATGCCACAGGGCGCCGGCGCTACCTGGACGTGTGGTTCGAGCAGTGGCGCGTGCATGTCGAGATCGACGGCGGGCAGCATCTCGATCCCCGAACAGCCTGGGCGGACATGCAGCGGCAGAACGAACTGTGGGCCAACGGCGACCCCGTACTCCGCTTCCCCGCCTGGGCCGTCCGCCACGACGCGGAGCGCGTGCTCGCCCAGCTCCGCGCCACCCTCCGCTCGGCCGGCTGGCCCGGCTGACCGGCCAAACGAATCTTGGTACGTATCCGCCCCCTGGAGGGCCGACACGTACCAAGATCTTCTTGGTTGACCATTACTCCTTGGAAGAAGTCGCCTTTTTGGGGGTGGCCTTCTTCGCCGGGGTGGCCTTGGCGGTGGTGGTCTTCTTCGCGGCCGTCGACTTGGTGGCGGCGGCGGTCTTCTTCGCCGCCGTCTTCTTGGCCGGGGCCGCCTTCTTCGCCGCCGCCTTCTTCTTCGGAGCCGGACCCTTCGCCCGCTTCTCGGCGAGCATCTCGGAGGCCTCCTCCAGGGTCAGCGCCTCCGGGGTCTGCCCGCGCCGCAGCGACGCGTTCGTCTCGCCGTCGGTGACGTACGGACCGAATCGGCCGTCCTTGATCACCAGCGGCTTCTCCGTCAGCGGGTCGGCGCCCATCTCCCGCAGCGGCGGCGCGGCGGCCCGGCGCTGGCGGGTCTTCGGGGCGGCCAGCAGCGCCAGCGCCTCGTCCAGCGTGACGGTGAACATCTTGTCTTCCGAGTCCAGCGAGCGGAACTCGTCACCGCGCTTGACGTACGGGCCGTAGCGGCCGTTGTTGGCGACGACCTCGTTGCCCTCCGGATCGGTGCCGATCACCCGGGGCAGGCTGAGCAGCTTCAGCGCCTCGTCGAAGGTGAGCGTCTCCGGCGACTGCGACCGCAGCAGCGACGACTTCCGCTCGCCGCTGGCCACGTACGGGCCGAACCGGCCGGACTTGAGCAGGATCGGCTCGCCGGTGGCCGGGTCGTCGCCGAGCTTGCGCTCGCCCCCGCCGCCGAGGAACAGCTCGTGGACCTTCTCCGGGGTCAGCTCGTCGGGGGCCAGCCCCTCGGGGATCGGCGCCCGGTCGCCCTGGGCACCGCCCTCCTCGCCCTCGGCCTTCGGGGCGGGCTGCTCGCCGGGGAGCGCCCGCTGCAGGTACGGCCCGAACCGGCCGACCCGGACGACGACCTCACGCCCCTCGTCGTCGGTGAAGAGCGGGATCGAGTTGACGCTCCGGGCGTCGATGTCGCTGAGGTTCTCCGTCACCAGCTTCTTGAGCCCGCCGGCGTGGGCGATGTCGCGGTCGCCGACGCCGTTGGCGCTGCCGAAGTAGAAGGAGGTGAGGAAGTCGACCGCGGCGTGGTCCCCGCCGGCGATCTCGTCCAGCTCGTTCTCCATGCTGGCGGTGAAGTCGTAGTCGATCAGGCGCGGGTAGTGCCGCTCCATCAGCCCGATCACGGCGAACGCCAGGAACGACGGGATCATCGCCTGGCCGCGCTTGAACACGTAGCCGCGGTCCTGGATCGTCTGCATGATCGACGCGTACGTCGACGGGCGGCCGATGCCCAGCTCTTCGAGGGCCTTGACCAGCGACGCCTCGGTGTAGCGGGCGGGCGGCTGGGTGTGGTGGCCCTGCGCGGCCAGCTCGTCGGCGGTCAGCGGCTGGTCCTTGACCAGGGTGGGCAGCCGCCGTTCGGCGTCCTCCGCCTCGGCGTTCTCGTCGTCGCTCGACTCGACGTACGCCCGCAGGAAGCCGGGGTCGGTGATGGTCTTGCCGGTCGCGCCGAAGTCGGCCTCCTCCTGGCTGGCGGAGACCGCCCGGATCCGCACCGAGACGCTGGAGCCGACCGCGTCGGTCATCTGCGAGGCGATGGTGCGCCGCCAGATCAGCTCGTAGAGCTTGAACTCCTCGGCGGAGAGCTCCTTGGCCACCTCGCCCGGGGTGCGGAAGTTGTCCCCCGCCGGGCGGATCGCCTCGTGCGCCTCCTGCGCGTTCTTCACCTTGCCGGTGTAGCGGCGCGGCTCCGGCGGCACGCTGCGCTCGCCGTACAGCTCGACGATCTGCCGGCGGGCCGCCGCGATGGCGGTCTCCGACAGGTTCACCGAGTCGGTACGCATGTAGGTGATGTAGCCGTTCTCGTACAGCCGCTGCGCGGTGCGCATCGTCTGCTGGGACGAGAAGCGCAGCTTGCGGGCCGCCTCCTGCTGGAGGGTGGAGGTGATGAAAGGCGCGTACGGGCGGCGGCGGTAGGGCTTCTCCTCGACCCGGGTGACCGTGAAGGGACGCCCTTCCAGCCGGGCCGCCAGGCCCCGGGCACCTCCCTCGTCGAGGTGCACGACCCCGGCACCGGCCTTCACCCGGCCGGTGGTGGGCTCGAAGTCCTTGCCGGTGGCGATCCGGTCGCCGTTCAGCGCGATCAGGGTGGCGTTGAAGTTGCGTGGCCCCTCGCCCGGGTTCGTCACGGCGAGGGTGGCCAGGATGTCCCAGTACTCGGCGGTGCGGAAGGCCATCCGCTGCCGCTCCCGCTCGACCACGATCCGGGTCGCCACGGACTGCACCCGGCCCGCCGAGAGCTTCGGCATGACCTTCTTCCACAGCACCGGGGAGACCTCGTAGCCGTACAGCCGGTCGAGGATGCGCCGGGCCTCCTGCGCGTCGACCAGGTCCCGGTCGATCTCGCGCGGGTTGGCCACCGCGGCCTGGATGGCCGGCTTGGTGATCTCGTGGAAGACCATCCGCTTGACCGGCACCTTGGGCTTGAGCGTCTCCACCAGGTGCCAGGCGATCGCCTCGCCCTCGCGGTCCTCGTCCGTCGCCAGGAAGATCTCGTCGACCTCCTTGGCCAGCTTGGTCAGCTTGCTGATCTGCTGCTTGCGGTCGGGCGAGACCACGTAGAGGGCGTGGAAGCCGTTGTCGACGTCCACCCCGAGCCGCGCCCACGGCTCACCCTTGTACTTGGCGGGCACGTCGGCCGCGTTACGGGGCAGGTCCCGGACGTGGCCGAAGCTGGCCTCCACGACGTACCCCGGGCCGAGGTAGCCCGAGATCGTCTTGGCCTTCGCCGGTGACTCGACGATGACCAGACGGGTGGTTCCAGCATTGCTCGGCACGTCTCTCTCCGACCTCACTCCTACACCAATGCCCGTTTCGGGCCGCGTTGCACCTACCGGACCCACGGCGGTCCGGATGTCCAACGTAACGCGCCGTCCACGTTCCGGGTTTCGTGGGCGGCAAGACGATCAGTTTTGGCGACCACGGCCCGGAGCGCGCGGCGACACCCGCCGGACGGCGCCACCGTACACCGTGGGTAGGGCGCCGAGCGGGTCACTGTGACGATCACACACCCACGGCCGAGCGGCGCCGGTCCGTTTTCCTGGGCAAACCACCGGCCGGTGGTGTCCGGGATCGGACAGGCGGCTTGCGCCGCGGGGTCATCCCCCGGCGCCCGGCCAGTCGGCGGCCGGTGCGGCGGGTGGGCGGTCGCCCACCAGCTCGGCCAGCCGGGCCAGGCGCCGCCGGCCCCCGATCCGGTACGCCGGTCCGCCCTCGGCCGGCTCCACGAACGCCCCCGGCAGCCCCACCGCGGCCAGCGCCGCCCGCACCGGGGGCCAGCAGTCCTCGTCCGCGACGCCGAGCCGGAGCAGGAAGCCGGCCGGGTCGGCCGCCCCGGCCGCGGCGAGCCAGAGCCGCAGCCGCCGCCCGTTCAGGTGGAACCCGGCCGGCGGCCGCTTCACCATGCCGCGCAGCCAGGCCCGGGCCAGCGGGGCCAGCGTGGTGGCGTACGCGGTGCGGACCAGGTGCCGCCCGTCCTCGGTCGGCTCCCAGCTCGCCGGGACCCCCCGGGCGGCCAGCTCGGCCACCAGCACGTGCACCCGCCAGGCGGCGTCCACCACCATCGAGAGCCGGGCCGTGCCGCCCATCCGCACCACCTCCCCCGGCCCGGCGAGCAGGCCGGCCAGGTCCGCCAATACCGGATCCGCCGCCTCGGTGGAGAACAGCGAGGGCTGGCGGACCGGGTGCGGGGAAGGGGGCGTCAGCGACACTCCGGGACCTCGTCGAAGGCCTCTTTGAGCTCGGGTGAGTTGAGCCGGCTGGTGTCCAGCGCGCTCGCGTCGTACTCCTTGTCGAGGGTGTCCACCGCGGCCCGCACCCCGTCGTAGAAGGGGCCGGCCTGGGCGGTGTCCAGCCCGTCGATGGTGTCCCGGGCCCGACCGTACGCGTCCCGCATCTTGCCCAGCGAGGCACGGAAGCCGGCGGAGATCTCCTCGCCGTGGTCGGTCTCCGGCACGCCCGCCTCCTCGATCCTGCGCCGGGCGGTCTCACTGGCCTGTTCGGCGCCGGCGAAGAGGCGGACCAGGTTCTCCTTCGCCTGGGCCGGGGTGGTCCGCGCGGTCATCTGCTGCTGGGTGCTGCTGGTCAGCTTGTTGATCTCGGCGCGCCACGGGGTGAGCGCCTCGCAGACCGACGTGGCCCAGGCCCGGGGGCTGGGGCCGCCGCACCCCGCGACGACGAGAACGAGCGTGGCCAGGACCACCGTGAGCTTGCCGGCGGTTGCCGCCCCGCGCGTACGCATGCGAAGCAGCGTACGGCCTCGCGGTGGAAGTGCCAGCGGTCAGGTTTCGTGCACGGGACCTCGACGGCACGGTTCCCGGCCGGCGGGGTGCCGACCGGGAACCGTGCGCCGCACAGGTCAGGCGTTGACCGGCTCGGCCTGCTTGTCGGGCGTGCCGGCGTCGCTGCCGGAGTCGTCCATCGCGACGCCCTTGCGCTTGCTGAACACCACGGCCGCCACGATGACCAGCGCGGCCACCACGGCGATCGCGATACGCAGGGCGGGGTTCTTGTCGTCGCCCACGCTCCAGGCCACCACGGCCGGCGCGATCAGCAGCGAGACCAGGTTCATCACCTTGATCAGCGGGTTGATCGCCGGGCCGGCGGTGTCCTTGAACGGGTCGCCGACGGTGTCGCCGATGACGGTCGCGGCGTGCGACTCGGAACCCTTGCCGCCGAACGCGCCGTCCTCGACCAGCTTCTTGCCGTTGTCCCAGGCGCCACCGGAGTTGGCCAGGAAGACCGCCATCAGGGTGCCCGCCCCGATCGCACCGGCCAGGTACGACGCCAGGGCGCCCGGGCCGAGGCCGAAGCCGACCGCGATCGGCGCCATGATGGCCAGCAGGCCGGGGGTCATCAGCTCGCGCTGCGCGTCCCGGGTGCAGATGTCGACCACCTTGCCGTACTCGGGGCGCTGGGTGCGGTCCATGATCCCGGGCAGCTCGCGGAACTGCCGGCGTACCTCCATCACGACGGCGCCGGCCGAGCGGGAGACCGCGTTGATGGCCAGGCCGGAGAAGAGGAAGACCACCGCCGCGCCGACGATCAGGCCGACCAGGTTGCGCGGGTTGGCCACGTTGAGCGCGTTGAGGATCTCGGTGCCGACGTCGCCCACGCCCGCGTCCGCGTACGAGGAGCGCAGCGTGTCGGTGTAGGAGCCGAACAGCGCGGTCGCGGCCAGCACCGCGGTGGCGATCGCGATGCCCTTGGTGATCGCCTTGGTGGTGTTGCCGACCGCGTCCAGCTCGGTCAGGGTCCGCGCGCCGTGCTCGTCGATGTCGCCGGACATCTCCGCGACGCCCTGGGCGTTGTCGGAGATCGGGCCGAAGGTGTCCATCGCGACGATGACGCCGACGGTGGTGAGCAGGCCGGTGCCGGCCAGCGCGACGGCGAACAGCGACAGCGTGATGGAGCTGCCGCCGAGCAGGAACGCGCCGAACACGCCGGCGCCGATCAGCAGCGCTGAGTAGACCGCCGACTCCAGGCCGACGCTGATGCCGGCGAGGATGACGGTGGCCGCTCCGGTCTGCGAGCTCTTGCCGATGTCCTGCACCGGGCGCCGGTTCGTCTCGGTGAAGTACCCGGTCAGCGCCTGGATCGCGGCGGCCAGCACGATGCCGATGACCACCGCGCCGATGGCCACCAGCCGCGGGTTGCGGTCGACGTCGGTGAGCCCGCCCTCCAGCTCGCCGAAGCTCGCCGGCAGGTACGCGAACGCGGCGATCGCGACCAGCACCGCGGCGATCAGCGCGGAGAGGTAGAAGGCCCGGTTGATCGCGGTCAGGCCGTTGCGGTCGGAGGCGCGCAGCCGGGTGATGAAGACGCCGACGATCGCGACGAGCACCCCGATGGTGGAGATGATCAGCGGGAAGACCAGGCCGGTCTCGCCGAACGCGGCGCGGCCCAGGATCAGCGCGGCGACCAGGGTGACCGCGTACGACTCGAAGAGGTCGGCGGCCATGCCGGCGCAGTCACCGACGTTGTCGCCCACGTTGTCGGCGATGGTGGCGGCGTTGCGCGGGTCGTCCTCGGGGATGCCCTGCTCGACCTTGCCGACCAGGTCGGCGCCGACGTCGGCGGCCTTGGTGAAGATGCCGCCGCCTACCCGCATGAACATGGCGAGCAGCGCGGCGCCGAAGCCGAAGCCCTCCAGCACGGTCGGGGCGTCGCCCTTGAAGATCAGCACGACCAGCGCCGCGCCGAACAGGCCGAGGCCGACGGTGAGGAAGCCGACCACGCCGCCGGTCCGGAAGGCGATCTTCATGGCGCCCTCGCGCCCGCCTTCGCGTTCCCGGGCGGCCGCGGCGACCCGCAGGTTGGCGCGGGTGGCCAGCCACATGCCGGCGCCGCCGATGAACGCGCTGAACCCGGCGCCCACCACGAAGAAGAGCGACCGGCCGATCTTCACCCAGGTCTCACTGCCGTCGGTGTCGTGCACCGGCAGCAGGAAGAGCAGCACGACGGCGATGACCACGAAGATCGCCAGGGTGCGGAACTGCCGCAGCAGGTACGCGGACGCGCCCTCCTGCACCGCCCCGGAGATCTCCTGCATGTTGGTGGTGCCCTTACCGGCTGCCAGCACCGCCCTGGTCAAGGCGGCGGCGAAGACGAGCGCCACCAGCGCGATGACCGCGGCGATGACGACGTACGTCACGTTGGCTCCGGTAAGGGACAGTGCGCCGCCGTCGGCGGCCAAGGTCCCGGACATCTATGTCCTCCTGTACCGAACAACTCGCGCCGGTCCGTGGAGACGCACGGGCCGACGCCTGGATGCGGACTCGCAAGCGCGCGCCAACCCACCCCGGCGGACCAGCGATGAACACCCATTCCCGCTGGCTGCGGGAAGGGTCACTTGCTGACAACTCGCGTACTGTAGCCCTCTGACGTGTTGAGGGTCACACCGAGGGGGCACCCGGCCTCGATGATCTTCGTCGCTGTGCTATGCGAAGAAATCTGATATATGGGGCGACCAACACGACCAGGCCGCGTCCCCGTGGGGAACGCGGCCTGCCTCGGCGCTTCGGTCAGGTCAGCGGCGGACCGGCCACACCATCCGGACCTCGGTGCCGACGCCCTCCTCGACCGGGCGCACCTGGAGGTCCTCGACGAAGCCGGCGAGCAGGGCGAAGCCGACGCCGGTGGTCAGCGCGTCCTCGCTGAGCGACTCCTTGGCCAGCTCGTCGGGGGGCAGCGCGGCGAGACCGATGCTCGCCTCGATCGGGGCCCGGTCCACCACCCGCACCGTGTACGCCCCGCTGTCGGACATCTCCACGTACACCGGATCGGCCAGCCCGTACTGCCGGTGCAGGGCCACCGCCCGGGTGCACGCCTCACCGATCGCCAGGCGCACCTCGTCGAGCAGGTCCTCGCGCACCCCGGCCCGGCGGGCCACCGCCACGCCGACCAGGCGCGCGGTGCGGACGTGCACCGGCGCCGGGGAGAAGGAGAGCTTGACGGTCGCCATCACGCGCCGCTGCCGGTCGGGTCGGCGCTGACCGCCGCATCGACCGTGGGGTGCAGCGGGAAGACCTGGTCCAGCGCGGTGATCCGGAAGATCTTGAGCAACGGCTCCTTGTCGCAGACCAGGGCGAACGAACCCCCGGCCGAGCGCAGCCGCTTCAGCGCGCCGACCAGCACACCGAGGCCGGTCGAGTCGAGGAAGTCCACCCGGCCCAGGTCGACCACGACCCGGCGGGCCCCACCGTCGATCAGTTCGAGGAGCCGTTCCCGCAGGCGAGGCGCGGTGTAGACGTCCACCTCGCCGCCGACCTCGAGCACCGTGTGCTCCCCCACGGTGCGGGTCGCCAACGACAGCTCCATCGGTCCCCTCCTCGGTAAGCTCCCCTGGGCATCTAACCATCTCCACGCGGGACCCCCTGGGGTCACCGGTTGGGGCTACCCATACCCAGGCCCCCGGGTTCCCAAATTCCGAACACCAGTGCGAGAGTGCAGGACGTGACCTCCGACTCCGGCCCGGCACCGCTGCCGCCGCGCCGCGGCCAGAAGCTGCCGTCGGGCCGCGGTCCCGGGCGCCCGCCGGCCGAGCTGCTGCGCCGGCTGCGCGCCCGGCACGCCACCGACCCGGTCACCCACGTCGAGCGGGTGCCGGCCCGGGCCGGGGAGCCGGCGGCGTGGCCCGCCTGGGCGCCGGAGGAACTGCGGGCGGCGTTCGCGCGACGCGGGGTGGTCGCCCCGTGGCGGCACCAGGCCGAGGCCGCCGAGCTGGCGTACGCCGGGCGGCACGTGGTGGTGGCCACCGGGACGGCGTCCGGCAAGTCGCTGGCGTACCAGCTGCCGGCCCTGGCCACGCTGCTCACCGACCCGCGCGCCACGGTGCTCTACCTGGCCCCGACCAAGGCCCTCGCCGCCGACCAGCTGCGCGCCGTCGCCGGACTGGAGCTGGAGGGGGTACGCCCCGCCTGCTACGACGGCGACACCCCGCGCACCGAGCGGGAGTGGATCCGCCGGCACTCCCGGTTCGTGCTGACCAACCCGGACATGCTGCACCACGGCATCCTGCCCGGGCACGCGCACTGGTCCGGCTTCCTGCGCCGACTCGCGTACGTGGTGATCGACGAGTGCCACACCTACCGGGGCGTGTTCGGCTCGCACGTGGCGCACGTGCTGCGCCGGTTGCGCCGGCAGTGCGCGCGCTACGGGCGTACCCCGGTCTTCGTGCTGGCCTCGGCGACGTCCGGCGACCCGGCGACGGCGGCCGGGCGGCTCACCGGGCTGCCCGTCGCGGCCGTCACCGAGGACACCTCCCCGCGCGGCGGGGTGACCTTCGCGCTCTGGGAACCGCCGCTGCTGCCCCCTCCTTCCGTCGGCGAGGAGGTCGCCGACCTGGTGTCGGTCCGCCGGTCGGCGCTGCGGGAGACCGCCGACCTGCTCGCCGACAGCGTGGTCGAGGGGGTACGCACCCTCGCCTTCGTCCGGTCCCGGCGGGGAGCCGAGGTGGTCGCCGCGAACGCCCGGCGGGCGCTCGACGAGGCGGTGCCCGGGCTGGGCGACCGGGTGGCCGCCTACCGGGCCGGCTACCTGCGCGAGGAGCGGCGCGAGCTGGAACGGGCGCTGCTCCACGGCGACCTGCTCGGGCTCGCCTCGACCAACGCCCTGGAACTCGGGGTCGACCTGGTCGGGCTCGACTCCGTGCTGATCTGCGGCTGGCCCGGCACCCGGGCGTCGCTCTGGCAGCAGGCCGGCCGGGCCGGTCGCTCCGGCGACGAGGCCCTGGCCGTGCTGGTGGCCCGGGACGACCCGCTGGACACCTACCTGGTGCACCACCCGGAGGCGCTGTTCGGGCGGCCCGTCGAGGCGACCGTGCTCGACCCGGCCAACCCGTACGTGCTCGCCCCGCAGCTCGCCTGCGCCGCGCACGAGGCCCCGCTCACCGCGGCCGACCTGGAACTCTTCGGCGAGGGCGCGAAGGAGGCGGTCGACTCGCTGGTCGAGGCCGGGGCGCTGCGGCAGCGGCCGACCGGCTGGTACTGGCGGCACCGGGAACGCCCCGAGGTCGACCTGCGCGGCGAGGACGGTGCCCCGGTCTGCGTGGTGGAGGAGTCCACCGGCCGGCTGCTCGGCACCGTCGACGGCGGCTCGTCGCACTTCCTCGTCCACCCCGGCGCGGTCTACCTGCACCAGGGCGTCTCGTACGTGGTCGACTCGCTGGACCTGGCGGACGGGTGCGCGCTGGTGCACGCCGAGGAGCCGGACTGGTCCACCCACGCCCGGGACGTCACCTCGCTGTCCGTGGTGTCGGTCCGCTCGTACGTGGACGCCGGTCCGGTCGGGCTCTTCCTCGGCGAGGTCGACGTGACCAGCCAGGTGGTGTCGTACCAGCGGCGGCGGATCGCCACCGGCGAGGTGATCGACACCCGGCCGCTGGACCTGCCGGCCCGGGAGCTGCGCACCGTCGCGGTCTGGTTCACCGTCTCGCCCGGGTCGCTGGCGACGGCCGGGGTCGAGGCGGCGGACATCCCGGGGGCGCTGCACGCCGCCGAGCACGCCGGGATCGGCCTGCTGCCGCTGATGGCCACCTGCGACCGCTGGGACATCGGCGGACTCTCCACGGCGCTGCACCCGGACACCGAGGCGCCCACCGTCTTCGTCTACGACGGCCACCCCGGCGGGGCCGGGTTCGCCGAGCGGGCGTACCGGACGGCGGCGGCCTGGCTGCGGGCGACCCGCGACGCGATCGCCGAGTGCGGCTGCGAGACCGGATGCCCGTCCTGCGTCCAGTCCCCGAAGTGCGGCAACGGCAACAACCCGCTCTCCAAACCGGACGCGGTGAAGGTCCTCGACGTGGTGCTCGCCAACCTGGCCAGGGGAAACGCTGCGCAAGCCTCCCCTGCCGGCGCGGCCGGCGCGACGGGCTCGGACGAGGCGACGGACGGCGGTCCGGCGGGCTCGGGCGAGGCGACGGACGGCGGTCTGCGCGACGCCGCACCGGGCGGCGCGGCCGGAGGCTCAGGTGCCGCGGCGGGCGGCGGTTCGCGTGAGGCGGCGCTGCCCCGGCAGGACGGGCGGGCCTCGGAACGGACCGTCACCGGGGGCAGCAGCACGCCCGACTGACTGCTCTCTCAGCGCCGGTCTGACCCGCTCACGCCAGCCGGCTCCGCTGTGGGTGCGTTTCTTGTCGCCGGAGCGACAAGAAACGCTCCCGGATCCGGCCCACTCGGCGTCACGGAGGCGGCGCCCCGGTCGGCGTGTCTGGATGGTGGGACGGGTGCATGAATGGCGGGCGGGTGGGCATTGACGCATGGGAGCGCTTCCATGGCCGTCCCCGCCGTGGCGGACGCTCCCGAGAGAGACCCTGAGATTCTTCCCGCCGAGGAGAAGTCGTGGCCGACACCATCGCCGAGACCGTCGACCTGCTCTACACGATCGACCAGGAGAACCTCACGCCCGACCAGCAGATCGCCCTGGGCAGCGCGCTGGCCAACCTGGCCCAGGCCGAACGGCTGGCACAGATCAACGAGCGGCTGCGCGGCATCCACCAGGTCCTCAACGCGTGGGCGATGAAGGCAACCGTCGACGGCGGCCGCTAACGGCATCGAAGTAGATCGGTCGACGGCGCGGCCCACGGGGGCGGACGCCGAGGGCCGAGCTGTGCGAAACTCCGGCGTTCACCCTCGAAGGAGATTCCATGCAGCTCGACAGCCTGCAGACCCAGCACCAGTTCTTCGTCCGGCAGCGGATCCGGATGATGGTCAACCAGTACGAGGTCCGCGCCGTCGCACCGGACGGCACCGAGGGCCCCATGCTCGCGTTCGCGCAGCAGAAGCGCCTCGCGTTCAAGGAGCAGGTGACCATCTACACCGACGACTCCAAGCAACATCCGCTGCTCGGCTTCAAGGCCCGCCAGCGGCTCGACCTCGGCGCCACGTACGACGTGACCGACCACGCCGGCAACCCGATCGGCCTGTTCCGCAAGGACTTCGCGCAGTCGCT
The DNA here is from genome assembly GCF_043197935.1 of Micromonospora sp. NPDC048930. Taxonomy (NCBI): domain Bacteria; kingdom Bacillati; phylum Actinomycetota; class Actinomycetes; order Micromonosporales; family Micromonosporaceae; genus Micromonospora; species Micromonospora sp. NPDC048930. The sequence goes on from NZ_JBICUB010000002.1 coordinate 579,195, forward strand.
GCTGCGGTCGACGTGGCACGTCGAGCAGGCCGGCCTGCCCCAGATCACCGGGCAGGAGCGCAGCCTGCCGGTGGCCCTGCTGCGCCGCTTCGTCGACTCGCTCTCCTGGCTGCCGTACCACTTCGACTTCGTCGCCGGCGGCCAGCCGGTGTTCTCGGTCGTCAAGAAGTGGGGCCTGCGCGACCGGTACGTCGTCGAGATCCAGAACCCGCAGATCGACCGCCGACTGGTCATCGCCATGGCGGTCGGCCTGGACGCCCTGCAGAGCCGCTGACCCTGGAGCGGCTCGGTCGACAGAGGAAGGACCGATCCGCGCGGACAGGTACGCCGGCCGGGGCCGGACGGTCCGATCGGTTCGGATCGTCCGGCCCCGCCTCGTCACCGCCCCGCCTCGTGACAGCCTCGCCCCGTGACCGGCCCCCCGTGACCGGCCCCGCCCCGGGTGGGCCTTGAGAGCCACGGGCGTGACCGGCCCCGGGTGCGGGGGCTGCCCGGGGTCAGCCGCGGACCGGGCCGGCCCGGGAGGTTGCCGTGGCGGTACGGGTCAGCCACGGCATGGGCGACACCGTGACCTCCGCCGTGACCAGCACGTCGAGGCCGTCGAGCCGGCAGGCCACCAGCCGGCCGCCATTGGCCCCGGCGAACTCGCCGGCCCGCCGGCACGCCGCCGCGTCACCGTCGAGCGCCCCACCCGCTCCCGCCAGCGCACCGAAGTCGGCTGCGGCGTGGGCCTGCTGCCGGGCGACCCGGGCGGCGCCGAGCGCCGCGCCGAAGAGCCCCACCACCACGTAGACCAGGCCGACGGCGAGCAGACAGACGGTCGCCCCGCCCCGGTCGGCCGCCCTCGGCCCCGGCGCTCCGGCAGGTGGACTCATGGGCGCGGTCCGGGCGTACCCGGCTCGACGGCCGCCACCGCGGTGGCGGACACGGTGATCCGGGGCAGCCGCGCACCGAGCGTGCGGACCGGCGCCCGGACCGTCGCGGTGACCCGGTCGCCGGACACGGTGACCGAGATGTCGGCGCCGGCCGGCGCGTACCGGGCGCCGGCAGCCGATCCCGACTCTCCCCGGGAGGCGGCGAGCGCCGCCTCCCGGGCCGCGTCCAGGCAGCCGGCCCGGGTGGTCACCGCCCCGACCGCGGTGAGACCGGCGATCAGCAGCAGGACGAGCGCCGGCAGGCCGGCCGCCAACTCGGCGGTGAAGGAACCACGTTCCCGGTCACCCCACCGCGTTCCACGCCCGGTGACGGAAGGTCGCCCCGCCGCCGGAGCCTCCGGACGGCGACCGGCCCACCGGCGCCCGGTCACTTCAGCGCCCGGTCGATGACGGCGGTGAGGGCGGACTGCACGTTGCCGGAGGTGAGCACCTTCAGCAGGATGCCGGCGAAGGCCACCGCGGCGAGGGTGCCGACGGCGTACTCGGCGGTGTTCATCCCGGCGTCGCCCCGCAGGCGGGCGAGGAGTTTGCGCATGTCGTACTCCTGTCTCGAGGGATCACAGCACGTCGCCGAGGACGGCGACGATCACCGGCACCAGACCGGCGAGAATGAAGGCGGGCAGGAAACAGAGCCCGAGCGGCAGCACGATCAGGACACCCGCCCGCCTGGCCGTCGCCTCGGCGGCGGCCGCCCGGTCGGATCGCAGGTCGTCGGCGAGGCGGGTGAGCGCGCCGGCCAGCGCCGCCCCGCTGTCCGAGGAACGGATCGCGGCCGCCGCCAGGCGCTCCGCACCGGACACCGGATGCAGGTGCGCCCAGGATTCCGCCGCCGTACCGCCGAGCTCCAGCGTCCGCCCCACCCGACCGAGTCGGTCGGCGAGCGGCCCACCGAGCGCCTCGGCGACCGCCAGCACCGAGCGGTCCACCGGCGCTCCCGCCCGCAGCGCGGCCGCCAGCAGGTCGGCCGCGAGGGGCAGGTCGGCGGCCTCACGGAGCCGCCGCTCGCGGGCGGTACGTGGTTCGATCCGCCGCAACAGGCGGTCCGCGGCCACACCGGTCAGCACCCCGGCGATCAGGCCGGCCCAGCCGCCGACCAGCACGAGGGCGGCCACACTGGCCAGACCCGACCCGAGCCGGATCCGGTCCGGCCACCAGGCCGGCCTGGCCCGATCGTCCGCTGTCGACCGTCGCGTCAGCAGGCGTAGCCGCCGGACCGGCCGGCCCGCGGAGCCGCCGGTCACCATGAGGAGCAGGGCCGCCGCGGCCAGGCAGGCCGCCACCACCAGGTGGCGGGGCATCAGTCGGCCCGCCCCGGGGCCGCGCCCAGCCGTTCCGCCCAGAGCAGCCCGCTGATCTGCAATGCGACGGCCCCGATCGCGCTGCCACCGCCGACCGGCGTGTGCAGCAGGACGGCGACCGGGTCGACCCCGATGGCATAGCCCAGCCCGATGCCACCGAGCGGTAGCGCGGCGAGCAGCCAGGCGGTGGCCCGGGCACCGGCCGCCTGAGCGTCGGCCGCGGCGAGGCCACGGTCGTTGGCCCGGGCGTCCGCCTCGACGCGTTCGAGCAGGTCGGCCAGGGGTGCTCCGGTGCGATCGGCCAGCCGCACGGCGGCCCGGGCCAGCCGGGCCACCCGGTCCGGTCCGTCGACCGGCGCGAGGGTGACCGGCAGCCCGGCCCGCAGGTCGGCGGCGAGCGTGCAGAGCTGGTCGAGCTCCCGGCGGCGGGCCTGCTCGGCCGACCGGCGGGCGTGCCGGCGGCGGACCGCCCGAGCGCCGAGCGCGCCGTAGGCGGCGAGCACCACCCCGCCCACCGGGCCGCCCAGCACGGCCCCCGTCCCACCGCCCAGCACGATCGCCGCCAGCAGGAGGCGCCGAGGCGGGAGCCCCGCCACCCCGGTCGAGGCCGGGGCGTCCAGGGACGAGCGGAGTGACCGAGCGGCCGCAGGCGAGCCCGACGCCACGTCGAGGCGGAGCGCGGCGGAGGGATGGGCGGCGTCGCGCCGGTTGGGCGGCCGCGTCGGCGACGGGCGCTCCAGCGTGGACTGCCCGTCGTGGCGGCCGCGCGTCGGGGCCGCCCGGCATCCCGGTGGCGCATCGGCCGGCGTCCGGAGCGCCACCGGAGCCGCCCCGGGACCGGGTGCCGCATCGAGCACGGCACGCCGCCTGGTCCGTACGGCACGTGCGGGCCAGGCCACCGCGGTCGCGGCCCCGAGCAGGAGCGCGGTCACCAGCCAGGCCGGCCCGGTCACGCCGGACCCGCCGGACCCGCCGAGCCCGGCCAGGCCGCGCAGAGGATCGGCGGCACCGGCGCGCCACGCTCGCTCAGCAGCGCGCCCAGTCGCCGGGCGGCGAGGCCGAGCCCGCGCCCGCGTACCCAGGCGGGGACCACGGTGGCCAGCCGCTCGGGGCCTTCGGGGAGGAGCAGGCTGATGGATTCCAGCACCCGCCCCTCGGTGGTCCGGCGTACCTGGAGGAGCACCTGGAGCGCTGCGGTGACCTGCGCGTGCAGGGCCGCCCGGGGCAGTCCGCCGAGCAGCCCGAGCGCCTCCAGCCGGGCCGGTACGTCCGTCGGGGCGTTGGCGTGCAGGGTCCCGGCGCCGCCGTCGTGGCCGGTGTTCAGCGCGGCGAGCAGGTCGACCACCTCCGCGCCCCGGCACTCGCCCACCACCAGCCGGTCGGGTCGCATCCGCAGTGCCTGCCGGACCAGGTCGCTCAGCCCGACCGCCCCGACGCCCTCCACGTTGGAGGTGCGGGCCTGGAGCCCGATCACGTGCGGGTGGACCGGACGCACCTCGACGAGGACGATCCGCTCCGTGCCGGGAACCAGCCCGAGCAGGGTGTTGAGCAGGGTGGTCTTGCCGGAGCCCGTGCCGCCGGTGACCAGGTACGCCAGTCGGGCCGCCACGACGGCGGCGAGCACCGGGGCGACCGGCCGTGGCACGGTGCCCTGACGGACCAGCTCGTCGAGGCTGAACGGGCGCTGCCGGAAGGTGCGCAGCGAGAGGTACGGCCCCTCGGTCGCCACGGGTGGCAGCACCGCGTGCAGCCGGGTGCCGTCGGGCAGGCGGGCGTCGGCGTACGGGGAGCCGTCGTCGAGCCGCCGCCCGGCGGAGGCGATGAGACGCTGTGCCAGCCGGCGTACGTCGTCGACGGTGCCGAGCGGCACGGCCACTTGGTGCAGCCCCCGCCCCCGGTCGACCCACACCCGGGTGCCGTTCACCAGGACGTCGGTGACCTGCGGGTCGGCCAGCAGTGGCGCGAGTGGCCCGGCGCCGACGAGGTCGTCGTGCACCCGGTCGGCGATCCGCAGCAGGGCGGTGTCACCGAGCACGCCGGCAGCGGGCTCGGCGCGTACGGCGGAGACGATGGCGGCGGGCGTGACCGGGGTGGCCTCGGCGGCGAACCGGTGACGGACCCGGACCGCCAACTCCTCGGAGTCGGCCGGCCCGGTCATGCCGCGCCCGTGGTCGACTCGCCGGTCAGCTCGTCGAGGATCCGCTGGCAGAGGGCCGCGAGGGGGCCCTTGCCGCCGGCGGCGGGCGCCTCCCCGCGTTCCAGCCCCCGGCAGAGTCCCGGCTCGGGACGGAGCGTTCCGGCGAGCGGCAGGCCCAGCGCCCGGGCCACCTCGGTGGCCTTGAGCCGGCCCGGGGCGGGGCCGCGTACGACGACGGCCAGGTCGGCGCAGTGCGGAGCGGCCTCGGCGACCACCCGGGCCGCCGCTGCGGTGGCCCGCAGCTCGGCCGGTACGACCACCAGGGCCCGGTCCGCCGACTGCAACGCGACGACGGCCGCGTCGTCGAGGTGCCGGGGCAGGTCGAGCACCACCATGTCGCGGCCGCGACGGCCGGCGTCGATGGTGGCGGCCATCGCCTCGGCCGGCAGGGGCAGCAGGTCGCCCCGGTCCCAGGAAAGCACCACGAGGTCACCGCGGCTGGGCAGGGCACGGACCAGCGAGGGCGGGTCGACGCGCCCGTCGGTGCCGGTCAGCCCGGGCCAGCGCAGTCCTTCCAGCTGTTCCCAGCCGAGCACGAGGTCGAGCCCGCCGCCGAGGGGGTCGGCGTCCACCAGGAGGGTGCGCCGGCGGGCCCGGGCCGCGGTGACGGCGAGGCCGCCGGCGAGCACGCTGGCGCCCGCGCCGCCGCGCCCACCGAGCACCGCCACGACGCGGGCCGCCCCGGGGCCCGACGGGTCGGCCGTGCACTCGGCGAACCGGTCGACCAGCCACGGCTCGGCGGCGGGCAGGGTCGCCACGTGCTCGGCGCCGATCAGTTCGGCGATCTCCGTACCGGGGTCGAGGTGCCCGGAGCGGCCGACCAGCACCGTGCGGGGCCGCCGCGGCAGCCGGGCCCGCAGGCACGCCTGTGCCTGGTCGGCGCCGACGAGCACCAGCGGAGCCGGGGTCCAGCGGGCTCGGGCGGCCGCCGGATCGGCGGCCAGCTCGACCTCGGTGCCACCCGCGGCGGCGAGGCGGAGCAGCTCGTCGAGGAGGTCGCCGTCGGCGGTCACGAGCAGGGGCAGCCGACGGCGCGGCGGGAGCGGGGTACGGGGCGGCATGGCGGCCTCCAGCGGTCAGGCTCGGGTGCTGCGGAAAGCCTGGCTGGACGGAACGCCCCGTGCCGCCGGACGACGCCGCCCTGTGGACAGGGCGGCCGGCTGTGGACGGGCCCCGGGAGACGAGTGGATCTGCTACGGGAAGGAAGACTTCGACCGGTACGGCTGTGCGCTGTGCTCAGGTGGGCGGCGGAGCGTGACAGGAGCGCTCGCCGCAACGGGACGACCCCACCCGGGGGGATGGGGACCCAAGCTATGGGCTGCTGCATGCTTGGCTTCGGCGGTCGCCGCCAGACGACCGCCGCGTGCTGCTGCCCGGGAGCCCCTGATCCAGCGCGCTTCTGTGCCGAAGGGGTAGGGGTTACGGAAGTCCGACAGGCGCGCCGCCGAACCGCCAGATAATGCGGGAGTTGCCTGCGGTTCATCCCCAGGGTCGGCGGGCCGATCGAAATGCGGTCGGGAGGGAGCAGCAGTCGGATGAGCACGATGCACGCCGTGAGAGCTCACACCAGAGGCGGGCCGGAGCAGCTCGTGTACGAGGAGGCGCCGCGGCCTGAGCCGGGGCCTGGTGAGGTGTTGGTGGCTGTGAAGGCTGCTTCCATGACACCCACTGAGCTCACCTGGCCGCAGACTTGGACGTACAGCTCGGACGGGTCAGGACCTGAGCGCACTCCGGTCATCCCGTCGCATGAGTTCTCCGGAGTCGTCGCGGCGTCCGGGACGGGGGTGGAGAGCCCCGCCGAGGGGGAGGCCGTCTACGGCTTGATCCCTTTCACCCGCGATGGCGCGGCCGCCGAGTACGTCGCCGTGCCCGCGGCCGTCCTGGCGGCCAAACCCGCCACCGTTGACCACGACCACGCCGCAGCGCTCCCACTGGCCGCGTTGAGTGCCTGGCAGGCACTGGTGGATCACGCAGACCTGCAGGCCGGCCAGCACGTGCTGGTGCAGGGCGGCGCCGGCGGCGTGGGGATCTTCGTGGTGCAGCTCGCGGCCGGTCTCGGTGCTCGCGTGAGCGCCACGGCGGCGGCGGGAGACCTGGAATTCGTCAAGGATCTGGGTGCCGAGCAGGTCATCGATTATGCGCACGACCGCTTCGAGGACCACGTCCGCGACGTGGACGTGGTCGTAGATCTTGTCGGAGGAGCCACGCAGTCGCGGTCCTGGTCAGTCCTGAAACCGGGCGGTGTCCTGGTCACCCTCGTCACCCCACCCGACCAGCAGGAAGCAGCCCGGCATGGCGTTCGTGGGGTGTACTTCATCGTCGAGCCCAACCAGAACGCGTTGCGTTCCATCGCCGAGCTCGTCGATAACGGCCGGTTGAGGCCGGTGCTGGACCGAGTGCTACCCCTCACTGAGACCCGCTCAGGTTACGAGGCGCTCGAGACGGCCAAACGCCGCGGCAAGATCGTCATCCACGTCGCTGACTAGTCACCGTCCGGCGGCGGGGCTCAGACCGATCGGGCGACCCAATAGGTCTGCTTGTGGCCTCGTGCCTCCATCCTGGCGGCCATTGAGTCCGCCTCCGCCCGGCTGGCGTGTCGGGAAACCTCGTACCGATTGCCGTTGTCGTCCTGCCGCCACACCGACCAACCCCTCGGACCGTCCTCGGCCAGGTGCGCAGGCATCGGCCAGATCGTGGTGAACGCATCCTCCGGTCAGCCCGGCAGCGACTTACGGCTGACCGACATGAACACCGGACCATGCGAGGTGTCGATACGCCAGTTCTCCCACTGGTCCAGATCGTGCGACGCGAACCGTGCCAGCAACCGCGTCAACTCCCGGACCTCAGGGTCACTCAGCGGCCCGCCCGGATCCACGCTCTCCATGCGGCCCAGGGTCCCAGACATGTCCCGCCCGATCATCGCCGATACGATCGCCCTAAATGTCCCTAGGCCACATTCAAGAATCAGGTGGGACTCGACAGCCGACAGCCGGCTGTCCGGTCCCAGGACCTACGTCGTGACGGATCGGTATCCGGACCTGGCTGACACCCCCCTGTAGAACGCCGCCACTCGACCCGGGTCATGGCAGCACATCCGCATCCACCAGGGCCGGCAGCGTGGTACTGCTTCAAAGCGACAATGACGGCAGAAGCGGGCGAGCCTATGGCGACGAGTAGGGCCGGCGGGCTGCTGCGGAGACCCGGGCAGCCGCAGCAGGCAACGTACCTGGAACTGTTCTTCGACCTGGTGTTCGTCCTCGCGCTCTTCCGGCTCACGCAGGGGCTGCTCCAGAATCTGACGTGGATCGGCACCTTCCAGACGCTGGTGTTGCTGCTGGCCCTGTGGTGGGTCTGGTCCCGCGTTGCGGGGGTAACCGACAGGTTCGATCCGCAACGACCGCCGATACAGCTGCTGGCCATCGCGTCCATGCTTGGCATCCTGGTGATGGCCGCCGCGACGCCGGAGGCGTTCGGCAAGCGAGGCCTGTTCTTCGCGGGCGCGTACGTCGCCATTCGGATTGTCGCCAGCGTCGTCCTCGTGTTCCTGCTGCGCGGCCACCAGGCGCAGCGCGCCTTCCTGCGGCAATTCTTCTGGTACGGCGTGTCCGCCGTGCCATGGATCGCGGGAGCCGTCGCGCACGAGACGGCGCGTCTGGCGCTGTGGACGCTCGCGGTGGCCGTCGACTACACGGCGACCGCACTCCGCTTGCCCACCCCGGGGTTGGGTCGCCTTGCGCGATCGGAGCTCGCGATCCTGGGCGCGCACTTGGCCGAGCGCTTCCGGCAGTTCTTCATCATTGCGCTCGGCGAGTTGATCCTGGTCACGGGTCTCGCGTTCGGCGCCAGTGGCTTCGGGGCCGAGCAAATCTTTGCAGCCTTGGTGTATTTCACGACCACCGTGCTGTTGTGGCGAATCTATTTCTACCGCGCTGGGCAGCTGCTGGCGGAAGCCATCGCGGCCGCCCCCGATCCGCTCCGCCTCAGCATCTCGGCAACCTACTCCCACCCGATCATGGTGGCCGGCATCGTCATCACCGCCAACTGCGTCGATCACGTCCTCGCCGACCCGTTCGGACCCGCAGAGCCGATCTGGATCGCCATGATCCTCGGCGGGCCCGCGCTGTTCCTGGCCGGGCGCGGCATCTTCGAGTACGCGGTCTTCGCCCGCGTGTCCCACAACCGGCTGATCGGTGTCCTCGTGCTCGGCGCCATCTCACCGGCGATGCTCCGGGCGCCGCGGCTGGTGATCGCCATCGCCGCTGCTCTCGTCCTGGCCGCGATCGCCCTCTCCGATACAGCCCGCGCCCGAGGACGCCCACCCGAACCGCCGTCACCGCCCCGCTAGCCGGACGTGTCACCCACGTTCCGAGACTCCTCTGCCACGAACGTCCTGAGACCTGGCATCGCCGACAGCCGATCGATTCGTACGTGTGTTCGGCGAGGCTGCATCGCTACCAGAAAGGGACGACCCCCGCCGGGGGGAGGCGGGGGTCGCCGGAGGTTCGGCTCCGGGGGGGTCGAGCCGAACCCACTCAGCGGTCACGGGGGGTGCAACCGCCGAGGGCCTCGCGGTCGACGAGAGGTGAACTCTCGTCGCGCACAAGCATGCCGCAGCGGACCCGTATACGTCGAGTGGTCCTCACTCCACCCATTGCTAAATTCTCTTCGCACAGTGTGACTGCCATCACGCTGCGCAGAGAGTGACGATCACTCGCGCGCCGGGGTGGCCCCCCGGGCACCCGCCGGAAGCCGCCCGTGCGGCTAGACTTTCGCGCCGTGGGCCGAAGTGCCGCTTTCTTCGATCTCGACAAGACCGTCATCGCCAAGTCGAGCGCTCTGGCGTTTGGTCGGCCGTTCTACCGGGACGGCCTGATCAACCGGCGTGACGTGGTCAAGTCGGCGTACGCGCAGCTGATGTTCCGGCTGGGCGGCACCGACGAGCAGACCATGGCCCGGACCCGGGACTACCTGGCCACGCTCTGCAAGGGCTGGCAGGTGGAGCAGGTCCGCCAGATCGTCGCGGAGACGCTGCACGAGCTGATCAACCCCTACGTGTACGCCGAGGCCGCCGCCCTCATCGAGGAGCACCAGGCCGCCGGCCGGGACGTCGTGCTCGTCTCCGCCTCCGGCGAGGAGATGGTCCGGCCGATCGGCGAGCTGCTCGGGGTGACCGACGTGATCGCCACCCGGATGGCGGTCGAGGACGGCCGTTACAGCGGCGAGGTGGAGTTCTACGCGGCCGGCCCGAGCAAGGTCGACGCCGTCGGCGAGCTGGCCACCGCACGCGGGTACGACCTCGCCGACTCGTACGCCTACTCCGACTCGTACAGCGACCGCCCGCTGCTGGAGTGCGTGGGCCACCCGACCGCGGTCAACCCGGACCGGGCGCTGCGCAAGCTGGCCGTGGAGAACTCGTGGCCGGTGCTGGAGTTCCGGCACCCGGTCCCGCTGGGCCGGCGGCTGCGGGAGCGTCCGGCCGTGCCGGTCGCCGCGGCGGCCCTCGGCGTCGGCGTCGGCGTGGCCATCGGCATCGCCTGGTACGGACGGCACCGCCGCACCCGCGCCGCCACCACACCGACCGCCTGACCGCCGGGCCCCCGATCGCCCCTCCACCGCACCCGCCTCTGGCACGGGCACTCATACAGGGAAAGAGTGGCCATTCGCCATGGAATAGCCACTCTTTCCGTGAATCAGCGCGGATCTTGAGCCCGGGAGGGCGGCGCGGGTCAGGAGGCGGCGAGGACCTCGTCGCCGATCAGGGTGATCTGGTCCGCACCGACCTCGACCGCTGACATGTAGTGGCGCAGCCAGGAGCGCAGCCCGTCCGGCGTGCCGGTGGCGAAGGCGCCGGCCGCGCCGACGTACTCCGGCTCCCGTTCCCGGTGACCCACGTCCACGGCGACCAGCCCACGCGGGTCGAATCCGGTCGAGATCAGCACCAGCCGGGCGGCGGCCCGGGCCACCACCCCGGACGGGCCGGCGAACGGACGCAGGTTCAGCAGCTCGCCGTGCACCACGGCGGCCAGCACCAGCGGGGGCACCTTCGTCCCCCCGGCGACCAGGCCGGCCAGCCCGTCGAGGCGCGCCGCGACCACCGGATCGGTCACCGGCCGGCCCAGCTCCGTCTCGGCGACGACGTCCCGGGCGGCGAGCACGTGCAGCCGGGCGAGGACCTGCCGGGGGGCCTTCGGCCAGAGTTCGCTCAGCCCGGGCAGCGCCCCGGCCACCCGCAGCGCGCCCTGGAGCACCGGGTCGGTGACCGTGCCGGCGCGTACCTCCTCGCGGTCGTGCGGGCGGCCCTCCAGTGCGGTGCTGGCCACGGCCGAGCGGAGGCTGACCTCGGCGGCCACCTGCCCGCCCTGGCGGCGCAGCGCACGATGCCGGTGGGCCTGGTCGACCCGCTCGCGGGCCCGCTCGACGGCGGGCGCGATATCGGCGAGCGCGAGCAGCGGGGCGAGCGGATCCGTGGTCACCCCGCCACGCTATCCACCCCGCCGCGCCCGCCGGGCGCCACCCGGCGGCAAGGCGACCCCGGCCACGGTGAGTTGCGGCAGCCGCGCCCTCCGCGACCCGGGAACCACCGACCTGCCGCATCCCGCTCCACGCCGAGCCGGACGGGACGGCGGCGGGGAGCGAGCGCCACCGGGCGCGTACCGGGGGCCGCTGGGCGCGCGGCCCGTCCCCGGGCGGTCGCGGGCAGGGGTGTGGCCCGACTAACCTCTCCCGGGTAGGAGACGCAGGTCACGCAGAAGGAGTCACCGCATGAGCGAGGCATTGGCCAACTTGCTGAACGAGACGCGCCAGTTCCCGCCGCCGGCCGAGCTCGCCGCGAACGCCAACGTGACCGCGGACGCGTACGCCGAGGCGGCCGAGGACCGGCTGGCCTTCTGGGAGCGCCAGGCCGAGCGGCTGACCTGGGCGAAGAAGTGGGACCAGGTGCTCGACTGGTCGAACGCGCCGTTCGCGAAGTGGTTCGTCGGCGGGCAGCTCAACGTGGCGTACAACTGCCTGGACCGGCACGTGGCGGCCGGCCGGGGCGACAAGGTGGCGATCCACTGGGAGGGCGAGCCGGGTGACACCCGCACCCTCACCTACGCCGACCTGCACAAGCTCACCTGCCAGGCGGCGAACGCGCTGACCGATCTGGGCGTGACCGCCGGCGACCGGGTGGCGATCTACCTGCCGATGATCCCCGAGGCGGCGGTGGCCATGCTGGCCTGCGCCCGGATCGGCGCCACGCACAGCGTGGTCTTCGGCGGCTTCTCCGCCGACGCGCTGACCAACCGGATCCAGGACGCCACCGCCAAGGTGGTGATCACCGCGGACGGCGGCTTCCGCCGGGGCAAGCCGTCGGCGCTCAAGCCGACCGTCGACGAGGCGGTGGCGAAGTGCCCGTCGGTGGAGCACGTGCTGGTGGTGCGCCGGACCGGTGAGGAGGTCGCCTGGTCGGCGAAGGACCACTGGTGGCACGAGACGGTGGAGACCGCCTCGCCGGAGCACACCGCGCAGCCGTTCGACGCCGAGCACCCGCTCTTCATCCTCTACACCAGCGGCACCACGGCCCGGCCGAAGGGCATCCTGCACACCACCGGCGGCTACCTGACCCAGACGTCGTACACCACGCACGCGGTCTTCGACCTCAAGCCGGACACCGACGTCTACTGGTGCACCGCCGACATCGGCTGGGTCACCGGGCACTCCTACATCGTCTACGGCCCGCTCTCGAACGGCGCCACCCAGGTCATGTACGAGGGCACCCCGGACACCCCGCACAAGGGCCGGTTCTGGGAGGTGGTGGACAAGTACAAGGTCACCATCCTGTACACCGCGCCCACCTTGATCCGCACCATGATGAAGTGGGGCGAGGACATCCCCGCCGGGTACGACCTCTCCTCGCTGCGCCTGCTGGGCAGCGTCGGCGAGCCGATCAACCCGGAGGCGTGGATCTGGTACCGCCAGCACGTCGGCCGGGGTCAGCTGCCGGTCGTGGACACCTGGTGGCAGACCGAGACCGGCGCCATCATGATCTCCCCGCTGCCGGGTGTCACCGAGGCCAAGCCGGGCTCGGCGATGACCTCGCTGCCGGGCATCGTCGCCGACGTGGTGGACGACCAGGGCCAGTCGGTGCCCAACGGTGGCGGCGGCTACCTGGTGCTCAAGGAGCCGTGGCCGTCGATGCTGCGGACCATCTGGGGCGACGACAACCGGTTCATCGAGACCTACTGGTCGCGGTTCGGCGCCGGCGCCAACAGCGGGGAGGACTGGGTCTACTTCGCCGGCGACGGGGCGAAGAAGGACGACGACGGACACATCTGGCTGCTCGGCCGGGTCGACGACGTGATGCTGGTGTCCGGGCACAACATCTCCACGACCGAGGTGGAGTCGGCGCTGGTCAGCCACCCGTCGGTGGCCGAGGCGGCGGTGGTGGGCGCGACCGACCCGACCACCGGCCAGGCGATCGTCGCGTTCGCCATCCCGCGCGGCAACGCGGAGACCTCCGGCGAGGCGGGCGAGCAGCTCATCGCCGAGCTGCGCAACCACGTGGCGAAGACGTTGGGCCCGATCGCCAAGCCGCGGCAGATCATGCTGGTGCCCGAGCTGCCGAAGACCCGCTCCGGCAAGATCATGCGCCGGCTGCTGCGGGACGTCGCGGAGCACCGTTCGCTCGGCGACGTGACCACGCTCCAGGACTCCTCGGTGATGGACCTGATCTCCTCCGGAATGGGCGGTGGAAAGTCCGACGAGGACTGACGGCGCGGAGATTTCCCAGGTGGGTGACGGCCCGGACGGGTCGTCACCCACCGTCGTTCTCGGGCGTACGCATCGGAAGTTCGGTGGAGGCACGGCAGGCTGAACGGGCAGAGGGACGCTGTCACCCCTCTCAGTGGCAGCGCCGGGTCCTCTAGGTTCAAGCCGCACCGGGCCAGGTCGACGGGCATCACTTCGAGCCAGGACCGGCCGGTTCTCTCCTCCCATGCCCCACGAACGGAGCGGCATGAACACATTTCCGCAATCTGGGTCACGCCGACGCCTACTCGTCGCGCTGCCCGCCATCGCCCTCGCCGCGACGTCACTGACCGTGACGAGCAGCGCGGCCGCCCAGGAAGCCGGCCCTGCCCGGACCATCGGGGCGGACGAGTTCTACATCAACTACGCCGAGCCGGAGGTCCAGCCGGACACCGCCGGCAAGGAGGTCAAGGGGAAGGACGGGGTCTACACCAGCCCCGTGGACGCGGCCCGGGCCTACGACCGCAAGTTCGCCGGCGGCAACCCGGTGGCCGCGCGGGAGCTGGCCAAGCTGGAGGCCAAGGCGATCAAGACGGGGCAGAGCCCGCGGCAGATCAAGCAGGCCAAGGGCACCCAGACCGCCAAGCTGCTGACCCTGCTGGTGGAGTTCAACGACCAGGCGAACGACGACTTCACCAACGTGTACGTGCCGAAGACGGTCTTCGAGGACCGGAGCTGTGTCCTCGGCACCGTGCAGAACGGCCCGAAGCACAACACCATCCCCGACCCGGCCACCCTGCCGCACCAGGACAACAACTCGATGTGGGTGCCGGACTTCTCGCCCGAGCACTACGACAAGATGCTCTACACCAAGGAGGGCATCACCGAGCGGGTCCGCAAGGACCTGACCGGGCCGGACGGGAAGCCGGGCGTCGACATCTCCGGGCGCACGATGCACAACATGTACCTGGAGATGTCCAAGGGCGCGTACACCGTGGACGGTGAGGCGAGCCCGTGGATCACCGTGCCGCACTCCGAGGGCTGGTACGCGGCCTCCCGCTGTTTCCAGGACGAGAACGGCAACTGGGTCGCCGGCCGGGAGCAGTCGATGAACGGCCACCCGGACAACCCGCAGGGCGCCGGCCGGCTGGCCACCGACGCCATCGACGCGCTGGCGAAGATGCGGCCCGACTTCCCGTGGGCCGACTACGACATCGAGGACCAGGGCGACGCCGACGGTGACGGCAACTTCAACGAGCCGGACGGCGTGATCGACCACCTGGTGCTGGTGCACGCCAACCAGGGCAAGTCGCGCGGCGGCGGCGACGTGGGCGTCTACTCGGTCTGGGCGCACTCCTCGACGGTGGCCGGCGGCTACACCATCCCCGGCACCAACCTGAAGGTGTCGAACTACATCGTGCAGCCGGAGGACGCCGGCGTCGGCGTCTTCGCCCACGAGTTCGGCCACGACCTCGGCCTCCCGGACCTCTACGACACCTCCGGCAACAACTCCGACTCGGACGTCGACTTCTGGGACCTGATGGCCTCGGGCTCGCACTCCGGTGAGATCTTCCAGGCGATGCCGACCCACATGGGCCTCTGGGACAAGTGGGTGCTGGGCTGGGCCGACCCGCTGACCCTCGCGCCGGGCGCCGACCCGCGTGACGTGCAGTTGGGACAGACCTCGAACACCCCGGCGGGCACCAGGGACGGCATCAAGATCAACCTGCCGGACAAGGTGATCACGCTGGCGCAGCCGCACAGCGGCGCCAACATGTGGTACTCCGGCTCCGACCAGAACTGGGCCGACGTCAAGCTGAGCCGGACGGTGACCGTCCCGAACGCGGCTGACGCCAAGTTCTGGATGTGGAACAACTACGTCATCGAGGCGGACTGGGACTACGGCTTCGTCGAGGTCTCCACCGACGGCGGCGCCACCTGGTCGGAGCAGAAGGTCTACGACGCCACCGGCAAGCTGGTCTCGACCAACGACGGCTACGCCGACCCGAACGGCCGCATGGTCGACTACGGCGGCAAGAAGTACGGCCTGACCGGCAACACCAACGGCTGGCGGCACGACTACGTCGACCTGTCGGGGTACGCCGGGCAGACTGTCCAGCTGCGGCTCCGCTACGCCACCGACGAGGCGTTCCTGGAGCGGGGCTGGTTCGTCGACGACCTCTCGGTCACGGGCGGCGGCGCCACCACCTTCAGCGACGACGTCGAGGGCGGCGCCAACGGCTGGAGCCAGGTCCTCGGCACCTTCACCGACACCACCGGCGCGGGCTGGCACGCCGACTCGGGCACCCAGGTCAAGGCGCACTACTACCTGGCCGAGTGGCGCAACTTCGACGGCTTCGACAAGGGCCTGAAGTACGCCTACGACACCGTGTACTCGCACGAGGCGTGGAAGGTCGACCGGATCGCGTACAACGCGCCGGGCATGCTGGTCTGGTACCGGGACACCGCGCTGGGCAACGTCAACCACGTCACCGCGCAGCTGACCTCCCTGCCGAGCTACGGCGCCAAGGGCGGCCTGCTGATCGTCGACTCGCACAACCAGCCACTGCGCCGGCAGGGCGTGGCGGCAGAGAAGGACCCGGAGATTCGGGACAACCTGCCCAGCCGCCCGCAGTCGTCCAACGCGGCCTTCTCGCTGAACCCGACGTACCCCTTCACGGAGTGCCTGGAGGCGGCGGGCGAGCCGTACAGCGAGTACTGCACGAACTTCGGCGCTCAGGCCCCGGTTCCGGCGTTCACCGACGCCAAGGGCTGGTACCCGGGCCTCGAGGTCCGCGTGGTCGACGGCGCGCAGCGGCTCTACGCGCGGGACAGCGACGCCTCGGTCGTCATCCCGTCGCGCAGCAATGTGCCCTACACGACCCGGATCACCAACGCCGACGGCACCCCGGCGACCGGCCTCTACGGCACGGACCTCGGGTTCACGGTGCTCGGCTCGGGCAACCCGGGTGACGCCGGCGTCGCGTACGGCGTCACGATCACCATCCTGAAGAGCGCGAAGGACAACTCGTACGCCACGGTGCACGTCACCCCGGCGACAAACTGATCCCCGCGCCCGGAGGAGGGGCCCGTCGCAGCTTCGGCTGCCGGCGGGCCCCTCGCCCGTCCCCGGCAACCGCCACCCTCACCCACCGGCACCGGCCCGCTACATATTGACATCGGCCGACGTCCGCTGTGACCATCTGATTGCTGTCGCCACGGTGGCGTTTCCCCAGGCGGACGGGCGTTCCGCCGGCGGGCACGACACCGGCCGGCCGCGTACGGCCGCGACCCGGCGGCCACGGGGGACGGGGGATGAGGGTGTTCGCTGGGCTGCTGTCCGACGACGCAGGACGACTGTACGAGGCACTGGTGGCCGATGTCGGGGCACCGGCCGTCCCACCCGAGGCGGTGGAGACGCCCGCCCTGGCCGAGCTGCTGCGGCGCGCGCTGGTGTTCCGCACGCCGGCGGGCCGCCTGCGGGCCGTCCCGCCGGCTGCCGCGCTGCGCCGCCTGCTGGTCGCGCGACAGCAGGAACTGGCGGAGGCGAATCGGGAACTCGCCGACCGGTACGCCGAGCTGGAACGGCTGGAACGCGAACTACCCCGGGCCGGTCACGCACCGGACACCACCGAACTGGAACTGTTGACCGGCGAGGACATCGCCGCCCGGCTGCACGAGCTGGTGACCGCGGCCCGGCGCGACTGCCGCCACCTGCGGACCCGACAGCTCGGCGACGATCCGCACAGCTGGCCGGCCGAGGCACCGGACGGCGGCGTCCGGCACCGGACGATCTGCACACCCGAGGCGCTGGCGCCGGCCGGCACGGCGACCGGACCGGACCGGCGGCCGCCGCCTCCTGCCACGGCTGCCCGTGCAACTGACCGTGGCGGACGGAGCCGCGCTGGTCGGTCTGGCATCGACGCGCGGGGAGGCGGTGCTGGTCCGGTCCCCGGCACTGGTCGACGCGCTGGTGGACTACTTCGAGCTGCTGTGGCGTCGTGCGGTGCCGGTGGAGCCGCTGGCCGGCGGCGGACCGAGCAACGTCCAGCTCCAGGTGCTCCGGCTCGCCGCCGCCGGCCTGAAGGACGAGGCGATCGGCCGGAGCCTCGGCCGTAGTACCCGCTGGGTCCGTCGGCACATGGAGTCGCTGGAGGATCTGCTGGGCGCCACCAACCGGCTCACCCTCGGCATCGCCGCCGCCCGCCAGGGCCTGGTCTGACCCTCGGCGCATGTTGCTCCGTGCAGCTTGCGGTCAGGCTGGCCGCTTCGCCCTCCCCGGATCGTTCCCCAACCGCCACAGTGGACCCACTCCGGCGGGCCATGCCGGGATCGCCGGAGCGGGAACCGACCGTGGGAGGCCGGGTTGACGACACTGTCCAGCATTCGGAAATGGGGGGTCGCCGCGTTCACCGCGCTCGCGGTGGCCGTCCCGGTGGCTGCCGCACCGACGCCGGCGACCGCCGCCGCCACCAGCTTCGACCACATCCTTTACTGGAACGACGTGCTGCTGAAGGCGTACCGGCAGACCGGCGGCCCACCGACCGTGCTGTCCCGGGCCGGCGCGATGCTGCACATCGCCCTCTTCGACACCCACACCGCGATCAGCAACATCGGCACGCCATACCTCACTAGCGGGGTGAACCGGGATCCGTCGGCCACCTACGACCTCAAGGCGAACCTCGACGTGGCCGCGTACAACCTGCTGCAGTTGGAGCTCTTTCCCGGCATCGACTTCTCCAGCGACTTTCAGAAGGCACGGCTGGACGCGCCCAACTACGAGCCCGGACCGGGTGGCTTCAGCACCAGCATCGCCGAGTCGGTGGTCGACAACATTCGGCTGAACCGGGCGAACGACGGGTCGACCGACAACACCCCCTACACCCCGAGCACCGAGCCCGGCCAGTGGCGGCCCACCGACGGCGCCGCAGCGGCCTCGCCGAACTGGGGCCGGGTACGGCCGTTCGCGCTCACCTCCGGCTCCCAGTTCCGTCCCGCCCCGCCCGGCGGTTACAGCACGGCCCAGACCCTGCTGGCGAGCCACGACTACGCCGTCCAGGTCAACGAGGTGAGGGCACTGGGGGCGGCGAACTCGACAACCCGGACCGCGACGCAGACCCAGATCGCGTACTTCTGGGCCAACGATGTTGACGGCACCTACAAGCCCCCGGGCCAGCTGTTCAAGCTGACGCAGACGGTGGCCAAGCAGCGCGGCCTCAGCCAGGCCGCGAACGCGAAGCTCTTCGCCCTGGTCGGCATGGCGATGGGTGACGCGGCGATCACCGCCTGGGACGCCAAGTACCAGACCGACATCGACCTGTGGCGGCCGGTGACCGCGATCCGGGAGGCCGGCACGGATGGCAACGGCGAGACCGAGGCGGACACCGCCTGGCAGCCCCTCTCCAACAACGCGGGGGTGCCCTTCTCGCCGAACTTCCCGGCGTACGTCTCCGGCCACGCCACCTTCGGTGGGGCCTGGGCGGGCATCATGCGGCGTTACTTCGGCACCGACAGCATCACCTTCACCGCGACCACCGAGGATCCGCACGCGGTCGGCGTGACCCGCACCTTCACCAGCTTCACCGCGGCGTCGGTGGAGAACGCGCGCAGCCGGGTGTACCTCGGTGTGCACTACCAGTGGGACGGCGACAACGGCGTGGCGGCCGGTGACGCGGTCGCCGGCCACGTGTTCGCCAACTACCTGCGCTGATCGGGACACACGGCGGGGCCCGTCTGGAGCACACTGCTCCGGACGGGCCCCGTCCTCTTACGCGCCCATGGATTCTTCGAAAATCCGTGTGACATTTTCCCGGGCTCCAGCGCTCCCCTTTGGGGGCCTCATAATCACCATCACGCTCAGTGATCGTGGCCAAAACGTAATGTGATTCGGCGTCGAATTACTGAGCCTTTTGGTCCCGGTTCGCCCAGAAAAGAAGGGGCGCCACTCAGGTGATTGACCGGTGACAACGATGCAAACACCTGTCATTGTGAGTGACGCATGACATGACAGCGATGGCTGTAGCTGTCCCTGTCATGTAACAAATCCACAAAGGAGGAGGACCTTTGAGGAGACGAGTCACAGCGGGCCTGGCCTCGGCCGCGGCCGCGCTGCTGGCAGCCGGTGTCGTCACGGCGCCGGCGTCCGCCGCTCCGGCGGCGGAGCCCACCCCCGGTGCCGACAAGGCGAAGCACGGCAAGGACAACCTGCCCGATCCCAAGGCGGATCAGCAGCGGGAGCTCAAGAAGCAGGCGATCGCCGACCTGCTCACGGGCAAGGCCAAGCTTCAGACGCGCAACGGCTCGAAGGTCATCCAGGTAAAGGACGACCTGTTCGTCGAGTACCAGCAGGCCCCGAAGGTCGACCCGATCTTCACCATGCTGGTCAACTTCGGCGACAAGACCGACCCGCGCGCCGGCGGCGCGCCGGGCCCGGTCGTCAACCAGATCCCGGAGCCGGACCGCAACTGGGACGGCAGCTCCACCGACGACAACAGCACCCTGTGGCGCTCCGACTTCCACCGCGAGCACTACATGGACATGTTCTACGGTGAGGGCGAGTCGTTCCGGGACTTCTACCTGAAGCAGTCCGGTGGTCGTTACACGGTCAACGGTGACGTCAGCGACTGGATCACGGTGCCTTACAACGAGGCCCGTTACGGTCACAACGACGACCCGAACAACCCGAACGACAACATCTCCGAGGCCGAGGGGTACTGGAACTTCATCCGGGACAGCGCCACGTCCTGGTACCAGGCCCAGGTCGCGGCCGGCAAGTCGTCCCAGGAGATCAAGGACTACCTCAAGCAGTTCGACATCTGGGACCGGTACGACTTCGACGGCGACGGCAACTTCAACGAGCCCGACGGCTACATCGACCACTTCCAGGCGGTGCACGCCGGTGAGGGCGAGGAGGCCGGCGGCGGCGCCCAGGGCGAGGACGCCATCTGGTCGCACCGCTGGGCGGCGTTCACCAACCTCGAGGGCAAGGCCGGTCCGGCCGGCAACCTCGCGGGCGGTGTGCAGATCGGCGACACCGGCCTGTGGATCCGTGACTACACCACGGAGCCGGAGAACGGTGGCCTCGGCGTCTTCACCCACGAGTACGGTCACGACCTCGGTCTGCCGGACCTGTACGACACCGCGGGTGGCGACAACGGCGTCGGTTTCTGGAGCCTGATGTCCTCCGGTTCGTGGCTGAGCCACGGCACCGACGACATCGGTTCGACCCCGGGTTACATGGACCCGTGGTCGAAGCTCTTCCTGGGCTGGCTGAACTACACCACGGTCGACTACGGCAAGGGCAGCACCCAGGTGACGCTCGGCCCGGCCGGTGACAGCGACGGGCCGAAGGCCCAGGCTGTCGTGGTGAACCTGCCCTCGCAGACGCAGACCACGAACTACAACACGCCGTTCGGCGGGTCGTACGAGTGGTGGGGCGGCAGCGCGGACGACCTGAACGCCTCGCTGACCCGCACCCTGGACCTGACCGGCGCGACCACCGCCTCGATCACCTCCAAGCTGCAGTTCGACATCGAAGAGGACTACGACTACCTCTACGCCGAGGTGTCCACCGACGGCGGCGCCACCTGGGCCGATCTGAAGAACAACCTGGTCGACTCCGGTGACAGCGGCATCGACGGTTCCAGCAACGGCGCGTGGGTCGACTCGACCTACGACCTGTCGGCGTACGCCGGCAAGACGGTGCTGTTCCGTTACCGCTACGCCACCGACGGCGGCGTGCACTTCGCCGGCCCGTTCCTGGACAACATCTCGCTGACCACGAACGGCGCGGTGGCCTGGACCGACGACGCGGAGACCCTCGCCGCGGAGTGGACGGCCAAGGGCTGGACCCGGATCACCGGCTCGGTGACCGACACCTACCCCCGCTTCTACATCGCCGAGAACCGGACCTACTTCGGTTACGACGACACGCTGCGGACCGGTGGGTACAACTTCGGCTGGGCCAACACCCGGCCGGACTTCGTGGAGCGGTTCTCGAACCAGCCGGGTCTGCTGGTGTGGTACGTGAACTACGCGTACGGCGACAACAACACGTCGCAGCACCCGGGCTACGGCCTCAACCTCCCGGTTGACGTCCGCCCGGACAAGATCAACGTCGGCGGCCAGGGCGTCATCAGCAACCGGCGCAACGGCTACGACGCGACGTTCAGCCTGTACGCCAAGCCGGCGCAGACCTTCCACAAGAACGGCGTGGCGGTCACCGTTCCGGCGCTCGACCCGCAGCCGATCTTCAGCGACAAGGGGATCGGCAAGTACTGGACCTCGGGCAACGCGTGGAACTCGGTGAAGGTGGCCGGCACCGGCACCACCATCGAGATCCTCCAGCAGGGCACCACCCCGACCAGCGACATGGTCGTCAAGGTCACCAACTGATCGGGTAGCACCAAGCCGGAAGGGGCCGGTGGCGGCGACGCCACCGGCCCCTTTCGCGTACCCCGAGGGTGTTCGCCCTGATCAGGGCGGGCATCGACCGATCCGGATGTGACGCTGAGGAGCGTTCCCAACAAAAAGTTGCTACAAATCGACGCACCACTCTTCCCACGCGTCACGGGAATGTCTATGTTCACCAGTGGTCCCACCCGTGGGACATCTTCACCGGCCCGTACCCCCGTTGGGCCGGTTCCTTCACACCGGAGGTATCCACGTGCGCAAAGTCGCAGTGGGTCTGCTCGGGCTTTCGCTGACGGCGACGGGACTGGTGGCGGGCACGACCGCCAGTGCCGCGCCGTTGCCGAAACTGCCGGCGTCCGCACCGTCGGCCGGCGAGCCTCAGCAGGCTGAGCACGATCTGCCCAACCCGCTCGAGGAGAAGCGGCGGGCGCTGCGCCAGGAGGGCCTGAGCGAGGTCCTCTCCGGCCGCGCCAAGGCCCAGAAGATCAACGGCAGCACGGTCGTCAAGGTCGGCGAGACCGCGGCCGAGGGCGCCGCGGCCGGCCGGTCCGCCCGCAGCACCAGGGCCGGCAAGGGCCCGGTCGAGGACCAGTACGTCGAGCTGTCCCGCGAGCGGACCGACAAGATCTTCGTGATCCTGGCCGAGTTCGGCAACGAGCGGCACCCGTCCTACCCGGACAAGGACACCGACCCGACGACGGCCGGCCCCGCCCGGTTCGACGGCCCGCTCAACAACGAGATCCCGGCGCCGAACCGGGCGGTGGACAACTCCACCGTCTGGCAGCCGAACTTCGACGCCGACCACTACCGGAAGCTCTACTTCGGCACCGCCCCCGGTGACGAGTCGCTGAAGCAGTACTACGAGGCGCAGTCCTCGGGCCGGTACAGCGTCGACGGCGAGGTCACCGACTGGGTCAAGGTCAAGTACAACGAGGCCCGGTACGGCCGCTCGGGCGACGACCCCGAGGACGCCAACGGCGACGACCCGGCCGTCTGCGCCAGCAACGTCTGCACCAACACCTGGGCGCTGGTCCGCGACGCCGCCAACCAGTGGGTCGCCGACCAGAAGGCCGCCGGCAGGACCGACGCGCAGATCGCGGCCGACGTCAAGTCGATGGACCAGTGGGACCGGTACGACCACGACGGCGACGGCAACTTCAACGAGCCGGACGGCTACATCGACCACTTCCAGATCGTCCACGCCGGCGGTGACGAGGCCGACGGTGACCCGAACCAGGGTGAGGACGCCGTCTGGAGCCACCGCTGGTACGCCTACGCGTCCGACCAGGGCAACACCGGCCCGGCCGACTTCCCGGCCGGCGGCACCCAGATCGGCAACACGGGCGTGTGGATCGGTGACTACACCATCCAGCCGGAGAACGGCGGCCGGAGCGTCTTCTACCACGAGTACGGCCACGACCTCGGCCTGCCGGACGACTACAACGTCACCAACGGCGGGGACAACAACAACGAGCACTGGACCCTGATGGCCCAGAGCCGGCTCGGCGGCAAGAACGACGGCGGCATCGGCGAGCGGGGCGGCGACCTCGGCGCCTGGAACAAGCTCCAACTCGGCTGGCTCGACTACGAGGTCATCAAGGCCGGCCAGAAGCGCACCCTGGAGCTGGGCCCGCAGGAGTACAACTCCGAGAAGGCGCAGGGCGCGGTCGTCGTGCTGCCGAAGCGGACGTACACCTTCGACAACGGCAAGCCGTTCGAGGGCGCGAAGCAGTTCTTCTCGGGCAACGAGGACGACCTGAACACCACGATGACGCGGACGATCGACCTCACCGGGAAGAGCAGCGCCGCGTTCACCATGAAGGGTCGTTACAACATCGAAGAGGGTTACGACTACCTCTTCTTCGAGGCCTCCACCGACGGTGGCCAGACCTGGTCGGCGCTGCCCGGCACGGTCGGCGGCACGCCGCTGGCGGAGATCTCCCCCGGACGCTACGCGCTGACGGGTTCCAGCGACGACCAGTGGGTCGACGTCAACATCCCGCTGGACTCGCTCGCCGGCAAGACGGTGCAGTTCCGGCTGCACTACACGACCGACGGCGGGGTCTCCGCCGGTGGCTTCTACGGTGACGCGATCGCCGTGACGGCCGACGGGGCGACCATCCTCACCGACGGTGCGGAGGCGGACGCGGCCGGCTGGACCTTCAACGGCTTCAGCATCCAGGCCGAGACCTACACCCGCGACTTCGACAACTACTACATCGCGGGCAACCGGTCGTACGTCTCGTACGACAAGTACCTGAAGACCGGCCCGTACTACTTCGGGTACGCGAACACCCGGCCGGACTACGTGGACCACTACGCGTACCAGACGGGTCTGCTGATCTCCTACTGGAACCTGCGCTGGGCGGACAATGACACGTTCGACCACCCTGGCGAGGGTCGGAACATGATCATCGACGCGCACCCGCGACCGATCTACAACCTGACCGGCAACCCCTGGCGGGCCCGGGTCCAGGTCTACGACGCGCCGTTCAGCCTGCGGAAGGCGGACTCGTTCACGCTGCACATCAACAGCCAGCCGCAGTACATCCGTGGCCAGGCCGCGCAGCCGCTGTTCGACGACACCAAGCAGTACTGGTACCCGGAGCTGCCGAACCACGGCGTCAAGCTCCCGGCCACCGGCGTCAAGATCCGCGTCCTGGAGCAGGACGGCACCTCGCTGAAGGTCCGCTTCTCCTGAGCCGCTGATCAGCACAGCAGCGCGATGCCCGGGCAGGTCACCTGCCCGGGCATCGCCCGTTTCGGGGCTCCGCGCAGCCGAGCAGAAGACACGAACCGTGTCATCATCGTTACAGCCCATTGACGGCGACGACCGGCGGACGTGACGATCACCCCATCGACGATCATGGGGGGTGATCCGATTGTCAGGCGACACGGTGACCGACGATCCGGGCAGGTCGGACGAGGTTCCACTCTGGATACGGCTCGCGGACCATGGCCCACTGACGCCCACGCTCGAACTACGGATGGTGCTCGCGGACAGCGCCCGCGTGCTGATGCGCGCACAGGACCGCCTCACCGACCACTACACCCGGCTCCAGCGGATCGCCCATCAGGACGCGGCCCGGTCCGGGGACCGCCCCGACGGGATCGAGGTCGTCGCCGAACCCGACCGATTCCGCGACCTCGCCCACCGACTCCTCGACACGGCCACCGCGGAGGCCCTGATCCTCCTCGACGAGTCGCCACCCGGCCTGTCCCCGTCCCCCACCAGGCCGCACCCGGTCCGCTTGATCTGCGCCCGGCCGCTGCTGGTCGACCCGGAGCGTCGCGAACGGATCGAGGCGGCCCTGGCCGCGGGGCACGACGTACGCGTGCTCCCGGCGCTGCCGGCGAGCCTGCTGGCGGTCGACGGCACGGCGCTGCTCGCCCTGCCCCCCACCGACCAGCACCGACAGCTGCTGCTGGTCAGCAGCCCCGCCCTGGTGTCGCTGCTGACCCAGTACGTCGAGGCGCTGTGGCGGCAGGCGGTCCCGCTGGCCAACCGGCCCGCGGTCGGCATCGACGGCGCGCCCACCCCCGTCCAACTCCAGATCCTCCGCCTGGCGGCAGCCGGCCTGAAGGACGAGTCGATCGCCCGCAGCCTCGGCCGCAGCGCCCGGTGGGTGCGCCGGCACTTCGAGGTGCTGGAGGAACGGCTCTCGGCGACCAACCGGCTCACCCTGGGCATCGCCGCGGCCCGGCGCGGCTGGATCTGATCTTGCAACTTGCGGACCGGCTGCCGCTTCGCCATACCGGCCATCCCGGTGCGCCCAGGATCATCATGGTCATCGATGGATTGAGGACCCGCAACCGCCGATCCGGTGACGGGTCCGCTACCGGAGGGACCACCTTGAGGACACTCGGACTGCGTCGGATCGCCGTCGCCGCGCTCGCCACCGTCGGGCTCGCCACGTCGATCGCCGCCACGCCGGAACCGGCGCGCGCGGTGAGCCCCGGCTTCGACCACACCATCTACTGGAACAACGTGCTGATCAAGGCCTACCGGCAGGCGGGCGGGCCGCCGACCACGCTCTCCCGCGCCGGCGCCATGATGCACCTGGCCATGTACGACACCAAGGTGTCGCTGGGCGGGCAGGGCAAGCCGTACCTGGCCACGGTGTCCCCGCAGACCAGCTACAGCTACGACCTGGACATGAACCTGGACGAAGCCGCGTACGACGTGCTGAAGGCCGTGTTCCCGACCATCGACTTCACCCAGGACTACAACAACGCGCGGTCCATCGCGCCCATCGGTGAGCCGGGGCCGAACGGCTGGAGCGTCAGCGTCGGCCAGACGGCCGCACAGAACATGCTCAACGCCCGCGCCAACGACGGGTCCACCAACAACACCCCGTACTCGATCAGCTACACGGCGGGCCAGTGGCAGCCGACCGGCTCCGGGAGCGCCGCGAGCCCCAACTGGGGCCTCGTCAAGCCCTTCGGCCTGACCGCCGGCTCGCAGTTCCGCCCGTCCCTGCCCGGCGGCTTCACCACCATCACCGACCTGCTGACCAGCAGCGCGTACGCCCAGCAGGTGAACGACGTCAAGCGGTACGGCTCCGCCACCAGCGCCGACCGCAGCGCCGACCAGACCCAGCTCGCCTGGTTCTGGGCCAACGACCTCGACGGCACCTACAAGCCGCCGGGTCAGCTCTTCACCCTGACCCAGACCATCGCCAAGGCCCGCACCGGCACCGACACCACCCGGCTCTTCGCCCTGGTGTCGCTGGCGATGGCCGACGCCGCCATCGCCGCCTGGGACGCCAAGTACCAGACCTCCATCGACCTGTGGCGCCCGGAGACGGCGATCCACGAGCCGCAGTCCGACAACAATGCGGCCACCGTCCCGGACGCCGGCTGGCAGCCGCTGTCCGCCGACCGGAACGGCATCCACTTCTCGCCGCCGTTCCCGGCGTACGTCTCGGGGCACGCCACCTTCGCCGGGGCCTGGGCCGGGATGATCAAGCGGTTCTACGGCACCGACGCCATCTCCTTCACCGCCACCACCGAGGACCCGCACGCCAGCGGGGTCACCCGCTCCTTCACCAGTGTCAGCGCCGCCGCGACGGAGGACGCGAACAGCCGGCTCTACCTCGGTGTGCACTACCAGTGGGACGCCGACCAGGGGCTGGCCACCGGTGACTCGGTCGCCAACTACCTCTTCACCAAGTACTACGTGAACTGACCCGACCGCACGCGCACCGGGGCCGGCACCGATCGCGGTGCCGGCCCCGGCCTGTCCCGGGCGGCCCCGGAGAAATCCCTGATCCTCGCCACCTGCGGGGCCGATGGCGGATAGCCGGCCCTAGGCTGTGCCCCATGACCGACCAGCGTGGCGGGCCCGTCGACGAGTCCTGCGTCCTCCCCGAGGGGCCGTGGACGCACCGGTTCGTCGGCGCCAACGGCAGCCGCTTCCACGTCGTCGAGGCCGGCACCGGCCCGATGGTGCTCTTCCTGCACGGGTTCCCGGAGTACTGGTACGCCTGGCACGAGATGCTGCCGGCGGTCGCCGACGCGGGATTCCGGGCGGTCGCGGTCGACCTGCGCGGGTACGGCGCGAGCGACAAGCCACCCCGGGGGTACGACGGCTACACCCTCGCCGCGGACGTGGCCGGGCTGATCCGCGCCCTCGGTGAACGGTCGGCGACCCTGGTGGGCAGCGGGGCCGGTGGACTCATCGCGTGGACCGCCGCCTCGTTCCACCCGACCCTGGTCCGGCGGCTGGTGGTGCTCGGGGCCCCGCACCCGCTCCGGCTCCGGGCGGCCATCTTCGCCGACCCGCGCGGCCAGTTCGCCGCCTCCACGCCGACGTTGAAGTTCCAGTTCCCCCGCTACGAGCACGTGCTGACCAGGGACGACGGGGCCGAGGTGGAGGCGATCCTGCGCCGCTGGGGCGGGCCGCGCTGGGTGCACGGCCCGGAGTTCGAGGCGTACGCCCGGTGCTGCCGGGTCGCCATGCAGATCCCGCAGGCCGCCTTCTGCGCCATGGAGGGCTACCGCTGGGCGTTCCGGTCGGTGCTGCGGCTGCACGGCTACCGCTTCGTCCGGCTGATGCAGAAGCCGCTGGTCACGCCGACCCTCCAACTGCACGGCGCACTGGACCGGGCCTCGCTGCCGCGGACCGCCCAGGGATCCGGCCGCTACGTCAGCGCGCCCTACGAGTGGCGACTGCTCGACGGGGTCGGCCACTTCCCGCACGTGGAGGCCCGGGACGTGGTGCTCGGCGAGATCCTGCGCTGGACGAAGTCCTGATCAGACCCGCTTCTCGCGCAGGTCGACGACCTCGTTCGCCGGCGCCCAGCCCTGGTAGACGCCGAAGTCGAAGGCCTCCAGCCCCATCGCCCGCGCCACCGGCCAGCGACCGCCGGTGTACTCCACCCGCAACCAGCCCTCGTGCTCGGCCAGCACGATGAACGGCTGCCCCTGCCAGGTGCAGGTGGTCCGCACGTACGCCAAGTCCTCCACCTCGGCGGCCGGCACCACCCGCACGTACCGGCCGGGGCGTACCTCCTCGAAGCCCTCGCCCGGTTCCGGCTGGTAGAGGCGGACGTCGTCGCCGTCGGGGCTGGCCTGGTACTCCCGGCCCTGCCACCGGGCCACGAAGCCGTCGCGGCTCACGACGCACCGACCCGACGCCAGAGCAGCGCGTCGGTGTCCAGGACCGCCACCATCCGCTCGGTGCGGTCCGCGCCGATCCGCCACAGCTGCGCGCCGTGCGGCAACCGGGCGCTGTCCACCTTGAACTCGGCGACCACGTCGTTGCTCTCGCCCGGCGCGAAGCCGTTGCCGCGGAACGGCGGCCGCTCGATCACCCAGCCCTCCATGGCCCGCATCGCGGCCTCGTTCTGCCCGCCGTAGGGGATGCGGTAGAGGCTGGGCCGGTACGCGGGCCAGCGCAGCAGGTAAATCTCCTCGGCGTTCCGGGAGAAGGGCGAGTCGGGGTGACCGAGGCCGAGCGCGTCGTACAGCTCGGCGGGGGTGTTGAGGTGGGCGAGCTCGTTGGCCCGGTGCACGAAGCCGGACACCCGGTCGTAGCCGCGCTCCAGGTAGTAGGCGAGCTGGCTCGGGGCGATCGCCTTCTGCATGGTCACCGGACGGGTCGGGTCCACCGGCGGTGGGGCGGGTCGGCCCTCCGCCGCCGGCGTCGCCTCCGCCGCCGGCGGCTCGGGCTCACCCTCCGGGTCGTCGCCGAGTCCCACCTCGGCGGCCCAGTTGGCCAGCGCGAGGACCTGCTCGCCGGGGTACGTCGCGCCGACCGGGGTGCCCGGGTTCACCGCGAACGACCAGCTCACGTCCGGCCACCGCCGGATGAGCTGGACGAACTTCACGCGTACCGTGTCGACCGGCCCGTCGGCGCGATCGGCCAGCCGCTCCGGCGAGGTGTAGACCACCACGTACGTCCCGCCGTCGAGCTGCTCGGTACGCCACACGAAGCCGGGGTCGCCGGGCCGGCTCCCGGCTGCGGAGTCGGCCGCGACCGGCAACAGCACCCGGGCCAGCAGCAGGGTGGAGAGGAACCCGTCCGTGCTGCCGCTGCCGGCCGCGCCCAGCAACTCCTCCTCCACGCCGTTCGCCGGCACGAAGTCGGCCGGCACCGCGGCCGCGGCGCCGTTCCCACTCGGGGTCGAACCGGCCCCCTCGCCCGGCGCCGGCGCGGCGGGTGCCGTACCGCTGGTCGGGACGGCCGTTCCGGACGGCGCCTCCGCCGGGGTGGCCGGCTCGAACAGCGACCGGTCCGCGGGTGCGGTGCCGCCGAACAGCGGCACGGTCGGCTCGGCGGGTGGCGCGGCCGGCTCGAAGATGGACCCGGCCCGCCCCTCGCGCGGGCTGTCGGCGACGTCCGGCCCGGCCGGCGCGAGGGTGCGATCAGCCGCCGGACGAGTCAGTCCCGCGTCGCCGGACGGCTCGGGGCGGCTCTCGCCCGCCGGTCGGGCCGGCCCGGCCGGGTCGATGGTGAGCGGCACGGTGGGTTCGGCGGAGCCGGCCCAGGGCGCGGCCGGCGCTTCACCCCTCGGCCGGTACGCCGGCGGCGCCGTCGCGGCGGCCATCGCCGAGGTCGCCGACGGAACGGTGGGCACCGCATACGGCTCGGGCGCCGCCGGTCCCGGACCGGAGTCCGAGGACGTCTCCTCGGGCTCGGGGAGTTCCCGGGACTCGATGATGGTGCCCTCGATGACGATCGGCGAGAAGCCCCGCCGCCCTGCCGGCGGCCCGGACACCGGCTCGCCGATCGGCGGGGGCAGCTCCTCCGCCTCGGCCGGACCGGCGAACGCGGGATCCCCGGCCGGGATCGGCTGGGTGCGCTCGGCCGCGTCGGGCAGGTCCGCGGGGCGGGGCCGGCGGCGGGGCAGCGCCTGGGTCGCCTCCTCCGCGGCGGCCGGGGGCGGGGCGGGGCGGAAGGGCCGGGGCGGCTCCTCCGGGCGGCCCGGGCCGAGCGCCTGCGTCCGCTCGGCCTCGTCCAACGAGAAGGCCCGGGTGGTGTCCTCCGGCACCGGCTCGTTGAGCGGCCGGCGGCGCGGGAACGGTTGACCGCCACCGGCGAACCGGGACGGCGGCACGGCGCGCTCAGCGCTCCGCGGTGGCGGGTCCAGCGGGGACGGACGCCGGGCGGAGCGGCCCGAGGCGGGTTCGAAGAACGACCGGGCCGGGGGCGGCGCGGGCGCCGCGGAGCGGCCGTTGGCCGTACCGGGGCGGCGGCTGCCGTCGGACGGGTCCGGCTCGTCCGGGTGCCGCCGTAGGTCGTTGACCCAGCCGGCGAGGCTGTCGGGGGCGGGCTCCGGCTTCCGGAGGCTGCGATCGGGGGCGGCGCGATCGGCCGGCGCGACCTCGCCGGTGCGGCGGGTGGGATCGCCGGGCGTGGTCCGGCCGGGCCAGCCGTCACGGGGCGGCCCCTCGTCCGCCGAGCCTGGGCCGAGCCGCCCGAGGCGGTCCGCGGTGAGGTGCCCGTTCGCCGGTTCCGGGCGGCGGGGGATCGGCGGCACCGGGGACTCGGCCACGCTCGGAACCGTGGGCCGGGTCGGGGGGAACGGCACGGTCGCCGGCTCCTCCGGGGGGTCCGGGACCCGGGCGACGGGGGCGGCCGGCGGCCGGCCGGCGGACGCGGCGGCGGCCGGCGGGGTGTCCCGGCCGGGCGCGTCGACGCCGGCGCGGGCGGCGTTCTCCACCCGCTCCAGCCGGGCACGGGCCCCCATGGTCCGGCCCGGCAACCGGACGTCGCCCCGGGAGAGTTGCGCCACGAACCAGGCGGGCAGGTAGCCCTCGATCGGCAGGCCGGGATTGACCGCGAGCCACCACTCGTGGTCGGGCCAGCCGGCGGCCAGGTCGGCGTACGGGACGCGGCGGGTGCCACCCGCTTTTTCCCCGAGGCAGGCCCGCATCGCGGTGACGGACGTGAATGCCAGGACGTGCGTCCGGCCCCCGGTCGTCCAGGTCCCCCAGCCTCCTGGAGCCTGCCCGGCAGGTGTCGGCCCGGCGACCGGCAGCAGCAGATCGACCCTGGCCAGGATGCGGAAGTAGAGCTGCTGATCCTGGGCGCGCAGGGCGTCCCGCATCGCCACCTCGGCCTCGGTGGCCGGCTCCCATCCGGTCACGGCCACCTCCCCTTCCACGCACGGGCCGCAGGCATCGCCTACAACCTACAAGGTGGTAACAAGATCACAATGGCTGGCCATCGGCGGTCCGCCGGCCGGCCGGCGAGGCGCTAACATCCCGTTCCGGAGCCGACACGTTACGGAGGCGGTCGATGTCCCGGCCCACCGCGCGCCCGGTCCTGGCCGCCCTGGTCACCGTCCTCACCGTCGCGTTGCCGGCCGCGCCGGCGGCCGCCCGCGCACCGTCGGCGTGCGCTTCGCCACCCGCCCCGGACCGCCCCGTGGCCGCCACCCCGTGGCCGCAGCAGCGGTACGCGCCGGAACGCCTCACCCCGCTCGCCGACGGCGCCGGGGTGGTGGTCGCGGTGATCGACTCGGGTGTGGACCGTACCCACCCGCAGCTGGCCGGGCGGGTGCTCGACGGCGCGGACTTCCTCGACCCGGGCGGCGACGGCACCCGGGACTGCGCCGGGCACGGCACCGGGGTGGCGAGCATCATCGCGGCGGGCACCCGCCCGGGTGTGGCGTTTCGCGGGCTGGCCCCGGGCGCCCGCATCCTGCCCGTACGGGTCAGCGAGCAGCAGGTCGTCGAGGGGCGGGAGTCGGGGCGTACGGTCGACGCGGCCGGCTTCGCCCGAGCCGTCCGCTGGGCGGTGGACCACGACGCCGACGTACTCAACCTCTCCGTCGTGCTGTACGCGGACCACCCGGCGGTCCGGGCCGCGATCGCCGACGCGGTACGCCGGGACGTGGTCGTGGTGGCCGCCGCCGGCAACCTGCACGACAGCGGCGACCCCCGGCCGTACCCGGCGGCGTACGACGGGGTGCTCGGGGTGGGCGCGATCGGGGCGGACGGTGTCCGCGCCCCCTTCTCCCAGACCGGCCCGTACGTCGACCTGGTCGCCCCCGGCAGCGACGTGCTGATGGCCGCGCCCGGACAGGGGCACCAGCGGGCGGAGGGGACGAGCTACGCGACGCCCTTCGTGGCCGCCACGGCGGCGCTGCTCCGGCAGTACCGCCCCGAACTGAGCGCCGCCGAGGTGGCCCGGCGGATCGTGGCCGGCGCCGACCCGGCACCGGGACGCGGCGACGGATACGGCGCGGGCGTGCTGAACCCGTACCGGGCGGTCACCGAGTCGACCGGGCCGGTGACGGCGCGGCCGGAACGGGCGACGGCGCTGGCGGTCGACCGGCCGGATCCGGCCGTGGCGGCGCAGCGGGCACGCCGGGCGGCGGCCCGGGACCGGGCGCTGCTGGTGGCGGGCGCGGCCGGGCTGGTCGCCACCGTCGTGGTGCTGCTGGCGGCCGTGCTGCCCCGCGGCGCCCGCCGCCGCTGGCGCCCCGCCGACCCCGCCTGACCGCCACCTGCGGACCCGAGCGTTCCGGGTGGGCGGAGGCGCCCAGCGGCGGCGATCCGGACGGGTGCCCGGGCCGCCGCCGCTGCGGTGCTCACTGGAAGAGGTTGGCGTTCCGCTTCTCGGTGTCGAGGTAGTCGGCGGCGGAGTCCTCCACCGCCAGCTTGATGTCACGCAGCATGGCCTGAAGGTCCTGCGAGGCCGACCGCCACCGGGCCTGCCGCTGCTCGTACGCCTCGCGCGCCTCGCCGGACCAGCTCGCCACGAGCGGCGCGGCGTCCCGCTCGAGCTGCCCGAGCTGGCTGTCGAGGGTGTTCAGCGCCTTCTGGATGTCCGCGCCGGCCTGTTGCAGCGCGGCGAAGTTGACGACCAGCACACCGTGGTCCATCGGATCCGTCCTTCCTGAGTCAGAGCGGCAGCTGGATGCCGCGGTGGGTGCCACCCACCCGGGTGGCGGCCTCGGTGTCCGAGACGTCGTACTGCTGGCCGGCGGTGCGGATCGCGGTCGCGGTCTCCCGCAGGGCCCGCTGCAACGCCGCCTGGTCCTGCGCCCACTGCTGCTTGACCTGCTCGAACGACCGCCCGCCGGCGCCGCGCCAAGCCTGCTGCAACACCTCCAGCTCGGCCATCAGGCCGGTGAGCATCGTCTGCAACGACTGGTCCACCTGCTCGAACTTCGCGGCGGTCTGCTGCATCACCGCGGCTTCTGCCTGGGTCTGGGACACCCCGGACGTCACCTCGTCTCCTCGGTCGTGGCTGGTCGCCGGAACGACCACCGTGGACATCGCCGGAGCGCGGGACCGGAAAGGGGGGAAGGGGACGGGCGCGCTCGGCGGAACTCGTCGCTGACGGTAGCGGCCCCACTCCCTTTCTGCTACCCCCTGAGCCTCCCCTGTGGACAGGGAACCCTTACGATGAGCCACGAAAACGTCACCCGATCGGCGTGGGAGGAGGCGCGGTGACGGCGACCACGACCGGACGGCCGGCACCGGCGGCTCCCCACCCGCCACCGTGGACGCTCCGCCCCGCGCCCGGCGTACGGGCCGGTCAGGTGGTGGCGGCGCAGGTCGCGGTCGCCGGGCTGGTGGCGGCCGTGGGCCGGGGCGTGGTGGTGACCGGCGCGGCCCTGCTGCTGGCGGCGCTGCTGCTGCCCGGGGCCTGGGTGCGCTGGCGCGGCCGGTGGCTCTACGAGTGGCTGCTGGTCGGCCTCGGGCACCTGACCCGGCGCCGGGCCCTGCCGGCGACCTCGGGCCCGGCCGCGCTGCTGGAACTGGTGGCCCCCGGGGCGTCGGTGCACTCGGCCGAGCTGGCCGGCAGTCCCGCCGCCCTGCTGGACGACCCCGCCGGGATCACCGCGCTGCTGGAGATCGGTGACCCGGGGGACCTGCTCGGCGACGGACCGCGCACCCTGCCCGCGCCGCACGCGCTGCTGCCCCCGCCCGGTCCGGAGAGCCCGCCGGTGCGGATCCAGCTCCTGCTCGCCGCCTCGCCCGCGCCCGCGCCGGCCGCCGGGGCCGGCACGGCGGGCGCCTCGTACCGGCAGCTCACCGACGGCCGGCTGGCGGGGCGGAGCCGGGCGGTGCTCGCCGTCCGGGCGATGCGGGCCGACGGCTGGTCGGACGAGGAGCTGCGGCGGGCGCTCGCCGGCGTGGTCCGACGGATCGTCCGCCGGCTCGGCCCACTGACCGGTCGCCCGCTGGGCGGGGCCGCCGCGCTGCGGGTGGTCGCCGAACTGGCCCACCACGACGTCGGGGCGCCGGTCCGCGAGTCGTGGCGGGCCCTGACGGCGGGCGGGCTGACCCAGGCCGGCTACCGGCTGCGGCGGTGGCCGGACCCGCGTACCGGCGCGGGCCGGCGGCTGGTGCCCCGGTTGCTCGCGCTGCCGGCCACCGCCACCACCGTCTCGCTCACGGTCGGTCCGCGGGCGGGCGCCGACACCGCGCCGGTCCCCGCGGAACTGACCGTACGCCTGGCGGCCTGGACCGGGGCGGAGCTGGCCGGCGCCGAACGGGCGCTGCGCCGGCTCGTCGGCGATCTGGGCGCGGAGGTCCGCCGGCTCGACGGCGAGCACCTGGCCGGCCTCGCCGCCACCCTCCCGCTGGCGGTGGTCCGGGGCGGCCCGGCGGTCGCCGGGGCGGAACTGGCCGCGCTGGAGCTGTCCGTCAACGAGTCCGGCCTGATGGTCGGCGCCAACCGGCACGGCGGGGCGGTGACCGTACGCCTCTTCGGCCCCGGCACGACCCGGCTGCTGCTGGTCGGCGGGGTGAGCGCCGCGCAGCTCATGGCGCTGCGCGCGCTGGCCCTCGGCGCCCGGGTCGTGGTGCAGACCGCCCGGCCGCGGGCGTGGGAGCCGTTCGTCCGGGGCGTGGGCGCGCCCGGCGGCGCGGTGCCGCTGATCCCGCCCGGGCGTCCGGTGGGCGGCGCACCCGGTTCGCCGCTGCGCCCGTTGCTGCTGGTGGTCGACGCCGGGCCGGTGCCGCCGGAGGTCGGGCCGGCGGCGGGCTGGCAGTCCGTCCTGGTGGTCCGCGACGAGCTGACCCCGGCGGACTCGGCGGCGTTGGCCCGCGCCGACCTGGCGATCCTGCAACCGCTGGATCCGGGTGAGGCGGCGCTGGCCGGCACGGCCCTCGGCCTCGGCGGCTCGGCGGAGTGGCTGACCCGGATCCGGGACGACATGGTGGCGGTGGTCAACCGGCGGGCGCTGCGCTGGGCGTTGCTCTCGCCGACGCCGATCGAATCGCAACTGGTCGGTCGCCCGAGCCGCCGCTGAGTCGACCCGCACGGGTTCCGCGAGTCGACGCGGCATGGCACGATCCCCGCCATGGGTTTTCTGAAGGGTGTTCTGATCCGGCTGGCCTCGACGGCGGTGGCCTTCTGGCTCGCCACGTTGCTCATCCCGGGCATCACGCTGAACACCGAGTCGGTCACCGACAAGGTGATCGCGCTGGTGCTGGTCGCGGCAATCTTCGGCGTGGTCAACGCCGTGCTCCAGCCGATCATCAAGACCGTCGGCTGCGGTTTCTACCTGCTGACCCTCGGTCTGATCGCGCTGGTGGTGAACGGCCTGCTCTTCCTGCTCACCAGCTGGATCGCCGGTGAGGCCGGGCTGCCGTTCCACGTGGACGGCTTCTGGCCGGCCGCGGTGCTGGGCGCGCTCTTCGTCGGCATCGTGACCTGGATCCTCGGCGCCGTCCTCGACCGCGACTGATCCGTCCCGTCGATTCCCGCCCACCGGCCAGGCCAGTGGGCGGGAATTGGCTGGTGAGGGGTGGGGTCCGGAGTACTAGCGTCGGTCGGGTGTTCACTCTGACCCGGCCTGACGGCTACCAGCTCAGCACCGACCCGGACCGGCTCGACCTGGACCGGGTGCACCGGTGGCTCTCCACCGACGCGTACTGGGCGATCGGGCGGGAGCGGGACACGGTCGAGCGCGCCTTCGCCGGCTCGATCGGTTTCGGGGTCTACCGGCCCGGGGACGGGCAGCAGGTGGCGGTGGCCCGGGTGGTCACCGACCGGGCCACCTTCGCCTGGCTCTGCGACGTGTACGTGGACCGGGCCGAGCGGGGACGCGGGCTGGGCACCTGGCTGGCCGCCGGCGTCCGCGACCACCTGGCCGAGCTGGGCGTACGCCGGATCGTGCTGGCCACCAACGACGCCCACGGGGTGTACGCCAAGGTGGGCTTCACCCCGGTCGCGCCGGACCGCTGGATGGAGCTGGACCGGCGGGTGACCCAGGTCACTGGAAAGGAGCAACACGCCGCTTCGCCACTTACGGTGGAGGCGTGAACCAGACCCGCCTCGGTTACCTCTACGGCTTCGGCGCGTACCTGATCTGGGGTTTCTTCCCGATCTACCTGAAGTTGCTCCGCCCGGCCGGACCGGTGGAGATCCTCGCCCACCGGATCGTCTGGTCGGTGGTCTTCGTCGCCCTGCTGCTCGCCGCGATGCGCAACATCGGCTTCCTGCGCGCGCTGGCCCGCCGGCCCCGCGCGCTGCCCGGCATCGGTGCGGCCGCCGCGCTGATCGCGGTCAACTGGGGCACCTACATCTACGGGGTGAACTCAGACCGGGTGGTGGAGACCGCCCTCGGCTACTTCATCAACCCGCTGGTCATCGTGCTGATCGGGGTCTTCCTGCTGCGCGAGCGGCTGCGCCCGGCGCAGTGGGCGGCGCTCGGCGTCGGCGGCCTCGCGGTGGCGGTGCTGACCGTCGACTACGGCCGCCCGCCCTACCTGGCGCTCGTCCTGGCCTTCAGCTTCGCCGGCTACGGGCTGGTCAAGAAGCGGCTCGGGCTGCCCGCCGCGGAGGGGCTCTTCGTCGAGTCGGCGGTGCTGGCGCTGCCCGCGCTGGCCTACCTGGCCTGGCTCACGCGGCAGGGCACGGCGACCTTCGGCCACGTCTCGACCGGACACACCGTGCTGCTGGTGCTGGCCGGCGCGGCCACGGCGATCCCGCTGCTGCTGTTCGCCGGCGCGGCGAACCGGCTGCCGCTCTCCACCATCGGCATGCTCCAGTACGTCGGCCCGATCCTCCAGCTCGGCTGCGGGGTGCTGATCTACCACGAGCCGATGCCACCGGCCCGGCTGGCCGGCTTCGCCCTGGTCTGGCTCGCCCTGGTCGTCTTCACCACGGACGCCGTCCACCACACCCGCCGTACCCGCGCCGCGGCCCGGGCCGCCGCGACCCCGGTCCCCGTCGCCACCCGCTGACCGCGGTCAGCGGAAGTCGTAGGCGAGGACGGGGGTGTTGTCGGCGCGCAGCAGTTCGAGGCGGACCAGCTCGCCGTGGGTGAAGTGGGTCGCGCCGGTCATCCGCAGGTTGTCCCCGGGAGCGGCCAGCCAGGTGGCGACCTGCTCCGTCGCGCCGTCCGGGCCGTGCGCCACCAGCCGGAAGGTGTACGCCTCCCGGTGCCCCGTCCGCTGGTCGTAGCCGCAGCGCAGGGTGACCTCGGTGCCCCACTTCTTGTCGGTCAGCCCGACCTCGGCGTGCAGCGGGACCGGGCCGTCGACCGGCCGCATCGCGGTCAGGGTCACCGGCGGCGCCGGCGGTGCGGCCGGGCGGACCAGGGTCACCCCCACGCCGGCCAGCACGGCGAGGACGGCCGCGGCGAGCGCGGTGAGCGCGTACCGTCGGCGCGACCGGAACCGCTCGCGGCGCCGCTGGTCCCGGGCGGCGTCGAGCAGCGCGGGCAGCCGGGAGGTCTCCGACGCCGCCGGCAGGAACTGCTCCAGCCCGGCCGGGTCGAGCCGGCCCAGCAGGCCGGGCAGCACGGCGATCTCGGCCACCGCCTCCCGGCAGGCCGCGCAGCCGGCGAGGTGTCGTTCGTAGGCGGCCCGCTCGGCGGGGGCGAGAGCACCCAGGACGTACGCGCCGTCGTCGTGCGCGAACTCGCAGCGGGTCATCCGGTCACCCCCATCTCGGCCAGCACCAACCGTAGTGAGCGCAGCGCGTAGTGGGTACGCGACTTCACCGTGCCCGGCGGCACGCCGAGCCGGGTGGCGGCCTCGGCCACCGACCGGCCCTGGTAGAAGCACTCCACCAGAACTTCACGATGGGTCGGGCTGAGTCGGTTCAACGCCTCGGCCACCGTCCACGCCTCCACCGCACGCTCCGTTTCGTCCACCGTCTCGGGCGGTTCGGGCAGCTCGTCGGTGTAGACCTCGCCGACCCGGGTGGACCGGCGCCGCCAGGCGTCGATGGCCAGGTTCCGGGCGGTGGTGAAGAGCCAGGCGCGGACCGAGCCGCGCGTGGGGTCCAGCGCCTCCGGGTGCCGCCAGGCCCGGAGCAGCGTCTCCTGCACCAGGTCCTCGGCGCGCGACCGGTCGCCGTTGACCAGCCGGAGGGCGTGCGCGAAGAGCGCGTCGGCGTGCTCGTCGTGCAACGCGCGCAGCAGTTGGGCGTCGTGGTCGCTGATGGCGGGTACCTCGCTTCCGGCGGCGAGACCAGCGATGCGTTCGTCCATCCTTACGCGCCCTGACGCCGAATGGTTCAGCCGCAGGTCACGCCGCAGCTGTTCACGCCCGGTTCACGTCCGTGCCGGCACCCGCTCACCGGGCCCTGGCAGCGTCCGGCCCGTACGCGCGTGCGGGTCCCCCGGCGTGCCACCGACGTCCTACCAGGAGGCTCCACCCCATGAGCGACCGTCCCCGGCTGCTCCCGCTGCTGGGCGCCACCCGTCACGGTGCCCGCGATGCGATGACCTGTCTCTACCGCTGCGGCAACGCCTGCGACCACCCGGTGCCGAACTCCTCCGACAACCCGTACTTCGGGGACCTGATCGAGGCCGAGGTGTCGCGGCGCGGGGTGGTCCGCGCGGGCGCCGTCGGCGCCCTGGTGCTCGGCTTCGGCGGCACCGTCGCCGGCGCGCTGGCCGGCGCTGCCCCGGCCGCCGCCGCCCCCGCCGCGCCGACCGCCCCGGCGGCGGCGCCGCGGGGCGGGGTGGGCAGCGGCGCGCTGACCTTCGACCCGGTCGCGCCGAACAAGCTCGATGCCCTGGTCGTCCCCGACGGGTACGACCACGCCGTGGTGATCAAGTGGGGCGACCCGGTGGTCCCCGGCGCGCCGGAGTTCGACGTGCGCGCGCAGACCGCCGCCGCCCAGGCCAAGCAGTTCGGCTACAACAACGACTTCGTCGGCGTGCTGCCGATCGACCGCCGGCGGGCGCTGCTCGTGGTCAACCACGAGTACACCAACGAGGACCTGATGTTCCCCGGCTTCACCAGCCAGGACGCGCTCTCGGTCGAGCAGCTGCGGGTGGCGATGGCCGCGCACGGCATGTCCGTGGTGGAGATCGAGCGGGTCGACGGCACCGGGCAGTGGCGGCCGGTGCGCGGCGGCCGGCGCCGGTACAACCGGCGGGTCACCGCGTTGGCCACCAAGTTCGAGCTGACCGGCCCGGCGGCCGGCTCGGCCTGGCTGCGCACCGCCGCCGACCCCCAGGGCCGGACGGTCGTCGGCACGCTGAACAACTGCGCCGGCGGGGTCACCCCGTGGGGCACGGTGCTCTCCGGTGAGGAGAACTTCAACCAGTACTTCGTCGGCGGCGACGGCGCGCCGGAGGAGCTGAAGCCGAAGCTGGCCCGGTACGGCATCCCGACCGACGTGCGCTACCCGAGCGGCAGCCGCAAGTGGGAGCGCGCCGACGAGCGCTTCGACCTGGCGAAGCACCCCAACGAGGCGCACCGGTACGGGTGGGTCGTGGAGATCGACCCGTTCGACCCGGACAGCCGGCCCCGCAAGCACACCGCGCTGGGCCGGTTCAAGCACGAGGGCGCCAACGTCATCGTGGCGAAGGACGGCCACGTGGTGGCCTACATGGGCGACGACGAGCGGTTCGACTACCTCTACAAGTTCGTCTCGGACAAGAAGTTCATGCCCGGCGACAGCTGGGTGGCCCGCAAGCACAACCTGACCCTGCTGGAGTCCGGCACGCTCTACGTGGCCGCCCTGGAAGGGAACAGCGCAGCCGAGATCGACGGCACCGGCAAGCTCCCCTCCGACGGGGCGTTCGACGGCCGCGGCCGGTGGATCAAGCTGGTCCGGGGCAACCGCTCGTACGTGGCCGGGATGACCGCGGCCGACGTCCTCACCTTCACCCGTCTGGCCGCCGACAAGGTCGGCGCGACCAAGATGGACCGGCCGGAGGACGTCGAGCCCAGCCAGCTCACCGGCAAGGTGTACGTGGCGCTGACCAACAACACCGACCGGGGCAAGGCCGGCAAGGCCCCCGCCGACGAGGCGAACCCGCGCAACGTCAACAAGCACGGGCAGATCCTGGAGCTGATCGAGGACCGCGGCGACAACACCGCCGAGACCTTCGCCTGGTCGCTGCCGATCGTGGCCGGCGACCCGGCCGACCCGTCGACCTACTTCGCCGGGTACGACAAGACCAAGGTCTCGCCGATCTCCTGCCCGGACAACGTGGCCTTCGACGCCACCGGCAACCTCTGGATCTCCACCGACGGCAACGCGCTGGGCAGCAACGACGGCCTCTTCGCCACGGCGGTCGAGGGCCCGGAGCGGGGTCACCTGAAGCAGTTCCTCACCGTGCCGCTCGGCGCGGAGACCTGCGGCCCGTTCATCAAGAAGGACAACCGCTCGGTCTTCGTGGCCGTGCAGCACCCGGGCGAGATCACCGGCGCGTCGGTGGAGCACCCGGCCTCCACCTGGCCGGACGGCGACTTCGCCAAGCCCGGCGTCGTGGTCACCTGGCGCCACGACGGCGGCCCGGTCGGCAGCTGACGTTCCCCTGGCGGTTCCGCGCTGGACCGCCCCGAAGGGCCCCTTCCCCCGCCCGGGAGGGGCCCTTCGCCGTCAGCCTTCGGCGGCGATGCCGTCGGCGATCGCGCGGGCGACGGTGAGCAGCTTGGCCCGAACCACCCGGGCGGAGGTCATCATCTCGCTGGCCGGCAGCGCGCAGGCCAGCACCACCCGGCGCTCGATGTCCTTGTCCGGGGTGACCAGCACCGCGGCGCAGGCCACGCCCTGCCGGAACTGCCCCAGCTCCAACTGCATCCCGCGCCGGTCACCGGCGGCCAGGTCCGCCTCGAACGCCTCCGGCGTGGTCAG
The DNA here is from genome assembly GCF_043197935.1 of Micromonospora sp. NPDC048930. Classification (NCBI taxonomy): domain Bacteria; kingdom Bacillati; phylum Actinomycetota; class Actinomycetes; order Micromonosporales; family Micromonosporaceae; genus Micromonospora; species Micromonospora sp. NPDC048930. The sequence goes on from NZ_JBICUB010000002.1 coordinate 620,280, forward strand.
CGTGGCACTGGTGAACGGGCGCATGCCGTACTCGCGCAGGTAGCGGAAGCGCTGCTCGGCGGTGAGGGTGGCGAGCAGGCTCTTGCCCAGGGCGGTCGCGTGCGCCCCCTCGTCGAAGCCCGGCACCAGGTCCTCCAGGTACGGCGAGCGCGGCCCCTCGGCGACCGCGGTGACCGCCACCTGCCCGCCGACGAAGCGCCCCAGGTAGTGGCTCCAGCCGGTGTCCGCCGCCGCCCGGCGTAGCGACTCGCCGACCGCCGGCGGCCCCCGGAACGCGGTAACCAGCTCGCGGTACCGGTCGGCCACCTCCAGCCCGACGATGTACGTGCCGTCCTCCCGCCGGATCACGTACCCTTCGTACGCCAGGGTGCGCACCAGGTGGTACGTGGTGGCCACGGTCAGCTCGCAGCGGCGGGCGATCTGCTTGACGGTGAGTCCCCTCGGCGCACGGCCGACCGACTCGAGCACTCGAAGCGCGCGGGAGACACTTCGGATCAGGTCCGAAGGTTCCGCCAAGGGGTCGCGCACAACCACCTCCGCCGCCGGGGACTTACACCATATGAAAAACAGGCCGAGTGCGAAATGCCTGTTCGGATCGAGGATGCCAGATCACCGGGCACCGACCGGGTACCGACAGACGGCGATCAGCTGCCAAAACGCGACGGCGTAGGTTGGCTGCACGATGACCGACAGCGCGTTGCACACCTCGCCTGCCGCCGCCCGGCGTACCGTCCGGGCCAGTGCGGGCGCCATCGTCACCACGATCGCCTGCGTCCTGCCCGTCTTCCTGCTCGGCGGGCTCGCCGTGCAGATGGGCCACGACCTGCACTTCTCCCCCGCCGGCCTGGGCCTGGCCGTCTCGGTCTACTTCGGGATCAGCACGCTCGCCTCGGTGCCGTCCGGCGCGCTCGTCGAGCGCTACGGCAGTGCGGTGGTGGGCCGCGCCGGCATCCTGCTCTCCGCCGCCTCGCTGCTGGCCATCGCGGCGCTGGCCCGGTCGTACCCGGTGCTGGTCGGGCTGCTCGGCCTCAGCGCCGCCGCGAACGCGCTCGGCCAGCTCGCCAGCAACGAGGCCCTGGCCCGGCACGTGCCCGCCCACCGGCAGGGGCTCTCCTTCGGGGTGAAACAGGCCGCCATCCCGGTCTCCACTCTGCTGGCCGGCGCGGCGGTCCCCACCATCGCGCTGACCGCCGGCTGGCGCTGGGCGTTCGTGGCCGCCGCCGGGGCGGCGCTGGCCGCGCTGCCGGCCGTACCCGCGCAGGAGCGTGACCGGGCGCGGCGGCCGGCCACCGGGCGGGCCGGACAGGCGACGACGGCGCTGGTGGTGGTCGGCCTGGCCGCCACGCTGGCGGCGGCCGCCGCGAACGCGCTGGGCGCCTTCCTGGTGGACTCGGCGGCCGGCCGCGGGCTGTCCCCCGGCCTGGCCGGCCTCACCCTCACGCTGGGCAGCGCCGTCTGCGTGGTGGCCCGGGTGGGCGCCGGCTGGCTCGCCGACCGCCGCGAGAGCGGGCACGTGGCGCTGATCGCCGGCATGCTCGTGGTCGGCGCCGTCGGGCTGCTGCTGCTCGCGGTGGCCGGACCCGGGCCGCTGGTGGCCGGCGTGGTGCTCGGCTTCGGCCTCGGCTGGGCCTGGCCCGGGCTGATGAACTTCGCGGTGGTCCGGCTCCACCCGCAGGCCCCGGCCGCCGCCACCTCGATCACCCAGACCGGGGTGTACGCGGGCGGCTGCGTGGGCCCGCTGGTGCTCGGCGCCACCGCCCACGCCCTCGGCTACCCGACCATGTGGTCGACGGCGGCCGCCGCCATGCTGGCCGCCGCCCTGCTGATGCTCCTGGGCGCCCGCCTCCTCGCCCGCCCCGACCCGCGCTCGCCTCGCTGATCATGATGTTGTTGCCTCTCGCCACGGCGTGCCGTGGCAACAACTTCATGATCACCGCGCCGGGCCGCGGCAGGGGCGGGGACCGGCAGGGGGTGCGGGGTCAGCTGGTGCGGTCGGCGATGTAGTCGCAGAGGGATTCGAGGGCGCGGCGGGACGGGCCCGCCGGCAGCGGGGCGAGCTGGGTGCGGGCGTCCTCGGCGTAGCTGCGGACGGTCTCCCGTGCGCGCTTGAGCGCCGGGGACTCGCGGAGCAGGCCGAGCGCCTCGGCGTGCAGCGCGTCGTCGACCAGCGGGCCGGTGGCCAGGATCTCCCGCAGCCGCGCGCTGGCGGCGTCCGAGTCGTCCGAGGCCAGCGCGTAGAGCACCGGCAGGGTCGGGACGCCCTCGCGCAGGTCGGTGCCGGGGGTCTTGCCGGACTGCACCGACTCGCTGGCGATGTCGAGCAGGTCGTCGGAGAGCTGGAAGGCCAGCCCGATGGCCTCGCCGTACCCGGCCAGTGCCTCGGTGTGCTCGGCGGACGCGCCGCCGAACATGCCGCCGAAGCGGGCCGAGGTGGCGATCAGCGAGCCCGTCTTCTCGGCGATGACGTGCAGGTAGTGCGCGACCGGGTCGGTGCTGCGCGGGCCGACCGTCTCGGCGATCTGCCCGTGCACCAGCCGGGCGAAGGTGCGCGCCTGGAGGCGTACCGCCTCGGGGCCCAGGTCCGCCGCGATGTCCGCGGCCCGGGCGAAGAGGTAGTCGCCGACCAGGATGGCGACCGAGTTGGTCCAGCGGGAGTTGGCGCTCGGCGCGCCCCGGCGCACTGCGGCTTCGTCCATCACGTCGTCGTGGTAGAGCGTCGCCAGGTGGGTGAGCTCCATCACCACGGCGGCCGGTACGACCTGCGCACGGGCCGGATCGCCGAACTGCGCACCCAGCGCCACCAGGAGCGGACGGAACCGCTTGCCGCCGGCGTCGACCAGGTGCCGGGCCGCCTCGGTGACGAGCGGATCGGCGCTGGCCACGCTGGCCCGCAGGTCGGTCTCGACCTGCTCGAGGATGCCCAGCACGGACGCCTCGACGCGCGGATCGGCGAGGTACAGGCCGAGCGCGCCGAACTGACCCCTGCCCTCGGGGCCCGGGCGACCGCCGGGGCCGGGGGCACCTGAACGCTCGCCAGCCGGAATCACGCCTTCAACCATGCCACACCCGTTCGACCTGCCCGATGAGGGGGATACGGACCGGGGGCCGGTACGCCTCGGCGTACCGGCCCCCGGTGGGAGAACCTCGGTCATCTGACGAATTCGGCGGCACCGTTGGCGAGGTCGAGCAGGGGCGCCGGGGCGACACCGAGGACCAGCGTGGCCAGCACGCCGATGACCAGGGCGGCCGAGGTGAGCGCGCCCGGCACGGTCACCGTCGGGGTGGCGTCGCCCGGCTCGGAGAGCCACATCATCACCACGACCCGCAGGTACGGGAAGGCCAGCACCATGCTGGTCAGCACGCCGGCGATCACCAGCCAGGCCTGGTTCGCGTCCAGCGCCGGGGCGAAGATCGCGAACTTGCTGGTGAACCCGCTGGTCAGCGGGATACCGGCGAAGGCCAGCAGGATGAAGGTGAAGATCGCGGCGAAGAACGGCGAACGCCGCCCCAGCCCGGCCCAGCGGGACAGGTGGGTGGCCTCGCCGTCGGCGTCCCGGACCAGGGTCACCACGGCGAACGCGGCGATCACCGAGAAGCCGTACGCGACCAGGTAGAACATCGTGCCGGAGAGCCCGTCCTTGCTCGGCGCCAGCACGCCGACCAGCAGGTAGCCGGCGTTCGCGATGGACGAGTACGCCAGCAGCCGCTTGATGTCCGTCTGGGTCACCGCCAGCACCGCGCCGACCAGCATGGTCAGGACCGCGACCGTGCCGAGGACCGGGGTGAAGTCCCAGGCGGCCCCGGCGAAGGCGACGTGGAAGACCCGCAGCAGGGCACCGAAGGCGGCGACCTTGGTGCAGGCGGCCATGAAGCCGGTCACCGGGGTCGGGGCACCCTGGTAGACGTCCGGCGTCCAGACGTGGAACGGCGCGGCGGCGGCCTTGAAGAGCAGGCCGATGGCGAGCAGCGCCATGCCGGCGTAGAGCAGCGTCGGGCTGGCCGAGGAGTCGGCGACCGCCGCGTGCACGGTGGCGAAGTCGACGCCGGCCGTACGGCCCGGGATGCCGGAGGTGAAGCCGTACACCAGCGCCACGCCGAACAGGAAGAACGCCGAGGCGTACGCGCCGAGCATGAAGTACTTCAGCGCGGCCTCCTGGCTCAGCAGCCGCCGGCGACGGGCCAGCGCGCAGAGCAGGTAGAGCGGCAGCGAGAAGACCTCGAGCGCGATGAACATGGTGAGCAGGTCGTTCGCCGCCACGAAGATCAGCATGCCGCCGATCGCGAAGGTGGCGAGCGGGTACACCTCGGTGGTGCCGCCGGCGCCCGCGGCCTGCCGCCGGTCGTCGGGCGACTCGGCGGTGACCGCGGCGTGGGCCACGAAGGCCCCGCCCCGCTCCACCGAGCGCTCGCCGATGAGCAGCAGCGCCATGGTGGCCAGGATCAGGATGGCGCCCTGGAGGAAGAGCGTCGGCCCGTCCACCGCGATGGCCTGTCCGGCCGTGAGCAGCCGGTCGTCGGCGTTGAGGATCACCATGGTGAGCGCGGCGAGCACCGCCAGCAGGGCCAGCGCGAGCTGCACCCCGTTGCGCAGGCGACGCGGCACGAACGCCTCGACCAGGACGCCGACCAGGGCGGCGCCCAGCATGATCAGGATGGGAGCGAGCGCCGCGTAGTCGAGCGACGGCAACTTCAGCTCGGTCATTTCGCGGCCTCCTGGACGCTGCCGACCGTCGGAGCAGGGTCGGTCCGACCCACGTCCTGCATGGTCGCCTTGACGGCGGGGTTGATGACATCGGTGACCGGCTTGGGGTAGAAGCCGAGCAGCACGATGAGCGCGATCAGCGGGGCGACCACGATCTTCTCGCGCAGGGTCAGGTCCCGGCGCATGCCGTCGACCTCGGTCAGGGCCGGGTTGAGGGTGCCCTGGGTGGTGCGCTGCACCATCCACAGCACGTACGCCGCGGCCAGGATGATGCCGACCGTGGCGATCACCGCGACCGGCTTGTTGGTGGTGAACGTGCCGATCAGCACCAGGAACTCGGAGACGAACGGCGCGGTGCCGGGCAGCGCCAGCGAGGCGAGACCGGCGAAGAAGAGCACCCCGGCCAGCAGCGGGACCAGCTTGCCGGCACCGCCGAAGTCGCTGATCAGCGCCGAGCCGCGGCGGGCGATGAGCATGCCCACCACCAGGAAGAGCAGGCCGGTGGCCAGCCCGTGGTTGAGCATGTAGAGCACCGCGCCGGTGCCGGCCTGGGTGGTGAAGGCGAAGATGCCGACCCCGATGAAGCCGAAGTGTGCGATCGAGGTGTACGACACCAGCCGCTTGAGGTCGTTCTGCCCGACCGCCAGCAGCGCGGCGTAGATGATGCCGATCACGCCGAGCGCCAGCGCCCACGGGGCGAACCACTTCGACGCCTCGGGGAAGAGCGGCAGGCAGTACCGCAGGATCCCGAAGGTGCCGACCTTGTCCAGCACGCCGACCAGCAGCGCCGCCGCGCCGGCCGGGGCCGCGCCACCGGCGTCCGGCAGCCAGGTGTGGAACGGGAAGAACGGCGCCTTGATCGCGAACGCGAGGAAGAAGCCGAGGAAGAGCCAGCGGGCGGTGTTGACGTCGAGGTCCGCCTGGCTCAGCGCCTGCCAGTCGAAGGTCTTCCCGCCGACCACCCAGAGGCCGATCACCGCGGCGAGCATGAACAGACCGCCGACCAGCGAGTAGAGGAAGAACTTGACCGCCGCGTACTGCCGCTGGTGGCCGCCGTAGCTGCCGATGAGGAAGTACATCGGCACCAGCATGACCTCGAAGAACACGTAGAACAGGAAGACGTCGGCGGCCGCGAAGACGCCGATCATCGTGCACTCGAGGACGAGCAGCAGCGCGAAGTAGACCGGCACCGAGCGCTTGGACGACTCGGCGTCGTGCCACGAGGCCAGGATCACCAGCGGCACCAGGATCGCGATCAGCATCAGCATGACCAGCGCGATGCCGTCCACCTCGAAGGTGAAGTTGACGCCCCAGTTCGGGATCCACGCGTACGACTCGCGGAACTGGAACCGGTCACCGTCGGCCTGGAAGGCGATCCACATGACCACCGACAGCACCAGGACCAGCAGCGACCAGCCGAACGCCACCAGTTTGGCCAGGTCCGGCCGGCGGCGCGGCAACAGGGCCACGACCAGGGCGCCGACCAGCGGTGCCACGGTCAGCACCGAGAGGAACGGGAAGTTGGACATTATTCGGCCTTACCTCCGTCGTGACTGCGTGGCCCGCCGGCGGGGGCGGCCGCGTTCAGGTCGATCACGCCAGCCACCCCGCCTGCACCGCCAGGAACGCCGCCACCACGAGCAGCGCCCCGGTGAGGATCGAGGTCGCGTACGACCGCACGAAACCGGTCTGCAGCCGCCGGAGCCGGCCGGAGCCCCCGCCCACCGCGGCGGCGAGGCCGTTGACCAGCCCGTCGACGCCCCGGTTGTCGAGGAAGACCAGCGCCCGGGTGAGGAAGATGCCCGGCTTCTCGAAGACCGCCTCGTTGAAGGCGTCCGTGTAGAGGTTCCGGCGGGCGGCGGTGACCAGCACGCCGGCCGGCTGCGGCTCGGTCGCCGTGCCGGTGCGGAACAGGAACCAGGCCAGGCCGGCGCCGAGCACGGTGACCAGGATCGACAGGATGGTGATCACGAGGTGCGGCAGCACGGCGTGCGCCTCAGCACCGGCCTCCTCGCCGAGCACCGGGGTGAGCCAGGAGACCACCCCGTCGTTCCACGTCATCAGGGCACCGGCGAGCACGGAGCCGGCCGCGAGCAGGATCAGCGGAATGGTCATCAGCTTCGGCGACTCGTGCGGGTGCTCGATGTCCTCGGTCCAGCGGGCCGGGCCGTGGAAGGTGAGCACGAAGAGCCGGGTCATGTAGAAGGCGGTCAGCCCGGCGCCGAGCAGCGCGGCTCCGCCGAAGAGCCAGGCGGTCCAGCCCTCCCGCTCGAAGGCGGCCGCGATGATCGGCTCCTTCGAGAAGTAGCCGGAGAGCGGCGGGATGCCGATGATGGCCAGCCAGCCCGTCATGAAGGTCAGCCAGGTGACCTTCATGTACTTGGACAGGTTGCCGAAGCGGCGGATGTCCACCTGGTCGTGCATGCCGTGCATGACCGAGCCGGCGCCGAGGAACATGTTGGCCTTGAAGAAGCCGTGCGCCAGCAGGTGGATGATCGCCAGTGCGTACGCCCCGCCGCCGAGGCCGACGCCGAGGAACATGTAGCCGATCTGGCTGACCGTGGACCAGGCCAGCACCCGCTTGATGTCGTCCTTGGCCGCGCCGATGATGCAGCCCATCAGCAGGGTGATCGCGCCGACGCTGACCACCACCAGTTGGAGGGTGGTGTTGGCCGAGAAGACCGGGTTGGAGCGGGCGATCAGGTAGACGCCCGCGGTGACCATGGTGGCCGCGTGGATGAGCGCGGAGACCGGGGTCGGGCCCTCCATCGCGTCCGGCAGCCACGCCTGGAGCGGGAACTGGCCGGACTTGCCGGCCGCGCCGAGCAGGAGCAGCAGGCCGAGCACCAGCACCGTGGTCTGGGTCAGCGAGCCGACCCCGTTGAAGACCTGGTCGTACTGGGTGGTGCCCAGGGTGGCGAACATGATGAAGATGCCGATCGCCAGGCCGGCGTCACCGACCCGGTTCATCAGGAACGCCTTCTTGCCGGCGGTGGCCGCGCTCGGCCGGCCGTACCAGAAGGAGATCAGCAGGTACGACGCCAGGCCGACGCCCTCCCAGCCGAAGTAGAGCATCACGTAGTTGTTGCCGAGCACCAGCAGCAGCATCGCGGCGACGAAGAGGTTGAAGTACCCGAAGAACCGCCGCCGGCCCTCGTCGTGCGCCATGTACTCGACCGCGTACAGGTGGATCAGGAAACCCACCCCGGTGATCAGCAGGACGAAGACCGCGGCCAGCGGGTCGAAGAGCAGACCGAAGTCCACCTTCAGGTCACCGGCCGTGATGAAGTCCCAGAGGCTCAGCTGGACCTGCTTGTTCTCCAGGCCACGGAGCTGGAAGAAGTAGGTCAGGCCGAGCACGAAGGCGGCACCGATGGCCGCCACGCCCAGCCAGTGGCCCCAGCGGTCGGCCCGGCGGCCGAGCAGCAGCAGGATCGCCGCGCTGACCAGCGGGATGGCCACCAGCAGCCAGACGCTGCCGAGGAATCCCGAGGCTTCCGCGAATCGCACAGTCTCTTCCACCGCAGGCCCCTCAGTACTTCAGCAGGTTGGCGTCGTCGACGCTCGCCGAGCGTCGGGTCCGGAAGATCGACATGATGATCGCGAGCCCGACCACGACCTCGGCCGCGGCCACCACCATCACGAAGAACGCCATGATCTGGCCGTTCAGATCGCCGTTGATCCGGCTGAAGGTGACCAGCGTCAGGTTCGCCGCGTTGAGCATCAGCTCGACGCACATGAACAGGACGATCGCGTTCCGCCGGACCAGCACCCCGACCGCGCCGATGGTGAAGAGCACCGCGGCGAGGACCAGGTAGTAGTTCGGCTCGACCGAGAAGAAGCTGTTCATTTCTTTTCCGTCCCCTTCAGGGAGGTTTCCTCGGCGGTCAGCTCCCGCGCCGGCAGGATCTCCGGGATGCTCCGCTCGGTCAGCCGGCCGTCCGGCAGGCGGGCCGGCGTGGCCACCGAACTCGACGTGGCGAAGACACCCGGGCCGGGCTTCGGGCCGGGGTAGTTGCCGGGGCGGAACCGGGCCTTCATGGTGGCGACCTGGTCCATCCGGTCCTCCTTGCGCCGCTCGACGTGCGCCAGCACCATCGCGCCGACGGCCGCCGTGATCAGCAGCGCCGAGGTCAGCTCGAAGGCGAAGACGTACTTGGTGAAGAGCAGCCGGGCGATGCCCTGCACGTTGCCCTCGGCGTTCGGCTGGTCCAGGCCGACGGCCCGGATCCCGTCGAGCGCCCGGTACAGGCCGGTGCCGACCAGGCCGGCGAAGCCGAGGGCCAGCACGATCGCCGCCGTACGCTGCCCGCGCAGCGTCTCGATCAGCGAGTCGGAGGCGTCCCGGCCGACCAGCATCAGCACGAACAGGAAGAGCATCATGATCGCGCCGGTGTAGACGATGATCTGCACCATGCCGATGAACGGCCCGGCCTGGAGGACGTAGAACACGCCCAGGCAGAGCATGGTCAGCACCAGCCAGAGCGCCGAGTGCACCGCGTTGCGTGCCCACACCATGCCGATCGCGCCGATCAGGGCCAGCGGGGCGAGGATCCAGAAGGTCACCGCCTCGCCGCCGCCGACCGAGGCCGCCTCGGCGAGCACCGTCTGCGTGGTCATGCCGTGTCTCCCTTGCCTGCCGCCACCCGCTGGGCCGCCTGCTCGGCGCCCGGGAACGTCACGCCGGGGTGCTCGTCCACCTGGTACCGGCCGGGCCCCATCGGCGAACGCTCGGCGCCGGCCGAGGTGCCCGGGTTGGTCAGGCTGCCGACGTAGTAGTCCTTCTCGCTGTCACCCAGCCGCATCGGGTGCGGCGGCTGCTCCATCCCCGGCAGCAGCGGCGCGAGCAGCTGCTCCTTGGTGAAGATCAGGTCCTGCCGGTTGTCCCGGGCCAGCTCGTACTCGTTGCTCATGGTGAGCGAACGGGTCGGGCAGGCCTCGATGCAGAGCCCGCAGAAGATGCAGCGGGCGTAGTTGATCTGGTAGACGCTGGCGTACCGCTCACCGGGGGAGAAGCGCTGCTCCTCGGTGTTGTCGCCACCCTCGACGTAGATCGCGTCGGCCGGGCAGGCCCAGGCGCACAGCTCGCAGCCGATGCACTTCTCCAGCCCGTCCGGGTGCCGGTTGAGGATGTGCCGCCCGTGGTAGCGCGGCGCCGAGACCGGCGGCTTGAACGGGTAGTCGGTGGTGACGACCTTCCTGAACATGTGCGAGAAGGTGACCCCGAAGCCCTTGAACGTTCCGGTGATCGCGCCCACGTCACACCTCCCTGGAGTCCGGGCCGGCGGCGACGTTGGCCGGCTCCCGCTCGGCGACCACGCGCTTGGTGCGCGGGCTCGGTGGTACCTGCAGGTCCATCGGCGGCAGCGGGAAGCTGCCGTGCGGCCGGCTGTTGACCTGCTCCTGCAGCGGCGGCCTCGGCTCCTTGCGCTTGCTCGGCCAGAAGAGCGTGGCCAGCAGCAGGACGCCCGCGCCGATGCCGGTGGCGAGGAGCCGCTGCGGCCGCTCCCAGTCCTCGATCGAGCGGAGCCCGGCCAGCACCAGGATCCAGACCAGGTTGATCGGGAGCAGGACCTTCCAGCCGAAGCGCATGAACTGGTCGTACCGGAGCCGGGGCAGCGTGCCCCGCAGCCAGACGAAGACGAAGACCAGGATCAGCACCTTGCCGAAGAACCAGAGCATCGGCCACCAGCCGGAGTTGGCGCCGGCCCAGAAGGTGGTGATCGGGGCCGGGGCCCGCCAGCCACCGAGGAACAGCGTGGTGGTGACCGCGGACATGGTCACCATCGAGACGTACTCGGAGAGCATGAAGAGCGCGAACTTCAGCGAGCTGTACTCGGTCATGAAGCCCGCGACCAGCTCCGACTCCGCCTCGGGCAGGTCGAACGGCGCCCGGTTGGTCTCACCGACCGTGGCGATGAAGAAGATGATGAAGCTCGGCAGCAGCAGGATCGCGTACCAGCCGGGCGCGGTGACGCTCCAGCCGAGGATGTCCAGCTGGCTGCCGTGCGCCTGCTTGGCGACGATCCCGCTGGTGGACATCGTGCCGGCGGTCATGAACACCGCCACGATGCTCAGCCCCATGGCGACCTCGTACGAGATCATCTGGGCGCTGGACCGGAGACCACCCAGCAGCGGGTAGGTCGAGCCGGAGGCCCAGCCGCCGAGCACGATGCCGTAGATGCCCATCGAGGAGCAGGCCAGCAGCACCAGCACCGCCACCGACACGTCGGTGACCTGCAGCGGCGTCCAGTGCCCGAAGATGCTGACCTTCGGCCCGAACGGCACCACCGACAGCGCGGTGACCGCGCAGATCACCGAGATGGTCGGCGCGAAGAAGTAGACGACCTTGTCGGCGGCCCGGGGGAGGATGTCCTCCTTGAAGGCCATCTTCAGACCGTCGGCGAGCGTCTGCAGCAGGCCGAACGGGCCGACCTGGTTGGGGCCGGGCCGCACCTGCATGTAGCCGACCACCCGGCGCTCGAACCAGACGCCGAGCAGCGTGGCCAGCAGGCCGAAGACGAAGGCGAACAGGATCTTGATGAGGACCAGCCACCACGGATCCTTGCCGAAGTCGGCCAGCGTCGGATCCTGCGCGGCCGCGAGGACCGGGCTCATTGAACACCCCCAGCGTTGAGGAGCGGACCCGGGCGACCGGCCGCGTCCGCGGCGATCGCGGCGGCGGTGACCTTCACGACCGCACCGGACGTCGCGCCGAGGCTGCGCCGGACGGTCGAGCCGGGTGAGTTGGTCGGCAGCCAGACGACGCCGTCCGGCATCTCGGTGATGGCCGCCGGCAGGGTGACCGCGCCGCGGTCGGTGCCCACGGTCACCGGGTCACCGTCGGCCACACCGATCGCCTCGGCGGTGCCCTTGCCCAGCCGGACCACCGGCGGGCGGGCGGTGCCGGCGAGGTGCTCGTCGCCGTCGGTGAGGCTGCCCAGGTCGATCAGCTGGTGCCAGGTGGCCAGCACGGCCTCGCCGGGCCCGGGCTGGGGGACGGCGGCCGGCTCCACGGTGGGGACGGCCGGGGAGTCCACCCGGGTCGGCGGCAGCGCGCCCAGCTCACGGCGGACGCTCATCACGTCGCCGGTGCCGAGCCGGACGTCGAGCTGCGCGGCGAGCGCGTCGAGCACCCGGCCGTCGTTCATCGCGTCGGTCTCCAGCACCGCCCCGAAGGTGCGCAGCCGGCCCTCCCAGTCCAGGAAGCTGCCGGCCTTCTCGACCACCGGGGCGACCGGGAAGACCACGTCCGCCCGCCGGGCCACCGGGCTCATCCGCAGCTCCAGGCTGACCAGGAACGGCACCGCGTCGAGGGCCTGCTCGGCCAGGCGCGGGTCGGCCAGGTCGGCCGGGTCGACGCCGGCCACCACCAGGGCGCCGAGCTGCCCGTTGGCCGCCGCGGTGAGGATGCCGTCGGTGTCCCGGCCGGCCTGGCTCGGGATCACCCCGGCCGCGATGTCCCACGCCTCGCCCAGCTCGGCGCGGGCCGCCGGCTCGGTGACCACGCGACCGCCGGGGAGCAGGTTGGGCAGGCAGCCCGCGTCGACCGCACCACGGTCGCCCGCGCGTCGCGGCACCCAGGCCAGCTTGGCACCGGTACGCCGGGCGACGTCCGCCGCGGCGGAGAGCCCGCCCGGCACCGCGCCCAGCCGCTCGCCGACGATCAGGATCGCCCCCGGCTGGCTCAGCGCCTCGGCCACCGTGGCGTGCTCGGCCAGCACGCTGGCCTCCTCGCCGGGCACCACCCGGGCCAGCTTGGCCCCGAGCTTCTCCAGGCCGCGGGTCGCGAACGGCGCGATCGCGTACACGGTGAGCTTCTTCTTCAGGTACGCCTTGCGCAGCCGCAGGAAGAGGATCGGGCACTCCTCCTCCGGCTCCAGGCCGACCAGCACCACCGCGGGCGCGTTCTCCACGTCCGTGTAGGTCACGTCGGTGACCCCGGCGACGCTGCTGGCCAGGAAGTCGGCCTCCTCGCGGGAGACCGGGCGGGCCCGGAAGTCGATGTCGTTGGTGTGCAGCGCGACCCGGGCGAACTTGGCGTACGCGTAGGCGTCCTCGACGGTCAGCCGGCCGCCGGTCAGCACCGCCGAGCCCTGCCCGCCGTCCCGGGCGGCGCGCAGCCCCTCGGCGGCCCGGGTCAGCGCCTCGCTCCAGGAGGCCTCGCGCAGCTCACCGGTCCGCTCGTCGCGGACCAGCGGGGTGGTGAGCCGGTCGAACGCGCGGGCGTACTGGAAGCCCCAGCGGCCCTTGTCGCAGTTCCACTCCTCGTTCACCGCCGGGTCGTCGCCGGCCAGCCGGCGCAGCACCTTGCCGCGCCGCCAGTCGGTGCGCTGGGCGCAACCGGCCGAGCAGTGCTCGCACACGCTCGGGGTGGAGACCAGGTCGAACGGGCGGGCCCGGAACCGGTACTGCGCGCCGGTCAGCGCGCCCACCGGGCAGATCTGCACGGTGTTCCCGGAGAAGTACGAGTTGAACGGGACGTCCCCGCTGTCCTCGCCGGACTCCACGCCGTACGCGTCGTCCCGGTAGATGTTGATCTCCTCGGCGGACGACCGGCCCATCAGGTCGATGAACTTGTCGCCGGCGATCTCCTCGGAGAACCGGGTGCAGCGCTGGCAGAGCACGCAGCGCTCGCGGTCGAGCAGCACCTGGGTGCTGATCGGCAGCGGCTTGGGGTACTCCCGCTTGTGCTCGTGGAACCGCGAGTCGGTCCGGCCGGTCGACATCGCCTGGTTCTGCAGCGGGCACTCGCCGCCCTTGTCACACATCGGGCAGTCCAGGGGGTGGTTGAGGAGCAGCAGCTCCATCACCCCCTCCTGCGCCTTCTTGGCGACCGGCGAGGTGAGCTGGGTTCGCACCACCATGCCGTCGGCGACGGTCTGGGTGCAGGAGGCGACCGGCTTGCGCTGGCCCTCCACCTCCACCAGGCACTGCCGGCAGGCGCCGGCCGGGGCCAGCAGCGGGTGGTCGCAGAACCGCGGGATCTCGGTGCCCAGCTGTTCGGCGACCCGGATCAGCAGCGCCCCCTTGGGCGCGGTGACCTGGACGCCGTCGATGGTGAGCGTGACGGTCTCGGTCTGCTTGGCTACGTCGGTCATCAGTGCGCTCCCACCAGCTGCTTGTCCGACAGCTTCGGTGCGGTACGTCCCTCGATGTAGTCGAGGTAGTCCTGCTTGAAGTACTTCAGCGACGAGGTCACCGAGCTGGTCGCACCGTCACCCAGACCGCAGAACGAGCGGCCGAGGATGTTGTCGCAGGTGTCGAGCAGGGTGTCCAGGTCCTCGTGGGTGCCCTGGCCGGCGAGGATGCGCCGGTAGACCCGCACCATCCAGTAGTTGCCCTCGCGGCACGGGGTGCACTTGCCGCACGACTCGTGGTGGTAGAACTCCAGCCACCGGTAGGTCGCGTACACCGGGCAGTCCTGGTCGGAGAAGATCTGGGTGGCCGTGGTGCCCAGGATCGAGCCGGCCGCCGCCACCCCCTCGAAGTCCAGCGGGACGTCCAGGTGCTCGGCGGTGAGCAGCGGGGTCGACGACCCGCCCGGGGTCCAGAACTTCAGGTTGTGCCCGGGCTGCATGCCGCCGGCCAGCTCGATCAGCTCGCGCAGGGTGATCCCCATCGAGCACTCGTACTGGCCGGGGTTGGCGATCCGGCCGGAGAGCGAGTAGATCATCGGGCCGGAGGACTTCTCCGTGCCCATGGTCTTCCACCAGTCGGCGCCGCCCAGCACGATGTACGGCACGCTGGCGATGGTGCCGACGTTGTTGACCACGGTCGGGCTGGCGTACAGGCCGTGGGTCGCCGGGAACGGCGGGCGCAGCCGGGGCTGGCCCCGGAAGCCCTCCAGCGAGTCCAGCAGCGCGGTCTCCTCGCCGCAGATGTACGCCCCCGCGCCCGAGTGCACCACCAGCTCCAGGTCGAACCCGGAGCCGAGGACGTTCTTCCCGAGGTAGCCCTTGGCGTACGCCTCCTGGACCGCGTTGCGCAGCCGGCGGGCGGCGTGCACCGCCTCACCGCGGATGTAGATGTAGGCGCGGTTGGCCCGGATCGCGTACGACGCGATGATCACGCCCTCGACCAGCGAGTGCGGGTCGTGCGTCATCAGCGGCAGGTCCTTGCAGGTGCCCGGCTCGCCCTCGTCGGCGTTCACCACCAGGTAGTGCGGCTTGCCGTCGCCCTGCGGGATGAAGCCCCACTTGAGCCCGGTCGGGAAGCCCGCACCGCCCCGGCCGCGCAGCCCGGAGTCCTTGATCAGCTGGATCAGGTCGTCCGGGTGGGCCCTGAGCGCCTTGCGCAGGGCGGCGTAGCCGTCCAGCTTCTCGTAGGTGCCGATCCGCCAGGCGTCCGGCGACAGCCAGCGCTTGGTCAGCACCGGCGTCAGCTTGGCCAGCGTCTCCGGCCGAGGCGTCGTCACTTCTGAGCCTCCGCTTCCTTGAGGTTGCGCTGCTGCGCCCCGGCGTTGTCACCGGCCGGCTTGCGGTCGGCGGCCGGCGGGTTGGCGGCCGCGCCGGCGGCCTCCGCCTGCGGCGCGCCGGTCTGGGCCGGGGCCGGCTTCGCGGCCTCGGCCTTTGCCTTGGCCTCGGCGGCGGCCTTGTCGGCCTCGGCCTTGCTGCGGATCGGGGTGTTCGGGTCGAAGCCCGGCACCGCGATGCCGTGCTGCTCGGCCAGGCGCAGGCCGCGCAGGCTCGGCTCGCCCGGCCCGCCGTCGGCCACCGCGCCCTCCCGCTCGTCGGCGAAGCCGGCGAGCTGGACGGCCATCTCCTTCAGGGTGCAGAGCCGGGCGCCCCGGGTCGGCATCGGCCGACCGCCGGCCCGCAGCTCCTTCACCACGCCGAGCGCGGTGTCCGCGTCGACGTTGTCGAAGAAGTCGTAGTTGACCGTCATCACCGGGCCGTAGTCGCACGCCGCCAGGCACTCGGCGTGCTCCAGGGTGATCTTGCCGTCCTCGGTGGTCTCGTCGTGCCCGACGCCGAGGTGCTCGGCGAGGGTGTCGTAGACCTCCTGGCCGCCCAGCACGTTGCACATCGTGTTGGTGCAGACGCTGACCAGGTAGTCACCGGTGGGCTTGCGCTTGTACATGGTGTAGAAGGTGGCCACCGCGCCGACCTGGGCCTTGTTCAGGCCGAGCACCTCGGCGCAGAACTCGACGCCGGCCGGGGAGACGTACCCCTCCTCGGACTGCACCAGGTGCAGCAGCGGCAGCAGGGCCGAGCGGGACCGGTCCGCCGGGTAGCGGGCGATGATCTCCCGCGCCCGGGCCCGGGTCTCTTCACTGAAAACGCTCATCGGTCACATCCACCCATCACGGGGTCCAGCGAGGCGCCACCGGCGATCACGTCGGCGATCAGGCCACCCTCGGCCATCGCCGGGAGCGCCTGGAGGTTGACGAAGCTCGGTTCCCGGTAGTGCACCCGGTACGGCCGGGTGCCGCCGTCGGAGACCGCGTGCACGCCCAGCTCGCCGCGGGGCGACTCGATGCCGACGTACACCTGGCCCGGCGGGACCCGGAAGCCCTCGGTGACGAGCTTGAAGTGGTGGATCAGCGACTCCATCGACTGACCCATGATCTTGGCGACGTGCTCCAGCGAGTTGCCCATGCCGTCGACGCCGATGGCCAGCTGCGCCGGCCAGGCGATCTTCTTGTCGGACACCATCACCGGGCCCGGCTTGGCCAGCCGGTCCACCGCCTGCTCCACCAGCTTCAGCGACTCGCGGATCTCGGCGAGCCGGACCTGATAGCGGCCCCAGACGTCGCCGTCGGGGTGGGTCGGGACGTCGAACTCGTACGTCTCGTAGCCGCAGTACGGCATGGTCTTGCGCAGGTCCCAGGCGAGACCGGCGGAGCGGAGCACCGGGCCGGTGACGCCGAGCGCGAGGCAGGCGGTCACGTCGAGCACCGCCACGTTCTTGGTGCGCTCGGTCCAGATCGGCTGCCCGGAGAGGAGGTCCTCGTACTCCTTGAGCTTCTTCGGCATCATCTTCAGGAAGTTGCGGATCTTGACGATCGCGTCGTCCGGCACGTCCTGCGCCACCCCGCCCGGCCGCACGTACGCGTGGTTCATGCGCAGGCCGGTGATGGTCTCGAAGATGTCGAGGATGTACTCCCGCTCGCGGAAGCCGTACAGCATGATCGAGATCGCGCCCAGCTCCATGCCGGTGGTGGCCAGCCAGACCAGGTGCGAGGAGATCCGGTTGAGCTCCATCATCAGCACCCGGATGGTGGTCGCCCGCTCGGTGATGTCGTCGGTGATGCCGAGCAGCTTCTCCACCGCCAGCGCGTACGCCGTCTCGTTGAACAGCGGGGCGAGGTAGTCCATCCGGGTCACGAAGGTCGAGCCCTGGACCCAGTTGCGGTATTCGAGGTTCTTCTCGATGCCGGTGTGCAGGTAGCCGATGACGGAGCGGGCCTCGCGGACCGTCTCGCCCTCCAGCTCCAGGATCAGCCGGAGCACGCCGTGCGTGGACGGGTGCTGCGGACCCATGTTGACGACGATCCGCTCGTCGTTGATCGGATCGGTGCCGGAGACGACCTGGTCCCAGTCCCCGCCGGTGACGGTGAAGACCTTGCCCTCGGTGGTCTCGCGCTCGGTCGCGTAGTTCGACGTCGTCACTGGTACGACCTCCGCTTGTCCGGCGGCGGGATCTCCGCGCCCTTGTACTCGACGGGCACGCCGCCGAGGGGGTAGTCCTTGCGCTGCGGGTGCCCCTCCCAGTCGTCCGGCATGAGGATCCGGGTCAGGTTGGGGTGGCCGTCGAAGACGATGCCGAACATGTCGTACGTCTCCCGCTCCTGCCAGTCGGCGGTCGGGTAGACGCCGGTGACGCTCGGCAGGTGCGGGTCCTCGACGGAGACCGCGGCCTCCAGCCGGACCCGGCGCCGGTAGGTCATCGAGGTGAGCTGGTAGACCACGTGCAGCCGGCGCTCGTCCGCGCCCAGGTAGTCCACGCCGGACACCGAGGAGCAGAGCTCGAAGCGGAGCGCCAGGTCGTCGCGCATCACCTGGCAGACCTCGGCGATCCGCTCCGGGCGGACGTGCAGGGTCAGCTCGCCCCGGTCGACCACGACCTTCTCGATCGCGTCGCCGAACTCGGGGTACGCCTCCTCCAGCGCGTCCCGGACCTCGTCGAAGTAGCCGCCGTACGGCCGGGGGCTCTCCTCGATCGGCTTGCGCGGGCGGACCAGGCCGCCGTAGCCGGAGACGTCGCCGCTGCCGTGCACGCCGAACATGCCGCGGCCGGCCGGGCTGGCCGGCGGGTACTCGGCCGGCGCGCCGCTGGTGGCCCCGGCCGGCGTCACCGGTACCGGTACGCCCCCGGTGCTGTTGCTGTCGTTGCTCACTTCGGTCCCCCGTGCGAGTGGAGGTGGTTCTGCGCCTTCATCCAGTTCTCGATCCGCAACTGCTCCTCACGACCCTCGCGGACCGCCTTGGTCCACTCGGCGCGCCGGGCCTTGTCGTTGCGGTACGACGACGGCATCGAGCCGTACGGCACCACGGGCACGTCACCGCGCTCCTTGCGGGCCTCCAGCATCTTGCGGCCGTTCGGGCCCAGCGGCTCGTACATGATCTTCTCGCGGAGCTTGAGGATCGCGTCGATGAGCATCTCGGGGCGGGGCGGGCAGCCCGGGAGGTACATGTCGACCGGGACGACGTGGTCGACGCCCTGCACGATGGCGTAGTTGTTGAACATGCCGCCGCTGCTGGCGCAGACCCCCATGGAGAGCACCCAGCGGGGCTCCGCCATCTGGTCGTAGATCTGGCGCAGCACCGGGGCCATCTTCTGGCTGACCCGGCCGGCCACGATCATCAGGTCCGCCTGCCGGGGCGAGGCCCGGAAGACCTCCATGCCCCAGCGGCCCATGTCGTAGTGCGGGCCACCGGCCGCCATCATCTCGATGGCGCAGCAGGCCAGGCCGAAGGTGGCGCCCCAGACGGACGACTTCCGCGACCAGTTGACCAGCTTCTCGACGGTGGTGAGCAGGACGCCGGAGGGAAGCTTCTCCTCGATGCCCATCTGCCGTACCTCCCTCAGTCCCAGTCCAGGCCGCCGCGCCGCCAGACGTAGGCGTAAGCGACGAAGACCGCGACGATGAACAGGACCATCTCCACGAAGCCGAAGATCGGCAGGGCGTCGAAGGACACCGCCCAGGGGTAGAGGAAGATGATCTCGATGTCGAAGACGATGAAGAGCATCGCCGTCAGGTAGAACTTGACCGGGAACCGGCCGCCGCCGACCGGCTGCGGGCTCGGCTCGATGCCGCACTCGTACGCCTCGAGCTTGGCCTTGTTCAGACGCCGGGGACCGGCGAATCGGGCGGCGGCCACGGAGAACAGCGCGAACCCCGCGGCGAGGGCGAAGAGCCCGATGATCGGTGCGTAAGGAGAGAGCGTCATCGTTGTCTCCTGCTCGTCCTTCCCTGACCTCGGTGGTTAGCGAAAATCACACTATTCACGTCCCTCGTGACCTCGGTCGGCGGGGTCGATCTTTGTCCTGCCCGGGGCCGTCGCCGGCCCCGGACCGGTGGTCCTACACGGCCGGCGCCACCCGCGTCATCGCGTTGATGATCCGGTCCATCGCGTCCCCGCCCCGGGGGTCGGTCAGGTTGGCCAGCAGCTTGAGCACGAAGCGCATCAGCATCGGGTGCGGCATGCCGTGCTTGGTGGCCAGCCGCATGACCTCCGGCCGGCCGATCAGCTTCACGAAGACCCCGCCGAGCCGGTAGTAGCCGCCGAAGCGCGCCTTCAGCTCCTGCGGGTACGCCAGCAGCGCCCGCTCCCGCTCGGCGCCGGCCGGCCGGGCGAGCGCCTGCACGGCCACCTCGGCGGCCAGTTCGCCGGACTCCATCGCGTACGCGATGCCCTCGCCGTTGAACGGGTTGACCATGCCGCCGGAGTCGCCGACCAGCAGGACGCCGCGGGTGTAGTGCGGCACCCGGTTGAAGCCCATCGGCAGCGCGGCGCCGAGGATCGGCCCCTCCGCGTTGGCCTCGTCGGTCATCCCCCAGTCCTCCGGGGTGTTGGCCAGCCAGTCGGTGAGCAGCCGCCGGTAGTTGGTCTTGCCGAAGGCGGCGGAGGAGTTGAGCACGCCCAGGCCGACGTTGACCCGGCCGTCGCCGAGGCCGAAGATCCAGCCGTACCCGGGCAGCAGCGCGTCGCTGCCCTTGGCCCGCAGCTCCAGCCACGACTCCAGGTAGTCGTCGTCGTGCTTGGCCGGTGACCGGTAGTAGCGGCGCACCGCGACGCCGATCGGCCGGTCCTCCCGCTTGGCCAGCCCGAGGGAGAGCGGGAAGCGGCCGGACACGCCGTCCGCGGCGACCACCAGCGGGGCATGGAAGGTGGCCGGCTCCTTCTCCGGGCCCACCTCGGCCTGCACGCCGATCACCCGGTCGTCGGCGTCCAGCACCGGACCGATCACGTTCACGCTGGTCCGCAGCTTCGCCCCGGCCGCGACGGCCCGCTGGGCGAGCAGGTCGTCGAAGTCGAGCCGGGTCCGGACCAGGCCGTAGTTGGGGAAGCTGGCCAGATCGGGCCAGTCCAGTTCCAGGCGTACCCCGCCGCCGATCACCCGGAGGCCCTTGTTGTGCAGCCAGCCGGCCTCGGGCGAGGTGTCCACGCCCATCCGGATGAGCTGCCGCACGGCGCGCGGGGTCAACCCGTCGCCGCAGACCTTCTCCCGGGGAAACTCGGTCTTCTCCAGCAGCAGCACGCGTACGCCGTGCCGCGCCAGGTGGTACGCGGTCGCCGATCCTCCGGGACCGGCGCCCACGACGATCACGTCGGCGTCGTGCTCCACCGCGGTCATCTGCGCCTCCTCCCGCATGCTCGTGAAATGCTTCACAAGCCGATCGGGTTGGAGTCTATGACCGGAGTCATACGTGTGGCTGGTGAGGGGTACCTAACTTCCCGGAAACGCGCCGGTCGGAGTCCACTTCGGCGTCACGGACGGGCGGCGTTCGCAGGTCCCAGGCCGGCGTCGACCCGGATCGTCTCGGGCAGGTGCTCACGCAGCGCGCCCCCGGCGGCCCGGTCGAGCGCGGCCAGCACCTCGGCCACCACCTGACGGACGTCGGCGGGATCCGCGCCGGCCAGCTCCTTCAGCTGGGCGATGAGTTCCGCGGCGTCGTCGTCCGTGGCCGCGTGCTCTGGTCCCGTCATGCGGGCGAGCTTACGGGGCAAAGTAGACTAAAGGTGCGGATATTTACGAAATAGGCGATTTTGCCTGCGGGATGCGGGCGGTCAGTCCCGGATCGCCCGGTGCAGCGCCGCCAGGCCGCCGGTCAGGTTGCGCCAGGCGACCCGCCCCCAGCCGGCCTCCTCGATCCGCGCCGCCAGGGCGGCCTGGTCCGGCCAGGCCCGGATCGACTCGATCAGATAGACGTACGCGTCCGGGTTGCTGGAGACCACCCGGGCCGCGGTCGGCAACCACCGCATCAGGTACGACAGGTACGCGGTGCGGAACAGCGGGTTGGTCGGATGGCTCAACTCGCAGATCACCAGCCGGCCACCCGGGCGGGTCACCCGGGCGAACTCGCGCAGCGCCGCCTGGGTGTCGACCACGTTACGCAGCGCGAAGGAGATGGTCACCGCGTCGAAGGTGGCGTCCGGGAAGGGCAGCCGCAGCGCGTCGCCGGCCAGCAGCGGCACGTGCGGGCGGGCCTGGCGACCGGCCCGGAGCATGCCGAGGGAGAGGTCGGCACCGACCGCGTAGGCGCCGGAGCGGCTCAACTCCTCGGTGGAGACGCCCGTCCCGGCACCCACGTCCAGCACCCGCTCCCCCGGACGCAAGCCGAGCGCCTCCCGGGTGGCCCGGCGCCAGGCCCGGTCCCGACCGGCGGTCATCACCGTGTTCGTCAGGTCGTAGCGGGCCGCCACGCCGTCGAACATCGCGGCGACCTCGTGCGGCTGCTTGTCCAGACTGGCGCGCTGGCCCTGGGGGGTACGGCTCACCCCTCCACTCTGCCAGCCGACCCGCGACCGGTGCCTCCCGGGTACGCCGAGGGGCGGGATGGTCGCCCACCCCGCCCCTCGGCGGTCCTGCGGTCAGTCGTCGGACTTCTCGTCGCTCGGGGCCACCACGACCACCTTGCGTCGGCGCGACAGGATCATCAGCACCGCACCGGCCAGCAGGACGGCCGCGCCGATCCCGCCGATCAGCCCGGCCTGCACGCCGGTGACCGGCAGCCCGCCCCCGGTGCCGCCACCCGGGGTGGGGGTCACGCTGGGCTGCCCGCTCGGGCTCGGCGCCGCGGTCGGGGTCCCCGTCGGGGTGGGGCTCGGCGTGCCGCTCGGGCTCGGGCTGGGCTCGGCCGACAGGTCGACGAACGCCTCGAAGATGGTGTGGTTGTCCAAGTCGTCGACCTCGGTGAACGCCTTGCGCTGCGCCGGGCCGGCCACCTGCGGCGTCTCCTCCGGCGCCCCCTCGGCCTGCTCCAGCCCGTACGCGAAGAGATCGCCCTCGTGCAGCACCGGCTCGGTGACGTCCGCGTTCACCCGGACCTTCACGTCGGCGGTGTAGTACTCGCCCGGCCGCACGACCACGCCCGAGTCCTCGCAGAGCAACTGGGCCTTGCCGAGGATCTCCTGCTGGACGCAGCCTGCCGGGGTCTGCACGAAGCTCACCCCGGCCGGCAGGGTCAGGCCGTAGAACACCCCGGTGGCGCGGCGGCTGCCGTCGTTGTAGATCGCCCAGTCCACCGGCACGGTGACCTCCCGCCGGACGGGCTTGAGGTCGGGCTCGTTCTGTCCGGCGCCGTCGACCACGACGTTGTCCTGGATGTCCTGCACCCAGGCGGTGAGGTCGTAGCCGGGGCGGGTCACCTGGATCGGCACGTCGACGATCTCGTCGGCGGTGTTCGGCTGCGGCGAGGTGGTGCCCACCCCGACGGTGAGCACCCCGCCATCACCCTTGCCTCCGGTGCTGAACAGCGGGATGCCGAAGTCCTCGCTGGTGCCGGCGGGCAGGTCGCCCAGGCGGCAGTCGTACATCGGGGCGTGGTTGACGGGCGTGCAGCCGTCCGGCATCAGGTAGCCGACGCGCTTCGGCTTGAGTTGGTCGACCTTGACGCGGACGCTGACGTCCTTCGCCGTGGCCGTGCCGACGTTGGTGACGGTGAACTTGAACGGCTTGGCCTGGGCCGCGTCGACGCCCTTGGCCAGACTGGTGCTGATCGGGGTGAGGACGAGATCGGGCAGGTCGGCGGCCTGAGCAGGGCTGCCGACGGCGGTCAGCCCCGCGGCGAGCAGGGTTGCGGCACCTGCCCGCGCCAGGGCGCGCTGGAAGAAGGTCATGAATCCCCCGGGGTCAGGGACGGACGTTGTGGACCGAGCGGACGGTACCGAGGCGACGTCACGCCACGCCAGAGCCACGTCGGTGAATGTCCTCTGTCTCCTCCGGACGGTGGACACAGCAGGGGCGGGATGGTGGACCATCCCGCCCCTGCTGCCGTGCGTTATGTGAACGGCCCTCATGGGCCGATGGAGGACACGCCTCAGTCGGTCGACTTCTCGTCGCCCGGGGTCACCAGGACCACCCGGCGCCGACGGGCGACCAGGAACATCACCCCACCCGCGATGAGCACCGCCGCGCCGATGCCGCCGATCAGGCCGGCCTGCGGACCGGTCACCGGCAGACCGCCGTCGCCGCCGCCGGCGCCACCGCCGGAGCCGCCCTTCGCGGCGACCAGGACAGCGTACGCGTCGGTGTTGTCGGTGGCGTCCACTTCGGTCGCGGCGACAGCCTCGGCGTTGTCCGGAAGCGCGCTCTCGCCCGTGGTGCGGGCGGTGGTCGCCTCGGCACCGAGCGCCTCGACGGTGACCTGGCCACCGGTCAGGGCACCGGCCTTGACGTCCGCGCCGACGGTGAGCAGGTGGTAGAACCGGGCACCCGCGATCAGGTCATCGCCGACCTTGTCCTGCGACACCGGGATCAGGTCGAGGTCGTCATAGGTGCAGACCCGCGAGGTCTTGGCGGCGTTGTCCACACACTCCTTCTCGGCCTCGGCGAAGGTCACGCCCTTCGGCAGCTTGACGCTGATCTTCAGGCCGGCCGCGGTCGCGTCGCCCTGGTTGAAGGCGGTGTAGATGAGCTGGCCGGTGTCGCCGGCGTGCAGGTCGCCAGTGATCTTGATCTTGCTGCCCTCGACCGTGACGGCCTTGTTCACGTCGTTGGCGATGACGGTCAGGTCCGGGCCGGTGCCCTCGACCTTGACCTTGACGGTCACCTCGTTGTTGGACTCGTCGGGGTCGGTGCCGTCGTGCAGGATGATGGCGCTGATTTCACCGGCGTCACCGGTGGCGGTGCCCTTGCGCTTCAGCGGGAAGCCCCAGTCGACGTCCTCGCCGGCGCCCAGGGTGTCGCCCTCGATGCCGCAGAGGATCACGCCGTCCTCGCGCGGGCTGCAGCCGCTCTCGTCGATGTCGACCTTGGTGGTGTCCAGCTTGCTGATGTCCAGCCCGACCAGGATGCCCTTGGCGTCGACCTGGCTCTTGTTGATCAGAGAGACGGTCGTGGTCTTGCCGGGCGCGCCCACCGCGATGGTGGTGCCGCTCGCCTCGATGGCCAGGTCGGCCGAGGTCTCGGCCAGGGCCGGCGCGGCGAAGAGGCCGGCGACCAGGATTCCGGCGGCGCCGGTGCCGGCGTAGGCCAGGGCGCGGTTGCGGAAGATCATGAACGAAATCCCCCCGTGGGATGGGATGGGAAAGGTGACGAGCGGGCACGTTAGCGGTCCGCGATCACCAGTGCCAGCCCACGCGCCGAACATTCACGACCTGCGAAGTTAAGGATCCCGTAAGGATTGCCCGAATTGATGGACTTGCCAGCCCGAGCCAGTGGCTTTCCTCGGGTGGACGGGCAGCCAAGAGGGACCTCCAGGCGATCAACCAATGACCGTTCGGCTGATCGGCCGGGCAGCCGAGCTGGTCACCGAGCGTTCACCGGACCGTCGCGAGGGGTCAGTTGACCTCGACGAGCGGCAGCGACTTCCCCACCCCGCCGCCCGGCAGGGCGATCGAGGAGAAGTGCGAGACCACCCGGTCGTCGCTCGGGTCGTCGGCCGGCGTCCAGTGCACCGCGAGCCGGTGGTAGAGGGTGTCCCGCTGCGCCGGGATCCGGTCCGCGGTACGGATCATGCCGATCAGGTCGTGCAGGTTGGAGCGGTGCCGGGCGCCGGCCGAGGAGATGACGTTCTCCTCCAGCATGATCGAGCCCAGGTCGTCCACGCCCATGTGCAGGGCGAGCTGGCCGACGTCCTTGCCGGTGGTCAGCCAGGACGCCTGCAGGTGCGGCACCGTCTCGAAGAAGAGCCGGGCCACCGCGATCAGCCGCAGGTATTCCATGGTGGTGGCCTGCGTACGGCCCTTGAGGTGGTTGTTCTCCGGCTGGTACGTCCACGGGATGAAGGCGCGGAAGCCACCCGTCCGGTCCTGCACGTCCCGGATCATCCGCAGGTGCTCGATCCGCTCGGCGTTGGTCTCGCCGGTGCCCATCATCATGGTCGCGGTCGACTCGAGGCCCTGCCGGTGCGCCAGCTCCATGACCTCCAGCCAGCGCGCGCCGGACTCCTTCAGCGGCGCGATCGCCTTGCGCGGCCGGTCCGGCAGCATCTCGGCCCCGGCGCCGGCGATCGAGTCGAGGCCGGCCGCCTTGATCCGGGCGATGGCCTCGTCCAGGCTCACCCCGGAGACCTTGGCCATGTGCAGGATCTCGCTCGGGCCGATCGAGTGGATGGCCAGTTGCGGGTACGCCTGCTTGACCGCGGAGAAGAGCTCCTCGTAGTACTCCACGCCGTAGTCCGGGTGGTGGCCACCCTGGAGCATGACCTGGGTGGCGCCCAGCTCGACCGCCTCGCCGCAGCGGCGCAGGATCTCCTCGGTGGGGTGGGTCCACCCCTCCTTGTGCTTGGGCGCGCGGTAGAAGGCGCAGAACTTGCACGCCGTCACGCAGACGTTCGTGTAGTTGATGTTGCGGTCGATCAGGTAGGTGACGATGTTGTCCGGGTAGCGCCGGCGGCGCACCGCGTCCGCCGCCTCGCCCAGCGCGTGGAAGGGCGCCTCGGTGTAGAGCAGCAGCGCCTCCTCGGGCGTGATCCGCCCGCCGTCCGCGCCGCGCTGCAGGATGTCGTCGATCTCCCGGCTCACCGTCACGACCCCGAGCCTACGTCGCCCGCCCGGACGCCGGCACGGCACTCCACCCCCGGTGACGGACGCCCCACCGATGGGCTCAGGCCATCCCGGGGCTGGCCACCGGCAGACCGACCCCCTTGGCCGCGTCCAGCAGTTGCCGGTCGTAGGTGACGAAGGCGACGAAGTCGGTGCCGGCCTGCCCGGCCAGGATCTCCGCGGTGGCGAGGTGGATGGCGTCCAGGCTGCGCAGCAGCGGTTCGGCGTACGCACCGGCGGCCGCCCGGACCGCGCCGTCGATCTCGACGCGGTAGAGCCGCCCCAGCACCGACGGAACGCCGACCAGCGCCTGCGGCGCGGCACGGCGGAGGGCCCGGGGCACCTCCACCTCGACCAGGGCCGACGAGACCAGCGCCATGCCGGCTCGGTCGTTGAGCCAGCCGATGAGGTCCGGTGTCTCTTCCTCGCGCCGGAGCATCTTGATGACCGCCGCGGAGTCGAGGTAGATCACCAGCGCTCCTCGTCCCGGGACTCGGCGAGGGCGGCCGCCACGTCCACCGTGGGATCGCCGAGCACCGGCGGCATCGGTACCGGTCCGGCCGACGTCGGCGCGGTCGCGCGGCCCTCCGCGACCAGGCGGCCGAGGAGCGCGTCGCCCGCCAGGATCGGGACCAGGCGGGCGATCGGCTCACCCCGGTCCGTCACCTCGACCGTCTCGCCGGCACGCACTCGCGCCAGCACCCTGCTCGTGTGCTGGTTCAGCTCCCGTACCGCGATCTGCTCCATGGCCCGAGTGTAGAACGAAATGTTCTACGCGTCGCGTGTCATCCCGTTGGATCAACGGGACAGCGCAGACGGTGATCTTCACCTATCGTGCGGTGTCCTCCTCAGGCTTCTCACAGGGAAGAGTCGTGACCGCACCCTTCACCAACCCACCACCCGTTCCGCAGGCGCCCCCGGCACCGGCCGGACCCGCTGCCACCACCCTCACCTGCCGCTTCTGCGGATCCGTCCCCGCCATCAAGGCGTCGCTGCACGGGCACCAGGGCTTCATCATCTTCATGCGCGTCCTCACCCAGCACGGTCCGTTCTGCCGGTCGTGCGGCATCGCGGTCTGCCGGGACATGAGCGCCAAGACGCTCTGGCAGGGCTGGTGGGGCTTCCTCTCCATGATCATCACCCCGCTGGTCCTGCTCGGGAACCTCATCACCCGGGTCCGGCTCGGCCGCCTCGGCGAGCCGGTGCCGGGCGCCCCGGGCACCCCCGCGGTGCCCGGCAAGCCCGTCTTCAAGCGGGCCGCGGCGCTCGGTCTCCTCGCGCCCGTGGTGATCGCCTCCGCGATCGCCTGGGGCATCTCCAGTGACCCGGCCTATGCCGAGGTCGGCGACTGCGTCAGCGCCACCGGCACCAGCACGGACCCGGATGTCAGCGTCGTCGACTGCGGCGACGCGTCGGCCGGCTACGTCGTCATCGGCAAGGTCGAGGACACCACCGACGACGGGCAGTGCGAGCGGTTCGCCGGCGCGGTCGCGAGCTACACCGAGCAGCGGGAGTCGCGGAAGCTCCTGCTCTGCCTCGGCGAGAACGGCTGACGGCTCGTTCCTCCGCCCGGTGCGTGCCGGCCCGCCTATCGGGGCGGCCCGGCACGCGGCCCGGCCTCAGGCGTCGTAGTCGACGGTGAGCTTGTCGGTGACCGGGCTGGACTGGCAGGTGAGCACGTACCCGGCGGCCACCTCGTCCGGCTCCAGCGCGTAGTTGCGCGCCATGGTCACCTCGCCCTCGACCACCTTCGCCTTGCAGGTCGAGCAGACCCCGCCCTTGCAGGCGTACGGCAGCTCGCCGCGCACCTTCAGGGCCGCGTCCAGCACCCGCTCGTCCCGCCCCATGGTGAAGCTCGACGAACGCCCGTCCAGCACGATGGTCACCTCGGCGCCGGCACCGGGCTCGTCGGCCGGGCGGCGGACCGGCTCCGGCGGGGCGTCGACGTGGAACAGCTCGGTGTGCACCGACGACTCCGGCACGCCCCGGCCGGTGAGCACCGCCTTGGCGTCCACCACCATCCCGTACGGGCCGCAGAGGAACCACTCCTCGACGCCCTCGCCGACGATGGTGTCCAGCAGCCGGGTCAGCCGGTCCGCGTCGATCCGGCCGGAGAGCAGCGGCGACTCGCCCTGCTCCCGGGAGAGCACGTGCACCAGGTGCAGCCGCGTCGGGTAGCGGTCCTTCAGGTCGGCCAGCTCCTCGGCGAACATCACCGAGTTCGCCGTCCGGTTGCCGTACACCAGGGTGAAGGTGCTGGCCGGCTCGACGGCCAGCGCGGTCGCGACCAGCGACAGCACCGGGGTGATGCCGGAGCCGGCGACGACCGCGCCGTAGCGGCGGACCCGGTCCGGCGCGAAGGCCGAGGTGAAGTGCCCCAGCGGGGGCAGCACCTCGACGGTGTCGCCGTTGCGCAGCGCGCCGCAGGCGTACGCGGAGAAGGCCCCGCCGGGGATCTCCCGCACCCCGATCCGCAGCCGACCGTGCCGGGCCAGCTCCGCCGGCGTCGAGCAGATCGAGTAAGACCGGCGGACGTCCTCCCCGGCGTCCCCGGTACGACGCACGGTGAGGTGCTGGCCGGCGGAGAACGCGAAGGTCGCCCGCAGCTCCTCGGGCACGGCGAAGGTGATCGCCACGGCGTCGTCGGTGAGCCGGTCGACGGCGGCGACGGGGAGCGGGTGGAAGACGGGCCGGCGACGGACCGGCCGCGTGATCGTGACAGTCACAGCGCCTTCAGGTGGTCGAAGGGTTCGGAGCAGGCGCGGCAGCGCCAGAGGGCCTTGCACGCGGTGGAGCCGAAGCGGCTGACCTGCTCGGTCTCCGGCGAGCCGCAGCGCGGGCAGCGGACCGCGAGGGTCAGCGGCACGACGTTGCCGCCGCGCGTGACGGGCGCGGGTGGGGCGATGCCGGCGGCGGCCAGCTTGGCCCGGCCGCTCGCCGAGATCCAGTCGGTGCTCCACGCGGGGGCGTGGACCGTGCGGACCTCGGCGTCGGGGTGGCCGGCGGCGGCGAGCGCCCGGCGGATGTCGGCCCGGATCACGTCCATCGCCGGGCAGCCGGTGTAGGTGGGGGTGATGGTGACGACGACCCGGCCGGTGGCCGGATCCTCCTCGACCGACCGCAGGATGCCCAGCTCGTCGATGGTGATGACCCGGATCTCGGGATCCACCACCGCCGCCACGGCCGCCCTGGGGTCAGTCACCACTTCGCCCCCGGGTGGGCGCGGTGCAGCACCTGCATCTCGGCCAGCAGGTAGGAGAGGTGTTCGGTGTGCACGCCGGCGCGACCGCCGCCCGGGGTCCAGCCGGTCTGCGGGCGGGTCAGCGTCGCCTCGTCCAGCACCGCGGTCACGGTGGCGTCGAAGTCGGCCCGCAGGGTGGCCGGGTCCACCGGCGCCGCCGGGTCCGCCGTGAACAGCTCGTGGGTGTACGGCCAGATCTGGTCCACCGCCGCCTGCATGCGCCGGTGCGACTCCTCGGTGCCGTCGCCGAGCCGCTTCACCCAGAGCGCCGCGTGGTCCAGGTGGTACGCCGACTCCTTGCGGGCCTTCGCGCCGATCGCGGCGAGCCGCTCGTCGGCGCACCCGGCCAGCGCGGTGTAGAGCGGGAGCTGGTAGGCGGCCAGGAAGAACAGCTTCGCCATGGTGACCGCGAAGTCGCCGTTGGGCAGCTCGACCAGGAGGCAGTTGCGGAACTCCCGGTCGTCGCGGAGGTACGCCAGCGCGTCCTCGTCCCGGCCGGCGCCCTCGAGCTCGCCCGCGTACGTGAGCAGGAGGCGGGCGGCGCCGAGCTGGTCGAGGGCGATGTTGGCCAGCGCGATGTCCTCCTCCATCTCCGGCGCTCGGGAGGTCCACTCGCCGAGCCGCTGCGCGGCGATCAGCGCGTCGTCGCCGAGGGCGAGGGTGAAGTCGTACGTGCCGTTCACAGGTGGGCCACCCCGTCCGGCACCTCGTAGAAGGTGGGGTGGCGGTAGACCTTGTCGGCCGCCGGGTCGAAGAAGGCGTCCTTCTCGTCCGGGCTGGACGCGGTGATCGCGCTCGCCGGCACCACCCAGATGGAGACGCCCTCCTGGCGGCGGGTGTAGAGGTCCCGGGCGTTGCGCAGGGCCAGCTCGGCGTCGGGGGCGTGCAGGCTGCCGACGTGGGTGTGCGACAGCCCGCGCCGGGCCCGCACGAAGACCTCCCACAGAGGCGACGGTTCCTTGCTCACGCGGCCACCTTCTCCTTGTTCCTCTGCTTCGCCGCGTACGCCGCGGCGGCCTCGCGCACCCAGGCGCCCTCGGAATGGGCGCGGCGCCGGTGCGCCATCCGCTGCCGGTTGCACGGCCCGTCGCCCTTGATCACCCGCATCAGCTCGTCGTAGTCGGGCTGGGTGTAGTCGTACGCCTGGCGCTCGTCGTTCCAGCGCAGGTCGGGGTCGGGGATGGTCAGGCCGAGCACCTCCGCCTGGCCGACGCACATGTCCACGAAGCGCTGCCGCAGCTCGTCGTTGGAGAAGCGCTTGATCTTCCAGGCCATCGACTGGGCGCTGTGCGTCGAGTCTCCGTCCGGCGGGCCGAACATCGCCAGTGAGGGGTACCACCAGCGGTCGACGGCGTCCTGGGCCATCGCCTTCTGCGCCGGGGTGCCGTGCGCCAGGGTGTGCAGGATCTCGTACCCCTGCCGCTGGTGGAACGACTCCTCCTTGCAGACCCGGATCATCGCCCGGGCGTACGGGCCGTAGGAGCAGCGGCAGAGCGGGACCTGGTTGACGATCGCGGCGCCGTCGACCAGCCAGCCGATCGCGCCCACGTCGGCCCAGTTGAGGGTCGGGTAGTTGAAGATCGAGCTGTACTTCTGCCGGCCGTCGAGCAGCAGCTCCACCAGCTCGTCCCGGCTGACGCCCAGGGTCTCCGCGGCGGCGTAGAGATAGAGGCCGTGGCCGGCCTCGTCCTGGACCTTGGCCAGCAGGATCGCCTTGCGCTTGAGCGAGGGGGCCCGGCTGATCCAGTTCCCCTCCGGCTGCATGCCGATGATCTCGGAGTGCGCGTGCTGGGCGATCTGCCGGATCAGCGTCTTGCGGTACGCCTCCGGCATCCAGTCCCGCGGCTCGATCTTCTGGTCGGCGTCGATCACGTCCGCGAAGTACGCCTCGAGGTCCTCGTCGGGGTCCGGACCGCCGCGCCGGGCCCGCGCCGCCGCCTCCCGCAGCGCCGCCTCCGCCGCCTCCACCTCGCCGAGCAGGCCGCCGCCCGGACCGTCCTCGGGCGGGGCGAAGTCGTTGCCATACATGAGGCCAGTGTTACAGCTCGCGACCGATGACACCAGAGGGTGTAACAGGTTTCCGGACGCACGGTCCGTCACCGGAGGACCGCCTGCGGTGAGACCCGTTGACCTGCGCGAACCGGTGTGACTTCGGCCACGCGCAGAAGATGAATCCTCTCAAGCACGGCAAAGTGGTCTATTCTGCCGCCTTCGTGGCGAGTCGCCGGCCGTCAGGTTCTGGCGTCCAGCCTGTCCGGAAGTAGACTTCCCCCGGCACACCGATCGGCTGCTGACGATCGCCATCACGCTCCAGGCCACTGTCCCCCGGCCTCGGCGATCAGAGCCGTACCCATTCGGAACAGCCGGTCCCCCCGGCCAAGACATCTGGAGTTCGCCCACTCATGCGACCTCGCGTGACCCTGGTGCTCGCCATCGTGGCGGTCCTCCTCGGCGGCGTCATGCTGGTGCCCGCCGCGTACGGGAAGCTCTCCGGCGGCGGCGCCCTGCCCAGCCTCGGCAGCATCGGCGGCATCGGTGGCGGTACGGAGCACGTGCCCGCGCCGACGCCCACCCCGCCGCCCCCGCCGACCCTGGCCGACGCCCCGGTCTCGGTGAACTTCCAGGGCAAGTTCTTCTCCTGGGCGCTGATGGACCGGAAGACCGGCAAGATCAGCGGTGCCCCGAACATGACGTCGACCAACTCGACCGAGTCGATGATCAAGGCGTGGATCGTCTCCGACTACCTGCGGGAGCTCGGCAGCAAGCCGCTCAGCGCAGCTCGGAAGAAGCAGGCCGTCACCGCCATCCGGGACAGCAACGACATCTCAGCCGAGGCGCTCTACAACGCCGGCGGGCGCCGGCCGGTGCTGGAGCGGCTGATCAAGATGTGCAAGCTGACCGACACGAAGATTGAACCCACCCGGGCCAAGTGGGCGTACACCCAGATGTCGCCGCGCGACGCGGTGCGGATGGGCGACTGCATCGGTGACGGCACGGCCGCCGGGCCGAAGTGGACGAAGTGGGTGCTCAACGAGATGGCCAACGTGCGCGGCAGCGTCAAGGACCAGAAGTCCGACGCCGTCCAGGGCGGCCACTGGGGCATCATCGACGGCCTGCCCGACTCGATCACGTCGCAGGGTCCGGTCAGCATCAAGAACGGCTTCACGATGCTCTGGGCCGACGTCCAGTGGCACGTCAACTGCCTCGCCGTCACCGACGACTGGACCCTCGCGGTGATGATGCGCTACCCGCAGAGCAAGGGCCTGTCGTACGGCGCGAAGGTCTGCGCCAGCGTCGCCACCCAGCTGGTGACCCCGCAGCCCGGCGCCGCCCTGAAGGTGCCGCAGCAGCCGGTCGGGAAGCTCTGATGGCCGGCACCCGCCGGCGGCCGGGCAGCGATCACCGGGCGCTGACGTACAGTGCGGTCGCGGTGATCCTGCTCGGGCTGGTGCTGGTCTCGCTCCGGTTCGTGCCCGGCTCGCCCTTCCGCCCCACCGCCACCTCGCACACCGGCACGGCGAGCGGCCGGGCCACCGGGGCGCCCACCGACCGGAGCACCCGTGCTCAGCCGTCGCCGTCCCCGTCGCTGGAGCCGCTGCCGTTCCAGGCCCAGGACCTCGACGACCTCGACATCAAGGGCTGGTACTCCTGGGCCGTCCTGGACAAGCGGACCGGGAAGATCATCGGCTCGGCGAACATGGACGAGACCAGCACCACCGCGTCGATGATCAAGGCCTGGGTGGTCGCGGACTACCTGCGCAAGAGCGCCGAGGCGGGAAAGACCCCGAGCGACGCGAAGCTGGACGACGCCACGCGGATCATCCGGGACAGCGACAACACCCGGGCCCAGCAGTTCTACGAGAGCGTGGGTGGGTCGGCCTCGATCAAGCGGCTGATCTCGATCTGCAGGCTCACCGACAGCAAGGTCGCCAGCGACGGCGGCTGGAGCCGGACCATGCTGTCGCCCCGGGACACCGCGCGGCTCGGGCTCTGCATCGACGACGGCCGGGCGGCCGGACCGAAGTGGACCAAGTGGCTGCTCAACGAGATGCGGCTGGTGCGCGGCGTCGGCGACTTCGGCATCCGCAAGGCGTTCCCGGCTGCCGAACAGAAGCAGATCGCGATCAAGAACGGGTGGATCGACCGGCAGAGGGAGCAGGAGTACCACGTCAACTGCCTGGCCATCGGCGACACCTGGACGATGGGCGTGATGGTCCGTACCCCCTTCAGCGCCGGCGGCGGGTGGGAGTACGGCATGGAGGCCTGCGAACGGATCACCGAGGCGCTGCTCCGCCCGGCGACCTGACCCGCACTGGCGCCGATGTGGCGGTATCCCGAGGCCCGGGCTGCCGCCACAGCTGCTTCCGGCGCGGCCCCGTTCAGCCCTCGAAGAACTCCGGTCCGTTGGCCGGCAGCGCGGGCGCCTCGCCGATCTCGGCGGCCCGGCGGGCGAACTCCCGCAGGCCGGCCACCTGCCGCTCGCCCAGGGAGAAGTCGAGGGTGCGGAAGTAGGTGGCCAGGGTGGCCGCGTCGAACGTCTCCCAGCGGGCCGCCGCGTCGGCCACCTGGTCCAGCTCGGCCAGGCACAGGTCACGCGAGCGCAGGAACGCCTCGTGCACCTCCTTGACCAGCCCGGGGTGGGCGGCGGCGAAGTCCCGGCGGACCGCCCAGACGGCGAAGACCATCGGCAGGCCGGTCCACTCCCGCCAGGCCTGGCCGAGGTCGGTGACCTCGAGGCCCTTGCGCGGCGCCTCGTAGAGGGCGCGCAGCGCCACGTCGCCGATCAGCACACCCGCGTCGGCCTCCAGCAGCATCTGCGTCAGGTCCGGCGGGCAGCGGAAGTACTCGGGGCGGACGCCGTACCGCTCGCCGAGCAGCAGCCGGGCCAGCAGCACCCCGGTCCGCGAGGTGGAGCCGAGCGCGACCCGCGACCCGTCCAGCTCGGCGAGGGGCTTCGTGGAGACCACGTTGACCGAGAGCACCGGGCCGTCGCTGCCGACCGCCAGATCCGACAGGAGCAGCAGTTCGTCGGCGTGCCGCAGGTACTCCACCTGCGAGATCGGCCCGATGTCCAGGTCACCGGCGACCAGCGCGGCGCTCAGCCGGTCCGGCGAGTCCTTGTGCAGGTCGACGTCGAGCAGGGCGCCGGACCGCATCAGCCCCCAGTAGATCGGCAGGCAGTTGAGGAACTGGATGTGTCCGACCCGGGGACGGGCGATGCGGTCAGCCATGCCCCTGACCGTATCGCCGCCCACCGCGGCCGGCTCAGCGGGAGGGGGAAGGAGTGGCCAACTCCGCACCGGTCGCCGCCGCGTCGGCGGCCGGTTCCGGGGGTACGCCGACCGGCGCCCGCTCGGCCCGGACGGCCCGGACGACCGGCGGCACGACCAGCGCGATCACCAGCAGCCCGGCGACCCCGCAGCCGGCGACCAGGACCCGGGGCGTGGCCACCTCGAGCAGGAGACCGCCGAGCAGGAAGCCGACCATCGAGGCGCCCTGGACGGACCCGCTGAGCGCGGCGTACGCCCGGCCGCGCGCCGCCTCGGGCACCCGCCGGGCCAGCAGCACGTTGTCGAACACGTTCGCGCCGCCGTTGCCCACGCCACCGAGCAGCCAGACCGGCACCAGCAGCAGCGCGGAGGGCACCGCGGCGGAGAGCAGGATCATCAGGCAGCATCCGGCGAGCAGGGCGAGGTAGCCGACGAGCAGCCGCCCGTCGTCGACCAGCCGCCGGGCGAGCCGGGCGAAGAGCCACGCCCCGATCAGGATGCCGAGCGTCCACGCTCCGGTGACCAGGCCGTACATGGTGGTGGAGCTGTGCAGGGTCTCGCGGATGAAGAAGACCTCGACCACGTTGATCGCCCCGACGGCGGCGATCACCCCGGCGATGGTGGCGATCATCGCGACCAGCAGCGGGTCCCGGCGCAGCCGCCAGGTGACCGTGGACGGGCCGGTGCCCGTGCCGGGCGTCGTCGCCGGGGTCACTCGCCGGCTGCCACCCCGGCGGGTCCGGATCAGCAGCCCGGCCGCGACCAGCGCCAGGTAGCTGGCGGCGTCGAGGAGCAGCGGCAGCCGGGCGCCGAAGCCGCCGACCAGCACCCCGGCCAGCGCCGGGCCGGCCAGCGCGCCGAGCGTCCCGGCGGTCTGGTTCAGCGCGGCGGCCCGGGGCAGGTCCTCGGCCCGGACCATGGTCGGCACCAGCGCGGAGAGCACGGGTTGGGTGACCGCCAGGCCGGACGCGAGCAGTGCGACCAGCGCGATGACCAGGGCGGGGTGACCGGCGTAGGCGAGGACGAGGCAGACGGCGGCCTGGCCGAGCCCGGCGACCACCAGCAGGAGGCGGCTGTCCACCCGGTCCGCGAGGCGACCGGCCAGCGGGGCGAGGGCGACCAGCGGCAGGGTGGCGGCCAGCATCAACCCGGACACGGCGAGGCCGCCCGCGCCGGCGGACTGGAGGGCCAGCGTGAGGGCGCTCGCGGCCAGGAAGTCACCGCAGGTGGAGACGCCCCGGGCAGCGGTGACGAGCCCGACGTCGGCCCAGCGCGACGGGCCAGATGTGAAGGACATATTTCGAAAATAATCCTTCACACCTGCTCGGCGCAAGCCCCGTCAATCGATGGGCAGCGCCCGGTACTGCACGGCCACGCTTCGGGCCCCTTCGGGCGGGTTGGTTCGCAACCGCCGCCGGTACGGGTCGATCAGCTCCTGGATCGCGTTGTTCAGCTCGAGCAGTTCCTCGGCGGTGAGCAGCAGCAGGCTGTCGCTGAACCAGGCGGCCGCGTACCACTCGGGCGGTTCGTCCGGGGCGCGCCGGATCCAGTCCCGGACCCGCTGGCTGTCCCGGGCCATGTGGGCCTCGACCAGCGCCGCCTCGGCGGCCCGGGCCTCGGCGTCGGCGTCCGGACCGGACTCCACGTAGTAGGACGGGCTGAACGCCTGCCAGACCCGCTCCCGGGCGTCGCCCCGGCTGGGCGCCTCCCGGATCAGCCCGAACTTCGCCAGCTCCCGGAGGTGGTAGCTGGTCGCGCTCGGGGAGAGACCGGCGATCTCGGCGCACTCGGTGGCGGTCGCGCCGCCCTCCACCGTGCTGAGGTGCTCCATGATCGCCATACGGGCCGGGTGGGCCAGGGCCCGCATCACCTGCGGGTCGCTGATCGTCATCCGGCGCTGTTCGGGATGCGCCTCGGTCATGCCCCCATGATCCCGCCCCGCCCGCGACCCGGCGAAATTCGGTTGCCCGGCCCGCCGCGCGGAGTAAGCTGCTCTGTCCCGCCTGACGGCCGTGGTGAGTAGCACCGCACAGGACGTCCCGCGCCGACCCGAGGTCGGAAACGCGAGCGGCAGCGTTGTTCCCCGTGACGAGGAGTACGTGGATGACCCTGCACGCCCAAGAACAGACCCTCGACGCCGAGCTCGTCGCCGAACGCGACCACCTGGCGGCGTCCCGCGCCGCGCTGGGCCGGATGCGCGAGCGGGCCGAGGCCCTCTTCGCCACCGGCGACAAGGTCGCCGGGGACGCGTACACCGCCGAGCAGCTGGGCCGGCACATGGCCCGCCGGGTCAAGGAACTGGCCGACGACCCCACCACCCCGCTCTTCTTCGGCCGCCTGGACTTCGGGGACGTGGACCCTGACCATGCCGGACGGCAGTACCACGTCGGGCGGCGGCACGTCACCGACGACCTGGGCGAGCCGCTGGTGCTGGACTGGCGGGCCCCGATCTCCCGGTCGTTCTACCGGGCCAGCGCCCGCGACCCGCAGGGCGTCGCCGTCCGGCGCCGGTTCGGGTTCAGCGCCGGCCTGCTGACCAGCTTCGAGGACGAACACCTCGACCGGGGCGAGGAGCTGGGCACGGCCAGCCGGATCCTCACCGCCGAGATCGAGCGGCCCCGCGTCGGCCCGATGCGGGACATCGTCGCCACCATCCAGCCCGAGCAGGACGAGCTGGTCCGGGCCGACCTGGCCGACTCGATCTGCGTCCAGGGCGCGCCGGGCACCGGGAAGACGGCGGTCGGGCTGCACCGCGCCGCGTACCTGCTCTACCTGCACCGGGAGCGGCTGCGCCGGTCCGGAGTGCTGATCGTCGGGCCGAACCGGGCCTTCCTGTCGTACATCGCGGCGGTGCTGCCCGCCCTCGGCGAGGTCGAGGTGGAGCAGGCCACGGTGGAGGACCTGGTCGCCCGGGTGCCCGTACGCGCGGTGGACGACCCCGCCGTCGCCACCCTCAAGCACGACGTCCGGATGGCCGAGGTGCTGCGCCGCGCGGTCGACGCGCACATCGGTACGCCCGCCGAGCCGATCATGGTGTCGGACGGCTCGTTCCGCTGGCGGATCGGCCTCGACCCGCTGCACCGGGTGGTCGAGGAGACCCGCCGGGAGGGGCTGCCGTACGCGACCGGCCGGGAGCGCGTCCGGGCCCGGGTGGTAGGGCTGCTGCAGCGGCAGTCCGAGGCCCGCCGGGCCGAGTCGCCCAGCGACGCCTGGCTGCGCCGGATGGGCAAGGCCAAGCCGGTCACCGCCTTCCTCGACGCGGTCTGGCCGGCGCTCACGCCGGAGGGGCTGCTGCACACCCTGCTCACCGACCCCGAGGCGCTCGCCACCGCCGCCAACGGCCTGCTCAGCGCCGAGGAGCAGGAGTTGCTCCGGTCGGGCCGGCCGGGCCGCACCCCGAAGGCGACGAAGTGGACCGCCGCGGACGCGGTGCTGATCGACGAGGCGGCCGGGCTGATCGAGCGGCCCGCCGGCTTCGGGCACGTGGTGGTCGACGAGGCGCAGGACCTCTCCCCCATGCAGTGCCGGGCCATCGCCCGGCGCAGCGAGCACGGCTCGATCACCCTCCTCGGCGACCTCGCCCAGGGCACCGCGCCCTGGGCGGCGACCGACTGGCGGGAGTCGCTGGCGCACCTGGGCAAGCCGGACGCGGCCGTGGTGCCGCTGAGCGTCGGCTTCCGGGTGCCGGCGGCGGTGGTCGCGTTCGCCAACCGGCTGCTGCCGGCGCTGGCGGTCGACGTACCCCCGGCACAGTCGCTGCGCCGCGACGGGACGCTGGCCGTGCGTACCGTGGAGGACCTGGTCGGGGCGACGGTGGCCGAGGTGCGGACGGCGCTGGCGCACGACGGCTCGGTCGGCGTCATCGCCGCCGACGACGCGGTGGACCGGCTCCGCGCGGCGCTGGCCGCGGCGGGCGTGGAGACCGCGACCGCCGACGACGTGGAGGCCACGGCGCGGGTCACCGTGGTCCCGGCGACCCTGGTCAAGGGCCTGGAGTACGACCACGTGGTGGTCGTCGAACCGGCCGCGATCGTGGCCGCCGAACCGCGCGGCCTGCACCGCCTCTACGTGGTGCTGACCCGGGCCGTCTCCCGCCTCGCGGTGCTGCACCGCGACCCGCTGCCCGACCCGCTGGCCGGCTGAGCGGCGCTGTTTCCAGGACGTAGTGGCCGCACACCGTCCCGGATGCCCCTACATCCTTCTTCGAGCGCGATCATGCGGTGGATCGGCGGGCGACGCGGTCGGGCGGCGGGTCAGCCGGAGAGGGCGGCGGCGAGGGCGCGGAGCGGGGCGCCCGACTCGGCGATCGGCACGGTGAAGGCCAGCCAGGAGCCGTCGGTGAAGTCGATGCGCAGCCGCTTCGGGTTGAGCCGGTGCCAGCCCACCCGGGCCGAGGCCACCTCGGCCCGGGGCGCCGCCCAGGCGACCCGGGTCTCGGCCAGCGACCGCTCGTCGTCCTCCCGCTTGGACAGCAGCTTCACCTCACCGGTGACGCAGGCCAGCAGCCGCCGGTCGGTGACGGCGAGCAGAGTGTGCCGCAGCTTCCCGTCCGGGCGGGGCGGGTGGAGTGCCCGGTGCAGCCGGGAGGCGGCCGAGCCGGGGGCGCCCCGGCCGGCGATCCCCCAGCCGATCAGGTCCACCAGCCGGTCGCCGCGGTCCCAGGTCGCCAGCGGGACGAGCAGGTTGAGCAGCACCGAGGTGACGGTCGCCCGGCCGGGCGCGTCCGGGGCCACCTCGTCCGGCGGCGGCGGGGGCGTGACTCCGCCGCCCACCTCCGCCTGCGCGTACGCCAGCACCCGCTCGCCCGGCTCGACGAGCTGGCCGATCCGGTCCAGGTAACTCGTGCCGTCCATCGGCTCAGTATCGGTCGTAGCCGTAGTCGTCGTCGGTGCGGCGCTCCGCGGCCGGCGCGTTGCCCATGACCTCGCCGACGATCTCGCGGACCCGGGCGGCGGCGGCCTCCTGGGCGCGGTTGGCCGCGGCGGTGAACTCCTCGGCCAGGGTGTACGAGTCGAACCGCATGGCCCGGGCGTTGATCTCAGCGGAGAGGATCTTGCCGTCGGCGGCGGCCGTCACGGTGACCAGGCCGGAGTCGCTCACCCCCTCGGCGCTGCTCTGCTCCAGCTCAGCCATCCGCGCGCCGAGCTCGCGCTGCCACCCGTCCAGGTTGCGGGCCAGCGCCTCGATCCGGTCCAGGGCGGGGAAGGACGTCATGGCTGCCTCTCAGTTCACGATCGAGTCGAAGACGTTCTGCACGCCCCGGGTGTACGGACCCAGGTCCTCCTTGTACGTGCCGTCCACCAGGTAGTTGCGGTCCTTGTGGCCGTCGGAGACGTCGTACATGCCGACGCCGGTGTCCAGCAGGGCGCCGCCGATGCCGGGCACGTTCACCGGCGACACCTTGTTGATCGCGTACTTGCCGGGGAACAGGATCGCGGTGCGCTTCAGCTTGAACTGCAACGCCTCCTTGGTGTAGCCGGACTTGTTCCAGGCCCGGTACGCCTTCTTGGCCTTGCGCAGCTCCATCACGGTCTTGCGGTACTTGGTGAGCAGCTGGGCGACCTTCTCCAGCTTGGTGACCAGCTTGGTGAGGATCTCGGCGAACCGGGCCACGATCTTCACCATCCGGCCGACCGTGGTGGCCAGCCGGGCCAGCACCCGGACCACCGTGGCGGCCAGCGAGATACCCGCGCTGAGGAAGGCGGCCACGGCCGCGATGATCACCTCGGTCAGGAACCAGAGCAGGAACTCCAGGATCAGCTCGACCAGGAGGTTGAACGCGTCGACCGCCGCGTTCGCCGCGTCGACCAGCACCTCCTTCGTGCCGTCCAGCCCCTTGGCCAGCTCCTCGATGGCCTCCTCGACCTGCTCCATCGAGGCGTGGAACTTCTCCGCCGCGTCGCCGTCCCAGGCGCCGCGCAGCCGGGCCCGGTCGGCGACCTGCTCCCCGGCGATCTGCCGGACCGCCTCACCCGTGGTCAGCGCGAGCTG
This sequence comes from Micromonospora sp. NPDC048930, assembly GCF_043197935.1. Classification (NCBI taxonomy): domain Bacteria; kingdom Bacillati; phylum Actinomycetota; class Actinomycetes; order Micromonosporales; family Micromonosporaceae; genus Micromonospora; species Micromonospora sp. NPDC048930. The sequence goes on from NZ_JBICUB010000002.1 coordinate 660,642, forward strand.
GGCCGCCTGCATCAGGTCGTCCGGCTCGCCGGCGACCAGTTCCAGCAGCTCGTTGAACGGCCAGAGCACGGCCTGCGAGAGCGGCTTGAACGGGTCGGGGGTGCCCGACACGATCTGCTCGAAGTAGGTCTTGTTGCGCTGCAGTGCCTCGGTGCTCATCGATCCCCCTCAGGCGCCCGGCGCGAACAGGTCGGTGGTCCCCACGTCGGTGCCGGTGTACGCGTCGGCGGTGTCGCTGATCCCCTCGGCGATGTCGGCCATCACCTCGGCCCCCTCCGCCAGCCCCGTCAGGCACGCCTCGAACTGCTCCGCGTACGCGGCCGCGAGGCTGAACGACGCCGGCATGATGCCGAAGGCGTGCCGGGGCACGTGCCCGTCGTTGAAGACCCGGTTCAGCGCCCGGAACCGGCCCGCCCGGTCCCGCGAGGCGGCGGCGAAGGCGTGCAGCGCCTCCGGTTGGACGTCCAGGTTCTTGCTCGGACTCGTCACAGGACCCTCCCCAGTGTCCAGTCGACAGCCGCTCGCCCCCGGTGTGACGCGGGCGACGGAGATACACAGTAGGCGATCGTCGCCGCTCCGCGGGGCAACGGGGCTGGCGCGGACGCGATAGACAGGAACCGGGGACCGCAACCCCCACGAAGGAGCCCCTCATGATCCTGGCCCGCGCCGACCAGGTCAGCCGCCGGTACGGCGATGTGCTCGCCCTGGACCGGGTCGACCTGACCGTCCGCGCCGGAGAGCTGGTCGGCCTGCTCGGGCCGAACGGCGCCGGCAAGAGCACCCTGATCAACCTGCTGGTCGGGCTGCGCCGACCCACCGCCGGCCGGGTGGAACTCTTCGGCGGCGACCCGCGCGACGCGGCCAGCCGGCGGCAGCTCGGGGTCACCCCGCAGGAGACCGGGCTCCCCGGCACGCTCCGGGTCGGCGAGGTGGTCGACTTCGTCTCCGCCCACTTCCCCGACCCGGTGCCCCGGGCCGAGCTGCTCGACCGGTTCGACCTCGCCGACCAGGTACGCCGGCAGACCGGCGGCCTCTCCGGCGGGCAACGGCGACGGCTCGCGGTGGCCCTCGCCTTCGTCGGCCGACCCCGGCTGGTGGTCCTCGACGAGCCCACCACCGGCCTGGACGTGGCGGCCCGGCACGCCCTCTGGGAGGGGATCCGGGCCTTCCACGCCGAGGGCGGCACGGTCCTGCTGAGCAGCCACTACCTGGAGGAGGTGGAGGCGCTCGCGCAGCGGGTGGTGGTGATCGGGCACGGGCGGGTGCTCGCCGACGACACCGTGGACGCGGTCCGGGGCATCGTCGGCGTACGCCGGGTCAGCCTGGTCGCAGACGACCTGCCGCCGCTGCCCGGGGTGCTCTCCACCGAGCACACCGAGGGGCGTACCCACCTGCTCACCACCGACGCCGACCAGCTCGTCCGCGACCTGGTGCACGCCGGGGTGGCGTTCCGGGAACTGGAGGTCCGGCCCACCTCGCTGGAGGAGGCGTTCCTCGCCATCACCGCCGACGACCGGCCGACCGCCGTCACCGCCTAGGAGCCCGTCCGATGCCGCTCGCCCTGGTCCACGCCAAGTACCAGTTGCTGGAAATCATCCGCATTCCGGTCGCGGTGTTCGGTGCCGCGTTCTTCCCGGCCGCGTCGATGATCTTCTTCGTGGTGCCGTTCACCGGCGACGACGCCCGGGGCGCCACCTACGCCACCGCGTCGATGGTCACCTTCTCGGTGCTGACCGCCAACATCTTCCAGTACGGCGCCGGGGTGGCCGAGGACCGGGTCCAGCCGTGGAGCCCCTACACCCGTACCCTTCCGGCCGGCCCGGTGCCGCGCTTCGCCGGCCGGATCCTGGCCGGCCTGGTCCTGACGTACGTGTCGATGCTGCCCGTGGTGGTGATCGCCGCGGTAGCGACCGCCGCCGCGATCACGCCGCTGGACTTCCTGGTCGCCGTCGGGACGGTGGCGGTGATCTCCGTACCGTTCACCCTGCTGGGCCTGGCCATCGGCTACTCGATGCCGAGCAAGGCGGCGATCGTGGTCGCGCAGCTCATCTTCTTCCCGCTGGCGTTCGGCGGGGGCCTGCTCTCCGGCCCGGACGACGCGCCGGGCTTCATCCGGGCGATCGCCCCCTACCTGCCCACCCGGGGCGCGGTGGAGCTGATGTGGGCGGCCGCCACCGACTGGCGACCGGACCCGCTCGCCCTGTCGATGCTGGGCGTCTGGGTGGTGCTGCTCGGGGCGGTCGCCGCCTGGGCGTACCGGCGGGACGAGGGACGGCGCTTCACCTGAGGAAGGGGCCCGCGCGCGGGTTCTTGGTCCGATTCCCGCCCGGCGGTCGGCCGGACGGTGCCACGATGCCGGCAGGGCGTGCCGACCGGGCCGCCCACCGGCGAGAGGGGTCAACGTGAACGGCGTCGAGCCCGGCACGCCCTGCTGGGCCGACCTGGCCACCCCGGGGCTGGAGGACGCGAAGCGGTTCTACCCGCAGCTGTTCGGCTGGACCGGGCGGGTCTCCCCGGAACCGGCGGCCGGCGGCTACACCGTGTTCCTCAAGGCGGGCCGGGCCGTCGCCGGGGCCGGCCCGCCGGCCAGCCCGGACCAGGTGCCGATCTGGTCGACGTACGTGGCGACCGATGACGCGGACCTGGTGGCCACCCGGGTCGAGGCGGCCGGCGGTCAGGTGGTGGTCCCCCCGTTCGACGTCTTCGACCAGGGCCGGATGGCGGTCCTCTCCGACCCGGCGGGCGCGGTGTTCAGCGTCTGGCAGCCGATGGCGATGCGCGGGGCGGAGCTGTTCAACGAGCCCGGGTCGTTGTGCTGGAACGAGCTGGTCACCCCGGACCCGGAGGGCGCGAAGGACTTCTACGCGCTGGTCTTCGGCTGGCACCCGGAGGAGCGGCCGGTCGGCCCGGTCACGTACACCGGCTGGCGCTGCGGCGCGCGGATCGTCGCCGGCATGACGCCGCAGTTGGAGCGGCTGCCCGAGGATTTGCCGGCGTACTGGTCGGTCTTCTTCGCGGTCGAGGACGTGGACGCCACCGCCGCCCGCGCCGCCGAACTGGGCGGCACCATCCTCGTCCCGCCCCGGGACAACCCCGCCGGTCGCACGGCCGCCCTCCGCGACCCCCAGGGCGCCCTCTTCTCCATCACCACCCTCCGCTGACCGTCATCCCGGCCGAGCGCGCGCCGATCTTGCAGTTGTGGTTGGCGATACGCACCATCTCGCCCTTTTTGCCGCAGCCAGAAGTGCAAGATCGCCGAGGCGGGGGGTGGGGGGTGGGGGTTAGCGGGGGCGGATGGGGACGACGAGGGGGCCGTGGTCGCCCTGGACGACGCGGACGTGGGCGCGGTAGTGCCGGGCGAGGAGGGGCTCGGTGAGGACCTCCCCGGGCGGGCCCACGGCGGCGACGCGGCCGTCGGCGAGCAGCACCATCCGGTCGGCGTACTCGCCGGCGACGGAGAGGTCGTGCATGGTGGCCAGGACGGTCAGCTCGTGCTCGCGGCGGAGCTGGTCGACCAGCTCCAGCACCTCCTGCTGGTGGCCGATGTCCAGCGCGCTGGTCGGCTCGTCGAGCAGCAGCAGGGTGGCGCCCTGGGCCAGCGCCCGGGCCAGGAACACCCGCTGCCGTTCGCCGCCCGACAGGGTGGCCAGCTCCCGGCGACCGAACGCGGCCAGGTCCAGCCGGTCCAGCACCTCGTGCACCGCGGCCAGGTCCGCCGCCGACTCCCGGCCCAGCGGCGGGATGTACGGGGTGCGCCCGAGCAGCACGTAGTCGAGCACCGACATCCCGGCCGGCACCACCGGGGACTGGGCCACCGTGGCGACAACTCGGGCCCGGTCCCGGCGGCGCAGCGACTGGATGGGCGTACCGAAGAGGGAGACCGCGCCGGGCGCGGGCAGCAGGCCGCCGACGGCGCGCAGCAGGGTCGACTTGCCGGCGCCGTTCGGACCGATCACGGTGACCCACTCGCCCACGGCGACGGTCAGGTCCACGCCGGCCAGGATCGGCGTGCCGCCCAGCTCGACCCGCAGGTCCCGCACCTCGACGGCGGTCATGTGAACACCCGCCGGGAGGTACGCAGCACCAGGACGAAGAACGGGCCGCCGAGCAGCGCGGTGACCACACCGATCGGGATCTCGGCCGGGGCGGCGGCGGTCCGGGCGACCACGTCGGTCAGCGCCAGGAACGCCCCGCCGAAGAGCATCGACAGCGGCAGGATCACCCGGTAGCTGGAGCCGGCGAGCAGCCGGACGGTGTGCGGCACGATGATGCCGACGAAGCCGATCAGGCCGGAGGCGGAGACCGCGGCGGCGGTGCCCAGCGAGGCGGCGGCGATCAGCAGGTAGCGGGAGCGCTGCGGGTGCAGGCCGAGGCTGGTCGCCTCGTCGTCGCCGACCGAGAGCACGTCCAGTTCGCGCCGGTGCAGCAGCACCACCACCGCGGTGAGCACGAAGTACGGCAGGACCAGCCGGACGTCGTGCCAGCCGGCGGTGGCCAGCCGGCCGAGCAGCCAGGAGTAGACCTGCTGGATGCTCTCGGAGTGCCGTTGCAGCAGATACGTCTGCCCGGCGGCGAGGAACGCCGAGACCGCCACCCCGGCCAGGATCAGCGTGGCCGGTGACCGGTCCCGCCCGCCGGCCGCGCCGAGCCCGTACGTCATGGCGACCGCGCCGAGCGACCCGACGAACGCGGCGAGCGGGATGGTGACCGGCATCCCGGTGATCGCCCCGCCGGCTCCGGCGCCCAGCGCGATCACCGCGGTGACCGCGAGCCCGGCGCCGGCCGCCACGCCGAGCAGGTACGGGTCGGCCAGCGGGTTGCGGAAGACGCCCTGGTAGCAGCCGCCGGCCAGGGCGAGCAGCCCGCCGACGAGCAGGCCGAGCACGACCCGGGGCAGCCGCAGCTCGGTGACGATGGCGATCTCCCGCTCGGTGAGCCCGCTGTCCAGGTGCACCCCGGGCAGCAGGTTGAGCAGTTCGGCGGCCACGCTGCCGGGCGGCAGGCTGACCGGGCCGAGCGACACCCCGGCGACCAGCGCGACCAGCACCGCGGCGAGGCCGGCGAGCAGCCAGCGGGTACGCAGCCCGGCCGGCCGGACCGTCGCACCCGATCCGGCCGGGGGCAGGCCGGCCGGCCGGGACGCCTCGCGCGCCCCGGCCGGTCGGTCGGTCGGTTCCGCTGGCCGCACGGTCAGGCTCAGGCCGGCACCTTGGCCGTGGCGTCGACGATCGCCTTGAGCAGGTCGACCACGCGCGGGCCCCAGCGGGAGGCGATGTCGTCGTCGAGGGCGACGATCTGGTTGTTCTTCACCGCGGTGACGCCGGCCCAGCCGGCGCGCGCCTTGACGGTGTCCGGGGTCTGCTTGCAGCACTTGGTGTCGGCCAGGAAGACGAAGTCCGGGTTGGCCTTGACGATGACCTCCTGGGACAGCTGCGGGTAGCCGCCGTTCTTCCCGTCGGCGTCCGCCGGGTCGGCGATGTTCTCCAGCCCGGCGAGGGCGTAGATCGAGCCGATGAAGGTCTTGCTGGTCGCGCTGTACAGCTCCGGGCCCAGCTCGTGGTAGTAGGTGAGCTTCTTCGCCCGCTGCGGCAGGTCCTTGGTGAGCGCCGCGATGTCGTCCCTCATCTTCTTGGTGACCGCGTCCGCCTCAGCCGGGTGGCCGGTGAGCTTCCCCAGGTCGGTGATCTGCTGGTACGTGTCGTCCAGCGTGGTCGCCGCCGGGGTGAGCAGCACCGGGATCTTCAGCGTGGTGAGCTGGTCGACGATCTTGTTGGTGTCGTTCGAGAGCACCACCAGGTCGGGGCTCTTGCCGGCGATCGCCTCGGCGTTCGGCTGGAAACCGGACAGGTCGCTCTTCGGCGCGTCCGGCGGGTAGTTCGACTGGTCGTCGACGGCGGTGACCTGCTTGCCGGCGCCGATGGCGAAGAGCATCTCGGTCGCGCTGGGCGAGAGCGAGACGATCTTCTCCGGGCGCTTCTCCAGGGTCAGCTTGCCGACCGTGACCGGGAAGCTGGCGGCCGCCGAGCTGCTGCCGGCGGCGGGGGTGTCGGTGGCGGTCTTCTCGGCGCAGCCGCCGAGGAGCAGCGCGCCGACCGCGAGGGCGGCGGCGAAGAGCCGGGGGGTACGTCTGGACATCGGTCCTCCTGTCGGTCGAGGAGTGTGGTGCTTCGCCGACAGGGAGCGCCGGGGCGGCCCGTCCGCGAGGCGCCCTTCCTCGAGAGCGCGTGTCGCGACCGACCGCAGGCGACCTGGCTCGTCCCCGCTCCCGGTGGCGGCCGGAGGCCGACGCCGTGCGGGGCATCACAGTTGCGGGACAGCACCGGTTTCGCACCGGCTTCGCTGCGGGTTGGTCGGTAGCACGGTAGCGCACGACCAGCGGAGATCGTCCGGACGGGAGGGGTGGGTGGGGCCCCTGCGGGGCCCCACCCACGGATTCACGGCGGCGGGATCAGCAGTAGGTGCTCTGCTTGCCGATCGCCCGGTACGGGCAGTCGGCGTACTCGGAGAGCAGCAGGACCGCCTCCTTGTTGCGCGAGGTCTGCGCGGGGATCACCTCGTCGGGCGGGTAGAAGCCGCCGCCGGAGGCCGAGCCCGGGTACATCTCGAAGGTGTACGCCCAGATCCGGTGGACGCCCCACATCCAGTCGATGCTGGTGCCGTCGGCGATGTAGAGGTCGCTGGACTGCTCCGGGGTGTAGCCGTTCGTCGCCGCCATCTGCCGGCCGATGGTGGCGAAGGTGTTGTACTGGTCGGCGTTCATGCCGGTGGCGGTGTTGCTGTACGTGTACCCGTACGGCCAGAGCACCAGCTGCGAGTAGGTGTGGAAGTCGATGTTCGCTTTGATCTGCTGCACGCCGCCGACCACCCGGCTGTTGACGAAGTTGCGCAGCGCCGCGGTCTCCGGGGCGGAGAACGCGGAGGGGCCCCGGTAGGTCTCCGACGACGTCGAGCCGGACGAGCCGCCGCAGCAGCCCCACTGGTAGGACCAGTTCCGGTTCAGGTCGGTGCCGACGTACGAGGAGCCGCTGTTGGGCTGCCGGTTCTTCCGCCAGGACCGGTAGGAGCCGGTGGCGATGTCGTACTCGCTGCCGTCCGGGTTGACCGTGGGGACGATCCAGATCTCCCGGGAGTTGACGATGCCGGTGATCCGGGAGTCGGTGCCGTAGCTGTCGGTGAAGAGGTTGAGCAGGTAGATCGCCATCTCGACGGTCAGGTGCTCGCGGGCGTGCTGCTGGGCGTTGAAGAGGATCTCCGGCTCGCTCTCGTCGGTGCCGACGTTGTCGGAGATCTTCACCGCCATCAGGTCCCGGCCCTGGTACGAGGTGCCGATGCTGAGTTTCCGGGCGATGGCCGGATGGTCGGCGACCACCTGGTTCACCACCGCGGTCAACTCCGCGTAGTCGTGGTAGTTCGAGTCGGCGGGCGGGAAGGCGTAGGCGCCGGCCTCGCCCGACGGGGCGGGGGTGGTCTCGCGTTCCAGCCGGAAGCCGAGGCGGGTGATGGCGGCCGCCTCGCTGCGGGTGGCCGAGACGTACAGCCGGCCGTCCTCGACGTGGTCGATGGCGGCGCCGGTGCGTGCGACGGCGGTCCGGTCGGCGAGGGTACGCGGCCCGACCACCCGGTACGCGGTGGCGGCCGGTTCGGGTTCGGGGGCCGGCCGTGCGGAGGCCGGTCCGGTGACGGCGGTGACGAGGGTCAGGCCGACGGCGGCGGCGAGCGCCAGCCGGCGGCGGAGCTGGGACGTGCGGAAGGCCATGGACAACCTCCTCGGGGTACGGGAGATCCCGCTGTCCGCACACTTCACCAGGAGTCACATGGTCATATCAATATTCATCACTGCCTAGGTCCATCCCGACCGGATCCTCACCTCGGCAATGATTTTCCATGCGTTGACCTCTGGCGAAACTTCCTTCCAGGCGCGACAGTGAACGGCAACGATGTCGCTCACCTGTGGAGTTGCCATGGCACTGACCTCCCTGCGCGCCGTCGCCGCCGCCGGCGTCACCGCGCTCGCCCTCCTCGGCACCACGAGTCCCGCCGTCGCCGGGAAGCCGGCCGGCGGCGGCACCGCCGTCACCCACGACGAACAGATCACCTGGCAGGGCTGGTCCGGTGCCGGCTGGTCGACAGGGACCGCCGCGGGCACCACCGCCACCACCGCCGGCCTCACCCTCGGCACCCCGATCGGCACCACCCTTTACCGGGACCCGCACACTGGCACCCGGCGCACCTGGACGTATGGGACGTGGACCTCGCCGCTCACCGAGGTCGGCTTCGGCGCCACCGAACTGATCGCCTCGTGGAACGCCGACACCCCGGCCGGCACCTGGCTCCAGGTCGAGCTCCAGGGCACCTACACCACCGGCACGCAAACCCCCTGGTACGTCATGGGCCGCTGGGCGTCCGGCGACGGCGACATCAAGCGGACCAGCGTCGACAAGCAGGGGGACAAGACCTCCAGCGTCTGGACCGACACCTTCGCCGTCAACAACCCGAGTGCCGGCGTGCTGCTGCGGGCGTACCAGCTCCGGGTCACCCTCTACCGCGACCCGGCGCTGACCGTCTCGCCGGTGCTCCGCTCGGTCGGCGCGATGAGTTCGAACGTCCCGGACCGGTTCACCGTCGCGCCGAGCGCGGGCGGGATCGCCTGGGGCACCGAGCTGGCCGTGCCGCGCTACTCGCAGGAGATCCACGCCGGGCAGTACCCCGAGTACGACGGCGGCGGCGAGGCGTGGTGCTCGCCGACCTCCACGGAGATGGTGGTCGAGTACTGGGGCCGGAAGCCGTCCCCGGCCGACACGTCCTGGGTGGACCCCAGCTACGCCGACCCGACCGTCGACCACGCCGCCCGGATGACCTACGACTACCAGTACCAGGGCGCCGGCAACTGGCCCTTCAACACCGCGTACGCGGCCAGCTTCCCGGGCCTCGAGGCGAAGGTGACCCGGCTGCACTCGCTGGACGAGCTGGAGCACTTCATCGCCGCCGGCATCCCCGTGGTGACCAGCCAGTCCTTCCTCGCCAGCGAGCTGGACGGGGCCGGCTACGGCACCGCCGGCCACCTGATGGTGGTGATCGGCTTCACCGCCACCGGCGACGTGATCGCGAACGACCCGGCCTCCCCCAGCGACGCCGCCGTGCGGCACGTCTACCGGCGCGACCAGTTCGAGCAGATCTGGCTGCGGACCAGGCGGACCACCGCCAGCGGCGGCACCGGCAGCGGTTCCGGCGGGATCGTCTACCTGATCAAGCCGACCGACGTGGCCTGGCCGTCCGTGGCCGGGTCCAGCAACTGGTGATCCATCCCCTCACATCCTCCGGAGTTCCCATGGTCAGACCAGCCCTGCGCGCGGTCGCCCTCGTCGGCGTCGCCGCGCTCACCCTGCTCGGCGCGGCGGCCCCCGCCCACGCCGACAACAACCTGCCCGTCGTGGCGCACGACGAGCAGATCACCTTCCACGAGTTCTCGAAGTATCCCGACTGGCGTGACGGCACCCACCAGGGCACGTACGCCATCCCGGGGTACCGCACCGGCGTCACCATCGCCCAGCCGGCCGGCACCACCGAGTTCACCGACGAGCACACCGGCGCCACCCGCACCTGGGAGTACGCCACCTGGACCTCGCCGGAGCAGCAGATCGGCTTCGACGCCACCGAGCTGGTGGCCTCGTGGAACGCCGAGACCCCGCCCGGCACCTGGCTCCAGGTCGAGCTGCACGGCACCTACAACACCGGCGCGCAGACCCCCTGGTACGTGATGGGCCGCTGGGCCTCCGGCGACCAGGACATCAAGCGGGCCACCCTGGACGGTCAGGGCGACCCCTGGTCGACCATCTGGACCGACACCTTCTCCATCGACGACGCCACGAAGGGCGTGCTGCTGCGGTCGTACCAGCTCCGGCTGACCCTCTACCGGGCACCGGGGCAGGCCGCCTCGCCCCGGGTCTGGATGCTCGGCGCGATGAGCTCGAACGTGCCGGACCGGTTCACCGTCACGCCGAGCAAGGGCGGGATCGCCTGGGGCACCGAGCTGCCCGTGCCGCGCTACTCGCAGAACATCCACATCGGCGAGTACCCCGAGTTCGACAACGGCGGCGAGGCCTGGTGCTCCCCCACCTCGACCGAGATGGTGGTCGAGTACTGGGGCCGGAAGCCCTCGGCCGAGGACACCGCCTGGGTCGACCCGAGCTACGCCGACCCGACGGTCGACCACGCCGCCCGGATGACCTACGACTACGAGTACGAGGGCGCCGGCAACTGGCCGTTCAACACCGCGTACGCGGCCAGCTTCCCGGGCCTGGACGCGCGGGTCACCCGGCTGCACTCGCTGGACGAGGTGGAGCGCTTCATCAAGGCCGGCATCCCGGTCGTGACCAGCCAGTCCTTCCTCGCCAGCGAGCTGGACGGGGCGAACTACGGCACCTCCGGGCACCTCTTCGTGATCGTCGGCTTCACCGCCGACGGTGACGTGATCGTCAACGACCCCGCGTCGTCCTCGAACGACGCGGTGCGCAACGTCTACAAGCGCGCGCAGTTCGAGCAGATCTGGCTGCGTACCAAGCGGCACCGGGCGAACGGCACCGTGGCCTCCGGCTCGGGCGGCATCGCGTACCTGATCAAGCCGGCGGACCGGGCCTGGCCGGTGGTGCCGGGCTCGACCAACTGGTGACCGGACGGGCCCGGCGCCGCTCCCTCGGGGGGCGACGCCGGGCCCGTCGGCCTCAGGGCCGGTGGCAGAGCCCTTGGCCGGCTGCGGCGGAGGACTCCGGCACCGGTCTCAGCTCTGGACCGGCTTGCGCGCGAGCCGGTCGATGATGGCCTCGTCCTCGTCCGGACGCCGGCGGCCGAGAACCGTCCGGACGATCAGGACCACCCAGCCGATCGCGGCGAGCGCCCCGCCCGCGGCGAAGCCGGTGACCAGCAGCCAGGTGCTGCCGCCGGCGGTGGAGAAGACCCCCTTGCCGGCCCCGGTGTCGCGGGCCGCCGTGGTGCCGCCCGTCGTCAGGCCCGCCGGCTCGTCGTAGAGGATGACGTCCTTGCGGGCGGCGCCGCCGCCGCTCGGGACGAAGTCGCCGTGCCACGTGCAGCTCCGCCTGCCGCACTCCTCCCGCACGGCGGTGAAGGTGCCGGGCGTGCCGGCCCCGGACTTCGCCCGCCACGCCGGACCCACGTCAGGTGCGGCGAAGGCCAGCCCCATCACGGCGATGACCGGCAGGCCCACCCAGAGGAAGAACTTCATCCGCCAACTGCTGATCTTCTCGAACACGGGAAGCGACCCTAGCCGGGATCGGCCAGCGTCGCTGCCCCGTTCCCCGGCCGGGGGGTGGATCAGCTCCGGCGGTCGCCGCTCTCGTCCTCGGTGGACTGGTCGTCCCCGGCGAGCGCGGACCGCAGCCGCTCCTTCTCCGCCCGGCGCCGCTCCGACGCCTCGGCCATCTCCCCGGCCATCTCGTCCCGCCAGCCCTTGAGCAGGAAGAACGAGAGCGCGGCGGAGAAGACCAGCGCCAGCATCAGCCGCAGGAACATGTTCATCTCGACGAACCAGAGGGCCGCCAGCACGCCGACGAACAGCCCGATCCGGCCCAGCGTGTACTTGACCGCCGCACTCACGCTCGTACTACTCCGTTCTCCGTCACGGCTCAGCCCGTACGCCGGGCCAGCCAGTGGACGCCAGGAAACCAGACCACCGCGTAGACCACGGTGAAGACCGCCGCGGCCAGCGCGCCGGAGGCCAGCGGCGGCAGCCCGGTGGCGAGACCGGCCGCGACCAGCCCCGCGAACACCCCGAGCGCGAGCCCGGCCAGCGCCGCCACCACCCGGGCCGCACCGAACTCCCAGGCCCGGAAGTCGTCCCAGAAGAGCCAGACCGGCAGGATGACGGCCAGCCAGCCGTTGGTACGCCCGAACCCGCCCCCGCCCAGGGTGGCGAACGCCCACTCGAAGAGCACCAGCGCCAACACCCCGATCACGAGGCCGGCGAGGCTCACCCCGAGCAGGTCGCCCAGGGTGAGGATGCGTCCCTCGGCGTCCCGTCGGGGGAAGCTGCGCTGCGGCTCCTCGGTGCTCATCGGCGCGGTCAGGCCCAGACCTGCTGCGGCTCGGCGCGGCGCTCGGCCAGCGACGGGGCCGCGTCGTACTCGCGGACGGTCTCGTAGCGGGTGTTCCGCTCGACCGGGCGGAAGCCGGCGTCCCAGATCAGGTGCAGCAGGTCGTCCCGGTGCATGGTGTTCGGCGTGCCGTACGAGTCGGCGTCGTGGGTGATCTTGTATTCCACGACCGAGCCGTCGAGGTCGTCCACACCGAAGTTCAACGACAGCTGGGCCACGGAGAGACCGTGCATCACCCAGAAGCACTTGACGTGCGGCACGTTGTCGAAGAGCAGCCGGGAGACGGCGAAGGTCTTCAGCGACTCGGCCGGCGAGGCCATCGTGGTGCGGGCCTGGATCCGGTTACGGATCTTGCCGTCCGCCGAGTCGACGAAGTCGTGCTGGTAGCGCAGCGGGATGAAGACCTGGAAGCCGCCCGTCTCGTCCTGCAGCTCGCGCAGCCGCAGCACGTGGTCGACCCGGTGCCGGGGCTCCTCGATGTGGCCGTAGAGCATGGTCGACGGGGTCTTCATGCCCTTCGAGTGGGCCAGCCGGTGGATCCGCGACCAGTCCTCCCAGTGGCAGGCGTGGTCGACGATGTGCTGCCGGACCTCCCAGTCGAAGATCTCCGCGCCGCCGCCGGTCAGCGACTCCAGGCCGGCGTCCATCAGCTCGTCGAGGATCTCGTCGGCGCTCAGCCCGCTGATCTTCTCGAACCACTGCACCTCGGTCGCGGTGAACGCCTTGAGGTTGACGTTCGGCAGCGCGGCCTTCAGCTCGCGCAGCACCTTCGGGTAGTAGCGCCAGGGCAGCGTCGGGTGCAGGCCGTTGACGATGTGCAGCTCGGTGAGCTGCTCGTCCTCCATCTCCTTGGCCTTACGGACCGCCTCGTCGATGCGCATCGTGTAGGCGTCCTTCTCACCCGGCTTGCGCTGGAACGAGCAGTACGCGCACGAGGCGGAGCAGACGTTGGTGAGGTTCAGGTGCCGGTTGACGTTGAACATCACCCGGTCGCCGTTCAGCTCGGTGCGCTTGTGGTGGGCCAGCCGCCCGAGCCAGGCCAGGTCGTCGCTCTCGTAGAGGGCGATCCCGTCCTCGCGGGTCAGCCGCTCCCCTGCGTAGACCTTCGCCTCGAGCTCGCGCTTGAGTCCGGCGTCCATCGAAAGCCACGTCCCTTCCACCTGCGGTCCCGGTCGAGCGTACGTCGCTCCACCGACCGGCCGGCGGCCCGGTCAACCCCAGCGGCGTACTTCACCGGACGGCCGGGCGATCGTCACCCTCCGCGCATCGACATCCCTGCGTCCGTGAGGTAAGACAGGATGGGGCGGAACACACACTGGTACCGTCCCGGCTCACCGCGCGCACCGAGCGCGGAAGCCACCAGACCGGACGGGGAGCGGAATGGTCGACAGCAGGCGGGGCCGACGGCAGCGACGCAAGGGGCCGGTGGTCTCACCGGTGCTGCGCCCGAAGCTCTGGTCCGCGCTGCTCGGAATGGTCGCGGCCGCCGCGATCGCCACCCCGTCCTGGGCCGACCCGCTGCCCGACGCGGTCCCCGACGCCGGCCTCCGGCCGCCCCAGGTCAGCCTCCAGATCCCCGGCCTGCCGGGATATACCGCGGGCGGACTCGGCAGCACGCCCGGCGTCACCAACCCGGCCGACGGCCCGCTGATCGCCCAGATCAACCAGGCCGACACGCTGGTCGCCCAGCTCGGCGAGACGCTGGAGAAGGTCCAGAGCGAGCGCGACGCCGCGCAGGCCCAGCTCGCCCTCGACGCCGCCGCGCTCCAGCAGGCCCGGGACGCGCTCGCCCAGGCCCAGGAGAAGGCGAGCAACGCCGCCGCCGACGCGGTCAAGGCCGACGCCGCGCTCCCGCCCGGCGAGTGGGGCGACGACCTGCGCGACCTCGCCGCCCTCCAGCGGATCACCCGGGGCGACAAGGCGGAAGGGGCGACCACCGCGGTCGACGGCGAGGTGGCCCGGGCCACCGCCGCGGAGCAGATGGCCCGCGAGGCGTACACCGCGACCGAGCGACGCGTGGCCGAGAAGGTCGCCGAGTACACCAAGGCCGAGGCGGACCTGCACCGGCAGGAAGCCGCCCTGCTCAAGCTGCGCAAGGACAACGCCGCGCGGCTGCTCGAGATCGAGCGGCGCCAGGACGCCGCCGAGCAGGAGCTCGGCAACTCGTACGTGATCAACCAGAGCGTCAGCGGGATGGTCGCCCACCCGACGGCGCTGGCCGCCGTGCGCTACGCCCTCGCCCAGCTCGGCGACCCGTACCTCTGGGCGGCCGAGGGGCCGGACCGCTTCGACTGCTCCGGCCTGGTGCTCGCCTCCTACCAGGCGGCCGGCTACCACGGCCTGCCCCGGGTCTCCCGCGACCAGTACTACGCCACCCGCTCGCGGACCGTCGACCCGAACGCGCTGCTCCCCGGTGACCTGCTCTTCTTCGCCTCCGGTAGCAGCTGGACGAGCATCCACCACGTCGCCATGTACATCGGCAACGGCAGGATGGTCGAGGCGCCGCGGACCGGGGACGTCGTGAAGATCTCGGTGGTCCGGTGGAGCCGGCTCTTCGCCGCCACCCGGGTGGTCGGCGCGGTGCCCGCCCCGGTCACCCCCACCCCGACGCCGAGCCCGTCGAAGACGCCGAAGCCGACGCCCACCTCGCCGTCGCCCAAGCCGACCTCGCCGTCCCCGAGGCCCACCACGCCGTCGCCGACGCCGACCTCGCCGTCGCCGAGCCCGTCGACCTCGCCGTCCCCGTCGCCCACCCCCTCCGACTCGCCGTCCCCGTCGCCGACCGGCACGACGAGCGGGCCGAGCCCGACGAACAGCTCCGCCGGCTCCACCGACCCGTCGACGAGCACGGCGGACACCACCGCGTCCGCCACGAGCAGCGCCGGCTGACCCAACCGTCCACTCCGACTGTGCGGCCGGGTCGGAATGTGGCACGGTGAGAGCCAGGCACTCCCGACCGACGCCACGGTCCGGGGGCGAGCGTTGCCGTGGAGGGGCGAGCATGGGCGAGCGAGAGGTTCCGGCGGAGACGGTCCACCCGGGATCCGCGCCCGACCCCGTCGACCGTCCGGCCGACCCGGGCGTCGACCAACCGGGGCAGGCGGCCGCTGCGGCGGGAGCCGCCGTGGTGGCGCGGGCCCGGGTCAGCGTCGCCGGCGCGGCCGTACCGCCGGCGGCGGAGGAGCGTTCGGGCACCCCGGCCACCCCCAGGACGTACCGGGCGGGCACCCCGGCGGAGCCCGCCGCGCCCCTGCCGCGACGTGAGCCGGTCGCCCCGGTCACGGCCTCGACGTGGTCGGCGTTCGCCGCCGCCGAACGCCCCGGCGCGTCGAAGCCCCCGGTCGGCCCCGTCGGCACCGGCTCCGCTGCCGGCGACGACGCGGGTGCCGGGACCTCAGGGCCCGACGCGGAATCCTCGGCACCCGCGGCCGAGGCCGGCGCCCCGGCGCGGGCCAGCGCCGCCGTGCCGGGACTGAGCCGGGTCTCGGCGGACGAGGTCGCCGCGGCGGGGGTGGCGAAGGCCGGCGGCGCGAAGGTCTACCGCGCCGGACCGGTCAACCCCGAGCCGCCCGAGCCGGCCCAGCCGCCGGAGCCCGCGCAGCCCCCGCCGCCCCCCGGTCCGGAGCCCGAGCCGGCACCGACGCCGGTACCGGGTCCGACCCCGCCGTCGCCGGCACCCCCGGTCCCGGAGCCCGAGCCCCCGTTCCGGCCGACCCCGCCGGTGCCCGCCCCGCCGCCGGGCCCGGTTCCGCCGGTCCCCACGCCGCCACCCGGGCCCACCCCGCCGGCACCGGTCCCGCCGCTGCCCGGGCCGCCGGTACCGCCGCCGGCCCCGCCCGTGCCGCCGCCCCCGCCGCCGCCCGGGCCGATGCCGGCTCCGCCGTTCCCGCCGCCGCCCGCCACCCCGGCGGCCGGGCGCGTGCCGGCGGCCCGGGCGAGCGCGCCGGTCTCCGCCCCGCCGGTCCCGCCCGTCTCCGCTCCGCCCGTGGTGCCGGCGCCCGCCCTGCCCAGCTGGCCACCGTCGACCAGCCCCACGGTGAGCGGCGGCGCGTACCAGGCCAGCCCTCCGCCGGCCACCCGGCCGGCCTACCAGGGCGGCCCCGACCTGGCCGGCACCGCGTACGGGGGCACCGACGGGCCGGGCTTCGCGACGGTCTCGCTCCCGCACAGCAACCCGCTGGACAACTCCGGCTCGCTGACCGGGCACATCCTCGCCCAGGGTTGGGCCGAGGACGCCCCGGCGACCCGGTCCAGCAACACCCGGGTGGTGATCGTGCTGGCCGCCGCGCTGGGCCTGCTGATCGCGATCAGCCTGCTGGTGGTCTTCCTGGCGAACGACGCGTTGAGTGGCATCACGGGCAACATGCTCGACAAGTGACGGGGTGAGCCCGCCCACTACGGGATCGCGGCGCGGTGGCGGTCCCGCCACGCCGCCGTACACTTGTGGAGATCACTGACCCGGCGCGCCGATCGCGCGCCCATGGGCGATCTTGCGGGCGAATCGGCGGCGTACGGCGCTGCGGCGGGCCATCGCGAAGATGCGCCCCGCTCGAAAGGCATTTCTTGACCACCTACGCTGCCCCCGGCACGTCCCCGTCCGCTGACCAGATCCGCACGCCGGAGCTCCCGGCCACCGACACCCCCGACTTCGCCGCGCTGGGCCTGCCCCGGCAGCTCGTCGACGCGCTGGCCCGCCAGGGCATCACCACACCGTTCGAGATCCAGCGGGCCACCTTGCCGGACGCCCTCGCCGGCCGGGACGTGCTCGGCCGGGGCCAGACCGGTTCCGGTAAGACGCTCGCCTTCGGCCTGCCGGTCATCGCCCGGCTCGCCGACCGCAACCGGGCCCGGCCGCTGCACCCGCGCGCCCTGGTCCTGGTCCCCACCCGCGAGCTGGCCATGCAGGTCAACGACGCGCTGATGCCGCTCGGCAAGGCGGTGGGCATCTTCCTCAAGACCGCCGTCGGCGGCGTCCCGTACGACCGGCAGATCGACGCGCTGCGCCGGGGCGTGGAGATCGTCGTGGCCACCCCGGGGCGGCTCGGCGACCTCATCGAGCGGGGCGTCTGCAAGCTGGACGACGTCGAGATCACCGTGCTGGACGAGGCCGACCAGATGGCCGACATGGGCTTCCTGCCCGAGGTCACCGAGCTGCTCGCCAAGACCCCGGCGGACGCCCAGCGGCTGCTCTTCTCGGCCACCCTGGACAACGACGTGGACACGCTGGTCAAGCGGTTCATGACCGAGCCGGTCACGCACTCCACCGCGCCACCGACCGCCGCCGTGTCCACCATGGACCACCACCTGCTGCTGATCCCGCCGCACGACAAGTTCGCCGTCGCGGCGTCCATCGCGGCCCGGGACGGCCGCACCATGCTCTTCGCCCGTACGCAGCTCGGCGTCGACCGGCTCGTCGAGCAGCTCGCGGCGGTGGGCGTACGCGCTGGCGGCCTGCACGGCGGCAAGACCCAGCGGATGCGTACCCGGACCCTGGCCGAGTTCCGCGAGGGCCGGATGAACGTGCTGGTCGCCACCGACGTGGCGGCCCGGGGCATCCACGTCGACGGGGTGACGCTGGTGCTGCACGTCGACCCGCCGAAGGACCCGAAGGACTACCTGCACCGGGCCGGACGTACCGCCCGGGCCGGGGAGTCGGGCGCGGTGGCGACCCTGGTGCTGCCGAAGCAGCGGCGCACCACGCTGGCCATGCTGGAGAAGGCGGGCGTCGAGCCGGCCCAGACCCGGGTCCGGGCGGGCGACCCGGCGCTGGCCGAGCTGACCGGCGCCCGCGAGCCCAGCGGCGTACCGGTCCGCGACGAGCCTGAGCCGCGCCGTGAGCGTCCGGCCGGTGGCCGCCGCTTCGGCGACCGGGAGGGACGCGGCGGGTTCGGCCGGGACGGGCGCGGCGAGCGCCGCTTCGGCGGCCGGGCCTACGGCGACCGGGGCGAGCGTGGCTCGTTCGACCGGGACGGCCGTGGCTCGTTCGACCGGGACGGCCGTGGCTCATTCGACCGGGACGGCCGCGGCTCATTCGACCGGGACGGCCGCGGCTCATTCGATCGGGACGGGCGTGGTGAGCGGCGCTTCGGCGACCGCGACGACCAGCGGTCCGGCGAGCGGCGCTTCGGGAACCGGGACGACCGTGGCCAGGGCCGCCCCACGGGCGAGCGGGGCTTCGGCGAGCGCCGCCACGCCGACCGGGACGGGCGGGACGACCGCCGCTTCGCCGACCGCCGGGGTGCCGGCGAGCGCGGGGACCGGCGCTTCGATGACCGGCCGACCGGCGGGCGGGGCTTCGGCGTCCCGGACGGCCGGGGCGACCGACGCTTCGGCGAGCGGAGCGGGGAGTTCCGCTCCCCGGACCGCCGGGGCGGCTTCCGCCCCGAGGGGCGGGGCCGGGACGACCGGCGGGGCTTCGGGCGCCCGCCGGCGCGCGCCCACTGAGCTGACGGAACGACGGGACGCCGTCGTCGGGCCACCGCCCGGCGGCGGCGTTTCCGCATCCCGTGCCAGCGCCCGTCGGGTCGCGTAACGTCCGATTCATGCCGACCATGCCGAAGTCCCTCTTCTGGACCAGGACCGACACCGCCGGCTCCGAGCAGGTCGTCTTCGATGACCGTCAGGGCCTCTCCGCGCAGGGCGTGGCGCTGGCCGTCGACCCGATCCCGTACACCCTCCGGTACCGGTTGACCGCTGACGCGGACTGGTCGACCAGACGGCTGGAGGCCGAGGTCGAGGGGGCCGGCTGGACGCGGAGCGTACGCCTGGAGCGGGGCGGGGACGGCTGGCAGGTGCGTACCGGCGAGGAGGGCAACCTGGACGCGGCGCTGGACGCGACCGGGCATCCGCCGGTCGGCCTCCCGGGCACCGGAGAACCGGACCAGCTGGCCGACGCGCTCGATGTCGACCTGGGCGGGTCGCCGCTGTTCAACACCCTGCCGATCCGCCGGATCGGGCTGGGTCGGGCCCCGGCGGACCTGGCCCGGCCGGTCACCGTGGCGTGGGTCCTGGTGCCCAGCCTCCTGGTGGTCCCGGCCGATCAGGTCTACACCTCGCTCGGCCCCGGCCGGATCCGCTTCGCCAGCGGCACGTTCACCGCCGACCTGGACGTGGACCCGGACGGTTTCGTGGTCCGCTACCCCGGCCTGGCCGAGCGGGTCGGCGCGCGCTGACCGTCAGGCCGGCCAGGCGCCGGTGGCGAGGAACCGGTCGATGGTGGCCAGGTGCGGGGCGAGGTCCAGCCCCTGCGCGGCCACCCACTCGTCGGAGTAGTACGTGTGGGCGTAGCGGTCCCCCGGATCGCAGATCAGGGTGACCACCGAGCCGGTCCGCCCGGCGGCGACCAGCTCGGCGATCAGCCCGAACGCGCCCCAGAGGTTGGTGCCGGTGGAACCGCCCACCCGGCGACCGAGGACGGCCGACCCGGCCCGCATCGCGGCCAGCGAGGCGGCGTCCGGCACCTGGACCATCCGGTCCACCACCGACGGCAGGAAGGACGCCTCGACGCAGGGCCGGCCGATCCCCTCGATCCGGGAGCCGCGGTTGGTCCGCACCGACCAGTCGGCGGCCTGCCAGGCCGGATAGAAGGCGGAATTCTCCGGGTCGACCACGCAGAGCTTGGTGGGCAGCCGCCGGTAGCGGGCGTACCGGCCGATGGTGGCGCTGGTGCCGCCGGTCCCGGCGCCCACCACGATCCAGGCCGGCACCGGGTGCCGCTCCAGCGCGAGCTGGGCGTAGATCGACTCGGCGATGTTGTTGTTGCCCCGCCAGTCGGTGGCCCGCTCGGCGTAGGTGAACTGGTCCATGAAGTGCCCGCCGGTGTCCTCGGCGAGCCAGCGGGCCTCGATCACCACCTTCGCCGGGTCGTCGACCAGGTGGCAGCGCCCGCCCTGGAACTCGATCTGGGCGATCTTCTCGGGCGAGGTGGAGGCGGGCATGACCGCGATGAACGGCAGCCCCAGCATCCGGGCGAAGTACGCCTCCGAGACCGCGGTCGACCCCGAGGACGCCTCGATGACGGTGGTCTCCGGGCCGATCCAGCCGTTGCACAGCCCGTAGAGGAAGAGCGAGCGGGCGAGCCGGTGCTTGAGCGAGCCGGTGGGGTGCACCGACTCGTCCTTGAGATAGAGGTCGATCCCCCACTCCCGGGGCAGCGGGAAGGGCAGCAGGTGGGTGTCGGCGGAGCGGTTGGCGTCGGCCTCGACCGTGGCGATCGCCTCGGTCACCCACGTACGGCTGGCCTCGTCACACCGGTCGAGATGAGTCACGCCGGCAACGTTACAAGCGAGGTCAGCTCGGGTCCGGACGGACCCTGCCCGCCTGCCGGCGCTGACCGGCCCGGCCCGCCGCCCGGACCACCGGCAGCAGCGCCAGAGCCAGCCGGGGGAAGGTGTCGAGGAGCCGGACCTGGACGCCGCGCCAGCGCGGCAGGCTGACCACCGGGCGCGGGCGGCGGGCCAGCCGCACCGCCCGCGCGGCCACCCGCTCGGGCGTCAGCAGCGTCCCGGTGAAGGAGGCCAGGGCCCCCGGGTCGTCCAGCTTGTCGTGCAGCATCGGCGTCCAGATCCCGTCCGGGCACAGGCACGACACGTGTACGCCCCGAACGCCGGCCATCCGCAGGTCGGTGAGGATGCCGAGGCTGAACGCGAGCAGGGCGTGCTTGCTGGCCGCGTAGACGGTCTCGCCGGGTGCGGCGACCAGCCCGGCGAGGGACACGACGTTGAGCACGTGCCCGTGGCCCTGCCGCCGCATCACGGCCAGGGCGGCGAGGGTGCCGTTCATCGCCCCGAGCGCGTTCACCTCGACCAGCCGCCGCCGGGTCGCCGCATCATGCGTCCAGGCCGGGCCGGTGGCCAGGATGCCGGCGTTGTTCACCCAGAGGCCCAGCCCGCCGTCGGCGCCCGCCGCCTCCGCCGCCACCTCGGCGCAGGCCGTCTCGTCGCGTACGTCGAGGGCGCGCGACCACCCGCCGAGCGGCGCCGCGGCGGCGGCCACGGCCTCGGCGTCCAGATCGGTGAGCAGGACGCGCCAGCCGTCGGCGTGCAGCGCGGTGGCGATCGCCCGGCCCAGCCCGCCGGCCGCCCCGGTCACCACGGCCGTGCCCCGCGTCGAGATCGTCATCGGCGCACGGTATCCCCGCCCAGCCCGGCAGGACCAGAGTCGCCCGGCCGATGCCGGTCCGCGTCTCGCCGACAGCGGACCTGCTTGCGCCCCGCTGTGGAGCTGATATCTCAGACGACTCAACCGCGCCCGCCCGTGACCCGGCAGCGGCTGCCTGGAGCCCCGCCGGGCCGCTCGTCGCCGTTCGGTGAGTCGTTCGTGATATCAGCTCCACAGGCGGCCGACGAGGGGTGTCGGACCCGACGCGACCCGCCGGAGGCGGGGATCAGGAGGCGGACGGCTCGATCGGCTGGGGGCGGTTCTCCCACTTGGTCGACAGGGCGATGCCGGTACGGGTGGAGGCGACGCCCGGGGTCCGGTTCAACCGGACGATCAGCTGCTCCAGCTCGGCGATGGTGCCCACCCGGGCCTTGAGCAGGAAGGACTCGACCCCGGCCATGAAGTAGCAGGACTCGATCTCCGGCATCTGCCGGAACGCCTCCAGAACGTCGTCGGTGTCGGCGGTGGAGTCCTCCACGATGCCGATCAGCGCCGTGACGCCGAGCCCGATCGCCTCCGGCTCGACCTCGGCCCGGTACGCCCGGATGATCCCGCCCGACTCGAGCTTGCCGACCCGCTCGTGCACGGCCGGGGCGGAGAGCCCCACCTGGCGGGCCAGCTCGGCGTACGAGAGGCGGGCGTTGCCGCGCAGCAGCTCGACGAGACTGAGGTCGATCGCATCCACGGAGTGTCACCCTAGCCGTTCGGGCGTAACGTCCGGCGGTCGGTAACAGTTGAATGTGACGTCATGTAACGGTTCACAATCCAACTGTCAGGGGACCTCTCTGCCGGTACCATTTACTAACTTCTCACTTCCGTGCTTTTTTCGCGTTTGGGCGGACAGGCCGGTTCGCTGGTGCTGTAATTGCCATACGTCCCTCATGACGGCTCTGGGCTCGCACCGGCCGGGGGCAGTGTGTTCAGCCGGGGGCTTCGTCGATGCGAGGAGGGGGCTGTGGACACTGGAGATCGCCTGCTGACACCGGGAGAGGTCGCTGCGCTGTTTCGGGTAGACCCGAAGACCGTGACCAGATGGGCAGCGGCCGGCCGGATAGGCAGCATCCGGACTCCAGGCGGGCATCGCCGGTTTCGGGAATCCGAGGTGCGGGCCCTGCTTGAAGGGGAGGGCATGCTGGACGAGGCGGAGGACATGGGCAAGGCGCGCAACATGGGCCCCACCGCCTCGACCGGCCCTGGCCCGGCGAACGCCGGCATGTACTGAGTCGGCACCGAGCGGGACGCGGACCAGCTCTCCGACCAGCACCGTCAGGTCGGTTCCGCGTCCCGCCGGGCCGCCGCCAGCTCACCCGACCAGCGCCGGAACAGGGTGTGCGGCACGCCGAGCGCATCCAGCACCTTGCCGGCCACGAAGTCGACCAGCTGCTGGGCGGAGGCCGCCGCCCCGGCGCCGTAGAAGCCGGGGCTGGCCGGCAGCACGACGGCACCGGCGTCGTGCAACGTAATGAGGTGCTCCAGGTGGCTGCGGGTCACCGGGGTCTCCCGGGGGACCACCACCACCGGCCGCCGCTCCTTCAGATTCACCTCCGCGGCGCGCTGCAGGAGGTCCTTGGAGAGCCCGATCGCGATCCCGGCGCAGGCCGCCGTGCTCGCCGGGACGACCGCCATGCCGCGTACCCGGTAGGAGCCGCTGCTGGGGCCGGCGGCCAGGTCGCCGGCGGGCCAGTGCCGCAGGTCGGCGTCGGCGAGGTCGCGGCCCAGCCAGGCCGCGAGGTCCTCGGCCCAGTGCCCGTCCCGGAACGGGCGGCCGGTCTCGTCGAGGATGGTCAACCGGGCGGCCCGGGAGACGATCAGGTCCACCGCCGCACCGGCGTCGAGCAGGCCACGGATCACCGCGGCCGCGTACGGCGTACCGGACGCCCCTGAGACGCCGACCACCCATGGTTCGCGCATACCGGCAAGCCTGCCTGGTCGGTTCCGGCCCCGGGCGGGGACCCCCGGGGAACCGTCCCGGACGTCCTGCTTGCCCCACGACAAGCAACGTTGTCCACCCGGGCAACGGCCGCTGCGGCGACCTGCCATGCTTCCGTCTGCGATCCACATCCATGGAAGGGATCGGTGATGACGGAGGCGGTGCTCCGGTCGCTGCGGTCCGACTGCCCGATCGCGCCCCGGCTCTCCCCCTGCGCCGACCGGGTGCAGGAGTGGCTGGTCGACCAGCTCGACGGGCTCGGCCTGCCGCCGGACCCGGCCGCCCGGGAGCGGCTGGCCCGCGCCGGCTTCGCCCGGTACGCCGGCCGGCTCTACCCGGAGGCCAGCGAGCCCGACCTGCGCGCGCTGACCGCGCTGTTCACCTGGTTCTTCCTGGTCGACGACGCCTGCGACGGGCCCGGCCGGCCCGATCCGGCCCCGATCCGCGCGCTGCGGGACGGGGCGCTCGCCCTGCTCCGCGAGGGACCCCGGGCCCGGCACCCCGGGTTCTCCGGCCCGCTGCGCCGGCTGCTGGTGCGGGCGTGGCGGGAGCCCCGGCGCCGGATGCCGGCCCGCTGGCGGCTCCGCTTCGCCGACGCGGTCGCCGACCATCTCGACGGCGTCTGGCGGGAGGCGGTGGCCCGCGGCACCGGCCGCCCACCCGGCGTGGACGAGTACGTGGAGCTGCGCCGGGCCACCTCGGCCGCGTACGTGGCGTACCCGCTGATCGAGTTCGCGGCCGGCCGGCCGCTGCCCGACGCGGTCTACCACCATCCCGCGCTGCGCCGGCTCGGCCAGCTCGCCAACGACCTGCTCTCCTGGTTCAACGACATCGCCTCGCTGGACCGGGACCGGGCCACCGCCGGGGGCCACAACCTGGTGCTGGCCGTGGCCGCCGAGCGGGGCGTGCCGGTGGAGACCGCGGTCGAGCTGGTCGCGGCGCGCTGGCGGACCGAGATGGCCCGCTTCATGGCGCTGCGCGCCGCCGTGCCGTCGTTCGGTCCGGCGCTGGACGAGTCGGTCACCACCCATCTCGACGGGGTGGCCAACGCGGTCCGGGGCACCGTCGACTGGACACTGGAGAGCACCCGCTACCCGGTCGACGCCGGCGACAAGGAGCCCGCGCGGGCTCGCTAGGCCGGGCCTCAGGCGCGCAGGCCGAGGCGGACCACCAGATCCAGCAGGGCGAACACGAACAGCGCGATGCCGACGAAGCCGTTGGCGGTGAAGAACGCCCGGTTGACCTTGCTCAGGTCGGTCGGGCTGACCACCAGGTGCTGGTAGCCGAAGGCGAGCGCGGTGAGCGCCAGCCCGATCCACCAGAGCCAGCCGAAGCCGACCAGCGCGCCGAACCAGATGAACAGGGCGAAGGTCACCACGTGCGCGACGGTGGAGGCGTGCAGCGCGAAGCGCCGGCCGTAGCGGGCCGGGACGCTGTGCACCCCGATCTCCCGGTCGATCTCGGAGTCCTGGCACGCGTAGATCAGGTCGAAGCCGCCGATCCACAGGCCGACGGCGGCGCCGAGCAGCCAGGCCGGCCCGGAGCCGGCGAGGGTGCCGGTGACCGCCAGCCAGGCGCCCACCGGGCCGACCGCCTGGGCAATCGCCAGGATGGCGTGCGGCCAGTTGGTGAACCGCTTGCCGTACGGGTAGACGACCAGCGGGACCACGGCGAGCGGGGCGAGCGCCAGGCAGAGCGGGTTGAGCAGGGCGGCGGCGGCGAGGAAGACCACCAGCGCGACGGCCGCGCCGGTCCACGCCGTGCGGACGCTCACCGCCCCGGTGACCAGCTCCCGGTTGGCGGTACGCGGGTTCCGCGCGTCGATCCGCCGGTCGAGGATCCGGTTGGCGGCCATCGCGAACGTCCGCGCCCCGACCATCGCCACGGTGATCAGCAGCAGGTCGCGCCAGCGGACGTGCCCGCCGTTGACCCGCATCGCGGTCAGCGCGGACAGGTACGCGAACGGCAGGGCGAAGACCGAGTGCTCGATCGTGACCAGCTTGAGGAAGGACTTGACCCGGCCCGGGCGTTCGACGGGCTCCAGCACGGTCGCCATCAGATGCCGTACTCCTTCCAGCGCTTGTCGACCAGCGAGACCACCTCGGGCGACATGGTCATCTCCTCCGGCCAGCCCCGGGTGTAGCCCTCGGTGGGCAGCTTGCGGGTCGCGTCGATGCCCGCCTTGCCACCCCAGAACTGCTGGTACGACGAATGGTCGAGGTGGTCGACCGGCCCCTCGGTGACCAGCAGGTCCCGGGCGTAGTCGACGTTGCCGAAGGCGCGGAACGCGACCTCGTTGTAGTCGTGCACGTCGCAGTCCTCGTCGACGATCACGATCAGCTTGGTCAGCGACATCAGGTGGGCGCCCCAGATCGCGTTCATCACCTTCTGCGCGTGCTTCGGGTAGCGCTTGCGGATGGAGACGATGGCGCAGTTGTGGAAGACGCCGGCGGCCGGCAGGTCGTAGTCCACGATGTCCGGGATCATCAGCTTGAGCAGCGGCAGGAAGATCCGCTCGGTGGCCTTGCCCAGGCCGTGGTCCTCCTGCGGCGGCTTGGACGTGATGATCGAGTGGTAGACCGCGTCGCGCTGCATGGTCATCGTCTCGACGTGCAGCACCGGGAACGGCTCGACCGGGGTGTAGAAGCCGGTGTGGTCGCCGAAGGGCCCCTCGGGCAGCCGCTCGCCGGGCTCCAGGTAGCCCTCCAGCACCACCTGGGCGTGCGCCGGAACCTGCAGCGGCACGGTCAGGCAGTCGACCATCTCCACCCGCTCGCCGCGCAGGAAGCCGGCGAACAGGTACTCGTCGATGTCACTGGGCAGCGGCGCGGTCGCGGCGTACGAGACCACCGGGTCGCAACCGATGGCGATGGCGACCGGGAGGCGCTGGCCGAGCCGCTCGGCGACCGCGTGGTGGGCGGTGGAGTCCTTGTGGATCTGCCAGTGCATGCCCAGCGTGTTCCGGCTGTGCTGCTGGAGCCGGTAGAGCCCGAGGTTGCGCTTGCCGGTCTCCGGGTGCTTGGTGTGGGTCAGCCCGTAGTTGTGGAAGATCCCGCCGTCGCCGGGCCAGACCTGGAGGCCGGGGAGCCGGTTGAGGTCGACGTCGTCGCCCCGGTACACCACCTGCTGGCAGGGGGCGGTCTTCACCTTGCGCGGCGGCACCGACTTGAGCTGCATGACCTTGCCCAGGCCCTCGCGGATGCCGGACCAGCCGACCGGCAGCTCGGGCTTGATCAGCCCGCCGATCCGCTCGCCGATCTCGTCCAACGAGTCGACGCCGAGCGCCATCGCCATCCGCTTCTCGGTGCCGAACAGGTTGATCGCCACCGGCAGCTCGCCCCGGGTCGGCCGCTCGAAGAGCAGCGCCGGGCCGCCGGCCCGGACGGTCCGGGTGACCACCTCGCTGATCTCCAGGGTGGGGTCGGCCGGGACGCTCACCCGCCGCAGCTCGCCCGCGCGCTCCAGGGCCGCGAGGAAGTCCTTGAGATCGGTGTACGGGAAGCCACGAGCCGCCATGCCCGCCATCCTCCCGCACCGCCCCCAGCCCCGCCCACGCCGGGTGCTGTGATGCAAGCAGGGGCCCCTTCTTAACGCCTCCGGTAGAGCAGGGGGCCCCTGTTACACACACCGACACCGGCATGGACGGGAGCTGGACGGGTAGTCGGGCGGTCCGGCGAGGCCGGGGTGGGGGGACCATGGGTGATGGACGGCTTCCGGTCGGGTTCACCGAGCAGCGGGCCCAGATCGGCGAAGTCACACTGAACTACGTCCGCGGCGGGCGGGGGCCGACGGTGATGTTGCTGCACGGCTACCCGCAGTGCTGGCGCATGTGGCGGCACCTCCTGCCCCAGCTGGCCGAGTCGTACGAGGTGGTCGCGCCCGACCTGCGCGGCTTCGGCGACAGCGACGCCCCGCCCGGCGGGTACGACAAGAAGACGGTCGCTGCCGACCTGCACGGGCTGCTCACCGGGCTCGGCCTGACCGGGGAGACCCGGCTGGTCGGCCACGACGTGGGCACGATGGTGGCGTACGCCTACGCCGCCGCCCACCCCGACCAGGTCGCGCGGCTGGTCCTCACCGAGGCTCCGATCCCCGACGAGAGCATCTACACGTTCCCCGCGCTGACGGCCGCCGGCCCGGCGGTGTGGAACTTCGGCTTCTTCACCGTTCCGAACGGCCTGCCGGAGCAGCTCGTCGCCGGCCGGGAGGCGACCTGGGTCGACCGCTTCAGTGACTCGATCATGGTCAACAAGGGCAGCCTCGGCCCCGACGACATCGAGGAGTACGCGGGGCACCTGCGCGACGAGGCGCACCTGCGGGCCAGCTTCGGATACTTCCGGGCGTTCGGCCAGGACGTCGCGGACAACGCGGCGTACCGGGCGACCCGGCTGCCCATGCCGGTGCTCGCCGTGGGCGCCCGGGCCAGCCTCGGCCCGCAGGTCGCCGACCAGGTCCGCCAGTACGCCGACACGGTGACCGGCGAGGTGGTCGAGGACTGCGGCCACTGGCTGTTCGAGGAGCGCCCGTCGCAGCTGGCCGACCTGCTGCTGCCCTTCCTCCGCAGCTGACCCGCACCGGCCACGCCTGGGCGCCGAGCCGACCCGTCAGGCGGCCGGTTCCCAGGCGTACGCGGCGAGGGGCGGATCGAGCGGGGCGCCGGTGAGCCGGTTGGCGAAGGTCGAGATGGTGTACGTGCCGACACCGAGCACCACGTCCAACGCGTGCCGCGGTTGCCACCCGGCGGCGAGGAAGGCGTCCAGCTCCTCGTCGGGGACGGCGCCCCGGTGGTCGAGCACGGCCAGGGTGAATCGGCGCAGCGCCTCCAGCCGGGGCTCGGGCAGCTCGGCGCCGGCCCGGAGCGCCTCGACCAGCTCCGCCGTGCCGTCGTGCCGGCTCAGGGTGGCGGTGTGCATGGCCACGCAGAGGTGGCACTCGTTGCGGGTGGCGACGGTGAACACCACCACCTCGCGGGCGACCGGGTCGAGGTCGGTGGACTCGAAGACGGCGTTGGCGTCCAGGAAGCCCTTGAGCAGCTGCGGCGACTCGGCCATCAGGGCGACGGCGGTGGGCAGGTGCCCCTGCTTGCGGTGGACACCGGCCATGACCGGGCGGGCGGCGGCCGGGGCGGTGTCGGGGGTGTGGGCGGTGAAGACCGGTCGGGACATGACGGTACCCCTCACATAAGATGGTCAACGTGGTTGACCAAATAGTAAACGGGGTTGTCGAACGTGGCAACGTCTGACCGCCCCGGCTTCGCGCTCCCCCTGCTGCTGCTCGCCGGCTTCCGTACGCTGATCGACGACCTGCACGCCGAGCTGGCCCGGCAGGGCCACCCCGAGCTGCGCCCGGCCCACGGCTTCGTCCTCCAGGCGGTCGGCGCGGGCGGCATCACCGCCTCCGACCTGGGCCAGCGCCTCGGCGTCTCCAAGCAGGCGGCCGGCAAGACCGTCGACCGACTGGTGGTGCTCGGCTACCTGGAGCGCGTCGACGACCCCGCCGACGCCCGCCGCAAGCTGGTCCGGATGACGGACAAGGGCCTGGACGGGCTGCGCCGCTCGGCGGTCGTCTTCGACCAGCTCCGCGACCGCTGGGCGGCCACCCTCGGCGCCGACCGGGTCGCGGCCATCGAGGACGACCTGCGCCGGATGGTCCCCGCCGAGTTCTTCCGCCTCGACGTCCCCGGCTGGTTCGGCGGCTGAGCCCCACTCCCGTCCTGGCGTGAACCCGGAACCCCGCTGACGGAGAGACAGGGTGTCAGATCGTTCGTGGACGGGAGGTTCCTCGTGAGTCAGCTCCGACAGACCGCACCACCGTGCTGACGGTGGTGGGCGGTCGGGGCGTCGACGACGCCACGGCCATCGCGGCGTCCCACCGGGACGCCGAGGAGTTCGGCGTGCTCTATGACCGGTACGCCGCCCAGCTCTACCGCTACGCCCACCGCCGGGTCGGGCCGGAACTCGCCGAGGACGTCGTGGCCGACACGTTCCTCGCCGCGTTCCGCCGGCGCAGCTCGTACGACCTCGCCCGCACCGACGCCCGTCCCTGGTTCTTCGGCATCCTGACCAGAGAGATCGCCCGGCACCGCCGGTCCGAGGAGGCCCGCTGGCGGGCCCTCGCCCGGGCCGGGACCGACGACGTCGCCGAGGGCTTCGCCGACCGGATCGCCGCGTCGGTCACCGCCCGCTCCACCCGGCGTCCCCTGGCCGAGGCGCTGCGCCGGCTCTCCCCCGGCGACCGGGACGTGCTGCTTCTCGTCGCGTGGGGCGATCTCAGCTACGAGGAGGTCGCCGAGACGCTCCAGATCAAGATCGGCACGGTGCGCTCCCGGCTGCACCGCGCCCGCCGCAAGCTGCGCGCCGCCCTCGGCGACAGCAACCCGACCGACATCACCGAGGTGGACCGATGACCGACCTGAAGTCGCTGGACGAGTTGGGCCGTACCCTCGACCCGCCCGCACCCACCCCGCCCGGCCGGCTCCGGCACCGGGTGCTCACCGAGGCCACCCGGCCGGCCCGGGGCCGGCGACTCACCGCCCCCCGGTTCGGCTGGCGGCTGGCGGCGGTGGGCGGCCTCGCCGCGGCGCTGACCGCCGGCGTGCTGGCCACCCAGGTGGTCTCCTTCGGGGAGCGGACCCCGGTGTCCACCGCGTCCGCCGCCGAGCGGATCCTCGCCGGCGCGGCCGAGCAGGCGAGACGTCAACCTGCCCGGCCCGTCCGCGCCGACCAGTTCATCTACGTCGAGTCCCGCACCGTCACGATGAGCGTGCACGAAGGCGGTTCGGAACCGGCGACGATCAGTCCGGCACACCGGCGGGTGTGGCTCTCCGTCGACGGCACTCGGGACGGGCTGCTGCGGGAGCGGGGCGACACGGCCACCGGCCGGGAAGAGATGGTCCTGCCGGGGTGCCAGGACGGTACGAGCACCCAACGGAAGTCCGGCAAGCCAGTGCAGGTCGAGTGCACGCCCACCCCGGGCTACCACGCCGACCTGCCCACCGACGCCGATGGCATGTTGGCGTACCTGTATCGCGGAGCGGACCGGACGAAGAACCCGCGGGACCAGGAGGCGTTCACCACCGCCGGCGACCTGATCCGGGAGGCGTACCTGTCGCCCGCCACACTGGCCGCCGTCTTCGAGGCGGTCGCGCGGATTCCCGGCGTACGGGTCGTCGGTAACGTCACCGACGCGGCGGGCCGCGCCGGGGTGGCCCTGGCCCGGGACGAGGTGCAGGGCATCCGGGCCGAGCTGGTCTTCGACCGGAAGACGTCCGCCTTCCTCGGCGAGCACGAGGTGCTGACCCGGGACGCGTACGGCCTGAAGGCCGGGGAGTCGATCAACTCGACGGCGGTGCTGAAGGTCGCCGTGGTCGACCGCGCCGGACAGCTCCCCTGACGGAAGCGCCACACGCCGGCCGGGATAGGGCCCCGGGGCCTGTCCCGGCCGGCGGCCGCCGCGCATCATGGGGGGGCATGGACGACGCGTACGTGGTGGGAGATCCGGACGGGCTCACCCCGCTCCAGGCGGAGATCCGGGACGCGGTGGCCCGCGAACTGCACGCCCAGTTCGCCCTGCGAGCCGACCGCCTGGACCTGGCCGACCTGCCCGAGGTGGCGTACCAGATCACCCTGCGGGTCGACGGGGTGCCGAGCAGCCGGCGACCGGCCCGCTGAGACGACGCGACCGCCGGGGGCCGCGGGGCTCCCGGCGGTCGGCGCGCCACAGCTCAGTTGACGCCGGCGTACGAGTGCAGGCCGGTGAAGAAGAAGTTGACCCCGAACAGGTTCATCAGCATGGTCAGGAAGCCCAGGATCGAGATCCAGGTGGCCACGTTGCGCTTGACGCTCGGGGTGGCCCGGGCGTGCAGGTAGCCGGCGTACACCACCCAGGAGATGAAGGCCCAGGTCTCCTTCGGGTCCCAGCCCCAGGCCCGGCCCCACGCGGCCTCGGCCCAGATGGCCCCGGCGATCACCGCGAAGGTGAAGATCGGGAAGGCGAAGGCGTGCAGCGCGAAGGTCAGCCGCTCCAGGCCGGCCGCGGCCGGCAGCCGGCGGGCCAGGGTGTACGGGAAGCTCCGCCGGCCCTGCTCCCAGCCGGCCCGCATCAGGTACGCCGCCGCCGGCACCACGCCCAGCAGGAAGATGCCGGAGGCGAAGATGATCGTCGACACGTGGATGATGAACCAGTACGACTGGAGGGCCGGCATCAGCGGCGTGACCTGGACATAGAGCTTCAGCTCGGCGAACGCCAGCAACAGCACCATGACCAGGGTCAGGAAGAGCCCGAGCCGGCGCAGCGACGGCTGCTTCCAGAGCACCGCCAGCCAGGCCGCGGCCCCGATGAAGGTGACCGTCAGCACGAACTCGTACATGTTGCCCCAGGGCATCCGCTCGGCGGCGATGCCCCGGGTGGTCACGGCGCCCAGGTGCAGCGCCACGGCGAGCGTGGTGACCCAGGCGGCGATCCGCCCGGCGATCACGGCCCGGGCGGCCGAGCGGCTGGGCCGGGTCGCGGCCGGCGCGGTGACCGGCTCCTCGACGGTCCCGCCGGCGCCGCCGGCGCCCGCGCCGACCAGTTCCCGCGCCGGGACGGCCTTCGCCGGCACCGCGCGGGCGTTGCCGAGCGCGTACTCGACGGCGTGGCTGATCATGGCGACCAGGTACGCCAGGATCGCGTACGTGACCAGCTGGTCGGAGAGTGCGGACATCACTCGGCCCCTTCTCGTGCCCGCCGGTCGCCCCGCCCGTCGTCGCTGACCGCGGCGACGAGCTGCGCGAACTCGTCGGCGAACCCCGGATGCTCGGTGCGCGGCAGCCCACCGGCCTCCACCAAACTACTACCGCTCGTCGGAGATCCACCCTCGGGGGGCGAAACCCGGAACCACACCCGACGCCGGCGGGCGAAGAGCGAACCCATCAGGCCGGCCAGCAGGGTCACGCAGGCGACGAGCATCAGCGTCTGCCCGGGGGCGTACCGGACCGAGATGGTGATGTACGGCTGGGTGCCGACGAACTCCAGCGTGCTGCCGTCGTCCAGGGTCCACTTCTCGCCGAGACGCAGCAGCTTTTCATCGATCAGCTTCAGCTTGCCGTTGTCGATCTGCCGCTGGTCGAGCTGGTAGACCGAGCCGGGGATGCCGGCGTCCAGCCCGAGGTTGCCCCGGTAGGCGCGCAGGTTCAACGCCGGGTTCCGCTCCTCGGGGAACTGCGACGAGACGAACGGCGCGCTGTCCGGCGCGGTGGGCAGGTAGAGCCCGTCGAAGGCGACCTGCTGGTCGGCGGCGCGCTGGCCGGTCTTCGGGTCGACGTTCGCGTCGGGGAACGCGGCCACGCCCTCCTCGGTCGCGTTGTTGTCGCCGGTCCGCAGGAACGGCACCGTGCTGGTCTGGGTCCGGCCGTACCTGTCGGTGTACTTCAGGATCGGGGCGTACCCGTTGCCGAGCAGGTAGACGTTGGCCGAGCCGAGCCGCAGCGGCGAGTTGACCGAGAAGCCGGCCGTCCGCTTCGACCCGCCGGTCTCGTCCACGGTCACCGTGGCCCAGTAGTGCGCGGCCTGCCCCGACGGCAGGTACTTCGCGTCGAACCTGTCCAGGGTGAGGCAGAACGGCGGCAGGTCGGCGCTGTCCACCCGGGGGCCGAGGGTCGCCTCGGCGTACTGCTGCCGGGTGTTGCAGAAGGCGTTCTCCGCGCCGGAGACCAGGATCCGGTTGCCGTGCCAGCCGTACCAGGAGCCGACCGCGACCCCGAGCAGGACGGCGACCAGCGAGACGTGGAAGAGCAGGTTGCCGGTCTCCTTGAGGTAGCCCTTCTCGGCGGAGACCTCGTCGCCGCGGACCACGACCCGCCAGCGACGGCGACGCAGCACGCCCGCGATCGCCTCGGCGTCGGCGGCGGCCGGCGCCTCCAGCACCGCGTGCTGCGGCAGCCGGTCGAGCCGCTTCGGCGCGGCCGGCGGCTTCATCCGCAGCGCCCGGAGGTGGTCGCGGGCCCGGGGCAGGATGCAGCCGACCAGCGAGGTGAACAGCAGCAGGTAGATCGCGGAGAACCAGACCGAGCCGAAGACCTCGAACATGCCCAACTGGTCGAGCCGGGGCGCGAGGTCGGGGTGGTCGACGAAGTACTGGTTGACCTTCTCCGGGTTGACCCCGCGCTGCGGCAGCAGCGAGCCGGGGATGGCGGCGATGGCGAGCAGGAAGAGCAGGATCAGCGCGGTACGCATGCTGGTGAGCTGCCGCCAGGAGTTGCGCAGCAGGGCCAGCACCGGGTGGACCCGTCGCCGGGGCGCCTCGGCCGGCGGGCTGGCCGGCCGGTCGTCCACGGACGTCATCAGATGCTCACCTCGCCCACGCCCACGTGCGTCTGCAACCAGATCACGAAGTTCTGCCAGCCCCCGGTGACCAGCGCCAGGCCGATCAGGATCAGCAGCGCGCCGCCGATCCGGGTGACCCAGCGGCTGTTGCGCCGTACGGCGCGGAACACCCCGAGCAGGCGGTGGAAGCCCAGCCCGAAGACGACGAACGGTACCCCCAGCCCGAGGCAGTACGCCACGGCGAGCAGCACCGCCCGGTCGGTCCGCCCGTCGACCGTGGCCATGCCGAGCACCGCGCCGAGCGTCGGGCCGGTGCACGGCACCCAGCTGAGCGCGAAGACCGCGCCGAGGACGGGGGCGCCGAGCAGGCCGGCGGCGGGCAGCCGCTGGATCCGGAACTCGCGCTGCAGCCCCGGGATCACGCCGAGGTAGCCGAGACCGAGCACGACCACCAGCGCGCCGATGACCATCTCCAGCGTGCGTTCGTGCTGGAAGAAGAGCTTGCCGACGCCGGAGAAGAGGATCGCGGTGGCGACGAACACGGCGGTGAAGCCGGCGATGAAGAGCAGCGTGCCGGCCAGCACCCGCGCCTTGACCGCGGCCACGGTCCGGGTCTGCGGGGGTGCCGCGACCGCCACTCCGCCGCCGGTCGCCCCGTCGTCCCCGGCGGCCGGTGCGGTGTCGGCCCGGGGCCGGCCCTCCAGGTCGGCGCCGGCCAGCCCGGTGACGTACGACAGGTAGCCCGGCATCAGCGGCAGCACGCACGGGGAGAGGAAGCTGACCAGCCCGGCGAGGGCCGCCGCGCCGATGGCGAGCAGCACCGGGCCGGACTCGGCGAGCTGGCGGAAGGTCTCGCCCATCAGCGGGATCCGGACGCGGGCTGCTCGGCCGCGATCCGCTCGACGACGGGGCGCAGCCTGTCCTGCGTCACGGCGGCCCGGATCACCGTGGCGATCCGGCCCTCGCGGTCCAGCACGACCGTGGCCGGGACGGTGTTCGGCGGGATGTCCAGGGCCAGCGCCAGCCGGCTCGCCGGGTCGAAGAGGCTCGGGTAGGTGACCCGGCCCTCCTCGAAGGCGATCGCCTTGTCCTTGCTGTCCTGCACGTTGATGCCGAGGAAGGTCACCCCGGACGCCTTGGTGGCCTGGTAGGTGGCCTCCAGGTCGTCCGCCTCGGCGCGGCAGGGCGCACACCAGGAGCCCCAGAAGTTGACCACCACGACCTCGCCCCGGTCCTGGGAGACGTCGTACCGGCCGCCGGTGAGCAGGTCACCGGCGAGCTTCGGGGCCGCCGACCGCTGGTCGGGGGCGCACTCGATGATGCCGTTCCGGTCCGCGCAGCGGCTCTCCTGGCTCCCGGAGGAGCAGCCGACCAGCGCCGTCCCGGCGGTGACGGCGGTGAGCAGGGCGGCGACGAGCCTCCGGGTGCGCATCAGGCCCCCTTGGCCGTCCGGGCGGTCGGCGAGATGGCGATCAGGTGGGCCGCCGGCTCGGCGTATCCGATGCCGACGACCTTGGCGCCGTCGAAGTGGAACGAGGTGAGGCTGGCCAGGCCGCACTGCCGCCGGCGCGGGTCGTGCCAGAGCCGCTTGCGCTCGACGTACCGGCGCAGGGTCCAGATGGGGAGCTGGTGGGAGACGAGCACGGCCTCCCGGCCCTCGGCGGCCACCCGGGCGGCGTGCAGCGCGGCGAACATCCGCTCCGCGATCACCCGGTACGCCTCACCCCAGGACGGGGTGACCGGGTCGCGCAGCACCCACCAGTTGCGCGGGTCGCGGAACGAGCCGTCCCCCGGGGAGACCTTCTTGCCCTCGAACCAGTTCGCGCTCTCGATCAGCCGCTCGTCCACCCCGACCGGGAGCCCGAACTGGGCGGCGATCGGCTCGGCGGTCTGCTGGGCGCGCTCCAGCGGGCTTGCCACCACGTGCACCACGGTCCGGTCGGCGAGCGCCTGGGCGGCGGCCTTGGCCATCTGGACGCCCAGCTCGGAGAGGCGGAAACCGGGCAGCCGGCCGTAGAGGATGCCGTCCGGGTTGTGCACCTCGCCGTGCCGCAGCACGTGCACCACCGTCTCGCTCACGATTCCTACCCCCCGTTTCCGGCCGCTGCCGCTGCCCTCGCCGCGCCCGGGAGCGCGGCGGCGATCTGCTCCATGGCGGCGTCGTCGATCGCCGCCGACACGAACCACGACTCGAACGCGCTCGGCGGCAGGTAGACGCCGGCGGCGAGCATCGCGTGGAAGAACGCCTTGAACGCGGGCACCTGCTGCGTGCGGGCGCTGTCGTAGTCGGCCACGTCGGCGTCGGTGAAGAAGATCGAGAACATGTTGCCGGCGTACGACAGCCGGTGCGGGACCCCGGCGGCGGCCAGCGCGTCGGCGGCGAGCTTGCCCACCACGGCGGCCGTCTCGTCGAGCCTGCGGTAGAGGGCGTCGTCGGCCAGCCGCAGCGTGGCCAGGCCGGCGGCGCAGGCCAGCGGGTTACCGGAGAGCGTGCCGGCCTGGTAGACCGGGCCGGCCGGGGCCAGCCTCGCCATGATCTCCGCGCGGCCGCCGAACGCCGCCGCGGGCAGGCCGCCACCCATGACCTTCCCGTACGTCCACAGGTCGGCGTCGGAGGCGTCGAGGCCGTGCCAGCCGGCGCGGGAGACCCGGAATCCGGTCATCACCTCGTCGACGATGAGCAGCGCGCCGTGCGCGTGGGCGATTCGGGCGAGCTGCTGGTTGAAGCCGTCCCGCGGGGCGATCACGCCCATGTTGCCGGCCGCCGCCTCGGTGATGATCGCCGCGATGTGCGGGCCCTCGGCGGCGAAGACCTCCTCCACCGCGCGGACGTCGTTGTACGGCAGCACGATGGTGTCGCCGGCGGCCGCCCCGGTCACGCCGGGCGAGTCGGGCAGGCCGAAGGTCGCCACGCCGGAGCCGGCGGCGGCGAGCAGCGCGTCGGAGTGGCCGTGGTAGCAGCCGGAGAACTTGACGATCTTGGCGCGGCCGGTGAACCCGCGGGCCAGCCGGATCGCCGACATGGTCGCCTCGGTGCCCGAGTTGACCAGCCGGACCTGCTCGACCGGGGTGCGCGCGACGATCTCCGCCGCCAGGTCGACCTCACCCGGCGTGGGGGTGCCGAAGCTGGTGCCGAGGGCGGCGGCGGCGCGCAGCGCCTCGACCACCTCCGGGTGGGCGTGCCCGAGGATCAACGGACCCCAGGAGCAGACCAGGTCGACGTAGCGGCGACCGTCGGCGTCGAAGAGCCAGGGACCCTCCCCCCGGACCATGAAGCGCGGGGTGCCGCCCACGGCGCGGAACGCGCGCACGGGGGAGTTCACCCCGCCGGGCACGATGGCCTTGGCGCGGTCGAACAGGGCCTCGGAGGCCGGCGCGTCGGCCGGGTAGCGGCCGGATCCGGCGGAAAAGGTATCGGTCACGATGCCGCCATTGTGTCAGCGCCGGGCGGCTGGTCGGCAGCCACCCCGCATCGCGGGTTACCGGGCTCACG
This sequence comes from Micromonospora sp. NPDC048930, assembly GCF_043197935.1. Taxonomy (NCBI): domain Bacteria; kingdom Bacillati; phylum Actinomycetota; class Actinomycetes; order Micromonosporales; family Micromonosporaceae; genus Micromonospora; species Micromonospora sp. NPDC048930. The sequence continues at coordinate 697,636 of NZ_JBICUB010000002.1, forward strand.
CCGCGCGTGCCCGCCGCATGGTCGACCGACGCGCCCGTGGCTCGACGGGCTCGGTGGTCGAGATCGCGATAGGCTGACCCGGTGGATCGTCCCGAACTGTCCATCACCGTACATCGGACGGGCGAGGAAGCCGTGCTTCGCCTCGCCGGTGAGATCGACATGCTCACCGCCGCCCAGCTGTCGACCGTCGTCAATGAGGTGCTGGCCGATCCCCCGCCACGCATCGTGCTCGACCTGGCCGGGGTGACCTTCTGCGACTCGCAGGGCCTCGGGACCCTGGTGGTGCTCAGCCGCAAGGCCAGCCACGCCCAGAGCCTGCTGGTCCTCAGCAACGTCGGCGACTTCCTCCTCCGCGTCCTGGACATCACCGGCCTCCGCTCCGCCCTCATGATCCGCAACGAAGCCGCCTAACCCCTCCCTCCCCCCTCCACCCGCCTTGTTGACCAAGGAGTTTGCGTCCGATCGGGGGCGATTCCAGACGCAAACTCCTTGATCAACGCGGGCTGGCCGGTGGGGGTCAGGTGGTAGGGACGTCGCGGCGGTGGAAGGCGGTCAGGCCGATCGCGGAGAGGGCCAGGGCCACCGCGGTGAGGGTCCAGAGGGGGGTGGCGCTCCAGTCGGTGCCCAGGGTCTGCGGGGTGTGGGTGAACGGGGAGACGTCCAGCAGCCACTGGCTCAACTTCAGCACCGCGCCGAGCTGGCCGAGCAGCACGCAGACCGCGAGCACCCCCCAGGCCACGGGCGCGAGCCGGGGCAGCAGCCCGTAGAGCAGCACCGCGAACCCGGCCAGCACCCAGGCCGCGGGCACCTGGGCCAACGCGGCGCCGAGCATCCGGGGCAGCTCGCCCGGCACGTCGTGCACGCTCAGCCCGTATGTGAGGCCGGTGGCCAGACCGGTCACGGCGAGCACCACCACCGGCCCGAGCAGCGCGAACGCCACGTGCGAGAGCAGCCAGGTCGAGCGGTGCGTCTCGGTGGCGAGCAACGGCTCGGTCCGCCCCGCGGCCTCCTCCGCGCGCATCCGCAGCGCGGCCTGGACGCCGTACCCGGCCGCCGCCAGGCCCGCCAGGCTCAGCGTCGCGCCGAGGTACGCATCGGCCAGCCCGGTCGCGCCCCCGATCCGGGCCATGATCTCCTCCAGCTGCGGGTTCCCCTCGACGGAACGGCCGGCGGCCTTCGCGGCGCCGCCCAGGATCAGCCCGAGCGCGCCGAAGCCGACCGACCACCAGAGGATCTGCCCCCGGTGCAGCCGCCAGGCCAGCCCGAACGGCCCGGCCAGGGCGGAGCCGGCGGTGGCCGGCCCGAGCCGGGGCGGCAGCAGCCCGGCACCCAGGTCGCGGCGCACCGACAGCGGGTACGCGAAGGCCGCCACCAGCGCCGACACGACCAGCGGCAGCGCCAGCACCCACCAGCGCTCCCCCACGTACGGGCGCACGCGCGGGGCCCAGCCGAGCGGGGAGAGCCAGCTCGGCCAGTCGTTGCTGGCGGTGTCCCCGACCATCCGCAGCGCGAAGGCCGCGGCGAGGACGGCGATGCCGATCCCCCGCGCCCCGCCCGCCGTCTCGGTGAGCTGGGCGGCCAGCCCGCCGATGGTGGCGAACACCACGCCGGTCAGCGCGGCGGCGAGCCCGTACGCGTACGAGCCGGCCGCGGGCAGCCCGGTGGAGGCCAGCCCGGCGGCGGTGAGCAGGCCGAGCAGCAGGTCGGCCGCGTACGTGACGAGCAGCGCGGCGGTCAGCCCGGCGTACCGGCCGAGCACGGTCGCGCCGAGCAGCTCCCGCCGGCCGGCCTCCTCCTCGGTGCGGGTGTGCCGGATGACGGTGAGCAGGCTGGCCAGCCCGATGATCACCAGCAGAAAGCCGCCGCGCTGGGCGGTCAGCGCGCCGACGCTGTCGCCGTACACCGGGCCGAGCAGCGCGATGATCGACGGGTTGCGGGCGGTGCCGGCGGCGTACGCGGCTCGCTGGGCATCGGTCGGGAAGAGGTCGAAGAAGCTGGTCGCGTAGGTCATCGGCAGGACGGCCAGGACCAGCACCCAGAGCGGCAGCAGGAACCGGTCCCGGCGCAGGATCAGCCGGACCAGGTGCCGGGTGCCGGTGAGCGTGCTCATCGCGTCACCTCGGCCGGGCCCGCCTCGTAGTGCCGCAGGAACAGCTCCTCCAGGGTCGGCGGCTTGCTGACCAGGCTGCGTACGCCCAGCTCGGTGAGGCGGCGCAGAGCGGTGTCCAGCGCGGCGGAGTCCACGTCGAAGCGCACCCGGTTGCCGTCGACCCGCAGGTCGTGCACGCCGGGCAGCTCGGCCAGCCCGTCCAGCGGGGCGGCCAGCTCGGCGTCGATCGAGGTGCGGTGCAGGTGGCGCAGCTCGCCGAGGGTGCCCGACTCCACGGCCCGGCCGTTGCGGATGATCGTCACCCGGTCGCAGAGCGCCTCCACCTCGGCCAGGATGTGGCTGGACAGCAGCACCGTCCGGCCGTCCTGCTTGGCCCGGCGCACCCAGTGCTGGAAGACCTCCTCCATCAGCGGATCGAGGCCGGAGGTCGGCTCGTCGAGGACCAGCAGCTCGACGTCGGAGGCGAGGGCGGCGACCAGGCCCACCTTCTGCCGGTTGCCCTTCGAGTAGGCCCGGCCCTTCTTGCGCGGGTCCAGTTCGAAGGACTCCAGCAGCTCGGCCCGGCGCTTCGGGTCGAGCCCGCCCCGCATCCGGCCCAGCAGGTCGATCACCTCGCCGCCGCTCAGCGTCGGCCAGAGGGTGACGTCGCCCGGGACGTACGCCAGCCGGCGGTGCAGGGCGACGGCGTCGCGCCAGGGGTCGCCGCCGAGCAGTCGGACGGCCCCCGCGTCCGCCCGCAGCAGGCCGAGCAGCACGCGGATGGTGGTGGACTTGCCGGCGCCGTTCGGGCCGAGGAACCCGTGCACCTCACCGGCACGCACGGTGAGGTCGAGTCCGTCGAGCGCTCGGGTCCGGCCGAAGGTCTTCACCAGGCCGGACACCTCAATTGGGGTTTCCATGCTTCGGAAGCTACGCTCGTTTCACAAACTTGTGAAGACAGTGAGAGCTGAGGCACGATCAGCTTCACGGCTTTTTAACGCGAGGAGCGCCCGCCGATGTCTGACGACCGCCGCCCGGCCCCGAACGAGGAAGAGGTCCACCTCTTCGTCGAACGGATGGCGATGGCCTTCGCCGACGTCGGCTTCCCGCGGATGGCCGGTCGGGTGCTCTTCACCGTGATGAGCGCGGACCAGCCGCTCACCGCCGCCGAGATCGGCGAGCGGCTGGGGGTCAGCGCGGCGGCGGTCTCCGGCGCGGTCCGCTACCTGACCCAGTTCGGCATGCTGGTCCGCGAGCCGGTCAAGGGCTCCCGCCGGGACCGCTACCGGATGCCGGACAACCCCTGGTACGAGGCCACCATCACCAAGACCGGCCTCTACAAGAACTTCATCGACATCGCCAATGGCGGGGTGAACGCGCTGCTCGGGCGGGACACGCCGGCCGGCGAGCGGGTGGCCGAGATGCGGGACTTCTTCCTCTTCGTCCAGTCGGAGCTCGACACGATGGGCGAACGGTGGCGGGCCTGGCGCGCCGCGCGGGGACTTGACGACCGGGCCGGCTGACCTCAGCGGGTGCTGCCCCAGCGGGCCTGCTCCAGGAGGTCCACCGCCCGCTCCCTGGCGTCCGGGCCGTCGTCCGCGCGCAGCAGGGCCGTCGCCTCGTCGACCGCGTCGGTGAGCACCCGCCACTGCGAGTCCCGCTCCCGGACCAGGTCCGACTGGGCGGCGAGCTGCCGGGTCTTCACCCACAACTCCACGAAGACCGACACCTTGGCCCGCAGCACCCACGGGTCGAACGGCTTGGTCAGGTAGTCGACCGCGCCGACCGCGTAGCCGCGCAGGGCGAGCTGGGCGTCCTTGTCCGCCGCGGTGAGGAAGATGATGGGGACGTGCCGGGTGCGCTCCCGCCGCTTGATGTGGGTGGCGGTCTCGAAGCCGTCCATGTCGGGCATCTGGGCGTCCAGCAGGATGACCGCGAAGTCGTCGACCAGGAGCTGCTTCAGCGCCGCCTCGCCGCTCTCCACGGCGACCGACTGCACCGGAAGCCCCTGGAGGATCGCCTCCAGGGCCATCAGGTTCTCCCGCCGGTCGTCCACCAGCAGCGCCTTGGCCATCTGGGTCACGGGGTCTCCTCGCCTCGGCTCCGGCCGATCCAGGACGCCATCATCTCGATCAGCTCGTCCAGGTCCACCGGCTTGGTGATGTAGTCGCTGCCCCCGGCCGCGATCGCCGACTCCCGGTCACCGGGCATCGCCTTCGCCGTCAGGAAGACGATGGGCAGGTCCGCGAAGCGGTGGTTCCGGCGGATCTGCCGCGTCGTCTCGTACCCGTCCTGGTCCGGCATCATCGCGTCCATCAGCACGATGTCCACCTCCGGATGCTCGGCCAGTTGGCGGACGCCGTCCGCCCCGTTGTCCGAGTACAACACGGTCATCCCATGAAGTTCCAACGCAGAGGTCAGCGCAAACACGTTCCGGACGTCGTCGTCGACGATCAGCACGGTCACGCCCTCCAGCCGCCGGGTCGCCGGGGTCTCGGCCGGCTGGGGCAGCTCCATCGGCATCAGCAGGGACGACGGCAGGCCCGCCCGCTGCGGCGAGGGCGGCGCCGGCGCGACCACCGCGTCCGGTGCCAGCACGTCCGGTACGAAGAGGGTGAAGGTCGACCCCTGCCCGGGCGCCGACGACACGGTGATCGTGCCGCCGAGCAGCCGGGCCAGGTCCCGGCTGATCGACAGGCCCAGCCCGGTGCCGCCGTACCGCCGGCTGGTCGTGCCGTCGGCCTGCTGGAACGCCTCGAAGATCAGCGACAGCTTGTCGTCCGAGATGCCGATGCCGGTGTCGATCACGGTGAACGCGATCACCCGTCGGGCGTTGGTCAGCGCCGGCACGTCGAAGACCGCGTTCTCGGCCGCCGGGGCGATCCGCAGCGTCACCGCGCCGTGGTCGGTGAACTTGACCGCGTTGGAGAGCAGGTTGCGCAGGATCTGCTGCAACCGCTGGGCGTCGGTGACCAGGGACGGCGGCAGGTCCTTGCTGACCCGGACCTGGAAGTCGAGGCCCTTCTCCTCGGCCTGCGGGGCGAACGCCTGCTCGACGTACCCGCGGATCTCGGAGAAGCGGATCTCGGTCGGCTCCACGTCCATCCGGCCCGCCTCGATCTTGGACAAGTCGAGGATGTCGTCGATCAGCGAGAGCAGGTCGGAGCCGGCGCTGTGGATCGTCCGGGCGAACTCGATCTGCTTCGGGGTCAGGTTCTGCTCCGGGTTCTCGGCGAGCAGCCGGGCCAGCAGCAGCAGCGAGTTCAGCGGCGTACGCAGCTCGTGGCTCATGTTCGCCAGGAACTCCGACTTGTACGCCGACGCCCGGGTGAGCTGCTGCGCCTTGTCCTCCAGGCCGAGCCGGGCCAGCTCGATCTCCCGGTTCTGCGTCTCGATGTTCGCCTTCTGCTCCGACAGCAGCCGGGCCTTGTCCTCCAGCTCGGCGTTGGTGCGCTGGAGCTCCGCCGACTGCTCCTGGAGCTCGTGCGCCAGCCGCTGCGACTGGGCCAGCAGCTCCTCCGTACGCCGGTTGGCCTGGATGGTGTTGACCGCGATGCCGATCGTGGTGACCAGCCGCTCGAGGAACGACAGGTGCAGCTCGGAGAAGGTGGTCACCCCGGCGAACTCGATCACCCCGAGCAGCTCGCCCTCGAAGAGCACCGGCAGCACCACCAGGTCGGCGGGGGGCGTCTCGGCCAGGCCGGAACGCAGCACCAGGCGACCGTCCGGCTGGGTGTTGACCCGGATGGTCCGCCGGGAGAGGGCGGCCTGCCCGACCAGCCCCTCGCCGGGGCCGAACGTCACGTCGTGCCCGCGCGCCACGTACCCGTAGGAGGCGGTCAGCCGCAGCCGCATGCTCCCCTCGGAGCTGTCCACCAGGAAGAACGCGCCGAGCTGCGCGTCGACCAGCGGGGTCACCTCCATCATGATCATGCGGCAGACCTCGCCGAGGTCCCGCTGACCCTGGAGCAGACCGCCGATCCGGGCCAGGTTGGAGTCCAACCAGCCCTGCTCGGCGTTCTTCTTGGTCGTCTCCCGGAGGGTGACGATCATCTGGTTGATGTTGTCCTTCAGCTCGGCGACCTCGCCCTGCGCCTTGACCGCGATCCGCTGGGTCAGGTCGCCCCGGGTCACCGAGGTGGAGACCTGGGCGATGGCCCGGAGCTGGGTGGTGAGGGTCGAGGCGAGCTGGTTGACGTTCTCGGTGAGGTCCCGCCAGGTCCCGGAGACCCCCTTCACCTGCGCCTGACCGCCGAGCTTGCCCTCGGTGCCCACCTCGCGGGCCACCCGGGTCACCTCGTCCGCGAACGACGACAGCTGATCCACCATCGTGTTCACGGTGTTCTTCAGCTCCAGGATCTCGCCCTGCGCGTCGACGGTGATCTTCTGGCTCAGGTCACCCTTCGCCACCGCGGTGGTGACCGAGGCGATGTTCCGCACCTGGGACGTCAGGTTCGACGCCATCGAGTTCACGTTGTCCGTGAGGTCCCGCCAGGTCCCGGAGACCCCCTTCACCTGCGCCTGACCACCCAGCTTGCCCTCGGTACCCACCTCACGGGCCACCCGGGTCACCTCGTCCGCGAACGACGACAGCTGATCCACCATCGTGTTCACGGTGTTCTTCAGCTCCAGGATCTCGCCCTGCGCGTCCACCGTGATCTTCTGCGACAGGTCACCCTTCGCCACCGCCGTGGAGACCTGGGCGATGTTCCGCACCTGACTGGTCAGGTTCGACGCCATCGAGTTCACGTTGTCGGTCAGGTCCCGCCAGGTGCCGGCGACGCCGCGTACCTGGGCCTGACCGCCGAGCTTGCCCTCGGTGCCCACCTCGCGGGCCACCCGGGTCACCTCGTCCGCGAACGACGACAGCTGATCCACCATCGTGTTGACCGTGGACTTCAGCTCCAGGATCTCGCCCCGAGCGTCCACGGTGATCTTCTGCGACAGGTCACCCTTCGCCACCGCGGTGGTGACCGAGGCGATGTTCCGCACCTGGGACGTCAGGTTCGACGCCATCGAGTTCACGTTGTCCGTGAGGTCCCGCCAGGTCCCGGAGACCCCCTTCACCTGCGCCTGACCACCCAGCTTGCCCTCGGTACCCACCTCACGGGCCACCCGGGTCACCTCGTCCGCGAACGACGACAGCTGATCCACCATCGTGTTCACGGTGTTCTTCAGCTCCAGGATCTCGCCCTGCGCGTCCACCGTGATCTTCTGCGACAGGTCACCCTTCGCCACCGCCGTGGAGACCTGCGAGATGTTGCGGACCTGGCTGGTCAGGTTGCCGGCGAGCTGGTTCACGTTCTCGGTCAGGTCCCGCCAGGTGCCGGAGACGCCGCGTACCTGGGCCTGACCGCCCAGCTTGCCCTCGATGCCCACCTCCCGGGCCACCCGGGTCACCTCGTCCGCGAACGACGACAGCTGATCCACCATCGTGTTCACGGTGTCCTTGAGCTCCAGGATCTCTCCCTGGGCCGCCACGGTGATCTTCTGCGAGAGGTCGCCCCGGGCGACCGCGGTGGAGACCTGGGCGATGTTCCGCACCTGGCTGGTCAGGTTCGACGCCATCGAGTTGACGCTGTCGGTCAGGTCCTTCCAGGTGCCCGCGACGTTCGGCACCTCGGCCTGGCCGCCGAGCTTGCCCTCGGTGCCCACCTCCCGGGCCACCCGGGTCACCTGCTCGGCGAAGAGCCGCAGGGTATCGGTGAGCGAGTTCATCGTGTCGGCCAGTTCGGCGACCTCGCCGCGCGCCCCGACCGTGATCTTCTGCGACAGGTCACCCTTGGCCACCGCGGTCGCCACCTGGGAGATCGACCGCACCTGGCCGGTGAGGTTCGACGCCATGGTGTTCACCGAGTCGGTGAGGTCCTTCCAGGTGCCGGCGACCCCGCGTACGTCGGCCTGGCCGCCCAGCTTGCCCTCGGTGCCCACCTCCCGGGCCACCCGGGTCACCTCGTTGGAGAAGGAGGAGAGCTGGTCGACCATGGTGTTGACCGTGCGGCCGATCCGCAGGTACTCACCGCGCAGCGGGCGGCCGTCGATCTCCAGCGCCATGTGCTGGGACAGGTCGCCGTCGGCCACCGCCACGATCACCCGGGCGATCTCGGTGGTCGGCCGGCCCAGGTCGTCGATCAGGGAGTTGACCGCCCGCTGCCCCTCCGCCCACGAGCCGTCCAGGCCCTCGTCGTCGAGGCGCTCGGTGAGCCGGCCGTCCCGGCCGACGACCCGGCTGATCCGCCGCAGGTCCAGGTGCTGTCGCTCCTGGAGCGACACCACGTCGTTGAAGGCGTCGGCCACCTCGCCGGCCAGGCCGGCCCGTCGGGGCAGCCGAACCCGCAGGTCGCCACGGCGTACCCGCCGCAGCGCCTCCACCAGCTCGCCGAGGAGCACCTCGTGCTCGTCCCCGGCTACGGACTGTTTCGCCGTGGTCATCGTTCCTCGCTCAGCTCGAGGGCCAACCGGCTCGTGCGACCCGCCGCCATCCCATCATTCTGCCCGCGTCCGCGTCGAGGCCACGGCCTGCGCACGCCCGCCACGCCCACGCGTCGGCCCCGGTCCCGGTTACCCGGCGCGATCGGGGGAGCGCTTGGCACCCGGGGTGGCGGCGGTGGAGGATACGGAGGTGTCAGCGGAGGCGGAGCCGGCGATGGACGGCGGCTCGGACGAGCATGTCCGGCGTGTCCGGCTTCCCGCCGACCGGCGTACGCCCGCCGCGGCTCGCGCGCTGGTGCGGTCCGTGCTCGCCGAGGCGGACCTGGACGAACTGGCCAACGAGGCACTCCTGCTCACCACCGAACTCGCCACCAACGCCGTCGAGCACGCCCGGACGGAACTGGACATCGAGGTCGCGGCGGACGGAACGGGACTGACCGTCACCGTCACCGACTTCGCCTCCGGCCCGGTCGAGGAGCTCGTGGTCGGCGTCCGCAACGACGCCTCGGAGATCACCGAGGTGGCCGAGCGCGGGCGGGGGCTGCTGCTGGTCGACCACTTCGCCAGCCGGTGGGGCACCACGTACCTGCCCACCGGGAAGGGCGTGTGGTTCCGGCTGGACCGCCCCGACGTGGTGCCGCCCACCCGGGCGACCGCGGCCGAGTCCCGCACGGCGGCCCTCCCGGCGGAGGTCGGGGGGAGCACGCCGAGCGCCGCCGCGATGAGCGAGCTGATGCAGACCACCCCCGATCCGTACGCCGACGACCCGCTGCCGGAGTTCGCCACCGACCTGCTGGCCCGGCTCGCCGAGATGGTGGGCGCGGCCGGCGGGGTGGTCCGGCTGGACCGGGGCGACGGGCAGGGCATGCAGGCGCTCGCCCGCTTCGGCCGGCAGCCGCGGGAGGGCAACGACCTGCTCCGCGTCCCGCTCGCCGTGCACCGCCCGTACGCGGGTGAGCTGGAGCTGGACGCGGCCCCCTCGGCGTACGCCCGGCCGCTGGCCGTACTGGCCGCCGAGCGGCTCTCGCTGCACCTGGAGAACGACCGGCTGCGGCGGGCGGACATCCGCCGGTCGACCTGGCTGACCTTCCTCGCCGAGGCGAGCGAGCTGCTCGCCCAGTCCCTCGACGTCGAGCTGACCATGGCGCTCATCCCGCAGCTGGTGGTGCCCCGGCTCGGCCAGTGGTGCGCGGTGCACACCACCGACGAGTGGGGTCGGCTGCGCCTGGCCGCGTCCAGCCACGCGGACGAGGCGATGCTGCCGCAGCTGCACCGGGTGCTCCAGGAGACCGGGCCGGACTCGATCCAGGCGCGGCTGCGGGAGGCGTCCCGGAGCGCGGCGCAGGTGCCGCTGAGCGGGCCGATGGAGGGCTTCGCCGTACCGCTGATCGCGCGCGGGCAGCGGCTCGGCACCCTGGCCGTCGGCCGTCACCAGCGGCACCGGCACGACCCGGACGAGGTCTCGGTGCTGGAGGACGTGGCCCGGCGGGCCGCCCTGGCGATCGAGAACGCCCGGATCCACGCCGAGCGGCGCCGGGTCGCCCAGACCCTCCAGAAGTCGCTGCTGCCGCCGGTGCTCCCGGTGGTCGAGGGCATCGGCTTCGCCGCCGAGTACGTCCCCACCGGCGACGAGGCCGAGGTCGGCGGCGACTTCTACGACGTGGTGCCGCTGCCGGACGGCCGCTGGCTCGTGGTCGTCGGGGACGTCTCCGGCAAGGGCGTGCAGGCGGCGGCGGTGACCGGCCTGGTGCGGGACGTGATCCGGGTGCTGGTCGGCGACGGCAAGCCGCTGCCGGAGGTGCTGGTCCGGCTGAACGAGACGCTGGTCGACCGGGGTGGCGGCCGGTACTGCACGCTCGCGCTGGCGGCGGTCGGGCCGGGCGAGGACCGGCAGCTCGATGTCTCGCTGCACCTCGCCGGACACGACCGCCCGGTGCTGCTGCGCGGCGGTGGCGGGACCGCCTTCGTCGGCCGGGGCGGCACCGCGCTCGGCCTGCTCGACTCGATCGCCACGCCCACCGCGGAGATCCCGCTCGGGCCCGGCGACGCGCTGATCTTCTACACCGACGGGGTCACCGAGCGGCGGCGCGGTCGGGAACTCTTCGGCACCGATCGGCTGCGCGAGTCGGCGGCCCCGCTCGCCGGCTACTCCGCCGACGTGGTCGCCGCCCGGCTCCGCGCCACCGCGATCGGCTTCTCGGTCGAACCCCCGCGCGACGACATCGCCGTCCTCGTCCTCCGCAACGACTCCCTCTGACCCCCACCGGCCCCCCGGGCCGGCCCCGGCGCGCACCCCACGCTGTTGATCAAGGGGTTTGCGTCGGCCTCGGGTTCGTTCCCGACCCAAACTCCTTGATCAACAGGGCCAGGGCGGGGGTGGGCGGTGGTGAGGGGGTCAGAGGCCGCCGGGGAGGCGGCCGGGGGCCAGGCGGTGGTGGGGGTCGAGGTGGGCCTTGGCGGTGCGGAGGCGGGTCAGGGTGGGCAGCTCGCCCCACAGGTCGACCGCCCGGCGGACCGGGGTGGGCGCGGAGACCACCACGCAGCGGCCCTGCCGGGCCAGGAGCACGCTGCGGACGGCGGCCAGGATCGCGTCCACCCGCTCCGGGGGCAGCGAGCCCGGCAGCGCGGCGTGCACTGTGCCGACCCCGGCGGAGCCCCGGACCGGCACCGGGCCGCCGGCCGCGTCGCGCAGCGCGTAGACCGCCGCGTGCAGGTCGTTGATGGGCACCTCGAGCCGCAGCGCGGTGTCCCCGGGGGCGAACGGGTAGCGCCCCCACCACTCGGGCGCGGAGTGGCTGATCACCGCCTCGTCGCCGAGCACCTCGACCAGCCGCTCCGCCCGCTCCGCGACGTGCGCCGGCCCGCCCTCCAGCAGCACCACCAGGCTGCCCGCGGCGGCCGGCCGGGTCGACCGCCCGGTCACCGCCGGATGGTCCGGACGCCCGACCACGGACGGGTGCGACGGGTGGACCCGCCGCCGCGGGAGCGGCACCGGCACCGGCAGGTCCAGCTCGACGGCCGCCGGGTCCAGCCCGGCGGCGAGCACCGCCCGGACCAGGTCGTGCACCTCCAGCGGGGTCCACACCGGGCGGGACACCCAGACCCGGCCGGCCGGCGTCGCCTGCACCCGCATGGTCGCCGAGACCAGCACCCCGAGGCCGCCCTGCGAGCCGCAGAGCAGCCGCGCCACGTCCAGCCCCGGCAGGTCGCTCCGGCCGAAGATCGCCGCCGCGCCCCGGTGCGCCGCGTCGACCCCGGTCGGCGCCGCCCTGCCGAGCAGCGCGGTGCCGGCCTCCCCCAGGCTGACCAGCTCGCCCTCGGCGTCCAGGTAGCGCACCCCGACGAGCTGGGCGCACGGGGTCCCGTGCCGGTGCCGGAGCGGGCCGGCCTCGTCGGCGGCGAGCACCCCGCCCAGGGTCGCCCCCGGTGAGGGCGCGTCGATCGGCAGTCGCCGGCCGGCGCGCTCCAGCGCCGCCTGCACCGCGCGCAACGGCGTACCCGCCCCTACCTCGGCCAGCGTCGAGCCCTGCGGCTCGTGCCAGACCCCGGCGAGCCGGCCGGTGTCGAGCATGATGTCGACCTGTTCCGGGGCGGCACCCCAGTCGATCTTGGTGCCGGCGCCGCGCGGCACCACGGTGAGGTCGTGCGCGGCGGCCAGCCGCAGCACCTCGGCGGCGGCGCGCGGACCACCCGGCACCGCCACCCAGCGCGCCGTCCGGCCGGCCACCTCGTCGGCCGCGCCCGCGAACCGGGCGAACGGCGGGCCGCAGATCTCCGCCAGTCGTCGGGTTATCTCGAGGGCTCCGGGTCGGTTGGTGGAACTCGCTGCAGCCGCCATGGCGGTCATCGTACACATGTTCGAAAGAGCTGGTGGCGTGTTGCCGGAACCCGCCCCGGCGACATCTCCGGCGCGGCGCGTCCGGCGCCCCGCCGTGACCTGGAGCCGCCGACGGCGGGCCCGCCGGCCGGTAACGTGACGCCGTGACCACCGAGACCCCCGACAACTCCAGCTCGGCGCGTCTGTCGCCGCGCCGCGACCTGGAGCCGTCGCCCGTGCCCGTCGCCAAGCGCGTCCCGAGCGAGCGCACCCACCACGGCGACACCGTCGTCGACGAGTACGCCTGGCTGGCGGCCAAGGACGACCCGGAGACGATCGCCTACCTGACGGCGGAGAACGCGTACACCGAGGCACGCACCGCGCACCTGGAGCAGTTGCGCGCGACCCTGTTCGAGGAGACCCGCCGGCGCACCCAGGAGACCGACCTGTCGGTGCCCAGCCGCAAGGACGGGTACTGGTACTACACCCGCACCGTCGAGGGGCAGCAGTACGGCGTCCAGTGCCGCCGGGCCGTCCGCGACGGTGAGATCGCGCCCCCGGTCAGCGCGGACGGCGCCCCGCTCGACGGCGAGGAGGTGCTGCTCGACGGCAACCTGCTCGCCGAGGGGCACGACTTCTTCGCGCTCGGGGCGTTCGACGTCAGCCCCGACGGCCGCTGGCTGGCCTACTCGACGGACTTCTCCGGCGACGAGCGGTTCACCCTGCGGATCAAGGACCTGAGCACCGGCGAGGTGCTGGCCGACGAGATCCCCGGCACCTTCTACGGCACCGCCTGGTCCGCCGACGCCTCGATCCTCTTCTACGTGACCGTCGACGACGCGTGGCGGCCGTACCGGGTCTGGCGGCACGCCGTGGGCACCCCGTCGAGTGAGGACGTGGTGGTCCACCAGGAGGACGACGAGCGGTTCTGGGTGGGCGTCGAGCTGACCCGGTCCGAGCGGTTCGTGGTCATCGACATCCACAGCAAGATCACCAGCGAGGTACGGGTGGTCCCGGCCGCCAACCCGACCGGCGAGCCGGCGATCATCGCGCCACGCCGGCAGGGCGTCGAGTACGCGGTGGAGCACCACGGGCACCGCTTCCTGATCCTGCACAACGACGGCGCGGAGGACTTCGCGCTGGCGTACACCTCGGCGGACGCGCCGGGCGACTGGACCCCGCTCATCCCGCACACCCCCGGCACCCGGCTGGAGGCCGTCGACGCGTTCGAGAACCACCTGGTCGTGTCGCTGCGCAGCAACGGGCTGACCGGGCTGCGGGTGCTGCCGATCGGCGGCGGCGACCCGTACGACATCGACTTCCCGGAGCCGCTCTACAGCGTCGGGCTGGACGCCAACCCGGAGTACCGCACCAGCGAGGTGCGGCTGCGCTACACCTCGCTGGTCACCCCGGACTCGGTCTACGACTACGACCTCGTCAGCCGGCAGCTGGTGCTGCGCCGGCAGAAGCCGGTGCGCCCCGGGCCGGACGGGCGGGCGTACGACCCGGCCGACTACGAGCAGCACCGGGACTGGGCGCTCGCCGACGACGGCACCCGGGTGCCGATCTCGCTGGTCTGCCGCACGGGCACGCCGCGCGACGGGTCCGCCCCCTGCGTCATCTACGGCTACGGCTCGTACGAGGCGAGCATGGACCCGTGGTTCTCCATCGCCCGGCTCAGCCTGCTCGACCGGGGCGTCATCTTCGCCGTGGCGCACATCCGCGGCGGCGGTGAGCTGGGCCGCCGCTGGTACGACCAGGGCAAGCTGCTGGCCAAGAAGAACACCTTCACCGACTTCGTGGCCTGCGCCCGGCACCTGGTCAAGGCGGGCTGGACCGGGAGCGACCGGCTGGTCGCCCGGGGCGCCTCGGCCGGCGGCCTGCTGATGGGGGCGGTGGCCAACCTCGCGCCGGACGCGTTCGCCGGGATCGTCGCGCAGGTGCCCTTCGTGGACGCGCTCACCTCGATCCTCGACCCGTCCCTGCCGCTCACCGTCACCGAGTGGGAGGAGTGGGGCAACCCCCTCGACGACCCCGAGGTGTACGCGTACATGAAGTCGTACACCCCGTACGAGAACGTGGCCGAGGTGGACTACCCGGCGATCCTCGCGGTGACCAGCCTCAACGACACCCGGGTGCTCTACCACGAGCCGGCCAAGTGGGTCGCCCGGCTGCGCGCCGTCGCGCCGCAGGGCGACTACCTGCTCAAGACCGAGATGGGCGCCGGGCACGGCGGCCCCAGCGGCCGGTACGACGCCTGGCGCGAGGAGGCGTTCATCAACGCCTGGATCCTGGACCGCCTCGGCCGTGCCTGAACGGCACGGGCGGAGGGGCCACGCCGGCCCCTCCGCACCCGGCGGCCCGTCCTCAGCCGAGCGCCGACGCCAGCACCGCCGGGTCGACGTTGCCGCCGGTGACCACGGCGACCGTGCGGCCGGCCGGCAGCTCGTCGCGGTGGAACAGCCGGGCCGCCAGCGCCACCGCGCCGCTCGGCTCTACCACCAGCCGGGCCTCGCGGACCAGCCGCCCCAGGGCCGCGGCGATCTCCTCCTCGGTGACCGTGACGATGCGGTCGAGCCGGTCCCGCAGGTGGGCCAGGGTCAGCTCGGAGAGGTTCGTGCGCAGCCCGTCCGCGCTGGTGCGGTAGCTCCGCTCGACGTCCCAGACCACCACCTCGCCGGCGGCGAGCGACTCCCGGGCGTCGGCGGCCAACTCCGGCTCGACCCCGATCACGGCGGCCGACGGGCGCAGCGCCCGCACCGCCGTGGCCACGCCCGAGGAGAGCCCGCCGCCGCCCACCGGCACCAGCACCACGTCCACCTCGGGCAGGTCGGCGACGATCTCCAGCCCGACGGTGCCCTGCCCGGCGATGATCCGCGGGTGGTCGAAGGGCGGCACCAGCGCGGCCCCGGTGGCGGCCACGATCCGCTCCGCCTCGACCAGCCGGCGGGCCGGCGGCACGAGCCGTACGTCGGCGCCGAGCGCCCCCATCCGGTCCACCTTCACCTGCGGCGCGCCCTCGGGGACGACCACCGTGCAGGGCACGCCGAAGGCCCGGGCCGCATACGCGAGGGCCTGTCCGTGGTTGCCCGAGGAGTGGGTCACCACGCCCCGGGACCGGGCGGCCGGGTCGAGCCGGGCCACCGCGTGGGTCGCCCCGCGCAGCTTGAACGACCCCACCGGTTGCAGGCTCTCCGGCTTGAGCCACAGCTCGTCGTCCCAGAGGGTCGGCAGCAACGGGGTACGCACCACCGTCCCGGCGATGTCGTCGGCGGCGATCCGGATGTCGGCGATCGAGACCAACTCCATCGCCCCATCCTGCCCCGCCCCGACCCGGTCCGCCGCCCCATGATCGCGCTCGATCCTGGAAGTAGCCTCCTCGTCGTGCGCGGGAGGCGACTCCATCCATGATTGAGCGCGATCCTGCGCGGCCGGCCCTAGACTCCGCCCGATGAGTGAGGAGGACCGGGCGGCGACGGGCGCGGACGCGGCGGAAGCGGAGGCAGGGGCGGCCCGGCGCGGGCCGACCTGGTTGATCCTCGCCGTGGTCGCCGCCGCCCTGCTGGTCTGCTGCTGCTCGGCCGTCCTCGGTCTCGGCCTGTCCTGGTCCGCCGGCCTCTTCGGCCGCTGACGCGTCAGCGCACGGGGCCGGCGCCGACCAGGGCGGCCGCCTCCCCGGTACGGGCCATCCGCTGCCAGCGCAGCCGGTTGCCGACCACCGCGGTGACCACCGACTGCACCACCACCAGGTACATCACCTGCCGGTAGACGAGCTGCTGGAGCGGCAGGGTCCACAACGGCCCGTACCGTTCCCGGTCCAGCCGCAGCGCGTACGCGGCGGTGAACCCCTGGAGCAGGAGCAGGCCCAACCAGGCCAGCAGCAGGTCGGACCAGGGCATGAAGAGCAGCCCGTAGACCGCGAAGACGTCGACGGCCGGCGCGGTCAGCGGCAGCACGATCTGGAACACGGTCAGGTACGGCAGACCCCGCCGGCCCAGCTTCCCGCCCGCACCCGGCTCGCCCAACGCGTGCCGGTGCTTCCACATCGCCTGCATGGTGCCGTAGCACCAGCGGTACCGCTGCCGCCAGAGCTGGCGCAGCGACGACGGCGCCTCGGTCCAGGCGATCGCGCCCTCCTCGTACACCACGCGCCAGCCGGCCCGGAGCACTTTCATGGTCAGGTCGGTGTCCTCGGCGAGGGTGTCGGCGGGGACTCCCCCGACGGCGAGCAGCACCTCCCGGCGGAACGCGCCGATCGCGCCGGGGATGGTGGGCATGCACTCGAGCACGTCGTACATCCGGCGGTCGAGGTTGAAGCCGATCACGTACTCGAGGTGCTGCCAGCGGCCGAGCAGCCGGCGCCGGTTGGCCACCTTGGTGTTGCCGCTGATCGCGCCGACAGTCCGGTCCGCGAAGCCCTGGACCAGCCGGTACACCGTGTCCGGCTGGAAGACGGTGTCCCCGTCGACCAGCACCAGCAGCTCGGCGCGGGCGGCCCGGATGCCGGTGTTCAACGCGGCCGGCTTGCCCGCGTTGGCCTGCCGGATGACCCGTACCCCGCGCAGCCCCATCCGCTCGACGATGTCGGCGGTGCCGTCGCTGGAACCGTCGTCGACCACGATCACCTCCAGCGCCGGGTACGCGCTGGCGACCAGGGACCGCACGGTCGCGGCGATGTTCGCGGCCTCGTTGTACGCCGGCACGATCACCGAGACCGGCGCGGTCACCTCGGGCCGGCCGCGTGGTGGCCGGCGGACGCGACGGACGTGTACCTGGGCGCAGACCACCTGCACCACGAGCCGGGCCACGCCGAGCAGCAGGGCCACGCCGAGCAGCAGGTTCATCGCCGAGGTCAGCCAGCCGGCTCCGGTCTGCGCCCAGCGCAGCGCGGTCCCGCTCAGCCGGGCGCCGCCGCCGGCCGGGAGCATCGACGCGGGTGCGCCGATCCCCTCGGACACCGTGGTGAACCGGTATCCCGCCTGGTTCAGCCGGGGCAGCAGCTGGTCCAGCGCGGCGACGGTCTGGCTGCGGTCCCCGCCGCCGTCGTGCATGAGCACCACCGCGCCGGCGCCGCCCTGCGGGGTGGCCGCCCGGACGATGGCCGGTACGCCGGGCCGCTCCCAGTCCTTGGCGTCCCGGTCGGCGAGCACCGCCACGTGGCCGCTGCCGGCGGCGTCGCGCAGCGCCCGGTACTGCGGTTCGGTCAACGAGGCCGTGGTCGAGGAGAAGGGAAGCCGGAGCAGCGTCACCTCGCGGCCGGTCGCCCCGGCGATCGCGTTCCGGGTCCACGAGAGCTCGGCCGCGGCCCGCCAGGCCGGCACGCCGCCCAGGTCGGCGTGGGTGAAGGTGTGCGAGCCCAGCTCATGCCCCTCGGCGAGGATCCGCCGGACCAGCTCGGGATGCTCGTTCACCCGGGAGCCGACCACGAAGAACGTGGCGTGCGCGTGGTGCCGGCGCAGCACGTCGAGGATCTGCGGGGTCCAGCGCGGGTCCGGCCCGTCGTCGAAGGTCAGCGCCACGGTACGCGCGGGCAGCCGCCGGGCGACGGGCGTCGGCCCGTCCAGCCGCAGCACCGGGCCGCCGTCGGTGAGCTGCGGGGACGCGGCCGGGGCGGGTCCGCCGGCCGGGCCGGAGCCGCCGCCGACGTGGGTGACCAGTCCGTGGAAGCTCAACGCACCGAGCAGCACGAACAGCCCCAGCAGGAGCAGGATCCAGTGCGCCCGAGGGTCGGGGCGGGCGACGTGTCTCGCCATGGTCAGGGCTTGCCCGGAGTCCTGCTCGGCTTGACGGAGCTGCGGTGCTCGTCGCCCTGGCCCGGCACGCTGGTGGTGGGCTGCGGGGCCGAGGTGGTCCGGGACGTGGGGCGGGTGGCGGTGGGCGCCGACGACGGCAGGGGTGCGGTCGTGCTGGTCGCGGGTGCGGGGCGAGGGCTGGGGCTGGTCTGTTCCTGGGGGTGGCCGGGAGCGTCGACGCCGGCCTCGATCGGCGGCTGGACCTTCGTGTCGGACCAGCCGGGGATCGGCACCGAGGAGTCGAAGAAGAGCCCGGCGAGGATCAGGCCGAGACTGGTGAGCAGGCCGACGCCCATCGCCGTCCCGGCTATCACGGTGAGCCGGCGGCGCCGTCCGGTCCGGTCGACGAACACCGGCGGCGCGGCGCCGGGCTGGTTCTGCATGCTCGTGGTCTCCCGCTGTTCCGCTCTGCACCAGCCGGTGCACCCGGCTCGGGAGGCCCACCCGTGGGACCTCCCGGTCCGAACAGCGTCCGGGCCGGCGATCGCGTCACATCAGGTCGCCCGCAGCTCCTCGACCGTCGTACCCACCCGCAGGAAGAGCGCGCCCGCCCCGACCGTCAGCAGCACCGCGGCCAGCCCGCCGGCCCCGAACCAGGCGAGCTGCTCCCACGGTACGTCCGGCGTCACGGTCACCTTCGGCACCCACTCGGTGCGGGTGTACTGGGCGCCGGTGAGCGGGTCGCCGCAGAGCCGCGGCCCCGCGTCGCAAACCTCCTCAGCATAGCCACCGCCGCTCGGCGCCCGGTACACGCCCCGGACGAGCAGGTAGCCGACGGTCAGCGCCAGGCCGATGGCGGGCACCGCCGGGGTGAGCGACTGCCAGAGCAGGGAACGACCGATCGTCCCGCGCGGCACCCCGCTCGCCACCAGCGCCGCGTACGTCCGCCGCCGGGCGGTGACGCCCTCGACCACCGCGACCAGCAGCCCACCGGCGGCGATCGCCACGGCCACCCCGACCGCGAGGTCGACCAGGCCGAGTGCCCGCAGATAGAACCCGTCCGGGGCGGCGAACCCGCCCCCGACCCGCCGGTGCAGCTCGGCGTCGGCGAGGAAGCCGGCACGGAACCCGGCCGCCCCGGCGCCGAAGATGAGCGCCGCCAGCAGCGCGGCGAAGGTGCGGCTGCCGGCCCAGGGGTCGGCCGTCAACCGGCGCGCGGCCAGCAGCGTGGCCGGGCGGCGGGCGTACCGGTGCAGGACCCGGCCGGTGGTGTGGGAGATCCAGCCGGTGCCGGCCACCACGCCGACCATTGCGGCCAGGCTGCCGCCGATCAGCAGGGTCGGCAGCAGCCAGACCGGTGGTTCGCCGTACCGCCGCTCGTACCAGAGACCCACCGGCTGGAAGGCGGCGAACATGGCGAGCCCGAGGAGGATCAGCAGGCCCGGCCACGGCCAGGGGGCCCGGGTACGGACCCGGCGGACCACGCCGAACGGGGTGGTGGTCACCCGGCGCAGCAGCAGGGCGCTCACGGCGGCGGTCACCAGCGGCAGCCCGACCACCACCGCCACGATCGCCGCCGGGGCGGGGTGGACGTCGGTGGGCAGCGGCAGTCGCCCGTCCGGGTCGGGCCGGTGCAGCAGCCGGCGGCCGACCAGGTAGACGACCAGGCCGGTTCCGGTGCCGAGCAGGCTGGCCAGCCCGGTCTCCGCGACGGCGATCCAGGTGACCTCACCGGGCGTCGCCCCGGCCAGCCGGAGCGCGGCGAGCCGCCGGTCCCGGGCCGGCGCGCCGAGCCGGGCGCACTGCCCGGCCAGCCCGAGCACCGGGACCATGAGCAGCAACAGCGCGAGCGCGACGCCCGGGCGCAGGCCCGGCTCGCGGAGCAGGGCGTTGGTGTACTGCGTGGACTCGGTCCAGGCGTCACCCGGCGGCTTGACGATGGCCAGCACGGTCAACGCGGCCAGCCCGGAGAGGGTGGCGAGGGCGGCGCTCAGCGCGGTCAACGCCACCCGCGCGCCGTCCGTCCGCGTGCCGGCCAGGGCCAGCCGGAACAACGTGCCCGGCCTCACCGGTGGCCGCCGGGGAGCGGCGCGTCGAGGCCGAGGCCCGAGTGGTCGACCACCCCGTCGCGCAGGGTCACCTCGCGATCGGCGTACGCGGCGATCCGCGGCTCGTGGGTGACCAGCACGACGGTCGTGCGCTGCTCCCGGGCGAGCCGGACGAGCTGGGTGAGCACCTGCTCGCCGGTGAGGGTGTCCAGCGCCCCGGTGGGCTCGTCGGCGAGGAGCACCCGGGGTTCGGTGACCAGGGCCCGGGCGGTGGCGCAGCGCTGCTGCTGCCCGCCGGACATCTCGCCCGGCCGGACGTCGGCGACGTCGGCCACGCCCAGCCGCTCCAGCCAGGTCAGCGCCGCCGTCCGTGCTGCTCGCCGCCCCGTGCCGGCGAGCAGCAGCGGAAGGGCGACGTTCTCCGCCGCGGTCAGCTCGGCGACCAGCTGGCCGAACTGGAAGAGCACTCCGAACTCGGTGCGTCGCAGCCGGGACCGGGCCGCCTCCGACCACAGGTCGATCCGCTCCCCCCGCCAGGTGACCTCCCCGGCGTCGGGACGCAGGATGCCGGCGAGGCAGTGCAGCAGGGTGGACTTGCCACACCCGCTGGGCCCGGTGACGGCGACGATCTCTCCCTCCGCCACGTCGAGCGTCACCCCGCGCAGGGCGGGGGTCGGGCCGTACGCGCGGACCACGCCGCGCGCCCCCAGGTACGTCACGAGTGCACCTCCCGGTGCCAGTCGGCGACCCGGTCCAGGGTGGTGTGCAGCCACCGGAGGTCGGCGTCGAGATGGGCGATGGCGAAGTCGGCCCCGATCACGTCGTCGAGGGTGGCCGAGGGGGCGGTCTTCAACGCGGTCAGCTCGCGCAGTCGCGCGGTGTGCGCCCGGCGCTGGGCGATCAGGTAGTCGCGGGCCCGGTCGACGTCGGCCACCAGCAGCGCGACCACCACCTTGGCGAAGAGGGTGCTGGCCACGTACGGCATCGGCGGTTCGACGGTGGCGAGCCACCGGTCGAGCGCGGCCCGCCCCTCCGCGGTGAGCGCGTACGCCGTGCGGTCGGGGCCGCCCTCGCGCTCCTGCCCCGCGGGGACCACGAGGCCGTCCCGCTGGAGCCGGGCGAGGGTGGCGTAGACCTGCCCGAAGGCGAGCGGGCGGGCCCGGGGCAGTCGCTCGTCGTGGGCACGCTTCAGCTCGTACCCGTGCCGGGCACCGGAGGCGAGCAGCCCCAGCAGGACGTGCGAAGTGGACACCCGGGTCACTATTCACTCAGCGAATAGCGATGTCAAGAGTGGCCCGCGCGGCAGGGCGCCGGCGCGGGCCGCAGTTGTCAGGGATGCAGGGTCAGGGGGTCCAGCCGGGGTCCCGGCCGGTCCGTCCGAGCAGCCGGTCCAGGTCGGTGGCCCCTGTGGCGGTGGGGACCGGCTCGCCGAACGCTCCCATCCGCTGCCCGGTATCACCCATCTTGTCCATGAAGCCGTGCCCGGCCGCCAGCACCGCCGGGTCGACCTCCAGCCGCTGGCCGGTCGCCCGGGCCAGGTCCCAACCGTGCACGGTGAGGTCGATCAGGGCCATCTCGCCGACGGTCTCCTGGGGCAGCCCCATCCCGGCCGAGACGCCCTCCAGCGCCGCCGGGTCGGACCACGCCTCGACCAGGCGTACGGTCTCCGCCGCGAAGCGGTCCCGCCAGCCCTCGGTCAGGTGGTCGGTCTTGGCCGACCAGTCCACCTCCTGCCGCCGAGCCAACGCCTGGAAGTTGACCACCACGTCGTACACGTGCCGGAGGAGGTCCCGGACGGTGTAGTCGGGGCACGGGGTGGGCAGGTCGAACTGGTCGTCGGAGATGTCGCGGACCACCGCCACCGTCCGGGGCGCGGCGACGGCCAGCAGCTCACTAGTCTTCGTGGTCATAGGGCCAGCGTATGAGGGCGGTCTTGAAGAAATGCGACACGAGCCGCGGCGGGACAGCCGGGGGATCCTCGACCCCGACCGGCTGCTGCGGCAGGTCCGGTTCCGGCGCCGGCTGCCCGCCCCGGCGCTGCGCCCGTACGTCGAGCACTACTGGCTGATCGACTGGGCGCTGGCCGAGCCCTTCGACCAGCGGGTGGTCCCGCACCCGGCGGTCAACGTGGTGTTCCAGGCGCAGCAGGGCGGCCCGGAGACCGGCGAGATCGCCGGGGTCGACACCGGTCTGTTCAGCGTCACCCTGCACGGCGTCGGCCGGGTCACCGGGGTGCAGTTCCGCCCCGGCGGTTTCCGCCCCTTCTGGCGTCGGCCGGTGTCCGAGCTAACCGGCCGGCGCCGCCCGCTCGACGTCCCCGAGCCGGTCTGCCCGGGCACCGACGACGACCGGTGCCGCCGGGTGGACGAGCTGCTCACCGCCTGGGGACCGGAACCGGACCCGCTCGCCGCCGAGGCCACCGCGCTGGTCGAGGAGATCCGCGCCGACCGGGGCATCCTCCGGGTGGACGACTTCGCCCGCCGGCACGGCGTCTCCACCCGGCGGCTCCAGCGCCTCTTCCTGGACCACGTCGGGGTCGGCCCGAAGTGGGTGATCCGGCGGTACCGGCTCCAGGAGGCGATCGAACAGGCCGCCGCCGGGCCGCTCGACTGGTCGCGGGTCGCCGCCGACCTGGGGTACGCCGACCAGGCGCACCTGGTCCGCGAGTTCACCGCGGTCGCCGGGGTCTCCCCCGCCGCGTACGCCCGCTCGCTGGCCACCTCGCGCGGCGGCTGACCGCCGCGTCCGGGCTCAGCGGCGGCGGACGGCGACCACCGCGACGTCGTCGTGGATCTCGGGCGGCGCCAGCTCGACCAGGAGCCGCTGGCAGAACTGGTCCAGGTCGTCGTCCACCCGGGTGGCGACCGCGCTCAACGCGGCCAGCCCGTCGTCGATGGTGGTGTCCCGGCGTTCGATCAGCCCGTCGGTGTAGAGGACCAGCGTGGCGCCGGCCGGCAGCACGAACTCCAGGTCGGGCGGTCGGGGAGCGCGCACCCCGAGCAGCGGGGCGGCGTGCTGCACGAACTCCACCCGCCCGTCGCGGCTGATCAGGGCCGGCAGGTGGCCCGCGCTGGCCAGCCGGACCAGACCGCTGCCGGGGTGCAGCAGCAGCAGGCAGAGGGTGGCCTGCTCGTTGGGGAGGAGGGTGCGCATCAGCTCGTTGACCCGGTCCAGGATCACCCCGGGCTGGTGCCCCTCCACCGCGTACGCCCGCACCGCGTGCCGCAGCTCGGCCATCACGGTGGCGGCGTGCAGCGAGTGGCCGGCCACGTCGCCGACCGCCACGAGCAGGCGCCCGTCGAGCATCACCAGCTCGTAGAAGTCGCCGCCGACCTCGGTCTGGGCGCTCGCCGGCTCGTACCGGACGGCCAGGTCGAGCCCGGCGACCTCGGGCAGCCGGCGGGGCAGCAGGCTGCGCTGGAGGGTGACCGCGATCCGGTGCTCCTGGTCGAACGACCGCTGCGCCTCCACCGCCGAGGCGACCGCCTGGGCGAGCTGCACCAGCACCGGGGTGCGGACGGTCTGGGTGGCGGTCGGCACCACCACGTAGAGCGGGGCCCGGTCCTCGCGCAGCCGGGCGGCGGCCACCGTGACCGTGTCCCCCTCCGGCCAGTCGACCAGCCGCCAGTTGCCCGGCTCGTCGACCCGGACGGTGGCCCCGATCGGCGCCCCGGTGCCGTCCACCGTCCACGGCGTCACCCTCGCCGGCGCGTCCGGCCCGGCGGCCGCCGCGGCCAGGTAGTCCCCGTCGAAGGTCTCGGCGATCACCGCCGCCGGGCTCCGGAAGATCCGGGCGGCGCCGGCCGCGGCCGCCTCCAGCAGCCGGACGACGTTCGCGGCGGCGTGCATCTGCACGGTGGCGTCGGCCAGCGCGGCCAGCCGCTCGGCGAGCAGCTCCGCCCGCCGCCGGGCCTGGTAATAACGGAGCACCGCGTGCGCGGTGGCGACCAGTTCCTCCGGCTCGATCGGCTCGGCCAGGTACGCGTCCGCGCCCCGGGTCAGCCCCTGGGCCCGATCCCCGACGTCGACCGCGTGCGCCGAGACGTGGATGACCGGCGTCACCGGGTGGGCTTCCTTGATCCGCTCGCAGACCTCGAAGCCGCTCATGTCGGGCAGCCGGACGTCGAGCACCACCAGGTCGATGTGGTCGTTCTCCACCAGGGCCAGCGCCTCGGCGCCGTTCTCCGCCTCGATGGTCTTGAAGCCGGCCCGGGTCAGCCAGCTCACCAGCAGGTACCGCTTGGTACGACTGTCGTCGACCACGAGCACGGTCGCCGCGCCGCCGCTCAACGCCACGGTGACCTCCCTGACCTCTGGACGGGCGGACTCTATCACCGGAGGTCGGCGACTTACTTGCTATGCAGCAATGGAATGATCATCGGCACTCGTGGGGGCTCCGGTTCTGCGTACCCCCCGCTTCGTGGGATACCGTTCCACGGAACACAGGAGGTCGGCGAATGTCCCTGACGGTGCACACGGAACAGCGCGGCGACGTGGTCGTCGTGTCGGTCGCGGGCGAGCTGGACATGGCGACGGCACCGCAACTGCAGGACCAGATCACTGATCTGCTGGACAAGGGGCGCAACCGTCTGGTCTTCGACCTAACGGACCTGTCGTTCTGCGACTCGACCGGGCTGTCGGTCTTCGTCCGTGCCAAGAACAGCTGCGACGAGGCCGGCGGTGTGGTCCGGCTGGCCGCCCCGCAGCGCGGCGTCCTGCGCATCCTCGAGGTCAGCGGTCTGGTCGAGGTGCTGCACACCTACCCGACGGTGGAGCAGGCCGTCGCGGGTGACCCCACGCCGGCCTCCTCCTGACCGTTCCTCCTCAGCACTCGTCCTCGATGTGCCGGGGACGGGCGATCACCAGGCCCGCCGTCGTCTGCACGGCGAGGGCCACCAGCAGGAAGCCGATCGGCGCGGTCCAGCCCCCGGTCGCCTCGTAGAGGATGCCGACCAGCAGCGGACCGAGCGCCGCGATGACGTACCCGGTGCTCTGCGCGAAGGCGGAGAGCGCCACCGTGCCCTCGGCGGTCCGGGCACGCAGCCCGATCGTGGTCAGGATCAGCGGGAACGCGCCCTGGCCGAGGGCGAGCAGCAGCACCCAGAGCGGCGCCGGGCCGTACGGCGCGACCGCCAGGCCGAGGTACGAGGCTGTGGAGAACACGGTCAGCGCGAGCACCAGCGGCCGCAGCGTACGCAGCCGGCCGGCCAGCGCCGGCATGACCAACGCCACCGGCACGCCGAGCGCGGTCACCCCGGCGAGCAGCAGGCCGGCGTTCTCGGGGGAGTAACCGGCGTCCCGGAAGAGCTGCGCGAGCCAGCCCATGATCGCGTACCCGCTGAGCGACTGGGCCCCGAAGTAGGTCGCCATGGCCCAGCCGAGCCGGGTCCGCGCGGGCCGTACCCGGGTCGGGGTGGCCGTGGCCACGGTCGGGGTCGCCGTCCGCCGGGCCGCGCGGGCCCGCAGCGCCAGCGGCACCCACGGGAGTACGGCCAGCGCGGCCATCCCGGCCCACACCCCGAGCCCGGCCCGCCAGGAGCCGAAGGCGTGCGCCACCGGCACCGCCGAGGCCGCGGCCACCGTCGTGCCCGTGGTGAGCGCCATCGTGTACGCCCCGGTGACCAACCCGGTGCGGTGCGGGAAGTGCTGCTTGACCAGCATCGGCAGCAGGATGTTCGCCACCGCGATGCCGGCCAGGGCGAGCGCGCTGGTGAGCACGAAGACCGCCGCCGAGTCGGTGACCACCCGGAGCACCTGGCCGACGGTGAGGGCGAGCATCGCCAGCACCAGCACCCGGGCGGCTGGCCAGCGGCGGACCAGCCACGGGGTGAGCGCGCCGAGCCCGGCGAAGGCGATGGTGGGCAGCGTGGTGACGAAGCCGGCCATCGTGCCGGAGAGCCCCAGACCAGCCCGTACCTCGTCGAGCAGCGCGCCGAGGCTGGTCACCGCGGCGCGCAGGTTCAGCGCGACCAGCAGCATGCCGACCAGCACCAGCGCACCGCCCCGTGCCGGGCCGACCAGGCGCGGGGGCGCGACCGCCTCCGGGGCCGGTCCGGGTGTCACGTCGGTGGTCGGCGCGTCGGTGACGGTGGCCCGCTCGGCGGCGGGGGCCTCGGCGGAGGCGGCTGGCGGGGTCATGGCTTCCAACCTACAATCATGGGATGAATTTCGGCAGGAGTTGTAACCGGTGACACCCGCCGCCGATTCCGTCGTCGTGCCCCCGCGCGGCCACCGGGTCCGCCAGACGATCGAGCAGCTCAGGGCCCGGATCCTCGGCGGCGAGTGGCCGGTGGGCGCGCGGATTCCCACCGAGCCGCAGCTCGTCGCCGCGCTCGGCGTGGGGCGGAACACGGTCCGCGAGGCGGTCCGCGCGCTGGTGCACGCCGGGGTGCTGGAGTGCCGTCAGGGCTCCGGGACCTACGTGGTCTCCACCGACGAGCTGGCCCCGGTGGTGGCCCGACGGCTCACCGACGACCGGATGGCCGAGGTGATCGAGGTGCGGCGCGCCTTCGAGGTGGAGGCGGCCCGGCTCGCCGCGCTGCGGCGTACACCTGCGGACCTCGCGGCGCTCGACGGCGCGCTCGCCGTCCGGGAGGCCGCCTGGCGGTCCGGCCGGGTGGACGAGTTCGTCGAGGCGGACGCCGCGCTGCACAGCGCCGTGGTGGCCGCCGCGCACAACGCCATGCTCGCCGAGCTGTACGCCTCGGTCGGCGCCGCGCTGCGCAGCACCGTCGCCCAGGCGATGGGCGACGCACTGGAGCCCGAGCGGTACGTCGACCACGGCCGGCTGGTCGAGGCGATCCGGGCCGGCGACCCGGCGCGGGCGGCGATCGAGGCCGGCGCTTTCCTCGAGGCCCCCTCCCGGGCATAGGGTCTCCCGGACGGAGAACCGGACAGCACGGGAGTGCGGATGCTCAAGGGCTTCAAAGACTTCATCATGCGCGGCAACGTGGTCGACCTGGCGGTCGGCGTCGTCATCGGTGCCGCGTTCACCGGCGTGGTCACCCAGCTCACCAAGTCGTTCCTGGAACCGCTGGTCCGGGTGTTCATCGTGTTGATCACGGGCCACAAGAACGGGATCAGCGGCTCGACGCCGACGTTCCGGGGCATCCCGTTCGACTGGGTGGCCTTCATCAACGCCGCGATCACCTTCCTGCTCACCGCGGCGGCGCTGTACTTCCTGGTCGTCTACCCGATGAACAGGCTCGCCGAGCGGCGCCGGCGCGGCGAGGAGCCGCCGCCGAAGGCCCCCAGCGAGGAGATCAAGCTGCTCACCGAGATCCGGGACGCGCTGCTCGCCGGCAACCAGGCCACGCCGGCCCAGCGGGGCGCGCTGGACGACGTGCTGGGCCGCCGGCCGGAGCCGCCCGCGCAGCGCTGACGGACCCCCGCACACCGGCCCCCATGGGAATCCCGTGGGGGCCGGCTCATGTCGAACACATGTTCGATAGAGTCCGGCCATGGAGCAGCGCAGGCACTGGTGGAACGGGAAATGGGGGCGGCTGGCCCGGCGGGATGTCTTCCTCCGGGTGGACGGCGACCGCTGGCACGTCGAGCAGCGCGCCGGCGGCGCCGAGGGGGTCTCCCGGTTCTACGAGTACGGCAGCCCGGAGGAGGCCGAGGAGACGGTCCGGGCGTTGCTGGAGGGTACGGACAGCTGGCGCGAGCTCTCCCCCCGTCCGCCCGGCGGCTGGGCCCCACCCGTTTAGCGCGGCGGCGGTCCGGGAACCGCGCCTGCATGAGCCAGCGCGGTACGCAGCAGCAGGGGACCATCTCCCGGGTCACCACCGGCATGCGGGTGGTCGACTCCACCGGCACCGAGGTGGGCACGGTGGATCTCGTCCAGCGCGGCGACCCGACGGCGGTGACCGTGCAGGCCCCCGCCCCGGTCGACCCGGGCAGCAGCCTGGACGAGCTGATCGAGTCGACGGCGGTCGAGGAGCCGGACGTCCCCGCGGACCTGGCCGCCCGGCTGCGGCACAGCGGCTACCTGAAGGTCTCCAGCGACCGGGCCCGCACCGGCGCGGTCTACGTGCTGGCCGACCGGATCGCCGCCGTCACCGCCGAGGGGGTACGCCTCGACGTCCCCGCCGCCGAGCTGCCCGAGGAGGAGTGAGCCGGGCTGAGGTCCGATCCTGGAGGGCTCCGGAAAAACCGTCCAGGATCGGGCGGCGCCGGCGGTGGAACTCCTAACGTGGACGCCATGTGGATGGTGATCGGGGAGCAGGGCGGCGCACCCGCCGACGTGGCGGCGCGGGCCGCCCAGTTCGCGCACATGGCCGAGGTGACCCGACGGAGCCCCGGCTTCATTCGCGGCTGGTGGGGCGCGGACGGCGACGACCCGGGGCTCACGCACGCGCTGGTGGTCCTCGACACGCTCGACCACGCCCGTGCCCTGAAGCAGATGGTCGAGAAGAACGTCGCCGGCGTACGCCTGCGGCTCATGGAGATCGGCGTCGAGGCGGCGGGGACCCCCTGATCAGCCGACCCGCGCCGGGGTGACCACCTCCGCCTCCGGCTCGTCCATGGCGGGCGGCGCGGGGCGGCGGCGGAAGAGCAGGAGCATCAGCCAGCCGGCGACCAGTCCCCAGAACGCCCCGCCGACGCCGAGCAGGCTCACCCCGGAGGCGGTGACCACGAAGGTGACCACCGCGGCCTCCCGGGCGTCCGGCTCGGCGACCGCCGACGCGACCGCCCCGGCCAGCGCCCCGAGCAGCGCGAGCCCGGCCACCGCCTCGACCAGGATCGGCGGGGAGAGCAGCACCAGGGCGGTCGCCACGCCGGCACCGAGGCCGAGCAGCGCCATGCCGATCCCGGCGGTGACGGAGGCGATCCAGCGCCGCTCCGGGTCGGGGTGGGCGTCCGGGCCGGCGGCCAGCGCGGCGGTGATCGCGGCGAGGTTCACCGCGTGCCCGCCGGCCGGCGCGCCGAGCGCGGTGGCGAGCCCGGTCACCCGGAGCGCGGAGCCGAGCGGGGCCCGGTAGCCGTAGCCGGCGAGCACGGCCGTCCCGGGCACGTTCTGCGCGGCCATGGTGACCAGGAAGAGCGGCAGCGCGAGCCCGACCACCGCGGGCACGGTCCAGGCCGGCGCGGTCAGCGCCAGGGTCGGCGCGAGGTGGGTCCGGGCCGGGGCGGACGCGGTGAGCGCGATGGCCACCGCCGCCACGGCCAGCGCCCCCGGTACGGCCCAGCGGCGCGCGAAGCGGTGCAGCACCAGCCAGGCGAGCACCACGGGCCCGGCCAGCCGGGGCACCTCGACCAGCGCCCGGACGGGCGCGGTGCAGAGCGGCAGCAGCACCCCGGCGAGCATGGCGCTGGCGATCGGGCCGGGGATCGCGGCGACCGCCCGGCCGAGCGCCGGGACGAGTCCGGCGGCGGCGATCAGCAGGCCGGTGAGGAGGAAGGCGCCGACCGCCGCCGGCCAGCCGCCGGGCACGGGGCCGGTGGCCACGAGCAGCGCGGCGCCCGGGGTGGACCAGGCGATGGCGAGGGGCAGCCGGTGCCGCAGCCCGAGCCAGACGGCGCAGCAGCCGGTGGCGACGCAGAGCGCGAGCAGGCCGGAGGCCGCCTGCGCCTGGTCCGCGCCGACCGCGCGCAGCCCGGCGAGGACGACCGTGAACGAGCTGGCGAAGCCGACCAGGGCGGTGACCACGCCGGCCAGCACGGGTTGGAGTCGACCGGCCATGCCACACCTCCGTCCGCTGTTCCGTTTACGGAACAGCACGGTGTAGCACCATAGCTCCCATGGCAGCAGCCCCACCAGCCGGTGACCACGGTGCGGAAGAGGTCGGCCGGCGGATCCGCGCCCTCCGGGAGGAGCGGGGCCTGTCCCTCTCCACGCTGGCCCGGCTGGCCGGCGTCGGGAAGGCCACCCTCTCCGGGCTGGAGAACGGCACCCGCAACCCGACCCTGGAGACCCTGTACGCGGTCACCGCGCAGCTCGGCGTACCGCTCACCGCCGTCCTCTCCGGCCCGGCCGGGACACCGACCGTACGCGGCGCGGCGGTGGGCGCCACCCTGCTGGAGGTCTTCACCGACACCGACGCGACGTACGAGCTGTACCGGATGCGGGTCAGCCCCGGCCCGCCGCAGCTCTCCCCCGCGCACCAGGCCGGGGTCACCGAGCACGTCACCGTCTTCTCCGGCGTGCTGCGCGCCGGGCCGGTGGACGCCCCGATGACCGCCGGCCCGGGCGAGTACCTGCGCTGGACCTCGGACGTGCCGCACAGTTACGCCGCGGTCGGCGACGAGCCGGTCCGGGCGAGCCTGCTGCTCCGCTACCCCCGTCACTGACCACGATGGACGGTGGGGACACGCGGATCTTCCTCGGGCATACCCGGTGTGTAGAGACGAGAATGGTGTCTTCTTGGCAAGCTTGACCCCATGACGCTGATCCTCCGCTCGGCAATCCTCAACGACGTCGGCCTCGTCCGGACCAACAACGAGGACTCCGCCCTCGCCGGTGACCGCCTCGTGGCGGTGGCCGACGGCATGGGCGGCCTTCCCGCCGGCGAGGTGGCGAGCGAGATCGTCATCCGGATCCTGGACGAGCTGACCCCGCCGACCGTCCCCGACGAGGCCGCCGACGCGCTACGCGCCGTGGTGAGCACCGCCAACCAGCGGATCCGCGCCGCCATCACCGTGGACCCGGCCCGCGACGGCATGGGTACGACGCTGACCGCCGGCCTGCTCGCCGGCGACACCCTGGTCCTCGCCCAGGTCGGCGACTCCCGCTGCTACCTCCTGCGGGACAACGAGCTGACCCAGCTCACCCGGGACGACACCTTCGTGCAGGCGCTGGTCGACCAGGGCGCGCTCTCCCCCGAACAGGCCCGCCACCACCCGCAGCGTTCCCTGGTCACCCGGGCCGTGCAGGGCTCGGACGCGCCGCCGGCCATCGGCGTGCTCACCGTGTTCCCCGGCGACCGGCTGCTGCTGTGCAGCGACGGCCTCTCCGACTACGTGGAGGATCCGGCGATCGCCTCGGCGCTGGCCACGTACTCCGACCGGCAGCACTGCGGCGAGCAGTTGGTGAAGCTCGCCCACCAGGCCGGCGCGCCGGACAACGTCACCGTCGTCGTCTCCGACGTCACCGCCGCCTGACCCGGCCGACCACACCGACGACGGCTACCTGGCCCGGGGAGCGGCGCACGCCGTCGCCGTGACCGCCCTGCTGGTCCTCGCGGTCGCGGGCGCGTCCACCGCCCGGCTGCGCCGCCGCCGGCACGTCCGGCACCTGCCGGTGACCTGACCGCCGATTCCGGTTGCGCGGCTGCCCGGGCCACGTTGGGATGGACTGATGCTCATCCGCCGGTTGGCCGCCGAAGAACGACTGACCCACAGCTTCCCGCTCCAGGCGTACGCCTTCGAGGCGTCGCCGATGGGGCCGTCCCGGCTCGAGGAGTTCCGCGAGTACCTGCCGTACAACGTGGGCAACCGGACGCTGGTCGTCGAGGAGGAGGGCAGCGCCACGGCCGCCGCCACGGCGATCCCCATGCGGCAGAACCTGCGTGGCGCCGTACTGGAGATGGCCGGCGTGGCCGGGGTGGCGACCCACCCGCTGGCCCGCCGGCGCGGCCACGTCCGCAACCTGCTGCACCAACTCCTCGACGAGATGCGCGACGAGGGGCACGCACTGACCGCGCTCTACCCGTTCCGCGCCTCCTTCTACGAGCGCTTCGGGTACGTCGGGCTGCCCCGCCGGCGTACCGCGGTCCTCTCCCCGGCCGACCTGGCCCCGCTGCTCCGCGCCGACCTGCCCGGCGAGGTGGTGTGGGAGCGGATCGGTGCCGGCTACCCGACGTGGCGCGCGTACACCGAGCGCTGCCTGCGCGAGCGGCACGGGTTCGCGATCTTCCCCGACTTCCGCGCGGTCGGCCTGCGGGACCGGGACGACCGCTGGCTGCTCACCGCCGTCCGCGACGGCGCGACGGTCGGCGCGGTCACCTACCGGATCGACGACCACGGCGGCACGCTGCACGCCGACGACCTGCTCGCCGACGACCCGTACGCCCGGGCGTCGCTGTTGCAGTTCTTCGCCCGGCACGTCGACCAGGTGGAGCGGATCAGCGTCGAACTCCCCGCCGACGAGCTGCCCGAGCTGTGGCTCACCGACCTCGCGGTGCACGTCGAGGCCCGGGTGTCCCGGCCCGGGTCGCCCGCCCCGATGGCCCGGCTGCTGAGCCTGGACGCGCTCGCCGACCTGCCGACCGGGGCCGGCCGGGTCCGCGTCGAGCTGGTCGGCGACCGCTGGCTGGCCGGCAGCCACCTGCTCGACGGGGCCACCGGGAAGCTGGAGCTGCTGCCGGGCGACAGCGCCGCCGTGGGTCACGTCCCGACCGCGACGCTCACCGCCGCCGGGCTCTCCGGCCTGGCGTACGGGGTGCTCGACCCGGCCGACGTCGTCGTCAGAGGGCTCGGCGAGGTGCCGGCGGACGCGGCGGCCGAGCTGCGCCGGCTCTTCCCGCGCGAGCTGCCGTACCTCTTCGCCGACTTCTGACTCCGTTTCCGCCTTTCCGGCAGGGGTAGGGTCCTGCCCGTGCCGGAGTGGTTGGAAGCGGGTCTCTGGGGGCTGCTGGCCGGCGCCGCCCTGCTGATCGGGGCGGTCGCCGGGTACTTCGCGCGGGTGCCGCGCCGGGTCATCGCGTCGGTGATGGCGTTCGGCGCGGGGGTGCTGCTCTCCGCCGTGTCGTTCGAGCTGATCGCCGAGGCACACGAGCAGGCCGGGCTGGCGCCGGTCGCGATCGGGGCGGCGGCCGGGGCGCTGGCGTACACCGGGGCGAACATCCTGCTGGCCCGCCGGGGCGCCCGGCACCGCAAGCGGTCCGGCGACGAGCAGCCGTCCGAACAGGAGCAACCCGGCTCGGGCAACGCCATCGCGGTGGGTGCGCTGCTGGACGGCGTACCGGAGTCGGTGGTGATCGGCGCGAGCCTGCTGGCCGGCGGGGCGGTCAGCCTGGTCACGGTGATCGCGGTGTTCCTCAGCAACGTCCCGGAGGGCCTGTCCAGCGCCGCCGGCATGCGTCAGGCCGGCCGCACCAGGCGGTACGTCTTCCTGCTCTGGGCGACGATCGCACTGGTCAGTGGCGCGTCGGCGCTGGCCGGGTACACGCTGCTCGGCGGCGCCCCGCCCGGGGTGCTGGCCACCATCACCGCGGTGGCGGCCGGAGCGATCCTCGCGATGATCACCGACACCATGGTCCCGGAGGCGTTCGAGGACGCCCACCTGCTGGTCGGCCTGATCACCGTCCTCGGCTTCCTCACCGCCTTCGCCCTCTCCCACACCTGACCCCTCCCCCTCCCCACGCGGCGTTGATCAAGGAGTTTGCGTCTCCAGGGAGATCAACTCCGACGCAAACTCCTTGATCACCGCCCCTGGGAGCTGGTCAGTAGGGGTTGGGGTGGCCGGGGAGGCGGGAGTGGAGGAGGGCGCGGGGGCGGCCGGGGAGGGTGGGGTCGGCGGACAGGGGTGGGGCGTCGGTGCCGGTGCGGTGGGACATGCCGGCGAAGAGGTCCTTGAGGGCGGTCACCGCGTCGATCCGCGGGCGCCAGTTCAGCTCGGACTCGGCGCGCTCACTGGACAGCAGGGGGGCGTTCAACGCCAGGTCGACCCAGCCCGCGTCGACCGGTTGCAGCCGGGCGCGCCAGGTCAGCGCCGCCGCCGCGCGCAGCACCGGGATCGCCACCGGCACCGTCCAGCCGTGGAAGTGGCGGGCCACCAGCTCCGGCGTCAGCACCGGGTCCGCGGCGACGTTGAAGGCGCCGCGCGCCTCCCCCAGGACCGCCTTCGCGTACGCGTCGGCCACGTCCTCGGCGTGCACCGCCTGCAGCCGGAGGCGCGGGTTGGTCGGCACCAGCGGGATCCGGCCGTACCGGAGCAGCCGCACCGGGACCAGCGGGCCGAGGAAGTAGCGGCTGATCTCGGTGCCGGCGTCCCGTTGGAAGATCAGCCCCGGCCGCAGCCGGACCACCCGCAGCCCCGGGTGCTCCCGCTCGACCGTGTCGAGCAGCCTCTCCACCTCCGCCTTGTCCCGGCTGTACGAGGACCCGGGCACCCCGGTCGCCGGCCAGCGCTCGCTGACCGGGTGGTCCTTCGGGCCGGGCGCGTACGTGCCCACCGACGACGCGTACACCAGGGCGGGGACGCCGGCCCGGACGACGGCCTCGATCACCGCGCGGCTGCCGCCGACGTTGGTCCGCCAGAGGGTGCGCCGGTCGTGACTGGGCTGGATCTGCCAGGCCAGGTGCATCACCGCCCGCGCCCCGGCGAAGATCGCGGCAAGCTGCTCCGCCGCGTCGGGCGCGCCGACATCGCACGCCCGCCACTCCACCCCGTCGTACGGCTCGCCCGCGTCCGGCCCGGGCACGCGGCGCGCCACCCCGACCAGCTCCGCCCCGGACTCCCGCCGCAACCGGCGCAGCAGGGCCGTACCCACGTTGCCGCTGGCCCCCACGATCACGATGCGCATGCCGCTGCCGTACCCGTTGAAGCGGACACCAACCCCCGGACCCGTCACGGACGGGGGTTGGTGCGGACCCAGCTCTTCTCGCCCTGGCGGCGGCCCTGCGTGGCGGCCAGGCAGCGCGGGCAGACGTACCCCTCCGGGTCGGCCTCGGTGAGCTGGTCGGTGGCCGAGTAGTCGAACGGCACGTGCGGGAACCGACGCAGCCGGGTACGACTCAGCGGCAGCCCGCAGACCGTCTGATTCTGCCCCGGCAGCCAGGCGTGCACCTCACCGCCGGGCCGGCGTACCCCGTCGGCGCCCGCCACCTCACTCGACGCGGCCACCGCCGGCGTGCTGCTCAACCTCATACGCACCCGGTTCCCCGCGTTGGCCGGCCCATGCCCGGTGGGCCAGGTCGCCGAGGTGGCGGTATCACCAACGGTGGGATGCCGCCACCTCGCCGGCGTGCCGTCCGCCGGCTCGAAGATCGACGCGGCGGGAAGCCGGAAGCCTCGGGCGGGCGGGTTCCGGTAGCCTGGGCGGACGGGCCGCTAGCTCAATGGCAGAGCTGTGGACTTTTAATCCATAGGTTCAGGGTTCGAGTCCCTGGCGGCCCACTTCTACGCAGGTCAGCGGCCCCGAACGGGGGCCGCCGCCGTCAGCGTCACCCGCGTCGGCCTCGGTCGGCAGGCACGGTCGTTCCGGCCCCGGCAGAGCTCGTGTCGATCTGGGTCAGCCGTTCGGTCGAAGTTGGCCGTCGGAGGCAAGCAGGGGCAGCGGCGAGTTTCAACGACTCCTTACGATCCGTTGACCACCTCTAGGCGCGCTCGCGGGAGGATCCCCATGCTCAAGCACTCCACCCGGCGTTGGCTCACCGGTCTGAGCGTCGCAGGCGTGCTCGTCGCGGCCTCCCCCGCCCCGGCGATCGCCGACACCCCTCCCTTCACCGTCGGCGCGCCGAACCAGCTCGTCGCCCCCGGCCACTCGACCCACGGATGGCTCATGGCGCCGCCCACCAGGGACGACGAGGATCAGTGGAAATTCGGCAGGACCACGCTCGACGTCGACCTGTCCGAGGTCGAGGATTTCGCCACCGTCGAGCCGATGCCCGACGGCTGGGCCTGCGAGGCGTCGTCGAGCAAGCTGCACTGCGAGATCGACATCCCGGAGCGCCAGTACCCCCGGTTCGACTACACGCTCACCGGCAAGGACGACGCGACCCCCGGTCAGCAGGGTGATCTCACGGTCACGGTCACGTCCGGCGGCGTCTCCGCCACCGGGACGGCCCGCATCACGATCGCCGAGGGTGCCGACCTGGTGAGCGACGAGGCGGTCGAGATCAGCGGTGCCCCGCGCAGCCGGGTGGACCTACCCGGCGTGGTACACAACGGCAGTGCGACCACGGTCAACGGAGTGGTCCTCATGCTGCAGGCCAGCTGGCTCGTCAAGTACGCCGGCGATTACTCCAACTGCGCGTCGCTCAACGGCCTCAACGCCGTCTGCACCTTCGACACGCAGCTGGAGGCGAACAAGTCCTACCAGCTGTCCGAGGACCTTCCGCTCGTGGTGACCGATCAGGCCCGCACCGGCGCCGGGCTCCCGGTCACCCTCGACTGGTGGACCAAGGACGACTGGACGCTCATCTACCGGGACTGGCCGATTCCCGGCCTTGAGCCGGGTCACGGTGGCGAACTCCGCCTGCTCGAGCAGACCGGGGCGAAGGCGAAGGCCCAGCAGACCGACGTGGACCGCACGAACAACTTCACCCTGGCGACGATCCACGTGACCGGCGACAACCCGGCGGATCTGGCGGCCAAGGGCGCCACCGCCAGCGGCAAGAAGGGTGACGTGGTCACCGTACTGCCGAGCTTCACCAACTTCGGTCCCGCTGCGCTCGAAATCCAGATCGAGAAGCTGCCGGTCCGGATCACCATCCCGCAGGGCACCACCGCCGTCGAGGCATCCGGCGACTGTGTCCCGTACGTGCCGGGCGAGGAGTGGGATCCGGAAAACGCCGAGTGGGCCGAGCCGGGAGCCAGGGAGTACGCCTGCCTCGCCAGCGAGATCGCGGTAGGCGGTGAGCACCCGTACGTGTTCGCGCTCCGCATCGACGAGGTGGTGCCGGACGCCACCGGCACCTTCGCCGTGAAGCTGGACGGTGACCCGAAGGCGCAGAACGACTCGGCGAAGATCATCATCAACCCGACCCGCAACGGGGGCGGAGACGGCGGTCAGGGCGGCGGTGACGACGGCCCGACACTGCCGATCACCGGTGCCCCGACCGGACTGATCACCGCCGTCGGCGGGCTGCTGCTCGTCGCCGGCACCGTGGGCTACCTGGTCGCCCGCCGCCGCAAGACCCGCTTCGTCGCCTGATCCACTCCGGTGCCCAGCCGACCACCGCCCGCCCACCCCGAGTTGGGCCCTCCTGGCCCTAGCGTGCGCCGATGACGAGCCACGCGGCGTCCGACGCCGGTGTGGCGCGAGCCGGCGCACTGCTGGAGGTCGGCCGGATCGAGGCCGCCCGGCGGGAGATCGCGGACGTGCTGGCCGGCGATCCGGACAACGTCGAGGCGCTGTATGTGTTGGCCCGCGCGTACGAGGCGGAGGACGAGTTCGCCGCCATGCGGGACGCGGCGGCGCGGGCCGTGGCGGTCGCGCCCGGACAGCACGAGGGCCACCTGCTGCTCGCGTTCGCCCTGATCGGCGTGGAAGACCCGACGGCGGCACGAGCCAGCGCGCTGGAGACGGTCCGTCTCGCGCCCGAGGACTGGCGCGGGTACGCCGCGCTGGCGCTCGCCTCGCTCAACCTTGGGCAGCCGCGGCACGCGTTCCGGACGATCAAGCGGGCTGTGGGTCTGGCTCCGGAGTCGGCCGGCCCGCACTACATCCGGGCGCTCATGTTCCACTCGATCGGCTGGGACCTGTTCGCCAACCGGTCGTACCGCCGTGCGCTGGCCCTCGACCCGGAGCACACGGCAGCGCTCACCGGCCTCGGTCACATCGCCGCCACCCGAGGGCGGCTGGCGGCCGCCGCCGGGCATGTCAGCGCGGTGCTGGCCGCGGAACCGGCCAACCATGCCGCCCGTGCCGAACTGGATCGGGTGGTCATCGGCGGCTTCGGTGGTTGGGCGATGATGTCGGTCTGGACGGCCGGCTTCATCGGCATGTTCGCCATGCTTCCGTGGGTGTGGCTGCTGGTGCTGCTGCCGCCCGCGCTGTGGTCGCTGTGGGCCGCCCGGGCCTGGCGCGCCCTCACCCCGGGCGCGCGGGCATACGCCGAACACGTGGTCCGTACGGACATCCGGGCCCGCGTGCGGCTGTTCGGGTTGGCACTGTGCGCGCTCAGCGGGGCCGGCCTGTTCATCACCGCGCTGCGCCAGGATCCGGACCGGCCGCCGTCGGCCACCATGGTGGTCATGATGGTGGCGCACTTCGTGGCGCTGATCGTCAGCGGGGCGGCGGTCTTCACCGTCGACCGCAAGGTCGCCGGCCCGCCGCCCCCCGCGCCCGGATCCTCCTACGGGCGGGGCACGTCCCCGGCGGATGCTTCGTCGGCGGGGGTTCGGCCGGCAGGCGCCTCGGGGCTGGCCGCCGCCGCGTTCGCGCAACCGCCGGCCAGCGACCTGCTGGCCGAGCAGCGCGAGGCGTCGTACGCGGGCCGGTGGGCGATGCGCCTGGTCCGTGCCGGAGCGTTGTTCGCGGTGGTGCCGATCCTGCTGAGCGTCGATCCGCCGGCGTCGTGGCCGAGCCGGGCGATCGTCGGCACCGTCGCGCTGGCCGGGTTCCTCGGTTATGGCGCGTGGTCGCGGCGGCGGCTCATCCTCCGCCCCGGCCGGCAGAACGCCGCGCTCGGGATGCTGCTCGTCCCGCTGACCCTGGCCGCGCTGGCAGAGCTGGTCGCCATCGTGTTGGCCGCGGCCCTACCGTCCTCCGCGATGCCGCTGCCGGAGATTGTCGCTGTGCCGGCGGTCCTGGCCACCGGTGCGGGCCTGGTGGCCTGGCTGGGTTGGTTGCTCTACGCCGGCGCCCGTGGCCTCGCCCGCCTCGCCCGCAGCTCACGCCAGGGCTCCTCACATCACCGTTAGCGGCCCTGTATCGACGCCTCGGCCTGAGGGCGGTGAGCCAGCGCGTCACATCCCACCGGGCTGGCTCGTCCTCGGCGCAACCAACCACAGAAGAGGGCTCATGTTCGCCGCTTACGTCACGGTCACCATCCTTGCCTCGGTCTTCACCGGCATCGCCGCCGTCACCTACCTGAGCGGCCACGACTATCCCAAGGCTCAGGCGGACATGAAGCGCCTGCCACGCTCGTGGGTGCCGGTGCTGGGCATGTTGCTGGCGGCCGGCTCGTTGGGGCTGCTGGCCGGGTTCGCCGTACCACTGCTGGGAACGCTCGCCGCCGCCGGCCTCGTGCTGTACTTCCTCGGC
Organism: Micromonospora sp. NPDC048930; assembly: GCF_043197935.1. Taxonomy (NCBI): domain Bacteria; kingdom Bacillati; phylum Actinomycetota; class Actinomycetes; order Micromonosporales; family Micromonosporaceae; genus Micromonospora; species Micromonospora sp. NPDC048930. Next base: position 736,629 of record NZ_JBICUB010000002.1, read on the forward strand.
GCGCTCTTTGCGCACCTGCGAGTCGGTTCCCGCCAGCTCGTGGGCTGGGCCGTGTTCTTCTCCACCGCGGTGGCCGCACTGGCCGTGAACCTGGCCTACCACTGGTGATCCGTGGCGGCAGTCGCCGCCAGAAATCGAACCGGACGGCCAACTCGCCGAAGCGTTGATCGCCGGCAGGTCGGCGCGGGCGTCAGCCGCGCCGCTGCCACCAGCGGCGCTTCGCGGCCGGCGCCGGCGCCGGCTGCTCCTCCTGCTCGTCCTCGTCGTCCTCGTCGGCGCGGGACAGCACGGCCGTCGCCAGCGCCCGGTCGTCCGCGCGGCAGCCGGGCGTGACCAGCATCAGCTTCGCCAGCGACTCCTCGATGGTGACCAGCCGGTTCGCCGCCACGGCCGCGTCGAGCCGGGCCCGGACGAGCTGGCGGACCTCCGCCCGCAGCTCGGGTTCCCGGTAGGCGGCGGTGACGAGCGCGAACAGGGCCGCGTCGGCGACCCAGTCCTCGACGCCGAAGGCGAGGTCCACCAGCACCTCGCGCCGGGTGGAGGTCGGCCACGGCTGGTCCTTGGCGTGGTGCAGGATGCCGAGGCACACCCACGGCTGCATGAGTCGGTACCAGTACGTCGGCGTCGACTTCGCCAGGTGCTGCCAGCGCGGAGTGTCCGGCGGACCAGGCAGGTGGACGAGCAGCCCGAGCAGGTCGGCCAGGGGCAGCTCACCGAGGGGGGCGGCCTTCACGTACCCGGAGAGCGGCGACGCCCAGGGCTCCCCGGCGACCTCGCGGAGCAGCCGGACCGCCGCGTCCGACGGCGCCGGCACGGTGGGCACCGGCTCGGTGCCGTCGTACCGCCAGACCACGTGCCGGCCCGACCGTACGGGCGTGCGGATGTCGGGCGGCGGGAACTCGGCGATGCCGATCCGGACCGGCCCGGCGACCCGGCGGAACGCGGTGACCGCGCTGGCCGGCTCCGCGGCCGACAGCCCGAGCTCGGAGACTTCCAGCTGCTCGCCCTGCGCCCGGCGGCCACCGATCTCGTTGGCCACGTTGGTGATCGCCTCGCTCGGCATCGGCACCCAGTTGAGCCAGGGCCGCTTCGATCCCGCCAGGGCGAACACCGCGTCGGTCATCCCGCACGGGTGCGGGTCGTCGTGTACGGCGACCAGCTCCGCCACGTCACCGGATGAGCGGAACCGCATCGCGTGCCGTGCCGCGTCCCGATGCGGGAAGGTGGGATCGTCGGCCATCTGCCGCAGGTCGGCATCCGCGTCGCCGGAAAACATGGCGGGGAGCGTAACAACTCGGGCGGTCCACGTGTGACCCCGTAGAGGGGCAGCGCCCCTCCGCCTCGGCTGGGCGCCCCTGCAGGACCGGCGCCGCCGTCCACGAGGGGCCCGGCGGGTGGGCACCGGGGCCCGACCGAGATCAAGGGCGCAGGCCGAGCCCGCCGTAGCCGTGCGACACCGCCGCGTGGGGCTCGCCGTCTGGCCGCCAGTCGGCCAGCCAGACCAGGCCGGGGTCGAGCAGCTCGTACCCCTCGAAGAAGCGCGCTGTGGCGGCGTGCGTGCGGGGGATCAGCGGCGCGCTGCTGCGCTGGTAGATCTCCCGCCCCTGCTGGGTGGGGACCGGCGGGGCGCCGTCCATGGTCAGGTGGGACAGCGCGAGCATGCTGCCCGGCGCGGTGGCGTCGCGCAGCCGGGCGACCGCCGCGTACGGGTCGTCGCTGTCGGGTACGAAGTGCAGGACGGCCACCAGCAGCACCGCCACCGGCTCGGTGAAGTCGATGTTGGCGCGCACGTCCGGGTCGGCCAGCAGCTCCTCCGGGCGGCGCAGGTCGCCGCGGACCACGACGGTGCGGCCGTCGACCGGCAGCAGCCGCCGGGCGTACGCGACGGCGACCTCGTCGTTGTCCACATAGACCACCCGGGCGGCGGGGGCGAGGGGCCGGACGACCTCGTGCACGTTGCCCTGGGTGGGCAGTCCCGCCCCGATGTCGAGGAACTGGCGTACGCCCTGCTCGGCCGCGTACCGGACGGCCCGGCGGAGGAAGGCGCGGTTGGTCTGCGCGGCCACTCCGGTGTCCGGGAAGATCGCCAGAATCTGCTCGGCGGCGGCCCGGTCGGCGGCGAAGTTGTGGCAGCCGCCCAGGTAGTAGTCGTACATCCGGGCGACGTTCGGCCGGGACTCGGCCTCGCTCGGGGTGGTCGTCGGCTTACCGGTCACGCCTGATGTGTAGCACCCTCTGCGACACACCGCTGACCCGCTGTGTCCTTGATCCGGCAGCGCTCGCCGCTCACCCTGGTACGACGGTGAGCAACGTCGACGTCCCAGGGAGGTACCGATGACCGGTAGGCGGGAGACCGTGGAGGTCGACCCGGCGGTGTTCCGCGCCGTCTACGACTCGCCCGCGTCGTTGCCGGGCCGGCACCGCTGGACCACCCCCGAGTCGGACGTGCGCCGGCTGGAGAAGCTGCTCAACATGCCGCCGCGCAGCATCGGCGCGCCGCTCTGGGTCAGCGGCGACGAACCGGACTGCCCGAAGTGCGGCCGCCGGGTGAACTGGTACGACATCGTCTCCTCCGCCCTGCACGGGGTGCACGACCGGACGATGATCGCCCGGGTGATCCTCGGCGAGCGCAAGTACGTCAACACCGAGGTCCCGGACGCCATCCCGGGCGTGCACTGCGCCGACTGCCGGACCCCGATCGACGGCCTGCGCAGCTTCAAGTGCCACAACTGGGCGTACGCCTTCGAGGCGCTGGAGGAGATCGTCGAGCGGATGTCCGGTCCGGTCGCGCAGCCCGCCCCGCGCCCGCCGTCGGACCCGCCGCCCGGGTCGTAGCCCGCGCCCGCCGGTCCTGTGAGGTCGCTGAGACTTCGGCTGCCGCACGGCCATTCCCCTGCCACCCTCCCGGCGCACGGAGTATGAACGGGAGGTGGGGAAAAGATGAACGAAACCGTTCCGACCGACGTTCCGGACATCAGCGCCGACTGGTACCACGACGTCGTTGAGTTCGCCGACCGTACGCCCCAGCCGGTCCACTGGTTCGCCACCCACTTCACCGAGGGCGCGATCGTGCTGCTCGGCGTGCTGCTGGTGCTGGCCGCGCTGACCCGGCTGGTCGGCGGCGACGTCCGGGACCGGGCGCTCGCCCTGGTCGCGCCGGTCGCGGTGGTCGCCGCGTACGGCGCCAGCGAAGGGCTGAAGAGCCTGGTCGCCGAGGACCGACCGTGCCGCAGCCCGGCCGACCTGGTGATCGTCGCGGGGCACTGCCCGGCGGTCGGCGACTGGTCCTTCCCCAGCAACCACGCCACGATCGCCGGGGCGTTGGCCGCCACCGCGCTGCTGCTGCACCGCCGGATCGGGCTGGTGGCCGTCCCGCTGGCCGTGCTCGCCGCGCTCTCCCGCGTCTTCGTCGGGGTGCACTACCCCCATGACGTGGCCGTCGGCCTGCTGCTCGGTGCCCTGATCGGCACCCTGCTCACCCCGCTGGCCGCCCGCCCGCTCGCCGACGTCCTGGCTCGCCTCTTCCCCCGCCCCACCGCCGCCCTGGCCCCACCCGCCCGCCGCTGACCCCACGCCCGCCCCGCCCCGCCTCGCCCGACCCGCTGCCCCCGCCCGCTGCGCCCTGATTCACGGAAAGAGTGCTCATCGGCCCCCGGATAGCCACTCTTTCCGTGAATCAGCGACCACCCGCCACCGCGCCGCCCGTTGCGCACTCGTTCACGGAAAGAGTGCTCATCGGGTGTCGCATGGCCACTCTTTCCGTGAATCAGGGGCCACCGGAAGCGGCGGCCCGCCACCCGAAGCGGCGGCGGGTCACCGGGAGCGGCGGCCCGCCACCCGAAGCGGCGGCGGGTCACCGGGAGCGGCGGCCCGCCACCCGAAGCGGCGGCGGGTCACCGGGAGCGGCGGCGGGCCACCGGAGGTGGCGGCGGGTCAGGGGGTGGGGAGGAGGAGGGTGAGGGCGGTGGCGGCGATGAGGAACGGGCCGAACGGGAGGTGGCTGGACCAGCGGACCCGGCGGGCCGCCAGCAGGGCCAGACCGACCAGCGCGGACAGCGCGAGGCTGAGCACCAGCCCGGTGACCAGCGCCGACCAGCCGTACCAGCCGAGCAGCGCCCCGACGCCGAGGGCCAGCTTGGCATCGCCCAGCCCGAAGCCGCGCCGGCCGAGCAGCAGCGTGGTCGCCGCGAAGCCCGCGCCGAGGACCAGCCCGGCGGCGGTGGCGCGCAGCCAGGGCGCGGACCCGGCCCCGGCCAGCGCGGCCGTCCCGAGCAGCGCCCAGGCACCGGCCGCCGCCGGCCAGGTGAGGCGGTCCGGCAACCGGTGCACCGCCGCGTCGACCAGGGCCGCCGGCACCGCCCAGGCCAGCCACCAGGCCACCGCCGCCCGCACCGCGACCGGTCCGGCGGCCAGCACCGGCACCGCCGCCGCGGCGACCAGGACCAGCTCGACCAGGCCCGGTGCCGCGCCGATCCGGGCCCGGCAGGCCGGGCACCGGGCCGCCGGCCCCAGCGCCGGCAGCGGCCGGTCCAGGCCGATTGGCGTGCCGCAGCGGTCGCACCCCGCGCGGTCCGCCGATCCGGCCGGTACGGCGTAGCGGGCGACCGCCAGCCGGGCCGGGGGTACGACCGCCAGGACGGCCAGCAGGCGTACCAGCCGGGGCCGGGTGACGTGCCACAGCCTGCGCCACGGCCCGGCGGAAGGGCGGGCGGTGGCCTCCGGGGGAGCGCCGTGGGCCCGTTCGACGGTCATGCCGGTCGCGCCGGACGGTTGCTCACCGTTCCACTCTGGAACACGGAGAGTAGTTTTGTGGGTCCCAGCGTGTGGCGCATGACGCGGAAAACGGCGTCGCGGTCGACCGGGGAGCGGCACCGGCGGCGGGCGGGGGAAGCCGGCCGAGCGGCCCGGATCGCAGGGGGACGGATCGGACCAGAGGCATCGATGCTGCACATTCTTCCGCCGCCCGACGCCCACCCGGGACGCCGGACCCCTTGACAGGTTGCGACCACTCCTGCCGCCGGCTCTGCCGGCTTTTCGACGCGGGTCACCATCCGGACATCCACCGGCCACCACCACCTGTCATCACTGAGCGTGTTCGAATGAATTGCCTCTGTTGCATCGGCGGGCGTCAGCTTATGCTCGCCCCTTGGGTACGACGCAACCCCCGATCAATTGGCGTCGGAGGCCAACCGGAGACAGCAGGTTTCGAATTAGTTAAAGATCCGTACAGGTAAATGCAGCGGTAGCCAGACGGGGCCCGGCAGAACACTTCCGGGTGCGCTTCCGCATGCCCGGAGTACGCCGGCGCGGCCACTCCGGGTCGCCACCGAGGAGGGCGCGGCGTTGCGAACACGGCATTCCCGCCGATGGACAATCTGCCTGCTCAGCCTGGCCCTGCTGGGCACGTCCGCCGGCTGCGGCACCGAACCGGAGGCGGCGGACGGCCCGCTGGCCGGGCACGACGTGGCACCGGCCGGTCATTCCGCAGCCGACGAACAGGCGGCCGGAAAGGCCGCGCTCGCCGCCTATTCCGGCTATCTCGAGGCATCCCGCGTGGCGAGTGCGCGCAGCGATCCCGCCCATCCCGCGTTGCCCCGATTCCTGGCGGATCCGCTGCTGACCCGGGTACGGGTGGCAATTCGCAACGCGAAGGAGCACGGCGCGATGCGTACCGGAAAACTGGTTTCCGACCCCACCGTCGTGGGGGTCGACCTGGCCGCCGACCCGCCCACCGTGGAGATCCAGGACTGTCTGGACGCGACCGGCTACCGCCTGGTCTACGCCAAGGACCACCGGGTCGTCCCCGGCACCCGCGGCGGGCGCTACCTGGCGACGGCCACCGCGACCCGCTACCCGGACGGCCGGTGGCTCATCAACGCTGGCGCGGCACACCAGGAGCAGCCGTGCTGACCTGGGGAGGAAGGGGTGTTCCGGCCCGCCCGACCCGGGCCGGGACGCCCCGCCGGCTGCTGCTCGCCACCGGGCTGGCGCTGCTGCTGACGCTGACCGGGTCGCCCGCCCACGCCGCCGGGCCGGGCGGCGACTGCCCGCCCGGGCAGAACGACTGCAACGTCTGGGACGACGATCCCGGCGTGCCCGGGGGACCGGGCGGCGGGGACACCGGGGGCGGGGGTTCCGGTGGTGGCACCGCCCCGAAGTGCCAGTGGAACGGCCGGGTCATCCCCTGCTACGACGAGCTGCTGGGCTGGTTCAACAACGGCGACGGCTGCTACTACAAGCTGGCCGAGCCGCAGCCGGAGGCGCCCGACGGCAAGCAGTGGTACGTCCGCACCTGCAACGGCGGTGACCTGGGCGACCAGTCCGTCGTCCTGCTCGACGCCCCGCCGCCCGGCTACGGCGCGCCGCCCGATCCGGAGGAACTGGCCCGCCGCGCGCTCGCCTCGATCTCGCTGCTGCCGCCCCGGATCGCGGTCGCGCCCCGGCGCAGCAAGGGACCGGGCCTGGTCGGGCTGCCGGTCTGGATGTGGGCCAGTTCCGGACCCTCGTACTTCGGGCCGCTGACCGCGTCCGCCTCGGACCGGGGCCTCACCGTCGAGATCACCGCCCGGGTGGACCGGATCGTCTGGACCATGGGCGACGGCCGGAAGGTCACCTGCACCGGGCCGGGCACGCCGTACTCGGCCACCGGGCCCCGGGCCGGGCAGACCTCCCCCGACTGCGGCTACGACCGGGGCTACGCGCGGGCCGGCACGTACCGGGTCAGCGCGACCACGTTCTGGACCGTGCACTGGTCCGGCGGGGGCGAGAGCGGCGACATCGCACAGAGCCGGGTCAGCGGAACCGTCCCGGTGCAGATCAACGAGCTTCAGGTGGTGACACGGTGAGCGCGAGGAGTGAGCCGGGTTTGCGAGCCCCGCAGTCGCGAACGGAGGTGGCGCCGTGAGTGTGGCGACCCGGAACGGGACCCCGATGGACGCGCCGGTGGCGCCACCCCGGGTGGTCCGCCAACGGCGGGTACGTCCCGGCCTGCTCGGCCTGGCGGTGCTGCTCATCGCCCTCGGCGGCCTCGGTGCGGCGTTCGCGGTGACCTCGGTCCGGTCGACCGGCAGCTACCTGGCGGTGGCCCGGCCGGTCGACGTGGGCCAGCAACTCACCCGCGACGACCTGGTCACCGTCCGGGTCTCCGGCGGGCGGGAACTGCGTCCGGTGCCGGCCAGCCGGGTGCGGGAGGTGCTGGGCCTGCGCGCCGCCGTCCGGCTGACCCCGGGCACGTTGCTGACCCGGGGCCAGCTCACCGAGGCCCCGCTGCTCGGTCCCGGGCAGCAGCAGATCGCGCTCGGCCTCAAGCCGTCGAAGGTGCCCGCCCGTACGCTCCACCCGGGCGACAAGGTCCTGCTGGTCAGCACGCCGGACCGGCAGGCCGACGGGACGGCCAACACCAGCGGCGGCACCCGGTTCGAGGGCACCGTGATCGACAGCAGCGCGCCGGAGAACGACGACCTGGTGGTCTACGTCGCGCTGGCCGTCCGCGACGTGCCGGCGGTGGTGGCGCTGGCCGCGGACGACCGGATCGCGCTCGTGCTCACCGAGGCGGCCTGATGGCGATCATCGCCCTGGTCTCCGCGAAGGGTTCCCCCGGCGTCACCACCGCCGCGCTGGCCGCCGCGTTGAGCTGGCACCGGCGGCTGGTCCTGGCCGAGTGCGATCCCGCGGGCGGCTCGATCCTCGCCGGCTACCTGGCCGGGGCGCTCGACGGTCCCCGGGGCATCGGCGAACTCGCCGTCGGGGAGCTGCGCGACGGCAACCTGGAGACGGCCTTCTGGTCGCAGCTGGTCGACCTGGACGCGCCGAAGCGGGAGCGGCTGCTGCTGCCGGGCGTGGTCGACCCGGCCCAGGCCGGCAGCGTCACCCCGCTCTGGCAGCGGTTCGCCGACTTCTTCGGCGGGCTGGAGAAGGGCGTCCCGCCGTACGACGTGCTGGTCGACTGTGGCCGGTTGCAGGTGAGCGGTCCACCGTGGCCGGTGCTGCGGGCCGCCGCGGTGGTGCTCCTGGTCACCCGCGCCCACCTGCCCGACCTGTCGGCCACCCGGTCGACGGTCCGGGCGATCGAACGGGACTTCACCGAGCACCGGGTGCCCCCGGGCACGCTGCGCCTGCTGGTGGTCGGCGACGGGCACGGCAGCAGCGAGATCAGCAAGGCGCTGCGGCTGCCGGTGATCGCCCGGCTGCCGCAGGACCCGCGTACCGCCGAGGTGCTCAGCCGGGGCGGCACCGTCCGCGCCGGGCGGCCGCTGATGCGCGCGGCCGGGGCCCTGGAGGTGCCGGTCCGGGCGCTGCTGGACCGGCGGCGGGCCCGGCTGGCCTGGCCCGGGGCCGGGCAGCCGCGGGCGGTGACCGCGCCGACCGGGCCGGAGGTGTCCGGTGCGGTTTGAGCCGGTCTCCCACGACCCGCGCGGGCAGCAGCCCGGCGCCACCTCCACCATGCCGCCGCTGGCCCCGCCGAACGGCCGGCACCCGCTCCCCGGGCCGGCCCCGGCGCCCGTCGCGCCGCCGCCCCGGCCCCGGATCGACTTCGCCGTGGTCCGCGAGCTGCGCCGGGAGCTGAGCGAGCGGCTCACCCTCTGGCAGCGCGGCCGGGAGTTCGACGCGGACGCCGAGGAGGTCGAGCGGGCCCGGCTGGCGGTCGCGGTGGTCTCCGCGTACGCCGACCAGGTGCGCCGGGCCGGCACGCCGATGCCCGCCGACGAGGAACGCCTGCTGCTCGACCAGGTGACCGCCGAGCTGGTCGGCCTGGGCCGGCTCCAGACGCTGCTGGTCGACGACACCATCGAGGAGGTGCACATCCTCGGCTGCGACCAGGTACGCATCACCCGGCACGGCGGCGGAGTCGACTGGGCCGAGCCGATCGCCGACAGCGACGACGAGCTGGTGGAGATCCTGCAGGCGGCGGCCCGCCGGGCGGGGGCCACCGAGCGGTCGCTCTCCACCTCGAAGCCGACGCTGGACCTGCAACTTCCCGACGGCAGCCGGCTGGCCGCGGTGTTCCTGGTCAGCCACCGCCCGTACGCGGTGATCCGCAAGCACAACACCCTGGCGGTGAGCCTGGAGGACATCGCCGGCGGCCGGCCCGACCTGGACGAGATGATCGACCCGCTGCTGCGCGACTTCCTCCGCGCGTCGATGCGGGCCGGGCTGAACATCATGGTCGCCGGGCTGGCCGGGGCCGGGAAGACCACGGTCATCCGAGCGCTGATGGACGAGATCCCGGCGGACGAGCCGTACGTGCTGCTGGAGGAGAGCCGGGAGCTGCTGCCGGCCCGCCGGGGGCACAAGCACCGCGCGGTGATGAGCTTCGAGGCCCGCGAGGGGCACGGCGAACGCGGGCTGGACGGACGGCCGGCCGGTGAGGTGAGCATCGCCGACCTGATCCCGGTCTCGCTGCGGATGGGCGTGCTGCGGATCATCGTCGGCGAGGTCCGGTCCCGGGAGATCGTGCCGATGCTCCAGGCGATGACCACCAGCCGCGGCTCGATGTGCACCATCCACGCCCGTACCCCGGCCGGGGTGAGCGAGCGGATCATCGAGCTGGCGCTCTCCCACGGCCGGGAGATGACGGTCGACCAGGCCCGCCGGATGGCGGGCAACGCGCTCGACCTGATCGTCTACGTCACGGTGGAGGACGAGACCGCGATCGGCGGCCGCAAGCACCGGTTCGTCTCGCACGTCGAGGAGGTCATCGGCGTCGGCGAGGGCAACCGGATCACCACCACCACGGTCTTCGGGCCGGGCCCGGACGGCCGGGCCGTGCCCCGGCACCTCCCCGAGCGGATCCGCGACGAACTCCTGCGGGTCGGCTACGACGCCCGGCTGCTGACCCGCTTCGTCGAGGCCGGCACCGGCGCCTGGCGTCGGCCCCGGCACTCCCGGCTCGGACGGCGGTAGGTCATGGCCACCATCGAACTCGTCGCCCTGGTCTCCGGGGCGGTCTGCGTGGCCGGTCTGGTGCTGGCCGTGGTCGCGCTGGTCGGCACCCGTCGGCCGCCCGGCCGGGGCCCGGGTGCGGGGCCGGGTCTGCGCCGGCTCTGGACCGGCTCCGGGGCGAGCCGGCGCGAGCAGCACCGGTACCGACTCCTGCTCGGCGCGGCGGTGGTCGCCGGCGCGCTGGCCTTCCTGCTGACCGGGCTGCCGGTGGTCGGGCTGCTGGTGGCGCTGGCAGTGCCCGGGGTGCCGTGGCTGTTCGCGGTCGGCCGGGCCGAGCAGCGGGCGATCGCCCGGATCGAGGCGGTCGGCGAGTGGACCCGCCGGCTGAAGGACATCTGCGGCACCGGCCAGGGCCTCCAGCAGGCCGTCATCGGCACCGTCGCGACCGCGCCCGAGGAGATCCAGGAGGAGGTACGCACCCTGGCCGCCCGGTTGCAGGCGGGCTGGCTGGCGAAGTCGGCCCTGCTCGCGTTCGCCGACGAGATCGGCGACCCGGTCTGCGACCAGGTGGTGGCGGCGCTGATCCTGCACCTGACCGACCGGGGCGAGCGGCTGGGTGACGTGCTCGGCTCGATCGCCTCTGCGGCGTCGGCGGAGGTGGCCACCCGGCGGGAGGTCGAGGCGAAGCGGACCCAGCCCCGGTTCGCGGTCCGCTTCCTCACCGGGATGACCCTGGCCGCGCTCGCGTACGGGCTGGTCAACCGCGAGTACGTGCGGCCGTACGGGACGCCGTTCGGGCAGTTGGTGATGGCGGTGCTCGGCGCCGCCTTCGTCGGGCTGCTGGTCTGGGTGCGCTCGATGAGTCAGCCGCCCCGGCCGGCGCGCTTCCTGCCCGCGCCCGACCCGGAGGAGGCGATCGCGTGAACCTCATCGTCAACTGGCAGCTCGCCGTCGCCGTGCTCGGCGGGTCGGCCGTCGGCCTCGGCCTGTTCCTGGTGGTCCGCGAGGCGCTGCCGGCCACCCCGGCGCTCGGCCCGGCCCTGCGCCGGCTGCACCAGCCGCCCGGCCAGGTGACCGGCACCGGCAGCGGGCCGGACTGGCTGGCCGGCCTGTCCCGCTGGCTGCGCCCGCCGCACCGGCAGCTCGCCCTGCTCGACCGCACCCCCGAGCAGTACGCCCTGTCGGTGCTGCTCTCCGCGCTGATCGGGTTCGCCACCCCCGCCGTGCTGTCGGCCGTGCTGTTCGCCGGCGGGGTGTCGCTGCCGCTGGTCGTGCCGGTGCTGGGGAGCCTGGGGCTGGCGTTCCTCGCCGGGCTGGTCGCACACCGGGACGTGCTGGCGAAGGCGGAGGCCGCACGGGACGAGTTCCGCCAGGCGGTCTGCACCTACCTGGACCTGGTGGCGTTGCAGCTCTCCGCGGCGCACGGCCCGGTGCAGTCGCTGGAACGCGCGGCGGCGATCTGCGACGGCTGGGTCTTCGACCGGATCCGGGAGGCGCTGCGGATCGCCCAGCTGCAGATGCACTCGCCCTGGGACGAGTTGCAGGTGCTGGCCGACCGGATCGGCATCCCGGAGCTGGGCGACGTGGGCGCGATCATGCGCTCCTCCGGCAGCGAGGGCGCCCAGGTGCACGAGACCCTGCGCAGCCGCGCCGACTCGCTGCGCGACCAGATCCGTACCGACAACCTGGCCCGGGCCGAGGGGGTGACCAGCCGGCTGGACATCCCCGGCTCGCTGCTGGTGTTCGTCCTGCTCGGCTTCGCCGTCTATCCGTTCCTCGCCCGGCTGTGACCCCACCCCGAAAAGGAGCCCCGACATGCATCTGATCACCTACCTGCACGCGGCGCTGGCCGCGCGCCTGGCCGAGCTGCGCCACGAGGCGGAGCGCGGGGACAGCCCGGTCCCCACCGCCGTGATCATCTTCGGTCTGGTGGCGGCGGCCATCGCGGTCACCGGGCTCGTCATGGCCCGGGCGAACAACTGGATGAACGCCGTTCCGACGGCGCCCTGACGGCCGACCATGCGGCGACCACTGTGGCGCGTCGACGGCCGGGCGGCGGCTGCCGCCCGGCCGCGCCGGCCCGCCCACGGCCTCCGCCGGCCGGTCGCGGCCGTCCGGCGACGGCTCCAGGAGGGTGGTACGGACCGGGGGGCGAATCCGGTGGAGCTGGCGGTGGTGATGCCGGTGATCCTGGTGCTGCTCTTCGGGTCGATCCAGCTCGCGGCGCTGTTCGTCGCCCGCTCCACGGCGTTGCACGCGGCGCAGAGCGGGGTCAACGCCCAGCGCGTCCTGGCGGCGCCGCCCGGGGCCGGTGAGGCGCGCGCCCGGCGCTTCCTCCGGGCGGCCGGCGACTGGCTGGTCGGCTGGGACGAGCGCGGGCCGCGCTGCGTCACCACCGCCACCGAGGTCACCTGCACGGTGACCGGCCGGTCCCTCTCGGTCGTCCCCGGGGTCAGCTTCCCGGTCCGGCAGACCGCCCACGGCACCGTCGAACGCTGGACGACGGGGTGAGGCGGGTGCGGGAACGCGGATCCGTGTCGATCGAGGTGGCGGTGCTGGCCCCGGCCTTCATCGGGCTGATGGTGCTGGCCGGCGTGGTGGGACGTACGGCGGTCGCCGACGAGGCGGTGGAGTCCGCGGCGCACGACGCCGCCCGGGCCGCCTCGATCGCCCGGGACGCGGCCACCGGCCGGGCCGCGGCGACGGACGCCGCCCGGCGGCGGCTCGACTGGCGGGGACTGAGCTGCGCCGGGGCACCGACACTCGCGTTCAGCGGCACGGTCCGGGGCGCGGCGACCAGCTTCGCGGCGGCGTACCGGGCCGCTCCGGGGGTGCCGGCGACGGTGAGCGTCCGGGTGACCTGCCGGGTCACCTTCGCCGACCTGCGGGCGCCGGCGCTGCCCGGGGTGCCCGGCTCGCACACCGTGGCGGCGACCTTCACCTCGCCGCTGGACACCTACCGGAGCCGGCGATGACCGGGTGGCGGGGCCGGGAGAGCGGCCGGGTCAGCCTCTTCCTCGCCGCCGCGCTGACCGGCGTCCTCGTGGTCATCGGGCTGGCGTACGACACCGCCGGCCAGTTGCGCTCGGTGCAGCGCGCCGACGACCTCGCCGCCGAGGCGGCCCGCAGCGGCGGCCAGATCATCGACCGCGCCCGGGCGATCGAGGGCGGTCCGAAGGAGATCGACGAGGCGGGCGCCCGGGTCGCCGTGGCGGACTACCTGCGCGCCGCCGGCGGGGTGCGGGGCCACACCGTCAGCTTCCCGGTGGTCGACGGCGAGAAGCAGATCCGGGTACGCGTCCGGATCACCTACCGCCGGGACCTGCTCGGCCTCTTCGGCTTCAGGAACACCGTCACCGTCACCGGTGAGGCCACCGCACGGGCCCTCACCGGGGCCCCGTAGGAAGGGAAGGCAGCCATGGCCGCACCGCAACGCTCCGCCGTACGCCGGACCGGCCAGGTCCTCACCGGGCTGGGTGCCCTCGTCGTGCTCTGCGCGGTGCTGGCCGGCGGCCCGGTCGCGCTCCTCACCTTCGCCGGCAATCCCCTCCCCGACCACCTGCCCACCCTCGCCGAGGTGGGTACGGCGTTGACCAGCCGCGACGACGGCCAACTCTTCCTGCGGGCGCTCGCGCTGGTGGGCTGGTTCGGCTGGGCGACGTTCGCCTTCTCCGTACTGGTGGAACTGCTGGCGGCGGCGCTGCGCCGGCCGGCGCCCCGGCTGCCCGGGATGGGCCGGCAGCAGCGGGCGGCGGCCGCCCTGGTCGGCTCGGTGGCGCTCATCCTGGCGGCGAGCCCGGCCGCGGCGAGCGCCGCCGCGCTGACCGCCCCGCAGCCGGCTGCCGCCGCCCCGGCGGTCGTCGCGGCGCCGGCGCAGGCCACCCCGCCGGCCCGGACCGCGTCGCTGACCACGGAGCCGGCGGTGTACCGGGTGGCGAAGGGCGACTACCTGGGCGAGGTGGCGGAGCGCTACCTGGACGACTTCGACCGCTACCGGGAGTTGGCCCGGCTGAACCGGCTCGCCGACCCGGACCGGATCCACCCCGGCCAGCTGCTGAAGCTGCCCGAGGGGGCGGTCGACGACGGCGCCCGCCGGCACGCCACCGGCCAGCTGGTGGTGCGCCCCGCGTCCCCGTCCCGGCCGGCTCCCGCGCCCCGCCCCCCGGCCGCGACGCCGCACGGTCCGGGCTCCACGGCCACACCACTCGCGCCGTCGGGTGACGGTTCGTCGGTCACGCCGCACGGCCCGGGCGCGGGCGTCACGGCGAAGCCGGACGGCCCCGGTGCGGGATCGACGGCCGCGCCCGGCGGCGGATCGGGGGCGACGGCCGACGGGGGCGGCGCCGGCACGGCCGGCCAGCCGACCAGGCCCAAGCCCTCTCCATCGGGGATCGGGACGTCGAGGTCCACGGTGGAGGAGCCGGCGGGCCCGCCCCCGGCGATGGCGGTGGGCGCCTCCCGGGCCACCGCCGACGACGAGGGGATGAACCGGCCGCTGGCGATCTCGGCGGTGCTGGCGGTGGCCAGCATCGTCGGCGCGCAGATCGGCGCGGTGCTCGGCCTGCGCCGCCGCCCGGCTCCCCGCGCCCTGATCACTGGCCGCCACCGCAAGGACTGACGGCCGGCCACGGACGCCGACGGGCAGATCTTGGAAGATTTCGGCCCTTCAGAGGGCCGTTTTCTTCCAAGATCCGCGCATGGCGGCCGGTCAGGGGAGGCGGGCCTCCAGGCGGCCGTCGACCACCCGGGTCGGCAGGGTGACCTGGTCGTTGGCGGCCGGGCCGTGCACCACCTCGCCGCCGCTGGTGAGCCGGAACGTGCTCCCGTGCCACGGGCACACCACGCAGTCGTGCCCGTCGATCTCCTGCACCTGGCCCTCGCCGAGCGGACCGCTCTCGTGCGGGCAGCGCTCCAACATCACGGTGACCTCGTCGCCGTACCGGTACACGATCACCGACACGTCGTCGTCGATCTGCCGGGTGACGAGTTGCCGCTGCGGCAGGCTGGACAGCTCCCCCAGCGGCTGCCAACCGTCGCGCACCCGGTGCAGCTCCGAGATGCTCTGGCTGACCTGGGCACCCTGCTTGTACGCGAGGTGTCCACCCAGGTACGCCCCACCGCTCGCCGCCGACAGCCCCAGGTACGCCAGCGCTCGGCCCAGGTCGTACCGGCCGTTGCGCCGGGCGGCCAGCGAGGCGGCGTAGCAGGTCAGGCCGATGACGTTCGCGCTGGCGTGCACCAGGCCGATCCGGCGCTGGTCGCGGGAGAGGGCCGCCCAGTCGTTCAGCCCGGCGACGGCGGACGGCAGGGCGCTGACCGTGCCGAGCCCGATCAGGGTGGTCGCCGCCCGGCGCTGCCCGGGTAGCGCGTCGAGCACCGCGGCGCTGATCCAGGCGCCGACCGGCACCTGCACCATCGCCGGGTGCAGCGGGTGCCCCAGCCAGACGCCGTGCAGCAGGTCCCGGATCCGCTGACCGCGGAGGGCACCCTGGACGACCCGCTGGAGCCGGTCGCCGATCCTGTCCAGCCCGGAGGCCTGTTCGAGTTTGTTCACTAGTCCGCGCACCTGGTCCGACTTCCCGGCAGAACAGGTCCCAAACCGGCCGGCAACGGCGATTCACCCGTCCGAGGTCGTCCCCGCCTCCAAGGTCGCGCTCGATCGTGGAAGTAGTGGCCTCGGAGCGGCGGCGAGGCCACTACTTCCCGGAAACAGTGGCGCCCCCGTCAGCCCCGCCACCGATCGGCGTGCACGGCGGCGGCGAGCGGTCGGGGCGTACGCCAACCGTGGCGGACCAGGTCGGGGACGGTCTGGAGGTGGCTGACCGGACCGAGGCAGAGCCAGGCGACCGGGCGTACGCCGGGCGGGACGCCGACCAGGTCGGCCAGGAACGGCTCCCGGTAGAAGGACACCCAGCCGACGCCGAGCCCTTCGGCGGTGGCCGCCAGCCAGAGGTTCTGGATCGCCAGACAGACCGAGTAGAGGCCGGCGTCGGCGATGGCGTGCCGGCCGAGCACCGCCGGCCCGCCCCGCTCCGGGTCGTACGTGACCACGACCGAGAGCGTCGACTCCAGCACCCCGTCAATCTTGATCCGGGCGAAGCGGGCCGCCGCGTCCCCGTCCAGGCCGGCCGCGAAGGTGTCCCGCTCGACCTGCACGTGGGCGTGGAAGCGGCGCCGGGTCTCCGGGTCGCGGACCAGGATGAAGTCCCACGGCTGCGAGTTGCCCACGCTCGGCGCGGCGTGGGCGGCGGTCAGGATCCGGTCGAGGACGTCGTCCGGCACCGGTTCCCCGGTGAACTCGGCGCGTACGTCGCGACGGCGGTGGATGACGTCGTACAGGTCCACAGGCAGGCTCCCGCTGCGCTCGGCCCACACGAGGGTGGGCGACTGACGCGAGGCCGGTCTTCGGACTCCCGGATCGACGCCCACCCGTCCGCCTTCCCGGCCGTACGGCCAGTGGCTGCGCGTGACGCGCGTGGACGGAGGCTCCCCGGTCACCGCGGCGGGCCCGTGCCGGATTCACACCGGCTTCCCGATTCTCCCCACGCAGGCGGGGCACCTCGCATGATCGTTGCCGCCGCCGATGCTAGTCGGCGCAGTCCGGCCGCATCGGGTGACGGGCCCACCCGGGAAATCCGTCGCGGCACGCGCCTCGGCCCGTCATCGTGGTCCGGGTGTACGCGCACGCCTCCCGTACCCCGTCGTCGGCCGCCACGGCCCGGTTCGTCGCGGCGCTGGGCCGCCCCGAGGCCGTACCGCCGCCCCTGCTGATGCTGCTCGGCATGGTCTCCACCCAGGTCGGCGCGGCGGTGGCCAAGCAGCTCTTCGCCGCCACCAGCCCCGGCGGTACGACCACCCTGCGGCTCGGCCTCGGCGCGCTGGTCCTGCTGGCGGTCACCCGCCCGAGCCGTTGGCCCGGCTGGCGGGCGGCCGGCCTGATCGGGGCGTTCGGGGTGGCCATGGCGGCGATGAACCTCGCCTTCTACGCCGCGCTCCAGCGGGTGCCGCTCGGGGTGGCGGTCACCGTCGGCTTCGCCGGCCCGCTGCTGGTGTCGCTGCTGGGCAGCCGGCGGGTGGTCGACGTGCTCTGGGCGGTGCTGGCCGGCACCGGCGTCCTGCTGCTGGCCGGCCTGGGCGGGGCCGGGGTGGACCCGTTCGGCCTGCTGCTCTGCGCGCTGATCGCGGTCGGCTGGGCCGGGTACGTGCTGCTCGGCAAGGCGATGAGCGGGCACGTGCCGGGCAGCCGGGGGCTGGCGCTCGGGATGGCGGTGGGCGCGGTCTGCGTACTGCCGTTCGGGGTGGCGTCCGGCGGGACCGAGCTGCTGGACCCCCGGATCGTCGCACTCGGGCTCGGGGTGGCGCTGCTGTCGTCCGTGCTGCCGTACTCGGCGGAGCTGGCCGCGCTGCGCCGGATGCCGGCCCGGGTCTTCGCGGTGCTGCTCAGCCTCGAACCGGCGGTGGCGGCGGGGGTCGGCGCGCTGCTCCTCGGCGAGTTGCTGGCCTGGCCGCAGGTGGCCGGCGTGGCCTGCGTGGTGGGTGCCGCCCTCGGCGCCACCCTGGCCCGCCGCGGCTGAGTCATCGGGCCCGCGCCCAGGTGAGGAAGCGCTCGGTCAGGTCCTCCGCCACGGCCGACCCGTTGAGTTGCGACAACTGCGCACCTGCCTCCGCCATCAGGGTGCTGAGGTAGATCAGCAGGGCGGTCCGGTCCGCGCGGTACTCGACCAGGAGTGCGAGCCGCGCCGGCTGGCAGGGCCACGGCGCGCCGCAGGTCCGGCACAGCCAGAGCGGACGCATCGGCAGGTGAGGGCGGGCCGCTCGGCTCATCTCGGGCCGCCGTTCCGCCACCCGCCGGCCCGCCACCGCTGCGCCCGAGTGAGGTTGCCGGCCCGGCCGGGCCCGTCGGTGGGGAAGACGTCCGTGGGTTGGCTCGCCCACGCCGGGCGCTCGTTGTGCGGGGTCCGCTGCCGGGGTACGCGCGGCGCCGCCTCGGGCCGGTGCCGCCAGAACCGGATACGCATGCCTGTCCTTTCCCGTCGGGTTGGAAGGGGCCGCCCCGACGTCGTTGGCGGCGCGGCCCCGGCGCTGACGCTGACCGCCGGGCTCCTCACCTCCACCGGCCGCGCCGTCCTGAGCAACACGCTGCCGAAGGTGGTCGGACAGATACACCGCGTAGCGATATGGTCGGCAGAAATCTGAGACGTCCATTGGGGAGGGACCGTGAACGACGCGCTGCGGGCGGCGCTCAGCGAGACCGGGCACACCACCGAATCGCTCGCGGAGCGGGTGGGGGTGGACCCGAAGACGGTGGGTCGCTGGCTGAGCGAGGGCCGCATCCCGCACGCCCGGCACCGGGTGTCGGCGGCGGAGGTGCTCGGCCGGGACGTCTCGGACATTTGGCCGGACACTTCAAGACGTCGCGACCCGGTCTGGTTCCGCCCCTGGCAGGAGATCGAGCGGGAAGCGGTCGCCCTGCGATGGTTCGAATCGCTCGTCCTGCCTGGTCTACTCCAGACGGAGGCGTACGCCCGGGCCGTCCTCGCCGGAGCCGGCCTGATACCCCGGAGCGACATCGAGCGGCACCTGACCACGCGGCTCAACCGGCAGGGCGTCCTGCGTCGGGACGACCCGCCGCAGTTCACGGCGGTGATCGACGAGGCGGTCCTGCGCCGGCCGGTCGGTGGCCGGGAGACGATGCACGAGCAGTTGCTCGCCCTGGTCGCCGCCTGCGCCGAACCGCACATCCGGGTGCACGTCGTGCCGTCCTCGGTCGGCGCCTACGCCGGCTTGAACGGTCCGTTCGTGATCGCGCAGTGCCCGGACCACCGGCTCGCCGGGTACCTCGACAACCAGGTGCAGGGACAAGTGGTTAGCGATGTCGATGACCTCGCGGCGATAATGGCCGCATGGGAGAACGTGCGCGGCGAGGCGCTGTCCCACTGGCAATCGGTCGATCTCATCACGGAAGTGGCGGAGACATGGAACTGACGGGCGCCCGGTGGCGCAAGAGCAGCCGCAGCAGCGGCAACGGCGGTGCCTGCGTCGAGGTCGCCGACAACCTCCCCGGCGTGGTCGCCGTCCGCGACTCCAAGGACCCGACCGGCCCCACCCTCACCTTCACCCCCACCGCCTGGCGCACCTTCGTTACCCAGCCGCCGGCCCGCGCCTGATCCATTCACGTCATCAAGCTCGTAGCGTCCGAAGGGCACTGCCGGCCGCGCCGGCCAGCCGCCGAGGTCGACGGCCTCATCCGACGCGGACGATGCTCTTGCCGCGGGTAAGCCCTCCGGCAAGGTTCGCGATCGCGGTCTCGATGTCGGCCAGCTCGTATTCGGCGGTGATGTCGATGCGTACCGTCCCGTCGGCGACCAGCTTCATGGCGCGGGCTGCGCTGTCGGCCAGCCTCTTCGGATTGGTCTGGCTGGCCAGGTTGCTGTTGTAGGTCAACAGCGACTGCCCCTGCATCAGCAGGTCGTTGGCCGACACGGTGACCGGTTCGAAGGTGGCGATGTTGCCGTAGACCACGATCCGGCCGTGTGGGGCCAGCCGCGCCAGATTCTCGATGCGGGTGGAGCCGCCGATCGGATCCAGGATCGCATCGAACTTCTCCTCACCCAGGGCGTCGGGGAACTCCTCGCGCACCAGCACCTGGTGGTAGCCGAACCGGTGGGCGTAGTCGACCTGGTCGGCGCTGCCGACCACACCGACGATCCGCTCGGCACCCGCCGCGTCGGCGAACTGCCCGGCCAGTGACCCGACCCCACCGGCGGCGGCGTGGATCAGCACGCTGTCGCCAGGCCGCACCCCGGCCACGGTGTTGATCAGGTCGTAGGCGGTCGGCGTGATCCAGCCGAACCCGGCCGCCGCACGTGGCCCGACCCCGGCGGCGTTGATCGCCAGCACCGCAGGTGCGGTCACGACCTCGGCGTAGCCGCCCCCGCCGATCAGGGCGCTGACCTGCTCGCCGATTCGCGCCTCGTCCACACCCGCACCGACCGCGACGATCTCACCCGCCGCCTCGAAGCCCGGCACGAAGGGCCGCGGAATCGGGAAGTGACCCTCGCGCACCAACACGTCGCCGTACTGCACGCCCGAGTAGGCGACCCGGATCGCGACCTCGCCCGGGCCGGGCACCGGCTCTGTCATTTCGGCGATACGGAACTGATCGTTGGCGTCCAGGACAACAGCCTTCATCACGTCCAGCCATCTGTCTTGACTCAGTATTCTGATACTCGAACCCTAGGCAATATCAGGTTCCTGAGTCAACTGAGGGAGTTGTTACATGGCTGACGTGCCGGTCGAGGAGTATCTGTGCAGCCGGATCCGCCGCGCGGAGCAGGCCCTGATGGGCCACCACGAAGCGGTGCTGCGCGGCCACGGGCTGACCATGCCCCAGTACACGGTGCTGCTGGCCCTCTCCCGGAAGGAGGCCATGTCAGGAGCGCAGCTGGCCCGCGCGTGCGGGGTAACCCAGCAGAGCATGGCCAGCGTCCTGACCGGTCTGCAGAACAAGGGACTCATCGACCGCCAGCCGTCGCCCGTACACGCGAAGGTGCTCATCGCCACCCTCACCGACTCCGGTCGGGGCCTGCTCGACCGCGCCTACCGGGAGGTCATCGTGCTCGAACGCGCCCTCACCGACCGGTTCACCCCCGAGGAACACCGACAGTTCTGCGCACTCCTCGACCGTGCCACCGCCACCCTCATCGAGCAGACCCCCTCAACACACGCCAGCCGGTGACCTGTTGGATATACTGCTTCCGCGTGCCGTATATAGGAGGCGTGGATGACCAAGATCCTCGTGGACGTCGACGATGAGGCGCTGGCCGACGCGGCCAAGGCGTTCGGCACCAAGACGAAGAAGGACACGGTCAACGTCGCGCTCCGGGAGGGCGCGGCACGTCTGCGCCGGGCCCGCGCGCTGGCGGAACTGGCCAGCCGCGGGCAGGCCGGTGACTTCGACGAGTTGCTCGACAAGGACCTCTACCGGTCGTGAAGCTCGCCGACTACCTGATCGACACCAGCGCCCTCGTCCGGTTGCTCCGCGACCCGGATGTGCTGGCCCGCTGGGAGCCGACCATCACCGCCGGTCTGGTCGCCATATGCCCCCTCGTCGAACTGGAGTTCCTCTACTCCGCCCGATCCGTCGCCGACCGCGCCGGACTTGAGCAGCAACTCCGCGCCGCCTTCGGCTGGGTAGCGATGCCCGACCGGATATATGAGCGGGCGGCCGAGATACAGCTGGAGCTGACCGAGCGGGGAACGCACCGGTCGGCTGGCGCGGTTGATCTACTCATCGCGGCAACCGCCGAACATCAGGGACTGTCCCTGCTGCACTACGACCGGGACTTCGATCAGGTCGGTGCGGTGACCGGCCAGCCGATGCGCCGGCTGGCACCGGCTGGTTCGATCAAGTAGGAAACGTTCGCCCACGGACCATCCGTACCCCACCACCGCAGCAATCTCTGGCGCGCCGGCCGCCGTCGCGGGCATGCTGACCCGATGGGGGTACGCGTCGAGCACGCCGGGCCGGTGACCACGGTGATCCTGGACCGGCCGGAGGCCCGCAACGCCGTCGACGGCCCGACCGCCCGGGCCCTGGCGGACGCCTTCCGCGCCTTCGAGGCCGACCCGGACGCGGCGGTCGCCGTGCTCTGGGGCGCGGGCGGCACGTTCTGCGCGGGCGCCGACCTCAAGGCCATCGGTACGCCACGCGGCAACCGGGTCGAGCCGGAGGGCGACGGCCCGATGGGCCCCACCCGGATGCGCCTGTCCAAGCCGGTGATCGCCGCGATCTCCGGGTACGCCGTCGCCGGCGGCCTGGAGTTGGCGCTCTGGTGCGACCTGCGGGTCGCCGAGTCGGACGCGACGCTCGGGGTGTTCTGCCGGCGTTGGGGCGTACCGCTGATCGACGGCGGGACGGTGCGGCTGCCCCGGCTGATCGGCGAGAGCCGGGCGATGGACCTGATCCTCACCGGCCGCCCGGTCCCGGCCGACGAGGCGTACGCGATGGGTCTGGTGAACCGGGTGGTCGCGCCGGGTGAGGCCCGGGCGGCGGCCGAGCGGCTGGCCGGCGAGATCGCCCGGTTCCCGCAGACCTGCCTGCGCAACGACCGGGCGGCGCTGCTCGCCAACGCGGGCCTGCCCGAGCCGGAGGCGATGGCCACCGAACTCGCCTTCGGGATGGAATCCCTGATCACCGACGCGATGAAGGGTGCGGCCCGGTTCACCGCCGGCGCCGGCCGGCACGGCGGGCCGGCCGACTGACGGTGCCGGTCCGGGTCACTGCGCTAGGTGGGTGGAGATGGTGTTCACGACGCCCGTCATGGCGGCGACGGCCGGGGCCGCCTCGATGATCCCGGCGAACAGGCGCTTGAGCACCGACGGCTGCCGCCGGTCCGAGGCGAGCGCCTCGGTGAAGGCCACCAGCAACTCCGTGGCCTCAGGGTTCCCCGCCTCGTTGACCGTCTTCTCCAGTTGCTGCACGGCCCTGGCGAACTCGTCGCTGTACTTCTGGGCGATGGTGTTGAACGAGCCGGCGACGACCGAGTGGTTGTTGACGACTGAGTTCGATCCGACGGTGATGTAGTCCCCGTTCACTTTCCAGCCCTCCTTCGCTATCCCGTCGAGGAAGTGGCGGGATCCCGCGCTCGTTATCCGGATCCGGTCGACGGCTTCGGGTCGGCGACGTGGGTCGGGGGCCGGCTTCGCCTCCTGGCCCTCGCGCTCGACCAGTTCCGCCAGCCCCGTCCTGATCAGCCGCTCCGTCGCCAGGCAGGCGTCCTCGTACGGCTCGCCGGCGGACGTGCTCAGCTCCCGCATGGTGATGTCCTCGCCGTGCACCCGGTGCAGGCGGCCCAGCAGCTTCCGGTCCAGCGCCACGAGTTCCTCATCGGACATCTCGTTGGCGCGGCGCTTCGCCTCCTCGAACCGCTCCTTCTTCTTCGCCGACGAGGAGACGCCCACCACGACCGCGACGATGAGGACCAGCATGAAGAGCACGGAGAGGGCCGTGTCGCCGCCCGAGTCTCCCGCCGACACCCCGGTCTCCGGCGAGAACGTCGGCGAGGGCGTCAGGTAGAGCCACAACCCCACTGCCCTCGATTCCTCGGATCGGCGCCAGAGAAAACGAGAACATCCTTCCGAAGATCGTCACCGAGCTCAACAGCCTGTCGTACAGGCGTCACGCAATTGCCGCGAAACCGCTAGCGCAGGTCGCGCAGCGCCGCCTCGATGGCCCGGTGGAAGGTCGGGTACGCGTAGATCATGTGCCGGAGCTGGCTGATCGGTACGGCCGCGTGCACCGCCACCACCAGCGCGGAGAGCACCTCGCCACCGGCCGGGCCGACTGAGGTGGCGCCGACCAGCACCCCCTGGTCGGCATCGGCGACCAGCTTGATGAAGCCGGCGTTGCCGGCCTTGTGGATCCAGCCGCGGGTCGACGAGGTCAGGTCGCTGTACCCGATCTGGACGTTGATGCCGCGGTCGCGGGCCTGCTGTTCGGTGAGACCGACGGCGCCCACCTCGGGGTCGGTGAAGGTGACCCGGGGCAGTGCCCGGTAGTCGGCGACCGGCACGCTGCCCGGCGCGGTGGTCGACCCGCCGGCGCTCATCGCCCCGCCGACCGCGCTGACCACCCCGGCCGCCCCGCCGACCACGCTGGCGGTGCCGCTGGCGTCGGGGCCGCCCTTGGTGCGTCGCATGTGGTCGAGCACGTCGGCGACGACGATCCCCGCCTGGTACATGGCGATGTGGGTGAACGCGCCCTCGCCCGTGAGGTCACCGACCGCCCAGAGCCCGTCGGTGACATGCATCCGCTCGTTCACCGGCAGGTACCGCTGGCTGGCGTCGATGCCGACCGTGTCCAGGCCCAACTCCTCCAGGTGCGCCCTGCGGCCGGTCACCACGAGCAGCTTCTCGCCGGTGAACTCGGTGCCGTCGGCGTGGACCGTGAAGCGGGAACCGTCGTGAGCGACCCGCCGGGCCCGCACGCCGGTCTCGATGCGCACCCCGTCGGCGCGCAGCGCGTTCGCGGCGATCTCGGAGGCCTCCGGCTCCTCGACCGCGAGGACCCGGCCGGCCGCCTCGATCACGGTCACCCGGACGCCGAACCGGGCGAAGACCTGGGCAAGTTCCAGCCCGATCGCCCCACCGCCGAGCACCAGCAGCGACTCCGGCAACTCCTCGACCTCGATGGCCTGGTGGTTGGTCCAGTACGGGGTGTCCGCCAGGCCGTCGATCGGCGGGATCGACGGGCGGGTGCCGGTGCCGAGCACGATCCCGTACCGGGCCTGGAAGACCTGGTCGCCGACGCGTACCCGGTGCGGGCCGTCGAGCCGGCCGCTGCCCCGGACGAACCGGCCGCCCTTGCCGGTGAAGCGGTCCACCGCCACCTTGTCGTCCCAGGTGTCGGTGGCCTCCTCGCGGATCCGCTTCGCCACCGGCGCCCAGTCGGGCCGGACCTCGGCGGAGCCGGCCAGCTCGTCGATCCGGCGCGCCTCGGCCAGCGCGTTGGCCGCGCGGATCATCATCTTGCTCGGGATGCAGCCCCAGTACGGGCACTCGCCGCCGACCAGGTTCCGCTCGATCCCGACGACGGTGAGGCCGGCGTCGGCGAGCCGCTCGGCCACCTCCTCGCCGCCGACCCCGAGCCCGAGCACGACCACGTCCACCAGTTCCGGATCCGCCATCCCGCCAGCATTCCGCACCCGGGCGGCCGTGGCGACCGCTCCGCGCCGGATTTCCCGCGCCGGTAACCCGCCGGACCACTACGGTGGCCGGGTGCACGCGCGCTTCGCCCCGGTCCGGGACTGCTTTTACGATCTGTTCGCCGCCGGCCGGGAGACCGGCGCGGCCCTGACCATCTGGTACGACGGCACGCCCGTGGTCGACCTGGTCGGCGGCACCCGCGCCGCCGTACCGCCCGGGGCGGTGGTCACGGCGGCGGGAGCGGATGACCCGTGGCGGCCGGACACGCTGGTCAACGTCTACTCGGTGGGCAAGCCGGTGGTCGCGCTCTGCCTGCTCACCCTGGTCGACCGGGGCCTGGTGGATCTCGATGCGCCGGTGTCCGCGTACTGGCCGGAGTTCCGCACCCCGGCGACCGTGCGGCAGGTGCTCAGCCACACCGCCGGGCTGCCGGCGTTCCCGGTGCCCCGGCCCGCCGAGACGGTCGCCGACTGGGCGCTGCTCTGCGCCGATCTGGCCGCCGCCGAGCCCGAGTGGACGCCGGGGTCCGTCGCGGGCGAGCACGCCTGGACGTACGGGCACCTGGTGGGCGAGCTGGTCCGCCGGGTGGACGGGCGGCCGGTGGGACGCTTCCTGGCCGAGGAGATCGCCGGACCGTGGCGCCTCGACCTGGGCTTCGGCCTGGACGCGGCCGACCAGCGGCGGTGCGCAGCCCTGTCGTACGCCGATCCGGCCTGGCCGGACCGGACGCGCGGCGAGCCGGGGTCGCTGCGGGCCCGGGCGCTGGACAATCCGCCGGGCGGCCGGGACGTGACGATGGTGAACAGCCCGCTGTGGCGGTCGGCCGAGATCCCGGCGGTGAACCTGCACGCCACCGCGTCCGCCCTGGCCCGGCTCTACGCGGGCCTGCTCGCCGGCGGCACCCTCGACGGGGTACGCCGGTTCAGCCCGGAGCTGGTCGCCGAGGCGACCCGGGTGCAGTACGACGGACCGGACCTGGTGCTGGACCGGCGGGCGTCCTGGACGTTGGGGATGGGCTGGGAGCCGGACGGGAGCTGGGGCATGGGTGGGATCGGCGGCAGCAGCGCCTGGGCCGACCCGGAGCGCGGCTACACCTTCGCCTACGCGACGTCCCGACTGGCCGAGCACGACCGGGTGGACGAGCTGGTCGAGGCGCTGCACTCCTGCCTCTGACGTGTTTGCAGGGGCCCCCTTCACAACGCCAGGCGTTAAGCGGGGACCCCTCCTTTCACCAGGACGGGCTGGACCGCCGGGCCGGGGACCACCACCGGCGTGCCGGCCGGGGTGAGCAGCGCCCGGGCGGCCACCGCCGCCCGCCGCCGCCGGGCTACGACGGCCCGGCGTACGAAGACGTCGTGGTCCTGGGCGGCCACCTCGTCGAGGATCCCGCCGTAGAGGGCGTACGCGGTGCGCATGCAGGCCTGCGACGCGGGGGTGAGCAGCGGGATGCCCGGCGCGGCGGCCCGGTAGTGGGCCTGGGCACGGGTCACCTCGTACTCGATCAGGTCGCGGATCTTCGCGGTGGCCCGGCCGGCGGCCCGGGCGGCGAGCAGGTCCTCCCGGGTGACGTCGAACCGGGCCAGGTCCTCGTCGGGCAGGTAGGTCCGCCCCCGGCCGAGGTCCTCGGCCACGTCCCGGATGAAGTTGGTGAGCTGGAACGCGAGGCCGAGCTGGCGGGCCGGTTCGCGGGCCGCGGCCGGGTCGGAGCTGCCCAGGATCGGCAGCATCATGGTGCCGATGACGGCGGCCGAGCCCTCCATGTAGTCGAGCAGGTCGTGGTAGGTCGGGTAGGAGGTGACGGTCAGGTCCATCGCCATGCTGCGCAGAAACGACGCGAAGTCGGCGCGGTCCAGGTCGAAGACGGCGATGGTGTGCAGCACGGCGGGCAGCAGCGGGTCGTCGACCGGCTCCCCGTGCAGGCCGGCGACGAACCGGCGGGACCACTCCGCGAGCCGGGCGGCCCGGTCGGCGGTCGGCAGCTCCTCGGTGCGGTCGACGATCTCGTCGGCGTGGCGGGTGAAGCCGTACAGGGCGTGCACGTGCCGCCGTTTCCAGGCCGGCAGCAGGCGGGTGGCGAGATAGTAGGTACGTCCGTGGCGTCTGTGCAGTTCGCGGCAACGGTCATAGGCAGCGGTGAGATCGCCGTCCACCGGCCCTCCCTCGTATTCGACGCACCAATCGACGCAACTCGTAAACCCTAGGGTACGCTCGCCCGCATGGCCAACGACGCAGTCGCCGGTGATGCGCTCCGGGTGGCGCCGGCACAGCCGGGAGCGACGGACGATCCGGTCCGCGACGTGCTGGCCACGTTCACGGAAGACCTGGTCCGGGGCGTCGACGACACCCTGACGGCGTTCCTCGCCGCCGAGGTCGACTCGCTCACCCAGATCGACGCGGCGATGGGCGGCTTCGCCGCGACCGCCCGCGACTGCGTGCTGGCCGGCGGCAAGCGGGTCCGCCCCACCTTCGCGTACTGGGGCTGGCGCGGGGTGGTCGGGGCCGACCAGCCGCTGCCGCCGGTGCTGCCGGCGCTGGCCGCGCTGGAGCTGCTGCACACCTTCGCGCTGGTGCACGACGACGTGATGGACGGCTCCGGCATCCGACGCGGGCGGCCCACCGCGCACCGCGCCGCCGCCGCCCGGCACCGGGCCTCCGGCCACACCGGCGACCCGGAACGGTACGGCGAAGCCGTCGCCGTGCTCGTGGGCGACCTCTGCGTGGTCTGGGCCGACCGGCTGATGGCGCACGCCGCCGTGCCGCCGGCCCGGCTGCTCGACGTCCGGCGCTGCTACGACCAGATGCGGGTGGAGACCGTCGCGGGGCAGTTCCTCGACGTGCTCGGGGAGCACGACGCGGCGAACTGGTCCGTGGACCGGGCGCTGCGGGTGGCCCGCTACAAGACCGCCGGCTACACCGTCCAGCGCCCGCTGCTCTTCGGCGCCTGCCTGGCCGGGGCCGACCCGGACTCGCCGCTGATCGCCGCGTACACCCGGTACGGGCTCGCCGTCGGGGAGGCGTTCCAGCTCCGCGACGACCTGCTCGGGGTGTACGGGGACCCGGTCGCCACCGGCAAGCCGGCCGGGGACGACCTGCGTACCGGCAAGCCGACCGTGCTGCTCATGCTGGCCCGGCAGCTCGCCACCCCGGCGCAGCGCCGGGCGCTCGACCGGGCCGGCGCGGTCACCGCGTCGCCCGAGGTGGCCGGGCTGGCCGAACTGGTCCGGGACACCGGTGCGGTGTCCCGGGTCGAAGGGATGATCTCCGACCGGGTGGGCGAGGCGCTGGCCGCGCTCGACACCGCGTCGATCGACGGGACCGCGCGCACCGCGCTGGCCGGCCTCGCCATCGCCGCCGCCACCCGGCGGGCATGATGGGCAACTTCGCGAGGGGGGTGGTCGGGTGCGCACCGTGAACGGACGTACCGACCGGGTGGTGGTCGTCGGCGCCGGCCTGGGCGGGCTGGCCTGCGCGCTGCACCTGGCCGGGAGCGGCCGGCAGGTGACCGTCCTGGAACGCGAGCCGGTGCCGGGCGGGCGCGCCGGCCGGCTCAGCGTGGACGGGTACGAGTTCGACACCGGCCCGACCGTGCTCACCATGCCCGACCTCATCGCCGAGGCGCTCGGCGCGGTCGGCGAGGAGCTGACCGACTGGCTCGACCTGACCCCGCTCGACCCGGCCTACCGGGCGTACTACCCGGACGGGTCGACGCTCGACGTCATCACCGACACCACCCGGATGGCCGCCGAGATCGCCCGGGTCTGCGGCCCCCGCGAGGCCGACGGCTACCTGCGGTTCGTCGACTACGCCCGCAACCTCTGGCGGTGGGAACGGGCCGACTTCATCGAGCGCAACCTGGACGCCCCGACCGACCTGCTCACCGGCAACCTGCTGCGGCTGCTGGCCAACGGAGCGTTCCGGCGGCTCCAGACGAAGATCAACCAGTTCTTCCGGGACCCGCGTACCCAGCGGATCTTCTCCTTCCAGGCCATGTACGCCGGCCTCGCGCCGCACGACGCGCTGGCCATCTACGCGGTCATCGCGTACCTCGACTCGGTGGCCGGGGTGTTCTTCCCCCGCGGCGGCGTCCACGCGGTCTCCCGGGCGATGGCCGGCGCGGCGGAGAAGCACGGCGTGCAGATCCGGTACGGGACCACGGTGAGCCGGGTGGAGACCGCGCACGGCCGGGCCACCGGCGTGCTGACCACCGACGGTGAACTCGTCCCCGCGGACGTCGTGGTGCTCAACCCGGACCTGCCGGTCGCCTACCGCGACCTGCTGCCCGCCGGCCGGCGACGGAGGCTCACCTACTCGCCCTCGTGCGTGGTGCTGCACGTCGGATCCCGGCAGGGCTATGGCAGGATCGCCCATCACAACATCCACTTCGGCCGGTCCTGGCGCGGCACATTCGACGAGGTGATCCGGCGAGGCGAGCTGATGACCGACCCGTCGCTGCTGGTGACGAACCCGAGCCGGACCGACCCGTCGGTGGCCCCGGCCGGGCGGCACACCTACTACGTGCTCGCCCCGGTGCCCAACCTCGACCGGGCGCCGTTCGACTGGCGGGGCGACCTGACCCGCCGCTACGCCGACCAGCTCATCGCCACCCTGGAGGAGCGGGGCTACGTCGGCTTCGGCGCGGGGATCGAGGTGCTGCGCACGGTCACCCCGGCGGAGTGGGCGGAGCAGGGCATGGCCGCCGGCACACCGTTCGCCGCCGCGCACAGCTTCTTCCAGACCGGCCCGTTCCGTCCGGCCAACCTGCACCGGACGCTCGACAACGTGGTCTTCGTGGGTTCCGGCACCCAGCCGGGAGTGGGGGTACCGATGGTGCTGATCAGCGGCAAGCTCGCCGCCTCGCGGATCACCGGGAGCGCGTCGTGACCGCCCGGGAGGGGCACCTGGTCGAGTTGGTCGACGACACCGGAAGCCCGCACGGCGAGGCGACGGTGGCCGCCGCCCACCAGCCGCCGGGGCGGCTGCACCGGGCGTTCTCGGTGCTGCTCGTCGACCCGGAGGGACGGATCCTGCTCCAGCAGCGGGCCCCCGCGAAGACCCGCTTCCCGCTGCGCTGGGCCAACTCCTGCTGCGGGCACCCGATGCCGGGCCAGTCGCTGTTCGAGGCGGCCAACCGCCGCCTCGCCGAGGAGCTCGGCATCGGCCCGGTGGACCTCGCCGAGGTCGGGGTGTACGTCTACCACGCCGCGGATCCGGCCACCGGCCGGGTCGAGTTCGAGTACGACCACGTGCTCCGCGCCGACGTGCCCGCCGACCTGCCCACCCGGCCGGATCCCGACGAGGTGGCCACCCTGCGCTGGGTCGACCCGCGCGAACTCGAGGCCGACCTCGACGCCGATCCCGGGGCGTACGCGCCGTGGCTGGGCGGGGTGGTGAACCGGCTGCTGCGGCCAGCCCCGCCCGCCGCCGACGCGTCCCGCGCCGTTCCGCCCGGTACGCCGGCCGATGAGGCACCGGAGCGGCCGGGTGGCCGATGAGGCGCTGAGCGCGGGAGCCGTCGCGCGCCGGCTGGGGGTCGCGGTCACCACCCTGCGCACCTGGCACCAGCGCTACGGTCTCGGTCCCAGCGAACACGTACCCGGGCAGCACCGGCGCTACACCCCGGCTGACCTGGCGCGCCTGGAGATCATGCGGCGGCTCACCGCGGAAGGCGTGACCCCGGCCGAGGCCGCCCGCTGGGCCCGGCGGTCCCCCGCCGTTCCGCCCGACCTCGGCGCGCGGCTCCGGCGACAACCCCGGTTCGGCGCGGCTGAGGCCGCCCGGCGAGCGGGCACCGTGGGCGCGGATGACGCCGTCGGCCTGGCTGGCGCCGCCGGCGTGGTCGGCGCCCGGGACGGCGGTGGGGCGACCATCCCGGTCGGCCGGGCCGGGCCGGCCGCCCGTGGGCTGGCCCGGGCCGCCATGCGGCTGGACGCGGGGGCCATCGGCGAGACGATCGGGCACGCCCTGGCCACCGACGGCGTGGTCGCCACCTGGGACGGGCTGCTCCGCCCGGTGCTCGCCGGCATCGGCGAGCGGCACGCCGCCACCGCCGGGCTGATCGAGGTGGAGCACCTGATGTCCCGGTGCGTCTCGGAGGCGTTCGCCGCGGTGGCCCGGGCCCATCCGACCACCGGGCCGGCCCGCATCCTGCTCTCCTGCGCCGACGAGGAACAGCACACCCTGCCGCTGGAGGCGCTGGCCGCCGCCCTGGCCGAGGCCGGGGTGAGCTACCGGATGCTGGGTGCGCGGGTGCCGGTGGCGGCCCTGGTCGAGGCGGTCGGCCGGACCGGGCCGGCGGCCGTCGTGCTCTGGTCGCACACCGGGGCCACCGCCGATCCGCATCAGCTCTCCGCGCTGCTGGCCGCCCCACGGCGTCCGCTGCTGGCCCTCGCGGCCGGACCGGGGTGGCGGGCCGACGGGCTGCCGGCCGGGGTGGTCCGCCCGGCGGACCTGGCCGAGGCGATCTCGCTCACCATGGCCGTGCGCGACTCGCTGGACCGGTCGGCGACCGACTGATCGCCCCTCCCGGATCGGCGCTTCGTCCACTACCGTCGGAAAGTCCGCGTACCCCGACCCCCTCTTCGGGAGCGACGATGCGTCCACCCCCCGTGCTGGCGCTCGCCGTCGGCCTGGCCCTCCTCCTGGCCGGCTGTGGTGAACCCGGCAAGACCCCGCCCCAGGCCGGCGGCCCGCCGGCCGCATCGGCCGCCCCGACGCCGAAACCGACGCCCAAGCCGCGCCCGAGCCGCACCACCCCGCCGAAGCCGCAGCTGCGCCCGCTGCCGAAGACCCTGCCCGCCGGGCTGCGCCGGCACACCGGCGACCGAGGGGTGGCCCTGACCTTCGACGACGGCCCGAGCCCGCGCTGGACGCCGCAGATCCTCGACCAGCTCCGGGCGGCGCACGTCACCGCGACGTTCTGCCTGGTCGGCATGGAGGCCCGGCGCTATCCGCAACTGGTGGCGCGGATCGTCCGGGAGGGCCACCAGCTCTGCAACCACAGCTGGCGGCACGACATGAACCTCGGCCGGCGCCCGGTGGCGGACATCCGCGCCGACCTGCTCCGGACCAACCAGGCCATCCGGGCCGCCGTGCCGAACGCCAAGATCACCTGGTTCCGGCAGCCGGGCGGGCGGTGGACGGCCGAGGAGGTGGCGGTGGCGGCCAAGCTCGGCATGCGTCCGCTGCACTGGAGCGTCGACCCGCAGGACTGGAACCGCCCGCCGGCGAAGACGATCATCAAGCGGGTGGAGTCGGCAGCCCGCCCCGGCTCGGTCGTACTGATGCACGACGCGGGTGGCGACCGGAGCCAGACGATGGCCGCCTGCCGGACCCTGATCCCCGACCTGCGACGGCGGTACGGGATCTCCCGGCTCCGGTAACACCCCCTCTGAGCTGTGCTTTCGTCCCTCGGTGTGCCGGTAGCCATACCGGTTTGGTCGTCCGAGGAGGCATGACATATGCTTCTCATGCCTCCGGCGGGGCCGGATGGGAGCAAGTCCGCTTGAAGTTGCGAGTGTGCAATGATGGCGGGGCCGCCCTCATCGTCTAGCGGCCCAGGACGCCGCCCTTTCAAGGCGGTAGCACGGGTTCGAATCCCGTTGGGGGCACGGTCCGGTTCCGGCCGGATGCAACACCAGCTAGGTCCTGTGGAGCAGTCGGAGTGCTCGCCGCCCTGTCAAGGCGGAGGTCGCGGGTTCAAGTCCCGTCAGGACCGCAAGCGCTGACGCCGCGCCCTTCCCGCGCGGCGTTCTGCGTATCGGCCTGTGCGGTAGCATGAGCCGAGCACCACGGCCAGGTAGCTCAGTTGGTACGAGCGTCCGACTGAAAATCGGAAGGTCGGCGGTTCGACCCCGCCCCTGGCCACATAGCCTTTCGCCGGGCTAGCAGGGAAAACGCCCCACCGGAGATCATCCG